>NZ_CP067101.1:6363636-7000000 GCF_016616425.1 Bradyrhizobium diazoefficiens
ACAAGCTCGAGCGCTTCAGCGACACCGGCGCGAAGCTCGGACCCGGATACTCCGCGCATCTTCAGCGCAAACGCCACGTTCTCGAAAACGTTAAAATGGGGAAACAGCGCGTAGTTCTGGAACACGACTCCGATATTGCGCTTGTGCACGGGCAGCCCCGTTAGGGGTCGAGCACCGACAAAGATCTGACCAGCGGTTGGCGTCGCGAACCCCGCGATCATCATCAGCGTGGTCGTTTTGCCGGATCCACTAGGCCCGAGAAATGAAACAAACTCGCCAGGCTCAATCTGGACCGAGACGTCATGGACCGCTTGTACGCCGCCGTACTGCTTACCAAGCCTCTCTAATCGCAGCGCTTCACCGCCGGCCATCCGCCCCCCCCAAACATGTTGCAAATAACGCAACGCTGTTGCATAATGTGACAGGCGTATGAATGCCTGTCAAGTGGAGCTGAGGTATTTTCGATGAATTCTGGCAAAAACCACGATCGCGACCGAGCCCGCGGTGAGGTTACGACCGTGCAACGCGCGTTGGATCTGCTGAGGGTTGTCGGCGCGAGTGAGAGGTCGATCGGCGTAAACGAGATCGCGCGCAGGCTGGGAAAGCATGTAAGCGCAGTTTCAAGGACCCTGGCGACTCTCGAGCACAACGGATTTGTCGAACGTGACGCCGAAACTGGACGGTTTGTTCTCGGAGTTGAGCTGATCGCGCTAGCGAGCAGACTTCTTGCTGAGCTTGACGTAGTCAGTGTGGCGCGACCCTATCTCGAGGAGCTTGCCGACAGATCGATGGAAACGGCCTCACTAAGCCTTTGGAACAAGACGGAGGCAATCAACATCGAGCATGTACTTGGCCCCGGGTCGATTAAGCATGTCGCTGCACCAGGGCGTCGCAACCCAGCGCATTGCACGGCTACTGGAAAAGCCATGCTGTCGCAAATGCCTGGCTCGACCCTGGAAGAGGTTTTGGCACTCGGCCTCGAATCCTATACGGACCGCACGATCACTGAGGCGAGCGCGCTAGAACGCGAGCTGTGCTACATTCGCGACCGAGGATATGCGCTGAATGTGGGAGAGTTTATTCCCGAGATCGCCTCTATCGCGGCCGTCATCCACGATCGGAGGGGACGAGCTACCGCCGCAATTGCCGTCACCATGCCGGTCTTTCATTTTACTCAGCAAAGTGAACGGCAGCTGGCGCCTCTTGTTGTGAATGCGGCGGCGGCGATCTCCCGGCGTCTCGGCCATCGCGATACTCAGCCGACATAATCAGCCAACCCATGAATTTGCGTGGATGAGAGTAGCAATTGTCGAGGCGAGATCGAGCACCAGATCATCGGGCTTAGCGAGCTAGTCTCTTTTGAAGTTACGCAACAGCTGCGAGAACGCCGAAGCAACTCCGCGCTTCTGAAGCGGTAAATAAATAAATGCTACATTCCTGTGTATCTCGCCGACTACACCGGTATGACGCGGTGCATGCCGCTGAACGACTCATGGAGCTTAATTGAAGGGGTGCCTGACCGAGGGCATCTCCTTTGCGGCGCCTATTCATACTTGGCAAGTTGCCGTTTGGCGGGCATAGCTCCAGGCGCGCGGCTCAATGCATGTGAAAGCCCGATACACAAACAACATGGGTGAGTGCCGCAAGAATCTTGTCGACAGTCCAGCGACATAGTTCAGTTTCTCGACGGTATCACCGTGCTCTCATCGAGCCGTGGTGAGCAAAAGTTCAAAAAATATCACCGAGGAAGAACTCGATCCGGCGACGGTATCGGCGGGAGTCATCCCAGCCCCATTCAACAATCTCTAAACGTTAGATCGCGAGGCAGTTAAACACGGTCGGCGCTCGTTTTTTGGGGTCTTACCGAACAAGGCTACATAGACGCGTGAAAAGTGTGATGCGCTGGAAAAACCCGCGGCGAGCGCGATCTCTGAAACGGAAAGCGGGCTCTGCTGCAGCAATCGTCGCGCGTGAGCCAGGCGCAAATTTCGATAGACCTTCGAATATCCTGCATTCAGGTGTTCGGAGAAAAGGCGGTCTAGGTGGCGCTGGCTGACGCCCGCGTAGATGGCCATCTGGCTACGATCCAGCGGCTGCTCGATCGCAGCCTCCATCTTCTCCAAAATGTTCAGCAGGACGGGGTGGTTCACACGAAAGCGCTCCGCCGCCGAAGCTCGCTGGGGCGCGGCCGGCTCGGCTACCGCAGTGTGAAGATACCAATCGCTGACGCGTCGGGCAAAATCTTCGCCCATCCGGTCGGCGATGAGGGCATACATCATGTCCAGGGGCGCCACCCCGCCACCGCAGGTGATACGGTTTCCGTCGAGCACGAAGCGGGCCTGTCTTGGAGCAAGATGAGGAAAGGCCTCGATGAGAGCCGCCGCGTGCTCCCAGTGAACGGTAAAATCCCGCCCGTCGAGTAGCCCTGCTGCCGCCAGTATGTAAGGTCCGCCTGAAATTCCGCCCAACCGCACGCCGCTTCGGGCCAGGTAACGAAGGGCCGCATAAAGCGCGGGAGATCCCGAGGTTGAAGGGTTGCCACCTGCGCAGACGAAAATCGTGTGCAGCGGCGATTGATCGAGACGCTCGCAAGGGACAACGGCTCCCGATGAACTCGCAACCGCCGCTCCATCCAGGGATAGCGGCCTGACATGGTAGAGAGACCGGCCGGCAAGTAGGTTGGCAGCGCGCAAAGGCTCGGTCGCGGAGGCATACGACATCAGCGCAAAACCGGGCAGCAACAGGAAACCCATGGTTTGCGTCAATTTGCTGCTGCTTGGCTGACTCATGGCCGCTATGTGTCTTTTTGTGTCTCTCCTGTGAAATTTTGACCTGAAAATCGTCGCTATACAAGGCCGAACGACGTGGAACACACCATGCGCTACTCAGCCATCTCCATTTTCCTGAACGGTCTTCGCGGCAACACGGCATGGAAGCCTGCATGGCGCGCCCCGAAGCCCAAGCCGCATTATGACGTGATTATCATCGGCGGTGGCGGGCACGGTCTCGCGACCGCCTATTATCTCGCCAAGGAATTCGGGATCCGCAACGTTGCGGTCCTGGAAAAGAATTACATCGGTTCGGGCAATGTTGGACGCAACACGACGATCATTCGCTCGAACTACCTGCTGCCAGGCAACATTCCATTCTACGAACTTTCCATGAAACTGTGGGAGGGGCTGGAGCAGGACTTCAACTTCAACGCCATGGTCTCGCAGCGCGGCGTGTTGAATCTCTTCCATTCCGACGCCCAGCGCGACGCCTATGTGCGGCGCGGCAATGCCATGCGGCTGCACGGCGTCGATGCCGACTTGCTGGACCGGACGCAGGTTAGGGAGATGCTTCCCTTCCTCGACTTCGACAACGCCCGCTTCCCGATCCAGGGCAGCCTTATCCAGCGGCGCGGCGGCACGGTGCGCCATGACGGCGTCGCGTGGGGCTATGCGCGCGGTGCCGACTCGATGGGTGTCGACATCATCCAGGAATGCGAAGTGACCGGCATCCGCCGCGGAAATGGAAAGGTGAACGGCGTCGAGACCTCCAAGGGCTTCATCGGCTGCCGCAAGCTTGCCGTTGCCGTGGCCGGGAATTCGTCCCAGGTGGCCGCGATGGCGGACATGAAACTTCCGATCGAAAGCCACGTGCTTCAGGCTTTCGTCTCCGAAGGTCTGAAGCCCTTCATCGATTGCGTGGTCACCTTCGGCGCCGGCCATTTCTACGTCTCTCAATCCGACAAGGGCGGCCTCGTCTTCGGCGGCGACATCGACGGTTACAATTCCTATGCCCAACGCGGCAATCTCGCCACCGTCGAACACGTCATCGAAGCCGGCAAGGCGATGATCCCGGCTATCTCACGGGTGCGCGTGCTGCGCTCGTGGGGCGGCATCATGGACATGAGCATGGACGGCACGCCGATCATCGACCGTACCCATATCGACAATCTCTACCTCAATGCTGGCTGGTGCTACGGCGGCTTCAAGGCAACACCCGGCTCCGGCTTCTGCTTCGCCCACCTCATCGCCAGAAATGAACCGCACGCCGTGACGCGGGAAATGCGTCTCGACCGGTTCGAGCGCGGGTATCTGGTCGACGAAAAGGGCCAGGGTGCCCAACCAAATCTGCACTGATTTTCGGGAAAGCAAGGACACCGAAATGGCAAGCCTCATCCCCTGCCCCCATTGCGGGCAAAGGCCCAAGGAAGAATTTACAGTGAAGGGTGCGGCACTCGCCCGTCCTGCTGCGGACGCCAGTCGCGAAGCGTGGTTCGACCATGTCTATCTGCGTGAGAATCCGCGAGGCCGCTACGATGAACATTGGCACCACACCTCCGGCTGCCGCCGCTGGCTGGTGGTGACGCGCGACACAGCGACCCATGAGATTGCAGGCGCACGTGACACCGCCGCTCGTACGGAGACGGCGAAATGACGTCCTATCGTCTCGACAAGGGCGGTCTGATCGATCGCTCGAAGCCGCTATCTTTCACTTTCGACGGCAAGCGGATGATCGGCGTCGAAGGCGACAGCCTTGCCTCGGCCCTGCTTGCCAACGGCCAGATGCTGATGGGCCGTTCCTTCAAGTACCACCGACCGCGCGGCGTTCTTTCGTCGGGCGCATCCGAACCCAATGCGCTGATGACCATTGGTCGGGGCGGGCGTACAGAGCCCAATACCCGCGCCACAATGCAGGAACTTTACGAGGGCCTTGTCGCGCAGAGTCAGAACCGCTGGCCCTCGCTCAACATCGACATTGGTTCGCTCAATACCCTGCTGTCGCCCTTCCTTTCCGCCGGATTCTACTACAAGACCTTTATGTGGCCGGCAGGCCTTTGGGAAAAGCTCTACGAGCCCTTCATCCGCCGGGCCGCCGGCCTTGGCAAGGCGATCTACGAGTCCGATCCTGACCGCTACGAAAAGTGCTGGGCTCACTGCGACCTGCTGATCGTCGGCGCCGGCGCGACCGGCCTTGCCGCAGCACTGACTGCCGGCCGCGCCGGCGCTCGCGTCATCGTTGTCGACGAGAATGCAATGATCGGCGGCGGACTGCTCTCCGAAACCACGACGATTGACGGCGTGTCCGCGGTCGAATTCGCGGGCATGGCGGTTGCGGAGCTCGGAAGCCTGCCCAATGTGCAGCTTCTTTCGCGTACAACAGCGTTCGGCTGGTATGACGGCAACGTCATCGGCGCCGTCGAGCGGGTTCAGAAGCATGTTTGCGATCCACGCGCCGAGGTGCCGGTCGAGCGGCTTTGGCGCATTGTGGCAAAGCAGGCTATTCTTGCCACCGGCGCTGAGGAACGCCCACTGGTCTTCGGCGGCAGCGACATTCCTGGGGTGATGATGGCAGGCGCTATGCGCGCCTATCTCAACCGCTACGGCGTGGCGCCGGGCAAATCGGTGGCGATCGTCACCACCAACGACAGCGGCTACACCCTGGCCCGCGATCTCGAAAAGGCTGGCGTCCGGCTTGCAGCGATCATCGACAGCCGCCGCTCGGGCGCGACAGCAGGCCTGTATCGGGGTTCAGCGCGCATCGTAAGCGGCGGCTTCGTACCCGACGCCGAAGGCGGCAAGACGCTCTCCTCCATCACGATCATTCAGGACGGCCGGAAGGAGAAGCTCGCCGTCGACGCGCTCGCCATGTCCGGCGGCTTCAGCCCGGTCATCCATCTCGCTTACCACCGTGGCGGCAGGCCGCAATGGTCGGATACCAGAGCCGCGTTCGTAGCGGCAGAGGATCAAAAAGGGCTTTCTCTGGCCGGTGCAGCCGCGACCGCAAGCGGTCTCGCCGCCTGCCTGGAGGGGGGAGCCGCAAAGGCTGTGGCGCTGCTGAGCAAGCTGGAGATAAAGGCTGAACGCGCCGCGTTCGGCACGGTCGAAGGCGACATCGTCGCGGCTGCCACCAAGCCGGTCTGGATCATTCCCGGCGTCAAGGGCAAGGCCTTCGTCGACTTCCAGAACGACGTCCATCACAAGGATATCGGCCTTGCGGTTCGCGAAGGCTATGGCCACGTCGAGCTTGCCAAGCGCTATACCACCAACGGGATGGCGACGGACCAGGGCAAGCTTTCCAATGTCAATGCCATTGGCCTTCTGGCCGAGGCGCGCGGCGTATCTCCCGGCGACGTTGGCATCACCACCTTCCGACCGTTCTATAGTCCGGTCTCCTTCGGGGCGCTCGCCGGCACCGCGCACGGCAAGCATTTCCAGCCGGTACGCAAGTCCCCGCTGCACGACTGGGCGGCGAAGAATGGCGCGACTATCGTGGAGACGGGTCTGTGGTACCGCTCCGCCTGGTTCCCGCTTTCCGGCGAAAAGACCCGGCGCGAAAGCGTCGACCGTGAAGTGAAGAACGTGCGCATCAATGCCGGCCTTTGCGACGTCTCGATGCTCGGCAAGATCGAGATCACCGGCAAGGATGCTGCGGAATTCCTCGATCGCGTTTATTGCAACGCTTTCAAAACACTACCCGTCGGCAAGGCGCGTTACGGCCTGATGCTGCGCGAGGACGGCTTCATTTATGACGACGGCACCACTAGCCGCCTCGAAGACGACCGCTTCTTCATGACGACCACGACCGCCTATGCGGCGGGCGTCATGAATCATTTGGAATTCTGCGCACAAGCGTTGTGGCCGGGGCTTGACGTGCGGCTTGCTTCCGTGACCGACCAGTGGGCGCAGATGGCGATCGCTGGGCCGAAGTCGCGCCTTATCCTACAGAAAATCATCGATGAGGATATTTCCAACGAGGCGTTCGCTTTCCTTGCCGCGAAGGAAGTCTCGCTGTTCGGTGGCCGGCTTTCGGGCCGACTCTTCCGCATTTCCTTCTCTGGCGAACTGGCCTACGAACTGGCGGTTCCCGCTGGCTACGGTGAAACCGTAGCCGATGCGCTGATGGACGTCGGCAAAGAGCACGGAATCTGCGCCTATGGCGTCGAGACGCTGTCGGTGCTGCGCATCGAGAAGGGCCACGTCACACATAACGAGATCAACGGCACGGTCGTGCCGGCCGATCTGGGCTTCGGCAAGATGGTTTCGTCCACAAAGGCGGACTTCATCGGCAAGCGGATGCTCGAACGCGAGGGTCTCAGCGACCCAACGCGGCATCAACTCGTCGGCGTCGTGCCGCTTGATCCCAAGACATCCTTCCGCAGCGGTTCGCACATTCTCGAAAAGGGTGCAGCGGCAACGCTCAAGAACGACCAGGGCCATGTAAGTTCAAGCTGTTACTCGCCGCATGTCGGATCCACCATCGGCCTGGCGCTCGTCAAGCGCGGCTCGTCGCGCCACGGCGAGGACGTGCATGTCTGGGACGGCCTTCGCAACGAATACACAGCGGGCCGCCTCTGCCATCCTATGTTCGTCGATCCCACCAACGAAAAGCAGAAAGTCTGAGGTCCCGATGTCCGCATTCGCGATCGAGCACCGCGCAGCGCTCAGCGGTAAGATCCCTCTGATCTCGACCAGCGTGACGCTCCAGGCACTTCCCGAAGGCCACGTGCTGCATGTGCTTTCTGCAAACGCAGGCGACGATCTTTCCGGAAAGATCCGCGCCGCGTTCGGAGCCGAGACGTTGGCCGTACGCTTCGTTTCGCCCGGCCAGTGGTTCGTCGTCGGGGATGAGCCTATCTCGGCGGCGGCACATGCAAAAATCGTGCAGAAGCTGAAGCCGCATGCCGACGTCATTGACCAAAGCCAGGGCCGAGTCCGTATAGCCATCGCGGGAGCAAAGGCGGCGTCCGTGCTGGCCAAGGGCACTGCGGTGGATCTTGCGTTAAACGCCTTCCCCGTAGGCCACGCGACAACGACACTGATCGGCCACATCGCCACCCACATCACCCGCATCTCAGAAGACAGGTTCGAGCTGATGGTGTTGCGAGGTTTTGCGGAGAGTCTGTGGGACGAGCTGGCCGAGCTGAGCGCGGAATATAGCTAATTTCAACAGGCACCTAAGCGCAAGCATTGCGCCGCTTTCGCGGTCGCCTTGCCGTAGAATAACAGGAGCGGCTATGACGAATAAGCTTGTCTTGACTGTTAAATGCAAGTCGGTGCTGGGAATCGTAGCCGCGATTTCGACCTATCTGGCGGAAAATGGCTGCAACATCGTCGACAGTTCGCAGTTCGAAGATCGCGACACCGACATGTTCTTCATGCGGATCAGCTTCATTTCCGAACGAGGCGTTGAGCGTGCAGCTCTTACCGAAGGCTTTAGGCCCGTTGCCAATACATTTGGTATGGACTGGGAGATCTTAGATACTTCAAAGCGCATGAAGGTGCTCTTGATGGTATCCCGCTTCGGCCATTGTCTGAACGACCTGCTCTACCGTTGGAAGGTTGGCGCCCTGCCAATCGACATTGTCGGCGTGGTCTCAAACCATTTCGACTACCAGAAGCTCGTCGTCAACAACGACATTCCCTTCCACTACATCAAGGTAACGAAGGAGAACAAGCCGCAGGCGGAAGCGCAGCTGGTGGAGATCGTCGAGAGCAGCGGCACTGAGCTAGTCGTGCTCGCCCGCTATATGCAGATTTTGTCTGATCAGCTTTGCACTAAGATGTCGGGCAAGATCATCAACATCCACCATTCTTTCCTACCGAGCTTCAAGGGCGCGAACCCGTACAAGCAGGCCTATGAGCGTGGCGTGAAGCTGATCGGCGCGACGGCCCACTATGTTACGGCAGATCTCGACGAAGGTCCGATTATCGAGCAGAATACGGCGCGCATTACGCACGCTCAGAGCGCCGAGGACTACGTCTCAATCGGTCGCGACGTGGAAAGCCAGGTGCTGGCCCGCGCCATCCATGCGCATATCCATCACCGCACCTTGATCAATGGCAACCGGACCATCGTCTTCCCGGCGAGCCCTGGCAGCTATGCCTCTGAAAGGATGGGCTGAGATGGCGCAGGTTATCGACGGCAAGCAGGTTGCCGCCTCTGTGATTGGCCGCTGCGGGGCTTGAGGCGCAAAACGGCGTCAAGACCGTCTTGCCGTCATCATCATCGGCGACGATCCGGCAAGCCACACCTATCTCGGCGCGAAAAGCCGCATGGCCAAGGAGTGCGGGTTCAATTCGGTTCAACAGACTTTGCCGGCACAAACCACGCACGAAGAGCTTGCGGCGCTCGTGAAGAGCCTGAATACCGATGAGACCGTCCATGGCATACTTGTGCAACTGCCCTTGCCGAAACATCTGGACAGCGAACCGATCATCCAGTCGATCTTGCCGGAAAAAGATGTCGACGGGCTGAACGTCTTCAATTCCGGCAAGCTTGCGACGGGAGATCTTGAAACCGGGCTCGTGTCGTGCACGCCGGCCGGCGCCATGCATTTTGGTCCGCCGCATACATGGCGAGGACCTCTCGGGTCTCAACGCAGTGCTCATCGGCCGGTCGAACCTCTTCGGCAAGCCGATGGCGCAGTTACTGCTTCATGCCAACGCCACCGTTACCGTGGCGCATTCGCGGACAAAAAACCTGCCGGATGTCTGCCGCGCCGCCGATATTCTGTCGCTGCGGTCGGCCGTCCGGAGATGGTCAAGGCCGACCGGGTGAAACGGGGCGCGACCGTCATCGACGTCGGTATCAATCGGATTGACGCGCCCGAACGGGGCGAACGCAAGACCCCCCTAGTGGGAGACGTGGCCTTCGCGGAGCTTTCCGAGGTCTCGGGAAATATCACGCCGGTTCCCGGAGGTGTCGGTCCAATGATCATCGCCATGTTGATGGCAAATACTGTGATCGCTGCGCATAAGACGTTGGGGCGAATGTTGAAGATATTCTAAGCTGATGATCGATGGAACGACGCCCGGTACGACCGCCAAGTCTCTAAAGCGAGCAGGGAACCATCGAATTGTGTGTTCGGCGCGCCTCCGCTATGGGCGCCGATCGCTGCACCGGCGTGGTCCAAATCCACGCAGACTTGCTTGCCAAAGGCGCCTATCGAAAGTTCAGTGGCAGGTCACCGCCACTTCGAGCAGTTTATGCAGGATGTCATAGTTGGCATGCCGCAACTACAACGCGACGCATATAGTCAATTCTTCGATCATGCGGTAAATGGCTACAAGCCAATCGAATGATGACGAGGGGAGAACACATCGATACTGATGCTCTGCACACGCCTGCGGTTCATAAGCCTCGGCCCGTTCCCGTCCTTACCATAGGCCAATATGGAAGGTGCGAGTTCCCGGTTCGCCTGCATGAAGGAAGCGCTGCGCTAGCTTGCACGCGCGCGAGCGACAAACCGAGCGTTGAATTCCGTCGAGTCACTCTAAACGATCCATCGAATGAGAAGACTGAGAGCATTGTGATGCCCGTCCGCCGAGGAAGGTCGCATCTCGCCGATACTTGCAACAACAATAAGAAAAAGACGGGGATAAATTTACATTGGATGCGCAATTGCAGGGATTGATCGACGCTGTCGATCTGGCAAACGACGAGCGCTCCATTCGCAACGCGCTCAAGAAGTTTACTGTCTCGTCTGGCTTCGAGCGTTACGCCTACATTCATGTTCACGCGGATGATGCGGTTGCTTTCAGCGATTATCCTTCGGAAGGGCTGAACCTCTAATTTAGCATCATCAATACCGATATCGATGACGATGCGCAAACGCGCCCCCTCGATCGTCGCGTAGCCGTTGAGGCGCAGCCCGCCATAGCCTGACTCATCGCGGACCCTATCGGCTTCAAGGCTGCCGGTATCGAACGTCACGCCATCGACAGCTTGAGTTTCACAATGTTCTTTGGAGAGCCAAGCGTCAGCTGTGGGCCACTCTTGCCGAAGCCGAGCAGGTCAAGATCGCGCGTTGGCCGATGCCGATCATGGAGCCAGTAGCGCAGCAACATCGCACCTTTGAGCGCAAACTGCTCCTTGTACTTGCTGATGCTGAGCCGGTAGAGCAACCTTTCAAGCGCGTATTGGGTAAGCAGAAGCTCGTACGGCTCGTTTCGTTCTTTCGAAACGTTGAGGAGGCGGCCTCGGACGGAAGCACCGACGTTCCTCAACGGCTTACGCATCGATTGTTAGTGTCTCAAAACGCGGTTGAACGATTTTTTGCCATATGCCGGCATCGACGGCGTACTCTGCGATTTCGGAAGGTGTCGCCTTGTGCAGTCGAAGAGCGTCTTTCATCGCTTGCGTGGCATGCGCGATGCCTGCGGGCGCGTTATGGAATGCCTTTGGGCGCTGGCCACCCTTGAATAGATCGATGATGGTTTTTGCCGGTGTGTAGATCGGCACTGGGACACCTTCGATGGTGTGATGCTCAACGCCCTTGTCGAACTCCTTGGGACCGAAGCGCACGATTTCAATACGGGGACTTGTAATCTTGGACCGCCAATCGCGCGGGCCGATCGCCATCCACACAGAGCGCGGGATATGGTCTGTCAGTTCATGAAAGGCGAGTGCAGAGTCATAACAAACGACGCTCCATCCGGGAAATGGTTGCCGCCGTGATATTTTGTTGAGGAATTCGGACAGGCGCATCATGCCCCGCGCCCGGAGAAGCGAAGTTGCTCTATCCTCCTGGCGTTGCGGTTCCATGCTCATGAATCCTATATGATAGAAAACCTTGTAAATATCAGGATACTGCGCAAGGTGATCTATCGTGCAGGAGATTGAAGAACCGAACAATTTAAAGGTCCTTAGAACTGGAAGTGCTCCAACTGCCCCGGTAAGTTATGGGGCTTCGGGAAGGCCATGCCGCATGCCTCATGCTGGTCGTCTAGATCTCCTCGTACAGATATGCGGGCGAAGGAAGACCGGTTCAAGGAAGTCAAACGCATACACGCAACAGCTAAGCGGCGGGCCATCAACGTCGTCGATGGACTGGCGCGCAGTTTAGGAGTCGAGGCGGCGGACCTTTTGATCCGGTCGTCTGGCACAGATGCCAACAATAGACGCGGGCAGACTGAATAACCGGTGGGGAGCGGAGCGGCTCGACCCGGCCGCAATGCGTCCGAACTGGCAGTTACTTCGAATTGAGAAGCCCCGCCCGAGCAGCTCGGGCGGGGCTTTTTGGCGCCTCAGTCGCCGTTCTTACGCGGCCGCGACCAGATCAGGCTGAAGCCGTCGCCGTCCTCGTCGCCGAACAGGTTGGCGTAGATCGGTGCGTTGAACGAGGGGTCGTCGAGCTTGAGCGAGAGATAGTCGCGGCCCTCCTCGGAGCGCTTCGACCAGGCGGCCCCGATTTCGGCCCGGCCGACGAAGACGCGGTGGCTCGGGGCGTTCTCGTTGGTGCGGTTGGCCTCGGGCACGATGCGGACGCCCTTGGTCTGGAGGCTGAGGGTGACGATCTCGCCCTGGAAGTCGCTGCCGACCTTCTTGAAAGAACCGATGGTAGCCATGTTACTTCTCCTTTGCTGTTTCGAGCCGCGACCACCGCGCCTCGATGGCGATCTACAGGCCGAAGACGATCGACGACGCACCCGCCCGCGGGCCGCAGCGCAGCGGAGGACGCCAGCGGGGCGACTTTCTTGCCGCGCGAGGAATGGGCGTAGCCCAGGGGAAGAAAGTCGCCCCGCTGGCGTTGCGTTCAGGCGATCGAGGCGCAGCCGCTCTTCGGCCAGATCGAGCCATCAAGAGGCCCGGTGGTCCGTGCGCTGAACAGCATCTCCGGAAGAAGGTGTGGCGCCGCTCGGCTGGGCTGCACAAGAGGTCGCTGCGTTCAGGCGGAGAGAAGGAAGCAAAAGCGAAGAAAGGGCGATCGCGTTTGCCGTGAGCCAGCCGCGATGAGATGCCCCTGGCTGGCTGCCTTCCGCCGGGAGGTCAGGTGCCAAGTGCCAGGTGCCAGGTGCCAAGCGCCAAGCGCCAAGCGCTCCGACAACGCCGCGGCTATCTTTCGCTCAAGCTCGTCGGCCCACCAACGCTTGGACCGCACGTGCTCAGCGGTCGAGACCCAACGCTCATCCTTGTCGCGTCGCGGCCGAGAGGGGCGACTGATGTTCCTCCAACAAAGCCTCGCCCGATCGCGGAGATCCGGCAAAGCTGGTGATCCGTCTCCAAGCCATGCCGGCGATGGCAAAGGCGCCGGTCCAGCTGAAGATATCCTGCCAAAGTGAGGATGGCATCGCGATTTGCGCTACGCCATGGGCGAGGTGATAGCCCGCGACAGCCGCGGGGGCGGTGAAAGCTGCGGCAATCACCGCGCGCATGAAGGTGGATCGCGCCCAGATTAAGGCAGTTTGACCGATGAGAACGGTCACGGCACCGGCAAGAATTGCGACCAGAGCGGCGGAGGCAATGCTTGCGCCAGCGTGAACAGCCGCCAATCCTGCGGAAAGCGCAACGAAACAGGGCAGCGCGTAGACGGCAAGAGTGAGACCCAGCCAGCAGAACAGGCCGATGCCAAGCATATTGAGGACGAGTGCGATGATAAGCATAGTGATGGCTCCGCGACAAAAGACATGACGCTCGCGCCTTCCACCACCACCACGGCGCGATGAGAATCATAGCGCAGAATGCGCCGATGGGCGAGTGTGTGGCCTCGTTCGTCGAATCGGACAGAACCGACGCGTTCTGCTCGAGCGCTATATCGGTCGCATCAGAGAATTTGCACTGATCTGCGCTGTCGAACTTGGCCCTCGATGAAGAAGTGCCGATAGGCGACGGCGCTTACGCGCCGCCGAACTTCCAGACGGGAATGCCGAGCTTCCTGGCTTTGTCGGCAAGGTTGTCCTGTATCCCGGTGCCCGGAAAGTGCATGAGACCGATCGGCAGCATAGCAAGCATGGCGTCGTTGCGCTTGAACGGAGCTGCCTTGCCGTGCTTCGTCCAGTCCGGCTTGAAGGCGACCTGAGGAACCTTGCGGTTAGCAGCCCATTTGGCGGCGATCAGCTCGGCGCCCTTCGGCGAGCCACCGTGCAGCAGCACCATGTCCGGGTGCTTGGCATGGGCCTTGTCGAGGCGGCCCCAGATCAGGGAGACGTCGTTACAATCGAGCCCACCGGTGAGCGCGATCTTGGGTCCCGCCGGCAGCAACGCCTCGGTGTCCGCGCGACGTTTGGCGGCCAGGAAATCGCGGCTGTCGATCATCGCAGAGGTGAGCGTGCGATGATTGACGAGTGACCCGGAACGGGGGCGCCAGGGCGAGCCGGTATGAAGCTCGAATTGATCAATCGCCAGATCGCGGAACAGCTCCATGGCGTTGCGACGTTCGATCAATGTGACGCCTTCGGCGGTGAGCCTTTCCAGCTCCACGGATCGCACCTCCGATCCATTCTGCTCGCGCTGGCTCTTTTGCTGCGCTTTTTCGTTGTCGTCGAGTTCTCGCTCGATGCGACCCGTGGCGCGGTGGAAGAGATTGACGGTCGACCAGAGTAGATCTTCGAGGTCGGGTTCAAGCCGTGTGTCGCTCAGGCTCGCCACGAGCGCATCAAAGATGTCGGCGATCGCGCCTGTGATGGCCTTGGCGTCCGGGAGCGGCCTTGGGTCAGGCTCGTCGTGAAAGGGGCGATGGCCATAGAGCTGAAGCTCACTCAGGATATGATCGGTCGGCGATGAGCCGTGCGGCGGTTCGAACTGGTTGTCGTCGTGTTCGGTCGTCATGGCTTGGGGTCCTTTGCCGTTCGGCCGCGCCCATCGCGGCCTTCGTGGCGATCACCAGACGGCGGGCGGAACGGACCAGCACCCGGAGCGATCAATCCGCCGAAGCCCGTGAGGGCGCAGGTGGAAGCGCAGGGCCGCAGCGAAGCGGAGGATGGCGGAGGTGCGGCTATTTTGTTTCGCGATGCAAAGGCGCATGAGCGCCGGCGGAAAATAGCCGCACCGCAGCCATTGCCGGGCCGGGCCGCTTGCCGTCCGATCGCCCTCTAGAAGGCCGTGGGCGCGGCCCTGTCTAGCAAAGGCAGCCCACGCAATGACCAGTCATGACGATCGCAAATTGAAATTGCCTGGGACGATCCCATAGCGATCCTCGGACGCGCTAGAAACCGGGCGATATCCTCGGGCACGAGCTGTGCGCGCAAGGCTGAGTTGGATTCGACCAGCTGGAGATGACTTTGACGCAGCCGAGTGTCGTAAGCCGCTCTTCGGCAGCAGCAATGAGCGCCTGCCCTATCGCTTTTCCGGTGACACTGCAGGAGCGACCCAAAAGATCCCGCCTCGATGTCCATCGTGTCCAGCCCTGACGGAATCAGCGACCAGATTTCCTTCGAGTCCAGCGACATGAGAGCCGGCTGGACGCGGGTCTTGTGCGGGGTATCTGCGGGAGCGACATTCCAAGTCTTGTCATCAGGAATGCGTTTTTCCATAGCGCGCCAACTGCGGCAAAATGCGCACTTGGATCTCACACGACAGCCGCATTCGGTTCTCCATGGTCTTGATCCGTTCACGAAGGGTGCAAGTGCACACTATTGCGAAAAGACCTTCACGCCGACCAGACCGACAACAACCAACATGACAGAACAGAGGCGAGCAAGATTTGCGCTCTCTCCGAAAAACGCAATGCCGACCATCGCTGTCCCCACGGTCGCAATTCCGGCGAAGGCTGCGTAAACCGTCGAAGCGGGCAAGCACTTCACGGATTCACCCAACAGAAGAAAAATAGGAAGAGCGAAGACGACGCCCGATAAAACTGTTGTCCATTTCGAAAGCCCGACCGAGCGCTTCAAAACGAAGGGCCATGCGATCTCGAACACGTCTGCCAGAAGTATGTATAGCCACGCCATCAGATACCCCTTTCATCAGGCGTCGCGTAGCACAAGCCGCATGTCGATTACGACCATCAACTGATCTGCCTTGGTCAAAGGTGACCTACCAAATCCGGTAGCCGCGGTCGCTGCACCTCAGATCGCTGCCAAGTGCGCCGCGCATCTGGGCAGAGGTGGGCAAGGCCCGCTGTAGCGCCCTTCCAAACCCGAGTGCGTCCGCAACATGATCGACAGCACAACATGATCTGCCCCATTACCGGCGGCACCGCGGGTCGATCGGTCAAACCGCCCCGGCATCGGCGAACACCATAAAGCGAACGAGATCCTGCGGCGCGAGTTGGATGCGCAGTACCGCCCGCAGGGCACTGAAGCCGAAGGCATGCAGGTCCTCGTTGAAGTCGCCCGTCCGCGGAGACAGGACGAGCGCCTCGATGCCTGCTGCTTCGGCGCATTGGGTCAATGCCGCGACCGCCGTGTCACCCGCGGCATCGGCGTCGCGGGCGATGTAGAGCCGACGCAGCGTCGGCGGAAGCAGAAGGGCGGCCAGGTGGTTGGCCGAGAGCGCGGCGGCCATCGGCATGGCAGGCAGCGCACAGCGCAGCGACAGCATCGTCTCGATGCCCTCGCCGGCAGCGAGGACGTCGTCGGCCGCGCCAAAGCGCACGGCATGGCCGAGAAGACCGCCCATGGCCCGTCGCGGCGTGTCGACCGGCGCCTTGCCAGAGCCGTCCGGCGCGAGCCAGGTGCGATGTGCGCCGGTGATGCGACCGGCAAGATCGGTCACGGCGGCGATCATCGCCGGCCAGGTCTCAGTCGGCGAGCCGTCGTCCGGGCGATAGTAGCTGCGGGGATGAAACCGCAGCGCGCCCGCATCGTGGACCGACTTGATGCCGCGATTGCCGAGGTAGGTCTCGACCAGCGTCCAGCGGATCGGCTGCGACATGGCGAAGAGCCGCCGTGCCGCTTCAGCCGATCCGGCGGGGGCGGGTGTGCGAACGGACTTTGGGCTGCGGCGCGGTTCGGCGCGCGGCAGGCTCAGAAAGCGTCGTGCTTCGCCTGTGACATCGCGAAAATCGACGAAACCGCAGCTCTCGCGGATCACGTCGAGGAGATCGCCATGTTCGCCCGAGGCAGCATCTTGCCAATGCCCGGCGGCGCCGGGACCGCACTCCGGTCCGCTGAGCCGGACGAACATCGACCGGCCCGGCGTATTGAAGACGTCGCCGACGATCCAATAGCGGCCTTGGCGCCGTCCATTGGACAGGTAATGGCGGCAGACCGCCTCGGCATCACGGGCGAGCCGGCGCGCCAGTTCAGAAGCGTCGCGGGACATCACGCAACCTCCCGCACTGCGCCGGCACTCCCTTGCGCAGAAGCTGCCAATCGACTCTGAAACAGCACGCAGGCGCAAACGCGCAACATCATCCGCCGCGCACCCTGTTCGGTCCACTTTCCGGCCGGTCGCTTGCACCACTCGTGGAATCGTACGAACGAGGAGCGGCCTGGCGTGGTGTGGACATCGGCCGGCAGCCAGGGGCCTCCCTCGCTCTTGGGGTTGGAAAGAGAGTGGCGGCACACAGCCTCGGCCTCACGCGCGAGGCGGCATGCCGGTTCGAAAGCATCGCGCCGCATCAGGCGGCCTCGCGTTCGCAGATGCGCTCGAGCGGGTAGGCTTCGAGCACCTTGCCAAGCACGACGGCCCCGCTTGCATCGGTGGGCACGAACATGCGCAGCTTCCAGGAGATGATCTCACTGAACAGTCCATAGGCCCGCAGGCGGTCGCGCATGGAGTCGCTAAAGTCAGCGAGCTCGATGCGATGCGCACCCATGACGCGGACGCGCCGCAGTGTCAGGCCTTGCGCAAGCTCGACGAGCGCGCGGCCTTCGAGCAAGGCGGCGAAGACATCCTCGGGCCTGAGCGTCGGCCGCTCGCCCAACAGCGCGTTGGCGACCCAGGCGGACGAGACCTTCCGCCCAATGATCCGCTCGCCGGCGTCGGTCTGGAGGCGGTAGACGCGGGTCGACTCGTTTGGCAGCCGCTTCCAGATCGGCAGGAGCAGTCCGGCGACGACGTGGATCGTGCTCTCGGTGAACTCCGGCACGTCTTTGAGCTCAGCTGTCCAGGCTGCACTGAATTGCTCACGGCCTGTCTCGATCCAATGGCTCTCGCCCATGGCCTTGGACGGGACAGTGTGGCTTTCCATCGGGCGGACCAATTTGACGCGCTGCTCGACGTCGCCATCGTCCAGCATCAAGCTCGGAGCCGGGACTTGCACCGCCGCGCGGCCGGAACGTTCGTTCACCAGCAGGACTGCGCGGCGATCCGTCGGAAGGCCGAGGGCATCATCCAGAGTGAGCGGCCGGTTGCGCTCGCGCTGGACGATCGTGAGCAGCCGTGTCTCGGCGCCGGTCGCGGGATGGGTGTAGATGGTGCGCCGATGCGTGACCACGAAGCTTTCGGCGCGAAGGGTCTCCAGGCCCGCATCATAGATTCCGGACGTGATCGCGCCTTCTATCCGCGCCGTCAGCAGCTGCTCGAAGGCGGTGAACAGCACGTTTTGCAGCGCGATGGTGAGCGCCAGCAGACGGTTGAGGAAGGTCGTGATCGGCGGCAGGTCATCCCTGATGCCATTGGAATCGACGAGCTTCAGCCCGGTCGCATTCTCGAACATCTCAAGAGAGCAACCACCCACCTTGCCGCGAACCAGGAGCAGGTAGAGTTGGCGCAGAGCATCACGGCCGTAGATGCTTTCGAGATTGTCCTCGGGCCGAAACAGCCCCTGCCCTCCGGTCTGACGCTGACCGCGGGTGATGGCGCCGAGCGTATCGAGGCGGCGCGCAATCGTGCTGAGAAAGCGCTTCTCGGCCTTCACGTCGGTGGCAATGGGACGAAACAGCGGCGGCTGGGCCTGATTGGTCCTGTTGGTCCGGCCGAGCCCCTGGATGGCTGCATCGGCCTTCCAGCCGGGTTCGAGCAAATAGTGCACCCGCAGACGGCGGTTCCGCGCCGACAGCTCGGCGTGGTAGCTGCGGCCTGTGCCGCCGGCATCCGAGAAGACAAGGATGCGCTTGAGATCGTCCATGAAGGCCGCGGTTTCGGCGAGGTTCGCCGAACCGGCGCGGTTCTCGACGATCAGACGGTCGTGTTTGCGGATGATCCGGCGTGAGCGCCCGGTGACTTCGGCGACCCTGTCGGTGCCAAAGCGCTGGACGATCTGGTCGAGCGCGCCGGGCACGGGCGCAAGCGAAACAAGCTTCTCGATCAGCCGGTTGCGCCGCGCAACCGCGTCCCGGCTCTCCACCGGCTGACCATCACGGTACACCGGCCGGGACGAGAGATTGCCTTCGCCGTCGGTGAAAGGCTCGTAAAGCTGGACCGGGAAGGAATGGGCGAGGTAGTCGAGCACGTATTCACGCGGCGTGATGTCAACCTGGACATCCCCCCATTCCTCGGTCGGGATGTCCGCGAGCCGGCGCTCCATCAGCGCTTCGCCGGTCGACACGATCTGGATGACGGCGGCATGCCCTTCCCTGAGATCGCGCTCGATCGCGCGGATCAAGGACGGCGTCTTCATCGACGTCAGCAAATGGCCGAAGAAGCGCTGCTTGGCGGACTCGAAGGCCGACCGGGCCGCCGACTTTGCCTGAGCGTTCAAGGTCCCGGTCTCGCCGGTGATGTTGGCGGCCCGCATCGCGGCATCGAGGTTGTTGTGAATGATGCTGAACGCGGCCGCATAGGCATCATAGATGCGGATCTGTTCGGGGGTGAGCTCATGCTCGATCAGTTCATATTCGACGCCTTCGTAGGAAAGAGAACGCGCCGCATACAGACCCAGCGCCTTGAGGTCGCGTGCCAGCACCTCCATCGCCGCGACGCCACCCGCCTCAATCGCCTCGACGAACTCGGCGCGCGTCGCGAACGGAAAGTCCTCGCCGCCCCACAAGCCGAGCCGCTGGGCATAAGCGAGATTGTGAACGGTCGTGGCGCCGGTCGCAGAAACGTAGACCACCCTGGCATTGGGCAAAGCGTGCTGCAGCCGCAGGCCTGCGCGCCCCTGCTGCGAAGCGGCTTGCTCGCCGCGCTCGCCCTTGCCGCCCACGGCGTTCTGCATGGCGTGGCTCTCGTCGAACACCACCACTCCGTCGAAATCGGAGCCCAACCATTCGACGATCTGCCGGACACGCGAAAGCTTTTCGCCGCGCTCATCGCTGCGCAGCGTAGCGTAGGTGGTAAACAGGATGCCTTCCGACAGCCGGATCGGCGTGCCCTGGCGGAAGCGTGAGAGCGGCGTGACGAGGAGCCGCTCCATGCCGAGCGCCGACCAGTCGCGCTGCGCGTCCTCGATCAGCTTGTCGCTCTTGGAGATCCAGACCGCCCGGCGCCTACCCTTCAGCCAGTTGTCAAGGAGGATACCGGCGACCTGCCGGCCCTTGCCCGCGCCGGTGCCGTCGCCCAGAAACCAGCCGCGGCGGAAGCGGACGGCATCTGAAGCGTCGTCACGTGCAGCTGCCACAACGTCGAAGGTCGCATCGACCGTCCAGGCGGCTGCAAGGAAGGCCGAATGTGCTTCGCCGGCGTAGACCACGCTTTCGAGCTGGGCGTCCGACAACACGCCGTCTGCGACAACGTTCTCTGGGAGATGGGGCCTGTACGACGGCTTCGGCGGCGCAACCGAGGCCATCGCGGCGGACTGCACCAGTTTGGTCGGATGCGGCTGCGATCCGTCAATGCGGATCGATTGCAGGGTGTAGTCCTCATAGAGGGCATCGGTCAGATGAGCTCCGTCCGGAGGGGTCCAGTCCACCGTCAGGTAGCTGAGCTCAACGCTTTGCGGATCATCGAGCCGCTGTCCGGGCGAGGGCCGCATGGCGAAGGCGCGAACGGGTCGCCGAACCGGCACGGTCGAGCTGACCGGAGCGAGCACAGGTGGAGAAATCGGAAGCCGCGGCGGCACATGTTCGAGGACCCATGCCAGCAGCGTGGCTGCGTCCGGCGCCAGGCCCGGACATGCTGGAAAGACATTTCTGTCAGGCGCGGGCTGCTTGTCGATGACGGTCAGCCGGGTATCGATCGCCGTCCCGTGCTTGGCAAACACCGCCCCTGCAATCGCTGCCGAAAATATCACGCGGCCGCGCTCCTGGAGATGGATGAAGGCCTCGGTCCAGCCTGGATTATCGGGAGCGAGACTTGTGCCGGTGATCGCGACGAGGCGACCGCCGTCGCGAAGCCTGGCCAAGGCCGAGGAGAGATGGCGCAGGGCTGCGTCCGCCATCCGCCGCTCCACATTGGGCAGAGCCGAAAATGGCGGATTCATCAGCACAACGCTCGGGGCAACAGCGGCCTCGAGATGATCGTCGATCTGCGCCGCGTCGTAGCGCGTGACGGTCACGTGTGGAAACAACAGGTCGAGCAGGCCGGCACGCGTTTCGGCGATCTCGTTCAGCGCAACTGTTCCGCCGGAGATCTCGGCGAGGATGGCGAGAAGGCCGGTGCCCGCGGAGGGCTCCAGCACGAGGTCTGTGCTACTAATGCCGGCGGCGGTGCAGGCGACAAAGCCGAGCGGGATCGGCGTCGAGAATTGCTGAAACGCCTCGCTTTCTTCGGATCTGCGCGTATGGGTTGGAAGCAGGCTTGCAACCTTGGCCAGCATCGCGAGCTGCGCTGCCGGCGATGCCGCCTTGGTCCGCATCGCCGAGCCATGCTTGCGCAGGAAAAGAACGGTTGCGGCTTCACAGGCCTCATAGGCGGCTTTCCAATGCCAGGCACCGACGGCATCCGAGCCGCCGACGGCGCCTTCCATCGCGGAACGCAAGACACTTGCTGCATCGATGCGCCGCCCCTGTTCGAGGTCGCAGAGGATAAGCCGCGCGGCTTGGGCGATGGAGGACGCAGCCGCGGCGGTCGCGGAGCAGGACAGATTGATCATGGGCGTTGAGCTTTCGAGGAGAGCGGGAAGGATCGGGCCGATGGGCGCTCTCTAAGGCCCGATCGGCTCAAACCTGTTCCGGCCGATCTCTCACTCTGCTCACCTCTTGCCTCCACCGCAGAAGGAGGACGCGGGCCACGCCGCGCGCAAGGCTCAGCGCGATGGAGCCGCATTCCAAAATGAGAAGCCCGGCGTGATGGCCGGGCTTCGCAAGCAAGTTCGAATGACGCGCATGGCGGGATGGCCGTGCTACGTCCGGACATTCATTCAGCGGCAATGCCGTGTGGCTGAACGTCATCTGCGGTGCCGCTACCCTCCTCATCGCCCGCGAGGAAGTCGGGAAGCGGACCCGCGTCTGCGTCCTGGTCTGCCGCTTGGATAGCGTCAGTGAGGCGCAGTGGCTCCGGCAGCCATCCCGTGCCCTCGAGAAGGCGCTCGGCTTCGGTTGCCATATCGGCCTTCTTCAGATGGTCGATCAGTTCTGCGGAAGCGTCGCCCTTTGCTTGCCTCACCGCCTCCAGAATACGTGGCTTGGTGACGCGGCCGAGATAACTATCGACGGTCGGCCGCCAGCCGGCCTGCACCATGTCGAGCCCGACCGCCCGCGCCAGCACGTCGGCTTGGCCGAGCCTGCGCGCGAGCCCATCAGCGGATACCCGCCCCTGAGCGTAACGGTTCACCGGTTCATAGAGGGCGTTGACCGAGAACGACGCGCAATGGGCGAACAGGGCTGCTTGCGCGTTGCCGTCCAATGCGCAGAGCGTATCCCAAAGCGCCTTCGCATCGTTCGGGAGCCGCGCTTTCCAGGCTTCGTGCCTGGCGTCGATGGCCCTGGCCGGCGCGCTGTCCTTCAATCCCGGAGCCTGGGCCGGAAATGTCGGCGTGTGAACCGCGATCTCGAGGCAACTGGCGGATGACGCAAACCTGTAGAAGGTCGCCAGCACGAAACTGTGCAGCACCGCCAGGAACGTGATCGAGGGATGCTCGGCGAGCGCGTCGCGCAACGCCAGCGTTCGATGGGCCGTCAGCTCGGTGATCAGGCGGTCCGGCAGCGGTCTTGCAGCATCGTCCTCATCGTCTTCGGCCGGCTCGGTTGGCGCGCCACCGACGGTAATGGCGGTACGCTGCACCGGAGCAACGGCTTCCGTCCCATCAACCGTTGCGCTGCCCTGTCCGGGGTCGGTCTCGATGACCGCAAGTTCATCCTCGGGGCGGACGTAGCCGCGATCCACCGAGAGCCGTCCGTCGGAATCGATGCTGATGAAGACTCCGGCGCGGGCGATGTCGGCCGGATCGTAGATCATTGGCCGCTCCTCGAATGCGAGCAATGCCGTCTCGATCGCGCCAAGGCGCTGGTCGACCTCCTCGGGGAGTTCGTCAGCATCCTGATACTCGGCCTCGAGCCTGTCATGCTCGGCATTGAGCGCATCGATCGTGCCCTGCTCCTCGCTGCTGAGCGAGGCCGGCGTTCCCTCCAGTTCCCGCAAACCGCTGGTGTGGCCGAATGGAAAATCGACTGCCACCGAGATCCACTTCCAGCCCTCCGCTGCGATCACCTCGGCGTCTTGCTTGAGCTTTTCCGTGACGAGGCGGTCGAGCAGCGCAACGTCTTGGAGCCAGCCACCATCGTCATGCTCGAACAGATCGTGCAGGACCGGACCTCCGGCGCGCTCATACGCCTCGATGCCGACATATTGCGCACGGCGATCGGACCCGCGCACGGTGTTCTCGGTCAGCATGCGGCGGATCTGGTACGGCTCGTCATAACCGGAGCGGCTGACATTGTCCCAGACCTGCTCCTGGCGCGCGTGATCGCCGCTCACCGAGAACGCCATCAGCTGCTCCAGCGTCATGCCGTCGTCGGCATAGACCTCATGCAGCTTCGGCGAGACCGAGGCCAGGCGCAGGCGCTGCTTGACGATTCCCGGCGCCACGAAATGCCGCGCGGCAATGTCCTCTTCGCTCATGCCGAGGTCTCGCAGCATCTGGAATGCGCGAAACTGATCGAGCGGATGCAGGCCAACCCGCTCATCGTTCTCTGCGATCGAATCGTCTTCCGCAATGCCTCCCTCGCGAACGACGCAGGGCACGGCTTGCGTCTTGGACATGCGCTTCTGCTTGACCAGGAGCTCGAGAGCACGGTAGCGCCTGCCGCCGGCCGGCACCTCGAACATGCCTGTCTCGTTGCCCTCTTCGTCCACGATGGCGCGGACATTGAGGCTTTGCAGCAGCGTGCGCTGGGCGATGCTCTCGGCAAGCTGCTCGATCGAGACGCCCGCCTTGACGCGCCGAACGTTGGACTGGCTCAGCACCAGCTTATTGAAGGGAATGTCACGCGAGGGCGACAGCGTGATCTTTTGGACTGCCTTTGTCATTTTTCGTCTCCACGACGGGCGGCCGAAAGCCTCTCTCTCGACCTCAACCCGTCGTGGCGCTCGGCGCCGCCCTCTTCCTCTGTCTCGCAGCTAAGCTCCGCTCACGCCGCTTTCTGATCTGCCGCGGCACCATCGGCCGAAGCAGTTGAAATGTCTGCTGGCAGGAAGCCAAGCAGATAATCTGCGGCCTTGCTGGCCTGCGAAGCGGCACGCACGATCGCGCGGTTGTCCTCACGCAGGACATCCAGCCAGGAACCGATATAGTCGGCGTGCCGCACGGTCGGCACGATGCCGAGCGATGCGCAGGAAAACGCGGCGCACAGTTCGGCGATCAATTCCTCGAACGCGTACTTTTTCGTGCCATAGGAACCGCCGAGATCGCGGTTGAGGCGCGAAGGATGACCGCTGGCATGGCCAAGCTCGTGCAGCGCGGTCCGGTGCCAATTGATCGGTTCGAAATAGGCCGCCGGCGGCGGCACCTGCACATAATCTTCTGCCGGCATATAGAAGGCGCGATTGCCGCCGATGCGAAAGTCGATGCCGGTTGCCTTGATCAGGGCCTCGACCTGCGGCTCGATCATGCCCGGCAGCGGCATTGGCGCGGTGGTCGCGACGTCTGCGGGCAGTCCCTCGCATTGATCGGTGTTGAAGACGGTGAACCGCTTCAGGAATGGAACGGCCTGCGCCTCTTCACCCATCTCACGCGCGCGGCGCCGTTCGTCGGCCGGCACGAAGCGGTCGGCATAGACCACGGTTGTGCCGCGCTCGCCCTTGCGGACATGACCACCGAGCGCAAGCGCCTGGCGGAAGGTCAGCCAGCTTTGGCCCGCGAAACCGCGCTCGATCACCGCGCCCCAGAGGATGAGAACGTTGATGCCGCTGTAGGGCCGGGCGGACGCGGCATTCCTTGGCATCGACAGCGGCGCCTTTGCCGCCTCCGTCCCCCAAGGCTGAACCCAGGGCACGCGGCCGGCCTCCAGCTCGGCGATGATCTTGTCGGTGATTTCGTCATAAAGGGTGGCCCGGTCCTGACCGGTGCGCGCGCGAGAATGTCTGGACATCGCGGATCTTTCGCAACGGGCGCTGCAAGCCTCTCTCGCAGCTCCAACCCGTCGCGGCCGAACCCGGCCAGCCCTCTCACTCTCAATGTTTGTTGCGGAAGCGTTGTGTCTGTTGCAGGAGCGGCGTGCCGCTGCGAGCTCGGACGAGCTCCGGCCTTCGCGTCAGGGATGGAAGCCCGAATGGGTGAAAACCCGGCCGAAGGTCGAGGTTTCAGCGCAGCCGACAGCCCGGTCCCGCAGGGAGACGCACGGCAAAATCCCATGCAGATGGAACGACCAGGCGCCTGGAAACCAGAGCATGATCCGAAAAAAGTGTGCAGGGGTTTTCCGCCGCGGCAAACGTGAAGTGCGTTTGCGCCGAGATCATGCTCAAGTTAAAAGTAAAAGCGCGATGGCGATTCGTCCCGGTCAATCCCGCTTTAGATCTCCTCGCGAGTCTTCGTCTCTGCGTCATAGATTCTGATCCGAAGCATTGGAAAACGCTTCTTCAGCTCTTCCGCACCGCTCTTGGCCCCATCCTTGGTCGCAAATTCGGCCTTGAGGCGGCCATCTACTTCGAGCGCGTATCCTGAAGCTGGCAATTCTCGGGCAGCTACAACCATCTTCGTCCTTTGCTCAACCGTGAGATCGAGGACAAGGCTTACCCCGAGTCGCCCAATTTGCGCCAGCTAGAGCCATTTCCCGTCCGATGGAATCGGAAGGGGGCTCTAGATTGTTGTTTTGACGCGTTCCTTGGCGCGAACCGGCATCCACTTCGCTCGAAAAACGCGCTAGCCAACAATGTTGATTTTTGCGGCCAAGCTGCGCAGGCTTTGATTCGCTCCGGGATCACTCAAGGATGTGCGTTCGCGTCATCCGAACAATTTGCCGGCGTGCCGCCCGACCGAATGCATGCGCGGTACAGCCGGGGCTCCACATAGCTCCCAGCCCACATCCCAAGACCTGAACGATCCGCATCGCGCTGCGCGGCGGAATAGCGGCCGTGGGAATATCGCGGCCAATCCAGCGCGAGACCATTGCTGACCAGCCATTCCCCGAGGTCGGCAGCCCCGACAACACATGTCGCGACCGTACGCCCATATTGGTCCGCGGAAACCGAGGTGCAACTCACCGGACGGCGGGCAATGAAAATATCGAGTTCGTTGGCCGCCTTGGCGCCGCAGCGATACAAACTGCTGTCGGCACCCCGGCACAGCTGATTGCTTTCCGGCGCGTCGACACCCCAAAGCCGGATGCGGGTTCCATGTATGTCCAGCGTATCACCATCGATGACACTGGCCTGTCCGACAAGATCCGCAGCCGAAGCCGCCCCGGACAGGAGCAGGAACGTGAGGATGAGGGCTTTGCGCTTGCTCATGATCATGGGGTTTCAGTGGTCAGCGCAGATTGCGCAGATCAAATTGGGGCCAATTCTCGAGCCGCTTTTACGACGGCAGATGAGCGCAGCGCCCGGGCAGTCATGCGCGTGGAGCATGATCGGGAAAACTGTGCAGCGGACTTCCCGGCAAACGTGGAATGCGTTTGCGCGGAGACGATCCTCAAACAACAATCTAAACCGCGGTGGTGATTCATCTCAAATCTCGTCGCGCTTGAGAGTGACGAATGACCAGCGCGTGATGGCGCCCTGTTCTGTTCGATTTGCCTGGTGACCGGCCAAAAGGTCCAGGGGGCTGATTGCGGAGGTCCCCGGCACGCCTGAGATGGTAACTATCTCGCCTTTTCGAACCATTCACCGCGTCGATCCCATTGATGACGCGTGCGTGCTCAGGGCCAACCCCGACAAGGCGAAAGAGCTGGTAGCAAACACCGAGGACGGAGATTCGATTGTCAGGCATTGATCCGGCTCAGCTCCACACGGTTGCGGAGGACGATACAGCGCGAGGTTTCCAGCGCGATTGTTCCGGACTGTGCCAGCTGACTGAGCGTCCGCGACACCGTCTCGATCGTCAAGCCGAGATAGTCGGCGATGTCCTGACGCGGCATCGGCAGTTCGATGGAAGGAGCGGCAGCGTTGCGGCCCGCCATTTCCAACAGAAACCCAGCCACCCGTTCTTCCGCGCTCTTCATCAGCACCATTGAGTGCTCGTGCATACGCTGCAGCTCGCGGACCGCAAGGGACCAGAGCTGTTTGGCAACGTCCGTTTCGTACTCGGCCCGGGCCATCACGGCGCTGCGCTTGGCGACCACGACATGCGCCTCCCTGATCGCTTCCGCCGAGGCAAGATGCACCTCGCTGGCCTCGACGTCGAAGATATCGCCCGGCAGATAAAAGCTGCCGATCTGGCGACGGCCGTCATCCAGCGTGCGACAGGTTCGCACCGCGCCGGAGATGACCTGGTAGAGGTATTCCGCCGGATCGTCTTCGGCGTAAATTTCAGCGTTGCGCGCAAAGCGCGTCGATGCGCCGATCAAGCCCAGCGGGCCTTCGGGCAAGGAATTTGACCGAACCGCAGCGGCCGGACGCGCGTGGATTGAGGACCCGGCGGTTGCGGCGCTGAGCATGGCAGATCTCCGGTTTCGATCGTTGATGAGGGCAGTCTGCCCGCTTCCCCGGATTTCGAAACTCGTGTCATTCCCCTAAGTATAAATCCGGAGGCACCCCCAAGCTTTGGGTTGCTTGCCGGATCGTGCGCCCGTGGGTAAAATCAACGGTTGCAGCCCCATCTTTAGCGGATTTCGGTGCAGTGGTCGCGCTGCAACTAAGAATCCGCCTTGCACGGCAAGAGAAATGCCCGACCAAAGTTTAGCCGTCGGTCTTTTTGCTTGTGCACCCTCCTAAGTTGCGAAATGATCCGCTGCGTTGGGGGCGAAAGTGCAAAAATTCTTAATAGCCATTTTGACAATCCTGAGCGTCGCCTTGAGCGTGACCCTTGGAGTCGTACTTCAAGAGCCCCAGGTCTCAACAATTGAAATCGATCGAGACAGGGCCGCTCTCACCTCACAGATATCGATCACGCAAGAGGAGAGCGAAAAATACGGACCTGGACTTCTCAAATCTCTAATCGAGGTTCGGCTCGCCATCGCGCGAAATACTCTGGCCATGCTCGAGCAAAAACGAGCTTCTTTCATCAGACGTATCACGCTGGATTATCGGCTGGACGGTCGGCCGGTGCACGAGGCATCCGACCAAGAACTAACCACAATCCTTGAAGAGCTCGCGCAGGCAGAGAAGAAGGCTGCCGCCTCTAGGCTTGAGGCCGCGAGGTACTCCGGCGGGCTGGCTCAGGCGATGTCTCTTCTGAAGGCAGAAACTGACGAGTTGAGTGTATCTCAACTCCGATTGAAATTTTACTCCGCAAAGCATGGAATTCCAATGCCGATGCCGACTCTCACCGAGAATTCGAGCAAGCCTACTCAACCACCTGGCAAAATCGTAAAGGATCGTGACGCGCTATGAAGTATGCTCTTGGCCTGATTGCATTCGCAGCATCGTGCCTCGCCTTGCCTACGCACGCACAGTCGCCCGCAACAGATGCTCCGATCGGTCTTGTTTGGGGAAGTTCCTCCGCTGAGGTTCAAGCCAAAGGGGTCGAACTCAAAGCAATTGAAGGAACGGACTTCGGAAAGAGCTACCTCGCATCGAAGTTGGAAAAGGCGCTGGCCGACCAAAGCGCAGCCTTACTGTCATTTGGGTTCAACGACAAGCTTTGGCGTGTCCTTATAACCAGCCGTCCATTCAGCGAAGACCCGGCAGGTAGTGCGGCGTTGGCTCGCTACGACGAGCTAGCCAGTCTACTGTCAGACAAATACGGAAAAGGCACTCAAGTTCACAGGCTTGGTGAATCGATATACGCTCAATCAGGCTACTTCGTTGCAGGTATACGCGGCGGTCAATCGAGGTGGTTTACGAATTTCGATACCTCCAATCTTTTCATTCAATTTGGTCTCACGGCCAGTGATAGCTCCACCGCAACGTGGCGCCTGATCTACGAGAACAAAACCTTTCGGCGAGACTTTGAGGCATCGAAGCGTTCACGCGAGAAGGGGACGTTATAGCCTGGTGAGACGCTAATGTTTCTGAACTGGCGGTGTCAGGTGACCTTGGTTCCATGATGGAAGCAGAGAACGACTTGGTGACACTTACGTCTTCCATCGATACGCAAGCATTTGTGCAAACAAGATTGGACTGAGTTTAAATCGTTATCCAAGCTCGTCGAATTAGTTAGGGCGTGGACCCATAACGGCGCGGCCAGCCATAGCCGGATAGATGCGAGTTGGACGAAGGCAAGGTAGTCTCCCGCAAGCTGTCGTAGCGCGTCACCGCACAAGGACATTGTTTGATCCTGTTGAAAAACCGTTCGACCTGGTTGCGAGCGCGATAAAGGTGCCGGCTGAAGCAGATCGGATCGCTGTGATTACTTTTCGGGGGGATGTTGGCCCACGAGCCCTTTTTCATGGCCAGCTCTCTTGTCCAGTCGGCGTCATAGCCACGGTCGGCAAGCGGCATTGACCCGGCCTTCAGGCGAGAGAGCAGTTTTCCGGCCAGCCGAACTTCGTGGGCCTCGCCGGGGTTCAACGGCAACCGTACCGGCAAACCATTGCTATCGACCACCGCGTGGATTTTACTCGTCAATCCGCCGCGTGACCTTCCCATCGATTGGCACTGATTCCTAGTGATGCAGGCTCCATGTTGATGCACGCGGACCATCGAGGTGTCGATCATTTGGACAGCGGCATCTTGGGCAGCAGCAAGTGTGTCTATGATGCGGCCCCAGACATCAGCCCGCCGCCAACGGACGAAGCGGTTGTAGATGTGGTGGACGGACCAAATATCTCGGGCAGATCACGCCAAGGTGCTCCAGAGCGCAAGACCCAGAACATGCCATTGAGGACTCGACGGTCGTTAACCCGTGCCCCTAAGTTTCGAAGCTTGAATGACAGGGGGCTGACCGGACGCAACGCCTCTGGGCAGGTCCCAGTCGGACGCTTACGGGGTCAAAGCGGACATCAGCCAGCCGACAATCTCCGCTAAAACCGTCGAAAGTGACCCGACTCGGAAGTCGTTGTTGGAGCGCGGAAGAGAAAACCGACAGTCGGGCCAAATACCAACTCATCGTGCATGTGTCCCGTCTCAGGCCCTGGTATGTCTGGTTGTGTCGAAATGCGGTTCACCGCACACCCCCGGGGCAATCAATGCATGTCACAAAAAAAACGCAGGGCTTTTCTGGCGACCGCTCCTCGGACTGGCATTTCCCCCTAACGGCGATCAGGACTTCTCTGGCCCCGGTTCCTCCAGCGGCGCTTGTACGAGATAACGCACTCTTTCATTGACGCTTTCATCATCAAGCACGATCGCTGCGGCAAGAATGAGTTCTCGGTCTACGTCCTGGATATTCTTGTTCGAAGTGAGAACTTTGTCCACCATCGCCAATAACTCGTCCCGGAGGGGGGCTGGTGCGAACCACACCGGTCGGGTTCTGAGCCAGTCTGGTTTGCAGTACTTTGCGACATCCAAGGCTAGGATGTTGGCCCTGAGCTGATTGCGTCCTTGGCGGCCCCGCTGAAACTCTGGAATAGCTATCATGAGTAGCTCAGCGGCCTCTCGGCTGATCGCGTCTAAGGGATTGCTATATTGACTGTTGCCACTAATTTGCTTTCCTTTTGACCACAAGGCATCCGCCAACTCATAGAGCTGGCGCGGACGGACGAGCTTATGAAGATTCGCGCTGTTGATCGTCGAAAGCGAAATGCGACCTTCTTGTCCGCCCCCTAGATAAGCCGCTAGCCACCAACGCACCGAGTACCGCTCCAGATATTCATCGAAAATAGGTTCAAGCCTTCCAAAAGCAAACTCTAGGTCGAGGTACTCGCGAAGGACAGGGAGAAAGTCGCTCGCTATTGAGACAGGCAGTCTTTCTGCCTGGATTTCAAAAAGGGTGCGCATCAGCTTGCGTACTGTGAAAAGCGCCGGATCGCCGAACTCTCCCAGAATTTCCATCGCAAGAGTGTAGTTACCATTGCGGATGTGTTTTTTAGCCTCGGCAATTTCGAGTTCTGCCAACGCTTTCGAGAGCCTTACGCTGCGTTCGAACCTTTTGAGCCCGGCGCGCAAAATAGTACGAAGTGTATTGAGCTCCTCATCTAGGAGTTCGTTTTGAAATTCGCCCAGCGCAAGAAGGCCCTTTTCCGCACTGAAGGCGTATAATTCTGCGTACCAGCCGTCCGCGACATTCTCGCCGCGGAGCGCTTCTCGAAAAAAGAATGGCACCTGGCTTTTTTGATCTGGGATACTAGGTACATCGATGAGCGCACTGCTCGTCGTCAGCGGCCTAACATCACGAGCGTATCGACCGAGCTCCATGTAGAAGGGAGATTCGAGGCGCGCCGACTCAACCCGGCGGCAATCTGTTTCGAAGGCGTTGAGCACCTCAGTGGCACCGAGCTTGTCGTACTCGACTTTGCGTATTACGGCGCAGATTGCGGTCAAGTTGCCTGGAGTCATGGCCCTGTCGGCATTTTTGAAGAACGAGACAAGAGCATCGACGACGCTATCATCAGGCTGTCGAAGCTGGAGCAGGCGTATTCGCTGAGCCGCCACGTCGGTGCTTAGCCAGCCTAGCTCAGCCGGGCGCCAGCTGCTCTTGGAATGCAGTTCAGCCAACTCGAGCAGATCACTAGCCCGATCGGTTAGCCAGGACTCACGGTCAGGTTCGTCAGGCCGATAGATTTTAGCTTCGAGGAGCGAATCAATGAAAGCTTTACCCGCCTCGAGGCAAAACCTTGCGGCGAGATCGGCGTCTCTAGGGCTCTTCGGCAGCTCTGCCGACCAGTCGTGAAAGTCGTCATAGTACCCGTCCCTTACTCGCGAGTCGAACGAGAGACCTAGCGTGAGAAAAGTGCGAGAATGTTCGTAGTGGCGGACTCTTCCGTAAAGAGCACACTTGCGTGCCGCACGGCCAATGACGATCGACATTCGTACCTCGTCAAGGGGAGCAGGAATCCCATCAGACGAAGGGCGGAACAGCGATCTGTAGATCGTTTCGGTCACTTCCGGATGTCGTGTGTCGACCAGACCTCCAACGATCACAGGCGCTGCATGGCCGTGACTTCTTCGTGGTCGTTTGCCAGCAGATGGCTCGTCGAAGCGCCAAGGGTCGGTAGGCGAGACGGAGAGATATTGGACGTCAAAGAATGTCTCGTCCCACAGTATCTGCATAATGCTCTTCGTAATGCTCAGGGCAGCGGCAGTATCAACTCCGAAGAACTCTTCGACAGAAGCCGATATCAGGTGCTCGTCGCAGAAAAATTTCCTTCGTGAAAGGCTTGCAAACCTGTAGCGACACAGTGCTATTACGCCTAGGGCAAGCGGAATCGGACCTGGAAACACATCGAATCCTGGAACCATGGCGAACGTATTCCGGTCAGTAAGGGTCTGGATCGAATCACTAATCCGAGTCCTGATGTCGTTGCCTCCGATAACAGAGATAAGAGAACTCAGAAGCAGAGCGCTGCTTCGGTCATTAAATTGCTTGGCTAACTCGGCCCTGATCTCTGAAATGCTCAATCGCGATGCCAGTCCGCTCGCGTGTATTAAGTCTGCAAGTGGCTCGATGTCTGATGGGTATTCCAAATATTTCAGACGATCGGCATAGAGGGCCTTGTCACGCTTGAGCTCACGCTGGACGTATGCATAGGTCCTAGCAAACTTGCGTAGAAGACCCAGCTGCATGCTAGACAGGCGTTCTGTCTGAGTCGCGAGCACCAGAGCACGACGGGCAGGGAGATCGGGAGATACGTCCTCTCCAAAGAGACTGGAGATGTGGAGCAACGTGTCGCTACTGAGGAATTCTGCGTTGTCGACAATGATCAGTCCGCGCTCAGTAAGATGTTCTCTGATTTGGGAGATGAACAAATCGGTAGTCAGGCGCGCGACCGGCAATCCGTCGAGAAAGTACGTCTGCCATCCTTGTTGAGCAGCCCCAACAGAAAGCTGGTACAGGATCGTTGATTTACCCGAGCCTACTGCTCCCCGCAGCCACAGTCCCAATGGACCTTCGCTTCTTGCCAACTCAGACAACATTATCCGGGAAGCAGCGCGCGGAGCGCTAGCCGAGAGAACCGTCAACAGAGATGGTCGGTCACCTAGCAAAAATGCGGCTGACAACTGGCGAGCCTCAAGCCGATGCGTCTCCAGGCGCGGTGCGAGGTCCTTCAGCTCGGCGTTGATGTTCCGCCAGCCGTCTCGAGGCTTCAACGGGAACATCGTGGGGAACATCTTGCGAGCGCGACTAAGGTCGATCTCATCGTCGGGATTGTTGCTTCCGGAAAGGGTTGCGTATTCCTCACAAGCGGTTGAGGCGACCGCCTTAAATAGGCTTCGCACAAGAATTGCGCGTTCCTTGAGAAAATCCCCGCCGACCGATTTTCTGCACAAGTAGTCGGCGCAGTACATGGCAACGTAGCGCAGGTGGCTGAGCATTGTGGGCAGGCGATAGCTTTTGGCCCCGCTCGGCGATAAGAGCTTTGCTATGGTACCTGCCGTGGGTGGGCCTTTGAGGTGGGGAGCGCCGTGCAACTTTGATTTCGAGACGATGCGGGGTCTGCTAATCTCGGAGCCGAGCAGTTCATCCTGCAGGAGTGAACCGTCGCCCCCGGGCGTGTCATATTCAATCCACGCGCCGATCTCGCTGGCTTTGACCCCACAGAACTCGACGAGCCCAACCATCCGTGCATGAAGCGCCTCGACTTCATTGGCCTTCGGGCCGACCGCGTGCAAGTGTTGCCCTAGGGGACCCAGAATTTCCAGAAAAATTCCAGGCTGCATTTCCAGACCTCTTCCACGGGGGGCGCTCAAACGCGGTTACGCTTTGCGCAGGATCAGAACCATCGTGGCGCTGATCAAAATTGGAGGATTGAAGGAATGATCGTGGTGATCCATGCTGTTCTGTGCGTGAGCTACCTGGTGCTCGCAGGTTATCATCTCCAATCGCTTGTAGCTGGTCTATAGCTTCCTGCGAAAGGATGGTGGCCGAGCACCTGAGAGAGCACCAGGCGCAGAGTTGACCCCGGCCTGCGAGGGCAAGCTGGGTCTTTGTTGTGTGGCATGTCGGCTTTCTGGCGCGGAACGAGCCGCGTTGGATCGTAGCGAAGGTACGCCGATCATGGCGAAACACTCGTCGACTTCGTCACTTGGGGAGATCATCTGCTGCATTGCAACAGGCAGCAGTTGGCCCGTCGCGACATACTGCGCTGCCGCACGAAGTTGGTCGTTATAGGAGCAAAGCGGACGTAGTTACCAGTCATGACGCCGCCGGGTTTATGGATACACGGCCTAGTTCGCAGTGGCTATGTTCGCGTCCTTACGACGGGATAACTAAGCGAGAAACTTCGGAAAAGATTGTCGAGAGGCTAGGCCATGCTCTTGAGCGCATGAGAATATCTTTCTCTGCGAAATAGGGATGAGGTGGAGCTTGTAGTTCAAGTCGGGTTCGCGGGTCGTTTTGGTTACGGTGTCACGCATCACGCATCATCGATCTGACGAAATCACGATGTGTTCGCGGCTGAAGCCGACATTCTTCTTGCCCTTCCGATAAACTGACCAATCCCCCAGCTGCTATTGATAGGTGGGCGACCATGGCTGAGCGGTGGCGATCGTCCGGTTTATCGAAGCTGCCTCGGTTGGCTGCGCAGGCGTCCTGATGGACGCTGCTGATGGCCTTCGCGCGGGTTGCAATCGCGTTGACGATGCTGGGCGCTCGCAGGGTGCGCCGAGGTGGACGATGTCTCAGCCGGTTCATCGTCGGCGATCGCCCGCCAGGCGGCGCCATCCAGATCATCATACTGGCCGCTCCTGAGCGACCACAGAAAAGCCGCAAGGCCGAGCGCGCCAAGTACGATCGCGAGCGGCACCAGATAGAGCAGGACTTCCATCAGGCAGTTTCCCTCTGCCGACGCGCGCGCAAGGCATTGAGCATCACGAGCAGCGATGAGGTGGACATCGCGGCCGCGGCGATCAGCGGGGTCACCAGGCCGGCCATCGCGAGCGGAACGGCGAGCGCGTTGTAGATCACCGCGAGCCAAAGGTTCTGCCGCATCAGCCGCACCGCCTGGCGCGAAATGGCGATTGCGGCTTGCACGGGTGCAAGCCGCTCGCTGAGAAACACCGCAAGCGCTACCGACTGGCTGAGGTGCATCGCGGTGACCGGCGACATCGAGGCGTGAGCACCGGCCAGCGCCGGCGCATCGTTCAGGCCGTCGCCGACCATCAGCACTTTATGGCCGCGGCGCGCGAGCTCGTCGATGCGGGCGATCTTGTCGACCGGGGACACCTCGGCACGCCAATGATGAATGCCGAGCGTCTCGGAAGCGGCCCTGACGGCCGGCTCCCGGTCGCCGGAGAGCATCTCCACCGTCAAGCCCATCCGCTGCAGTGCAGAGACGGTGTTCGCCGCATCCGGACGGATCCGCTGCCGGACTGCGAAGGCGTGGCGTATCAAGCCATAGCGAAACGCGACAACGGATGCCTCGGGATCGTCCTGGAGAATCTGGTTCGCCGGCTGATCGGCGCCGCACCAGGACGGCCGCCCCAGCCTGATGTCGACGCCATCGACCACGCCGGAAACGCCCTGCCCCGGCACCTCCGCGATGTCCGGCAGCGGCGCTTTTGCGCCTGCCGCGCGCGCAACCGCGGCGGCGACCGGGTGCCGGCTGGACAGCGCCAGGCGGCCGGCCAAATCGAAGACATCGGCAGGAATTGACGCCGCATTTGCGACGTCGAGTTCGGGCAGGGTCAGCGTGCCGGTCTTATCGAAGATCACCCGATCGACCTCGGCGATCCGCTCGATCGCCTCACCTGCATTGAGCAACACGCCCGAGCCGAACAGGGCGCCGGAGGCCACCGTCTGAACGGCTGGGATGGCGAGGCCAAGCGCGCAGGGACATGTTATGATGAGGACAGCGATGGCAATCACGATCGAATCGTGGAGCGTGGCGCCTGCGACAAGCCAGCCGATCATCGTCAGCAGTGCCGTGGCGTGAACGAGGGGGGCATAAAGGCGCGAGGCACGTTCGGCAAGGCGCAGATAGCGCGACCGCGATTGCAGGGCATTTTCCAGCAGCCGCGAGATTTCAGACAGAAGCGTTGCTTCGCAGGCCGCCAAGACGCGTACGCGCAACGCGCCGGACCGCACCAGGGTCCCGGCGTAGACCGCACTTCCGGCGATTGCCGTCATTGGCCGTGTCTCGCCGGTGATCAGGCTTTGGTCGATCTCGGAACGGCCGCTGAGGACAGCGCCGTCGACGGCCGACCGCTCGCCGGGACGGAGCAGCACGATGTCACCGGGGCGGATCGCGGCGACAGGAACGGTGCGGATCTCCTCGTCAGTGATGAATTTTGTTGCGGTTTCCGCCTTCAGCGCAGCCAGATTGCCGGCAAAGGCGCGGGTGCGCCGCCGCACATTCTGGTCGAGATAGCGGCCGGCCAGCAGGAACGCGATCAGCATGATTGCCGCATCGAAATAGGCGTGCTCGGCATGCGTCGCCGTTTCGAACAGCGACATCGCCAGCGCCAAGACGATGCCGATCGAAATCGGCACATCCATGTTGACACCGCGCGCGCGGAGCGCCGCATAGGCCGACGCAAAGAACGGCTGGGCCGAATAGGCTGCGGCCGGCAGCACGACCAGCGCCGAGAGCCAATGGAAGAAGTCGCGCTGCTCGCGCAGCATGTCGCCCACACTGCCGGACCAGACCGGCACCGACAGCATCATCACATTCATCGCCGCGAAAGCGGCAACTCCCAGGCGCCGCAGCAGCGCGCCCGCGAGGTCGGCTTCCCGTGTCTCTGCGCCCGCCGGCTCGAACGGATAGGCCTTGTAGCCGAGCTCGGCGAGACGAACGACGAAGAGCGCGGGATCCACCGCACCCGCCTTCCACTCCAGCGCCAGGCGCCGATCGGTCAGATTGACCCGCGCCAAGGTGACATCGGGGATCTGCGACAAGTTGCGCTCGATCTTGGCCATGCAGCCGGCGCAACACATGCCGTCGACCGCCAGATCGAGGCGCAGGCGATCCGGGCCGGACCTCTTGAGGAAGTGCGAAAAATCGATGGTCGATTGCATTCCCCCACCCTCAGTTCAAAACGACGCGACTGCGCGACAGGAACAGGCGCTTTCCGTCCCGGTCGGCCTCGATCACCAGGTCCCACTGCCCCACCGCAACGCCATGCGCAATGCCGTGGTAGTTGCCGCCGCCCGCCTCGATCATCGCAAACGCCTGGTCGGCTCTGCGGTCGATCGGCCGCTCGAGCCGGCCGAAGACCGACAGCCCGGCAAGCGGCGTGCCGTCCTGCGCCTTCGCGTCCAGAGTCAGCCGGGCCGTCCCGCCGGCCTGGCGCTCGATATGCGCATCGATTTTCCAATCGCGCCCGTTCTGCTGATGCGCAGCCTGGATTTCCTTCTGATAGGCAAGGCTCACGCTATAGGCGCTGTCGACCTCGGTTCCCGGCAGCGTGGCAATGGCAAGCCGCATCATCACGGCGTTGACGCCGATCACGACGGCAAAGAAAGAGACGACGGCGATCAGGACGAAGCGCCCGGTGATCGGCCGTATGGCGGATGAAGACGTTGTCATGTCCGTTTTCCTCAGATTTCAGGGCGTCACAAAATGATCGGTGGCGGAGGCAACCTCGCCGAGCCCGATGTCGGTGATGCGGAATTTCACAGGCTGGGTCTTCTCCTCTTTCTCGTCGACAGGTGCGGTCACCAGCACGCGCAACTCGGTGGTGGCATCGCGCGCGAGGACGATCATCGGCCGGTCCGGCGTGACGGAGTCGACGCCGACGATGTGGATCTGCGCATTGGCGGGGCCGTCGACATCGACAGCAATCACGCGATCAAATCCGCGCTTGTTGAGGAAGCGCAGCGTATAGCCGTTGCGGATCGCGCCGGCGCTGAGCTTGACCGCCACGGGGTTCCGGTCGTGCAGCACGTTAAGGTCCAGCAGCGAGCGCGTCAGCAGCGCATGCAGCATCACCGCGCAAACCGTGGCGATCAGCGCGGCATAGACCACCGTCCGGGAACGGACCGGCTTGAAGAGTTCCGTCTTGCCGGATGTCCGCCGCTGCACATTGATGTCGTTGTCGTAGCCGATCAGGCGCGTCGGCCTGCCGATCCTCTTCATCACGTTATCGCAGGCGTCAATGCAGAGGCCGCACTGGATGCAGCCGAGCTGCGCGCCATTGCGGATGTCGATGCCGGTCGGGCAGACTGCGACGCACTGGTTGCAATCGACGCAATCACCGGCCGTCTCGCCCAGCGCGCGCTGGGCTCTCCCCTTCTTCACCGAACAGCGCGGCTCGCCGCGGTCGTATTTGTAGGTGACGTTGAGCGCCCACTCATCAGTAAGCGCGGCCTGGATGCGCGGCCATGGGCACATGTAGAGACAGACCTGCTCCCTTGCGTGGCCGGCCAGGAGATAGGTCGATGCGGTGAGAATGCCGATCCAGATGTAGGCGATCGCCGGCGCCTGGAACGTGGCGAGATCCTTCACCAGCGTGGGTGCATCCGAGAAATAGAGGACCCAGGCGCCGCCGGTCCACCAGGCGATGATCAGCCAGATCGCCTGCTTCAACGCGCGCCGCGCCAGGCGATTGGCCGTCAGGGGACCGGCATTGGCCTTGATGCGCGCGCGGCGGTCGCCCTCGCTCCAATGTTCCACCGCGTAGAACAGGTCGGTCCACACCGTCTGTGGGCAGAGATAACCGCACCAGATGCGGCCGCCGAGCGCATTCATCAGGAACAAGGTGAAGGCAGCGAGGATGAGGAGCCCGGTGAAGTAGTAGAACTCCTGCGGCCACAGCTCGATGAAGAAGAAATAGAAGCGCTGGCTTTGAAAATCGATCAGCACGGCCTGGTCGGGCGCGCCGAGGCCCCGATTCCAGCGGACCAACGGCAGCAGGTAATAGACGCCGAGGCAGAGCGCCATCAGCCCCCATTTGATCCGCCGGAAGGTGCCGGAAACCCGTTGCGGATAGATTTTCTTCTGGGGCGCATAGAGCGGCGGATCATCATCGCCGCCCATCAGCTCCTTCGAAGTGACGTTCTTAGTCATCGGAACGCCCATCAAAATCCCCCGATGCGGCACCGTTCCCCCAAGGCGGAACGGCTTCACCGGGGTGAACCGGTCAAACCTCGCCCGGCATTGCTATTTGCCACCGCCCAGCGCGTGGACGTAGACGGCGAGCGCCTTGATCGTGACCGGATCGAGCCGCCCTTCCCAGGCCGGCATGACGCCGGCGCGGCCATTGCTGATGGCCTCGATCAGGGTCGCCTCGTCCGAGCCGTAGAGCCAGATCTTGTCGGTCAAATTGGCGGCGCCGAGCTCCTGATTGCCCTTGCCGCCCTCCCCGTGACAGGCGACGCAATTGTCGGCAAAGATCTTCTCGCCCTTGGCGGCGTCATAACCTTTCCTGGTCGAGAGGCCCGACAGCGAACGCACATAGTTGGCCACCGTGACGATCTCGTCCGACTTGAGCACGCCGTCCTTGCCGAAGGCGAGCATCTGGCCTTCATGTGCCTTCGCGTTCCCGGATCGCGCGCCGAACTGGATGGTCTGCAATATCTGGTCGAGCGTGCCGCCCCAGAGCCAGTCGTCGTCGTTCAGATTTGGATAGCCCTTCGCGCCGGCGGCGCCACTGCCGTGACAGGGCGCACAATTGTCGCCGAACACCGTCTTGCCCCGCGCCCGCGCCAAGGCCAGGAGGGCCGGGTCGTTCTCGATGTCGGCAAGAGACGCGGTGCCAAGCGCCTTCATCTTTTCGCCGCGCAAAGCTTCGAATTCGGCGAGATTTGCGGTCACGGCGGCGCGATTGGTGGTGTGCAGGACGCCGACCGTATAGCCGCTCACCAGCGGCCAGGCCGGATAGACCAGCCAATAGCCGAAGGCCCAGATGATGGTGGCGTAGAAGGTCAGCACCCACCAGCGGGGAAGCGGCGTGTTCAGCTCCTTGATGCCGTCCCATTCGTGGCCCGTGGTGGATCGGCCGGAAATGTGGTCGGTGTCGTTGTGCTGGCTCATCTGTCAATCCTCCCGCAGCGGCATTTTCGCCGCGGCATCGAACAGCGCCTGGTTGCGGGGACGCAGCGCGTAAAACACGATCGCGAGGAAGATACCGACGAAGACCGGCGTCCAGAAGTTGAGGACGAACTGCGACACCAGGTTCTCGACGGAGACGATCGCCTTCATCACAATCGCCTTCAACGCAGATTGGCTTTTTCGTCGTAGAGCTTGAAGTCGACCAGCGTCCCCAGCATCTGCAGATAGGCGACCAGCGCATCGAGTTCGGTGGGCCCGCCGGCCTTGCCGTCGAAGTTGCGGACAGCCGCATTCGGGTAGCGCTTCTGGAACGCTTCGGCATCCGCGCCATCCGGATCGAGCTGCGCCTTGAGGTCAGCCTTGGCGTTGGCGATCTGCTCGTTGGTATAAGGTACGCCGATCGCGCGGCTGGTGCGCAGATGCGCGGCGACGTCCTCAAGCTCGAGTTCGGTCGCAGCCAACGATGGATACCCCGGCATCACCGACTGCGGCACGATCGCCCGCGGATTGATCAGGTGGCGGACATGCCAATCATCGGAATATTTGGCCCCAACGCGGGCAAGATCGGGACCGGTACGCTTCGAACCCCACTGGAAGGGGTGATCGTACATGCTCTCGGCGGCCAGCGAGTAGTGGCCGTAGCGCTCCACTTCGTCGCGCAAGGGGCGGATCATCTGCGAGTGGCAGAGGTAGCAGCCCTCGCGGACATAGATGTTGCGCCCGGCAAGCTCGAGCGGCGTGTAGGGACGAACGCCGTCGACCGCCTCGATCGTGCTCTTGAGGTAGAACAGCGGCGTGATTTCGACGAGACCGCCGATCGCGATGACCACGAGGATTCCACCGATCAAGATGGTCGCGTTCTTCTCGAAGATCTTGTGTCGATTCCAGAAGGACATGGGATGCCTATTCGGCAGGCTGGAGCCGGCCGGCGGCGCGTGCCTCCTCGGCTTCGCCGGCCTTGACCGTCATCCAGAGATTGAAGGCCATGATCAGCGCGCCGATCAGGAACAACGCGCCGCCGGCTGCACGGATGATGTAGAAGGGATGCATGGCCTCGACGGTCTCGATGAAGGAATATTCGAGAAAGCCGAGCGAGGTGTAGGCGCGCCACATCAGGCCCTGGAGGATTCCGGACACCCACATCGCCGAGATGTAGAGAACGATGCCGAGCGTGGCGATCCAGAAGTGCCAGTTGACCAGCTTGAGGCTGTAGAGTCCGTTGCGATTCCACGCCCACGGCACCAGGCAGTACAACGCGCCGAACGAGACAAAGCCAACCCAGCCGAGCGCGCCGGAATGCACGTGGCCGATAGTCCAATCGGTATAGTGGCTGAGCGAGTTGACGACCTTGATCGCCATCATCGGGCCTTCGAACGTCGACATGCCGTAAAAGGCCACAGACACGACGAGCATGCGCAGCACCGGGTCGGTGCGCAGCTTGTCCCAGGCGCCGGACAAGGTCATGAGCCCGTTGATCATGCCGCCCCACGAGGGCATCCACAGCATGATCGAGAAGGTCATGCCGAGCGTCTGCACCCAGTCAGGCAGCGCGGTATAGTGCAGATGGTGCGGGCCGGCCCAGATGTAGAGGAAGATCAGCGCCCAGAAATGGATGATGGAGAGCCGATAGGAATAGACCGGCCGCTCCGCGCGCTTCGGGATGAAATAGTACATGATCGCGAGGAAGCCGGCGGTGAGAAAGAAGCCGACAGCATTGTGCCCGTACCACCACTGGAACATGGCGTCCTGAACACCACCCCAGGCAATGTAGGACTTCGAGCCGAACACAGAGACCGGCAGCGCGGGGTTGTTGCCCAGGTGGAGCACGGCGATCGTCACGATGAAGGCGAGATAGAACCAGTTGGCGACGAAGATGTGCGGTTCCTTGCGCTTGACCAGCGTCGCCAGGAACACCAGCAGATAAGTCACCCAAACGATTGTCAGCCACAGATCGGCGTACCACTCGGGCTCGGCATATTCCTTGGATTGCGTGACGCCGAGCAGATAGCCGGTGCCGGCGATCAGGATGAAGAAGTTGTAACCGAGCACGACGAACCAGGGCGCGAGATCGCCGGCAAGCCGGGTGCGGCAGGTCTTTTGCACGACGTAGAAGGATGTCGCGATCAGGACGTTGCCGCCGAACGCGAAGATCACGGCGGAGGTATGCAGCGGGCGCAGGCGGCCGAAGCTGGTCCAGGGCAGATCAAGATTGAGCGCGGGCCATGCCAGTTGCGAGGCAATGATCAGGCCGACGGCAAAGCCGGCAATGCCCGAGAACATCGCCGCCACGGATGCGAACTTGATCGGTCCCAGATTGTAATTGGGACGCCCGTTGATCTCCTGCGGGGGCAGTCTGGCCGGGCGATCATAGTAGCGGTTGAGGATCGCAAACGCAGCCGCGATGCTGGCGGCGCAGCCAAGCGAGGCGTGGAAGGCGAACGGGGCGTCATGCGCGAATCCCGCACCGACCAGGCAAAGGAAGGCGAGCACCGCAAACAGCGGCCATAACGTCGCTTCTCCGAACGTCATCGATTTTGGGCCAGCGGAGACGTTCGTCATGGTGCGACATCCTCGAGGAGTGGCTCAGGGAGGCACGCGCGGCGCCCGGGTTGATCGACATCAATTGCGGGTGGCGGGGACCGGCAGATTTTGTGGGGCGCACCGCTGCACATCGTCCGCCAACGCCCGCAGCGTCTGCTCATTCGGGCAGTATTTTGCCGGCGTCGCTTGCCGCGCGTGATTCACGTCCCGGGCGCAGCGCGCCTTGGACGCGCATTGGCTGCACACGCGTCGCAGATCGCGGAGCACGTCACCGTGAGATGCCTCAACGTCGTCCTCGGCAAGGCCTGCATGGGACAGGCGCCTGCTCAGGGACTGAAGCGACCCCGAAGGCTTGAAGATCAGCGCAGCGAGCTCCGTCCTGGAAAGATTCAGCTCGCGCGCGATAACCTCGATCTCCCGCTCGTCCAGCCGCTGCAACTCGTTCCTGCGATCCACGATACCCTTCAAGCAGTCACGGAGATTGCCGAACAGTGTGCTGCATGTCTTGGCGGCCGCTTCAATCAACATTTGACGATTTGGGTCCCTTTTTCGATGATGTGTTACATCCGCGAAGGGACTTTGTCGTTGATGCAAATCAAATTGCGCTGCTGAACTGCGCGGCCTGCGCGCATCGATAGGTGTCGAAAGTTGCGGCGATGACGCGAACGACGGGCCGGCCGGCTTGCGTGACTGTCAACTTCGCGCCATCGATCTCGACCAGCCCCTCCGATTGCATCGGTGCTAGCCTCGCCATTTCATTGCGGAACTCGGCATTTGGCGCGACGACGTCGAGATCGACACTGAAATCGCACATCAGCCGCTCGATGATGTGCGCGCGCTGCCGGTCGTTTTCATCGCGCCGGCATCCCCTGGCTGAGGCGAGTGAGCCGGCAGCGATGGCACCGACATATCTCGGAACATCCGCGGCGTTCTGCGCGAAGCCGTCCGCGAAAGTCGATATCGAGGAGGCGCCGAGCCCGAGAAGAACGCCGCTGGCATCCTCGGTATAGCCCTGGAAATTGCGATGCAGCTTCCCGTCTGCCGCGGCCCTGGCAAGCGCATCGCCGGGCTTGGCAAAATGATCGATGCCAATTCTCACATAGCCCGCACGTATCAGCTCCTCGGACATGACCTCGGCCTGCTCGATGCGCTGATCCTGCGACGGCAGTTTGGCTTCATCGATGCGCCGCTGGTTGGCCTTGAGCCGCGGCAGGTGCGCATAGCCGAAACAAGCGATGCGGTCCGGCGCCATCGCCGCGACCAACGCACACGTCTTGCGAATCGAGGCGGCTGTCTGCAGCGGCAGACCATACATCAGATCGAAGTTCAGATTTTTGATTCCGGCCGCCCGCAGCCGCTCGACGACTGTCTCGATCACAGCCAGCGGCTGGCAGCGGCCGATCGCGGCCTGGACCAAAGGATTGACGTCCTGCACGCCCAGACTCGCACGGGTGACGCCGAGCTCCGCCAGGGCCTGCACGAGTGTGACAGTCACGTGACGTGGATCGAGCTCGATCGCGTGCTCGAGGCCGCTCGCAAACGGAAATTGATGGCGAAGTGCGGCGATGACGGATCGCAGGCCGCTAGGCTCGAGAATGCTGGGCGTTCCGCCGCCCCAGTGCAGCCGGGCAATTTTGGGCCTTGCCCCGACGAGGCTCGCAACAAGATCGATCTCCGTCTCAAGCGCGCGGCGATAGCCATCGATCAGGGAATCACGGACGGCCATTTTGGTGTTGCAGCCGCAGTACAGGCATATCTTTCGGCAATAGGGCACGTGGAGATAGACCGAGACGGCCTGACCCGCCCCGAGGCCGGCGAGCCAGGTCTCGTGATCTTTCGCGCCGACGTCGGCTGAGAAATCGGCGGCAGTCGGATAAGACGTATAACGCGGCACATTGTAGCCCGCATAGCGGCGCACGACGGGGTTCAAGACACATCGACCTTGCTAGGAGGCCCGGGCCCGCTCCAGCGCGGCAGGCGCCCGGAATTCGATGGCATCCGCGAAGATCGTCCAGTCATGGACGTGCCTCTGCCGGCAGAAGTCGGCTTCCGCTCGTCCAACCGCGTCCGTCAGGGACGGAGCTTCGATGCTGAACGCCGCCTCGCACGCGCGATGCTCGTGCCCCCTGTCGTCGCAGACTGTCTTGAGGAAGCGCACCTCAAATAGGGCCATTGTGTTCTCCTGTTTGCCGACATGTTGCTCAGAACCGGAGCGAAGTCCTTGAGCAAGATCAATCAGACATCGCCCGATCGCCGACGCTGCAGTCGACGCCCGTCATCAGCACTGGCACTGGTTGGGCCGGCGACCGGCGGCGACGCGATGCCGGGCTGCCCCCAGACCTCACAGACCCACAGCGAGCGCGAGACGCATCAGTTCGGACATGCTGCGCGCCCCCGTCTTCGCCATGAGATTGGCACGGTAGACCTCGACCGTGCGCGGACTGATGCTGAGCTCATGCGCGATGACCTTGTTGATCTTGCCGGCCACGAGCCCCTGCAGCACGTCGCGCTCGCGGGGCGACAGGTCTGCGAGCCGCGCCGCGGCCTGCTTTCGCGCGGAATTTTCGCTCAGGGCGGAGGGATGGGTATCGAGCGCGGCGCGGATCGCGTCCAAGAGCGCCGCATCATCGAACGGCTTTTCAATGAAATCCGCAGCACCCGCCTTCATCGCCTCCACGGCGAGCGCGACATCGCCGTGGCCGGTGATCAGGATGACCGCACTGGCTGCTCCTTCGCGCTTCAGCTTCTTAACCAGCTCGATGCCGCTGATGCCCGGCATGCGAATATCAGAGACGACGCAGCTTAAACTCTCGGCCCCGCCGCCGGCTAGAAACGCATCGGCCGTCTCGTAGACTTGCGACCTGTATCCATTGACGTCGAGCAGGAACGCCAGCGAATCCCGCATCGCAGCGTCGTCGTCAATGACGTGAATGACTGGCTTATCGTTCATCAGCCGCTTCCGTTTCGGCGAAGGGCAGCGTGAAGTCAAATACGGTGCCACCGCCGTCGTTGGGACGCGCCGCGACGCGTCCGCCATGTGCTTCGATGATGGTTCGGCAGATTGAAAGACCTACACCCATGCCGTTTGCCTTGCTGGTGACGAAGGGTTGAAACAGCTTCTCGGCAATCTCCGGGGCGATGCCCGTGCCCGTATCGGTGACGGAGAAGAATGCGAACCTGTTTTGGCGGGTGACGCCGATGGTCAGCTCGCGCCGGCTGGTCATTTCCATCGCCTCGATGCCGTTCCTGATGAGGTTGAGCGCGACTTGCTGGATCTGGACCTTGTCGACAACGACATCGGGAAGGTCGTGGTCGCAGCGCAGTGACACGCGCACACCCTGTTCCCGGGCGCCGACCAGGGCCAGCGCCGCGGCCTCCTCGAGCAGCGTCGCCGGATTCTCGATGGTGTGCTCGGTCTCGCCCTTGGCGACGAACTCACGCAGGCGTTTGATGATGTCGCCGGCGCGCAGCGCCTGGTCGGCGCTGCGGTCCATGGCCTCGCGCACGCGCTCCTTATCGACTTCTTTCGGCTTCAGCAGGGTCGCGGCGCCGCGCAGATAGCTCGTGATCGCAGACAACGGCTGATTGAGCTCGTGCGCGAGCGAGGACGCCATCTCGCCCATGGCGGTCAGCCGCGACACGTGCACCAGCTCCGACTGCAGCTCCTGCATGCGGCGTTCCTGTGTTCGCCGTTCGGTCAGGTCGCGGACGAAGCCGGTAAAGTACCGCTCAGCGCCGGCTTTCGCCTCGCCGACTGCGAGCTCCATCGGAAACGTCGAGCCATCCTTGCGCTCGCCGACCACGATCCGCCCGATCCCGATGATGCGACGCTCGCCCGTGGCGCGGTAACGATCGAGATAGCTATCGTGCTCCTGCCGGTAGGGTGCCGGCATCAGGATCGAGACGTTCTTTCCGATCGCCTCTGCGGCCGACCAGCCGAACAGGCGCTCGGCCGTGACGCTGAAGGATCGCATGATGCCCCGCTCATCGATCACGACCATCGCTTCCGGGACAGTATCCAAGATTGACTGGAGCTGGGCCTGCCGATATCGGGCATCTTCGGACTCTTGCCGCAGCCGGTCTCCGATCACGCCGAGGATCGGTCCCATGACCGTGAAGAGGGAGACATCGATCAGGTTCGCCGGGTCGCTGTAGAGGCTGGCTCCGAGGAAATAGGCGCTACTTCCAAGGCAGAGCAGTGTGGCGAAGATGGCCGGCCCACGGCCGCCGGCAAATGCCGCAAAGACGACGACCGGAACGTAGACCACGGTGAAGGTCCGATCCTCGAAAGAGTGATGCAAGGCAAGGCGCAGAAGGAAGATGAAAGTGGAGGCGGTTGCCGCCGCCCCGTAGCGAAGCCAAAATCGGCCTTGTGCTGTCATTCAGTGAGCAGATGCGAAAACGAACGCGTCTTTGCGAGAATGGACGGTGATCGCCTCATAGCAGGACTGGCCGTTCTTTCGACAAGAGGGGGCTGGAGCAAACTAGTCTTTCGCGGGCCACGGACGCCAGTGCGTCGGATGAATGACGACCCGCTCACGGGTCGTATCCTTGATCCAGCCGCTCGGGGTGCGACGGCAGGCGAAGATCAGCGCATGCACGCGATTGCCTTCGATCACGGCGAGCTCGAGCGCTCGTTCGTACGGGGCCGTCGAAATTCCTTCCCACACCGCTCGCTCGTCCATTGCCTTCATCTCACAGGGTACCCTCGCCCCCTCGGGGAACATGCAACCGTCGCGCATCCAGCACCTTGGCTGGGACTTCGATGCGGCAAAACCCTTCACACCCAAGCAGGGACAGTGTCTGGCTTTTATCCAGCTTGATACTCAAATGCATCGCAAGCCCCCTGCCGAACCGGCATGCAGGAATATTTCCCGTCGGCCTCGTCGTCGGTCACCAGATGGCACTGACGCTTGAGCGAAGCCGGCCCCATCGGAAGGGTGCCCATCACATCTCTCCGCACCAGGGGCCGCACTGATCGCCAAACCTGCCGGTGCTCATCTGATCGCCGCCGCACGCAACCGGTCAATAATCACCATGCAGAGCTAGTGGGCTTTTCAGTCAAACTTATAAGAGGCCTGGATGAACGTGCCCCACCGTTCCATGCGGTATTTCGCAAGAGCAGGCTCCTGATCTCGGCTGCCCTGCCAGTTGGCATTGTAGGTCACATCGCTGTCCTTTTTGGTCCACATTGACCAATATCTGCCACCGACTCCGATGCTGACATTCTTGGTAAGAAAGTAGGATATCGCCCCTTCCACCTGAAGGCCTCCGCCACCGTCTCCGCGCTGATCGTAGAAAGTTGTCTCTCGGCGGAGGAGATGGTTGTCGCGACCACTGAAATCGGTCCATGGCAGGTAAGCAACGTCGGCGCTCACGCGCCAGCGTTCAAGCACTAAAGTCTCGGCGCTGAGGCCAATCCGCGGCGCATTCCAATTGGTGTCTTGACTGCCGATGAGCTGCCCCTGCCACTGGAACGGCCCCGTGCATGGCCAGGCCGGCGAGGACGAAGCGGTCTGCGCGCAACCTATCGAATCCGACTTCTGGCCGTAGTAGGTCCATCCGACAAATGCGCCCAGCTTATAGCTGCTGCCGCGCAGAAAATCGTAGCCGGTGTCCGCCGTATAGTACGTGAATCGTCCGTTCGCCTGACCTGACAAAGCATTGAGATAGGCCAAGTTGCCGAGGCTCGAATCTTCGTCGTTCATCTTTCCCTTGTTGAAGCGCCCGAGGCCAATATTGCCCTTCAGAAATATTCCCCAGGGACTATCAAGGCGTCCGAACAACTCGCCGGATACTCCGTCCAGTCCCTGATAGGTGAGCCTTGAATTGGGAACGCTATCATCTCCAGGAAAGCGGGGCGGATGTGTGTAGTCCCACTGGAAAGCTCCCCGGCTGAGCCAGACCCGTGAGCCGCCTTCGAGCGACCAGTCGCCGGCAGATAGAACAGGCTTGGCTTTGGCGATCGCTGTTGCCGGGTGCAGCGGCGCATCGGTCCATTCCGCCGTCGGATCGAGGCCGAAATGATAATTCAAGCCGATTTTACCAACGTGATAATCGCTCGATAAGCTGCTCGTGCTGGCGGGGATGATCGCCAGGGGCGGACTCTGCACGGTTGGAGGGGTCGCCACACGAGGGCCGCCAAAACCCATATAGTCGTACTCAAATTGGACGGACCAAGCGGGCGTGAGCTGCTGCTCGATGCCGACGCCGACGGTCCCGCCGAAGCGACCATAATCGAACTGTGTCGCATGCCGCGGGTATCCGGCAAAAGTCCCGTCCCGGAATTCGTTGTGATTGGCGATCGCGCCGCGATTGTTTTGCCAGGCGGCGCCTGCTTTGACGTAGGCCAGCGTGTGGCCCTGCGAGCCGAAAGCGTAACCCACACGAGCGGTTCCGGTGGCAAGGACGCTTGGACCTGCGCTGCAGGTTGCGATCACAACATTGCTGGAGAAGGCAAGACAGGTGTTTGTGCCGTCCGAGACAGCACGGCTCGCGTCCAATTCGACGCCGAACACCCAGCGGTCCCTCTGCCAGTTGTAACCGAGCTGTCCGCCAGCCAGGAATGCAGGCGTATCAACGACGTCGCCGTAAATTGACGGGCCATAGGGATCACTGAACGACGTCCGGCCGTAGCCCCCGCCGACGTGTCCGCCGATATATCCTCCGCTCCAGCTCCACAGTCTCGGCGGGCCTTTTGCTGCCGGCTTAAGATCTGTTGAATTGACCGCTCCGCTTGCAACGAGCGCAGCAGTTGCGGCACCCCAGGTAAGAACTTCAAATCGCATCATCACCTCACAATGCGCGTCATCATCGAACGAAGGCTGATGACACACAGCCATTTGCACCGTCCTTCGGTAGACCAAGTGCGACATCTGCGTCACGCATGTCGCCACAGCGCACGCATCAGCGACACACCGAGATGGAAATGCGTCGAAGCTCACCGCCTGCGACGGGCAGCGGGTTTCATCGCAGTCCAAAATCGTTGCGTTGCTGATGCTGTTACGCCGCTTTACACACGCAGCGTTTGCGACTGCAGGATTGAGGCCAGCACCAAAGCGGCCTTCATTGCCTCTGGTTGGTCGCGCGCAACGTCGCGTTCGCGATAGCTTGGCGCATTTCGGACAAGCGTTGCGTTTGCTTTCGAACATAAGCAGCTAGGGACGCCGCTACCCGTCTCCGACCGCACGAGAGCCTCTGCACAGTGGCCATGGTTCTTTGCAAGGGTCGGGATGGCTTCGGCCCATTTTGGCGCGGGCCTTGTCCGTAGCGAACGTCCATTTGATGCGGGAGCGTGCCGGCATACCTCTGCCGCTCGATCTCGATTTCAATCATGTTGAGCCAGCTTGCACCTTGAAGGGTAGTGGAAGTCCGAGCCATCGCAAGATCCGCCGGGCTTCGGCGAGCGGAAATGTCTGATCAGGGGATTGCCGCGGGCCGCCGTCCAGTGCGCAGAGCGCTTCCAGGATCTCGTCGATGGTCACCGGTGCCTTGAGCCCTTCGGGAGGCCTGAACGACGGGAACGACGCGATCGCGGTCGCATCCAATGCCTATGAGGCCAGGATGGCGCGCTTCCCGGAAAAGCTGAGGCCCGGGTGTGAGACTACATCGGGCGGGTGCTCGAACGCGACGGCGGGACGAAGGAAAGAGTGGAAATCGACAATGGTGTCGTCGGGAGCGGTCGTCGGCCGCATGGTCGCCTCCTGATCCAGGACGAGTTACAGCATCCGCCGCGTGGGTCCTCGCGGCGGCAATTTCAGATTTTTCAGATTTTCGGGACCGATCAGGCGAACCCGGATTCGATCTGTGTGACGTGGCTCGCAGCGATGCCGTCGATCGCGATGCGGCGCGGCTTCATCGCCTCGGGGATCTCCCGCTGCAGGTCGATGATGAGCAGTCCGTTTTCGAAGCGGGCGCCCTCGACCTCGACATGCTCGGCGAGCGTGAACTGGCGCTTGACATTGCGCGCCGAGATGCCGCGATGCAGGTAGGTCTTCTCTTCCTTCTCGCTCTTGCAGCCCTCGAGGGTCAGGACGTTCTGCTCGACCGTCAGCGCGACCTCGTCCGGCGTGAATCCGGCGAGGGCCACCGCGATCTGGAAGCGGTTCTCGTCGAGACGTTCGATGTTGTAAGGGGGATAGCTCTCTTCGGCGGTCCGCTGGACCTCGTCGAGAACGTCGAAAAGACGGTCGAAGCCGATGGCGGACCTCCCGAGGGGAGTCCAATCATACCTCATAGCCAAATCCTCCTTGGAGCAAGATGGGTACGAGCAGGCTCCGGACACCGTCCGGCGCCCGACTCATTCGCGGGACCCCGAGAGCATCCCGATCGCCGCGGTCGCGACGTCGAAAAGGTTAAGAAGGCCGGAAAACGTTTCAAGGGGCGGCGCGACTTTTTCCGGCAAGGACTCGCATTGGTTAGCCCCCTCCATCCGTGCTCCTCGGTCACTTGACATCCTGGACATCGTCGAAGTCCGTCAACGCGAGACGACAGGAGATCACAATGCACAAGGCGCTGCTTCTGGATGCCGCAGGCGATGCTGACCGTGACGAGCTTCGCTGCTGCGGCCGAACTCGAGGTCAAGACGCTGAACAAAGATTCAGGTGGCGGCATCATGGTGTTCAAGCCGACGCGGGTGACAATCGAACCCGGCGACACCATCAAATTCGTTGCCGCCGACAAGTGACACAATGCCGCAAGCAGACGACCGGCTGATTGATCGTCCCGAGCGTCTCCTCGACGGTGCCCTTCGTGAAGAGCCCATGGCTGAACACGTTGAAGCCGAACACGCGGATCGCCGCCACGCCGCGCCGACAGTGACTTGCCAAAAGAACAAGCAATTGCTTTTGCAAAGATTTTTATCTTGTCGAGTTTATTTGGTCTGGTGGCGATGAAAACGTGCCGCAGGCTCGCCTACCCGAATGAGATTTCAGCTGTTCGCCAAGGCGATGGGGACGGCGGGCACTAGAATGCCTCGAACAAGGCGGTGAAGAATGCAAAAACGACCGGACTGGGTGGACGACATCGATTGGGACGACCTCTATCCAAGAGTCCTCGCTGTCGCCTATCGGATGAGTGCCGGCCGAGCGAACAGGCGGCACGAAGCCGAACAGCTTGCGCAAGAAGCCATTACGCGGAGCTTCACAACCAGGACGGTTGATTTGAAAAAATACGAACTCTTCGTCTATCTCGTCGGCATCATGCGAAGCATTCGCAGCGATCAGACGAGGTCACCAGGCGCAAGGTTGTTCGATTTCGATGATGAAGCGGTGATCCGCTTCCCCGCGCGTCCCACTCAAGACGACGCACTGTCCATTGCGAGCCTTTCGCGACTCATCGAACAACAGGACCCAGGGGCCAACCAAGTGGCGATGCATATGCTCGCAGGACTGAGAACCTCGCGTGAAATAGCCGAGGCCATGAGTGTTTCTCCTCAAAAAGTGGACGCGCTCAAGAAGAATTTGCGCCGCATCATTCTGGAGCTTGGACGGAACGACTTGCGCGTCAAGCGTAAGCCGCCGTCTGGCACCAAGATCGCTGATCTGGAGGAGTAAACATGGATAAATCGCTTATCGAAACGATCTTGGCTCGCCTCGACGCGAACCCGCCGGAAGATCATACGGATGTTCTTGATTATCCGGACGCCGTCATTCGAGAGGAACTGCGAGCAGCGGGACTGCGCCCCGAAATGCCGCAGGCCTTGCGCGAGCTGACGGGAAAGTCTCAGGGGAATCCGAAGCCTCGGGGAGAACTCCACCAACGTGGGCGGTTCGGCGCTGCTGCAAACTTCATTGCATGCATATTCACGACGCGGTGGTGCTTGCGTCTAGCATTTGGAATAGCTGGCGTCGCTCTCGTTGCAAGCACGATTACGATGATCGAATTCTCGCTCCAGTTGCGAGCTGAAGTTGCCGAGATGCACTGGATCAACCAATCCCTCAAGGCTGCGCGCTCGGATTCGCTAGCAGATGTCGTCGCCTCGTTTGTGAGGCAGCAAAGGGACGTCACAGCAGAGCTAAAGAACAGGCAAAATGAGATTTCCGAAATCGCCTTACAGATCAAGACCGCGCGGGCTTTCTTTGCCAATCGGGAAGGACATATCATGTTCTCCCCTCCGACACTCCAAGAAACGCGAGCCTCTGGAATGAAGGATCGGACATTGTCTTTGGCTTATGCAATGCCATCCACATCGAAGGTCATCGAGATGTCAAGATTGAATCGCGATGTTAACTCGTCCATCGACCTCGAGAAACTCGGTTATATGAGCAGTGTTCGGTGCTCGCCATTGCCAACCAATACCGACAAAATCCAGCCCTGAGAGACAGCAATCAAACCCGCGAGTGCACTCTCACTCGCCGGCTTCTTCTAAATGCCCAGCGCATGAGCAATCGCCATCGCGAAGTAGATCAGTGCGATGGCAGCGTAACTCGCGCAGATGATCAGGGTCTCCTTGTTCATTCTCTGGCTCCTTGCTCATTCGATTCGTTCGCCGTCGATTGGCCGGTCGAAACGTGAGCTTTGTTTGAAGACCGCCAATGAACCCAGGCGACGATCAAATAGATGACCGAAATTGCGATATATCCTTGCGCCTCAAGCATACAAAACGCCTCCATCCAGACTGTCGTTACTCAGTAAGGCGGGCCAGGTTCTGGATTTCGGATCGCGCGATGGCGACTGCTCAAGGAAAGCAAATTGCAATCTCAAATGAGATGTTCGCGCCGCGACTCCAGACCGACGCGAGATTCCCATCCCGAGGTCGATTTTGGTTCACCATGTTTCGCCAATTTCCCAAAACCACCGTAACCGGCATGAGGCCTCCACCTCGTCATCGCGCGGTTCGCTTGGGATACAAGCTGGCATGAGCTGATGGGAGAGGTGAAGCGATGGCAAATGCCATGCTTGATGCCAGGCAGGAAGGTGAGGCGCTTGGGTGACGGAAACAGGTCGTTTCTGTGCAGAGCCGAAGACGATCGGCGGACCCGCATCGCGCGTCGACGGAACAGATCTGCGTCACCGACGGGACAATAGTGTTGCGCGCCGTGTCGCATCGATGACGCGCCCCCGCTCCGCCTATTCCAAGAAATCCAGCACTTCTCCCCTTGGCACGTATGTTGCTGAGCGGACTCAAGCGGTGGCCGTGCTTGATGATCGGGCCATGTCGTCACAGCCAAACCGCAAAAAGCCCCGCCGCGCCAGGGAAAGGAGATGAGCGATGACTGAGGCACTCACACTCAACAAGATCACAAGCCAGAAGGGCATCAGTATCGGGGAGGCGACGCGCCTCATCGCGGATCTGGGCTGGACCCCGTCCTATGTGCAGGACGCGATGGCGGTCCCGACCGACTACAAGCTCAGCAAGCCGCCGCGCGACCCGATGAAGCAGGTGCTGCGTTCCTATTTCCCCATGCAGGAAGAGAAGGACAATCGCGTCTATGGCGCGCTCGACGCAGCCTTGCGCGGCGACATGTTCCGCAACGTCGAGCCGCGCTGGATTGAATGGATGAAGCTGTTCCTGGCGATCATCCCCTTCCCCGAGATCTCGGCCGCCCGAGCAATGGCGCCGCTCGGGCAGCTCGCCCCCGGCGATCATCTGCGCACCGGCTTCACGATGCAGATGGTGGACGAGTTCCGGCACTCGACCATCCAGATGAACCTCAAGAAATGGTACATGGAGAATTATATCGATCCGGCCGGGTTCGACATCACAGAGAAGGCGTTCGGCAAATGCTCTGCGACGACGATCGGGCGGCAGTTTGGCGAGGCCTTCCTGACCGGTGATGCGATCACCGCATCTAATATCTATCTCCAAGTCGCCGCCGAGACCGCGTTCACCAACACGCTGTTTGTGGCGATGCCGTCGGAGGCCGCACGCAACGGCGACTACGCGTTGCCGACCGTGTTCCTCTCGGTCCAGAGCGACGAAAGCCGCCATATCGGCAACGGCCATTCGATGCTGATGTCGATACTGAAGGAGCCAGATAATCATCTGCTGTTGGAACGCGATATTCGTTATTCCTTCTGGCAGAACCACATGATCGTTGACGCGGTGATCGGTACGACCATCGAATATGGCACCAAGAATCGCGACAAGAATAAGGAGAGCTACGCGGAGCTGTGGCACCGCTGGATCTTCGAGGACTATTATCGCACTTACATGCTGCCGCTCGAAAAATACGGCATCAAGATCCACCACGACGACGTCCATGAGGCGTTCGATTCGATCGTCAAGAAGGGCTATGTCCACAAGGTCGCGCAGTTCTTCTCGGCCGCCTGGTGGACGAATTTCTGGCGGATCGAGGCGCAGACCGAGCGCGACTTCGAATGGTTCGAGGGCAAGTATCCGGGCTGGTACAACGAGTTCGGCGCCTGGTGGGAGAATTACGAGAAACTCTCCAAACCCGGCAGCGAGATCATCACCTTCGCCGACACCGGCTACGTTTATCCGCATCGCTGCTGGTCGAGTCTGGTGCCGTGCGTCATTCGTGAGGACTTCTGCGTCGACGAGGTGGACGGCGAGCTGTTCACCTATGCGAGCGAGATCGACCGTTGGACCCACAAGGAAGCGTTCGCCGCCGAATATCAGGGCCGTCCGACCCCGGCGATGGGCCGCTTCTCGGGCCGCCGCCAGTGGGAAGAGGTCTATGACGGCTGGGATCTCGCCGACGCCATCGTTGACATGGGCTTCGTGCGTCCTGACGGCAAGACGCTGATCGCTCAGCCGCACGTGTCGTTCGAGGAGAAGGACATGTGGACGCTTGACCATGTCCGAGGCCACACCATCCGCAGCCCGCTGCTCGCGCTGCGCGAACTGAACCCCGAGGCGCGGGCCAAACATGTCGAGGACTATCGCAAGGGTTTCAAGATCCGCCGGATCTGAGACCCCCCACCGGCGGCCGGGGAGGTGGTGTCGCCGCCTCCCCCGACATCCGCTGCGACTGCCTCACGGAGAATGATCATGGGACAGGAAATGCCTCAGCGCAGGCCGGCGGTGCACAAGGTGCGCCTCGAGCCGGTAGGGGTCGAGATGGAAGTGGAGGAAGGTGAGACCGTCCTCGACGCAGCCTTCCGCCAGGGCGTCGCCCTGCCGCACGGCTGCAAGGAAGGGCAGTGCTCCGCGTGCAAATGCATCCTCAACGAAGGGGATGTGGAGATGCTCAAATATTCGACCTTCGCGCTCTCCGACCCGGAGAAGGAAAGCGGTCAGGTCCTGCTGTGCCGGACGCTCGTCTATAGCGACGTCGAGGTCGAGCTGCTCAACTATGACGAGGACCTGCTGTCGCGCTCGATCGTAGTCAAGGCGTTCAACGGAAAGCTGGCGAGCGTCGAGCCGCTGACGCACGACATCGTTCGCATCGCGATCGACCTAGACGAGCCGATGAAGTTCTGGGCCGGACAGTTTGCGGACCTGACGCTCCATGGCGCGCAGATCACGCGCTCCTATTCGATGGGCAATCCACCGAGTGAGCCCGATCGCCTGGAGTTCATCATCAAGCGTTATCCCGGCGGTGCCTTCTCGACCGCGATCGGCGAGGCGAAGATCGGTGATCCGATCACGGTGAAGGGGCCTTATGGCTCTTGCTTCCGTCGCAAGCAGCGCGACGGGCCGATGATCCTGGTCGGCAGCGGCTCGGGCATGGCACCGTTGATGTCGATCCTGCTCGACCAGGCGGCAAGCGGCGAGAGGCGCCCGGTTCGCTTCTTCTACGGCGCCCGGACAACGCAGGATCTGTTCGCGCTCGACGTCTTCGCCGACCTTGAAGCGCGGATGCCCGACTTCAAGTTCATTCCCGCCTTGTCACATGTCGAAACGGATTCGGAGTGGAACGGCGAAACCGGATTCATCCACGACGTGCTGCGCCGCCACCTGCTCGACATGGAGAATACCGAGGAAGCGGACGCCTATAGCTGCGGTCCACCGCCGATGATCGATGCCGCACTGCCGACCCTGCAAATGGCCGATATCGACCCGGCCAGGATGTATTTCGACAAGTTCACGCCAGCCACCCAAGGATGAGGCCGAATGCCCAAGAGAGAGTGGGAGAAGACGATGTCTGGACGAGTGATGGAGCAGGAGCAGAGGTCCGCCGCGGCGGGCGCCAAGATCTTTCCGGGATCGGATAGCCGAGCCTATAAATATTTCGAGCCGAAGGGGCGTCGGGCGACGCATTACGAGGACGTCACCGTTGACGTCCAGCCGGACCCCGAACGCTACCTCCTCCAAAATTGGATCATTTCCTTCGGGGACGGCACGCCGACATACTCGAAGGAGTGGACCGCGCTGAAGAGCAGCGACTGGCACCTCTATCGCGCGCCCGACCAGGAATGGGAACGGACGCACTATCAACGCCAGTCGACCATCTGCGGCATGATCAAGAACGTAATCGACAACGCACGGCGCGCCGGCGCACCGAGGCGCTTCGACAAGGCGTGGGTGAAAATCCTGCAAGATCATCTGGGTGCCTTCAAGCATGCCGAATATGGCCTGGGCACCGCGCTGATGCGCGCGCAGCGCTACGGCTATACCCAAATGGTCAACAACGCGATCTTGACCAACTCGTCCTACAAGCTGCGGCTGGCGCAGGATCTAACGCTCTATCTGGGCGAGATCGCGCTCGACATCGAAGGCTTCGACGTCGACGCCGGCAAGCGCAATTGGCTGGAGAACTCGATCTGGCAGAAGGCTCGCGAACTCGTGGAATCTGCACGCGGCGCCGAGGATTTCCTGGAGCAGTATTTCATCGTCAACGTGCTATTCGAGCCACTGGTCGGCGAGTTGTTCCGCTCTGGTTTCGTCATGCAGGTCGCGGCGACACAGAGCGACTATTCGTCGCCCGCCGTCATCTCAGCGGCGGAAGCGGATTACGAGCGCAACCTAGCCAATACGGTTGAGCTGTTTGCAACGCTCGTGCGCGATCCCGCGCATGGTGAGGACAATCGGCGCGTGCTGCAAGACTGGTTCGACAAATATTCGCCGATCGCGACCCAGGCGGCGCTCGATCTACAACCCATCTGGTCACAGCCGCGGGTGAAATCGGTGCAGTTCGCCGAATCTTATGCGTCGGCGATCAACCGCCTGCAGGCGATCGTGTCGGAGATCGGCGTCTTCTCGACGCAAATTCCGATGCCGGAGCTGCAGGTCGCCGAGCCCGTCGAATAATCGCGCCACGAAAGGAACCCACAACATGGCCGTTACCACCGAGCAGCAGCTCTTCACGCCGCTCAAGGACATCGCCCAGGAACGCACCATCTCGCATCAATGCGGGGTAACGATGAACGACAGCGTCGAGGCACGCTGCATCGCCGAGATCATGGAACAGCGTCCCGGAATCAAGGTTACCTACCTGCCGGCGATGATCCGTGTGGACGGCGAGGGTAAGATCGTCTTCGACATGGCCGAGATCAGCGAGGCGCTCGGCCGCGAGATGACACCGCACATCTTCGAGATTTCCACCGCCACCCATTACGGCCGGATGGTGATGATCGACGAGAACACCGTGATCCTCTTCGGGGACATGGACGAGGCGCTCCAATACGAATGACACGATCACGCGCCGGCGGCGGTGCCGCCGGCGCGTGCCATCCCCTAGCCAGACCGGAATGACAAGGCTCCGCCCAACGGATGGCGGCGCACAGGAGACGATAGATGGCCAAGATCATGCTTTACGATGCTGAAGCTAGGGCGGCGCTTGCGCGCGGCGTGGACCAGCTTGCCCGCGCTGTAGTCGGTACGCTCGGCCCCAAGGGAACCAACGTCATCATGGATCGCCCGATCGGGACGCCGTTGGTGTCGCGCGATGGTGTCAGCATCGCGGCCGAGATCGAGTTACCCTGCCGGTTCGAGAATCTGGGCGCGCAGGTTGTTCGCGAGGTGTCCGCCCAGACCAGTGAGATCGCCGGTGACGGCACCACGACCGCGACAGCGCTCGCCAATGCGCTGGTGCAGGATGGCGTGAAACTGGTCGAGCACAAGCACAAGGCGGTCGACGTTGTCGCCGGCTTGGACCACGCCCGCGATCTGGTCATCAAAGCACTGCGAGAGGGCTCTCGGCCGCTGCGTCAGGGCGAATTGCGCATGGTTGCAAGCGTGGCGGCCACCGAGACGTCACTGGGAGAGCTTATAGCGCAAGCGCTCGATCGGGTCGGCATCGAAGGCGTCGTCCATGTCGAATATGCGTTGCCGGGCTCACCGACGCGGCTGGAGGTCGACGAAGGGCTCGTGCTCGATCGCGGATTCGTATCGCACCATATGGCGACCGACAGTTCAAGCCTGGCCGCCGAACTCGACAATCCGGCGATCCTGCTGACCGACCACAAAGTGCCATCGGCCGAGCCGATCCTGCGTATCCTCGACCAGCTCAAGGAGAGCGGGCGTCAGCTACTGCTGGTAGCTGACGAGATCGCGCCTGAGGTCATCGCGGCGGTGATGCAGGCTCGGCTTCAGGGACGTGGCACCGTCGTCGCGATCAATCCGCCGGAATTCGGCCATTGGCGCAAGGCGATGATGGAGGATCTCGCGATCATGACGGGTGGCCGGGTGATCGCGCGCGACCTGGGTGCCCGGATCGAGGAGGTGACGATCGCCGATCTGGGCAATGCGACGCGCGCGAGGGTATCCGCATCCGCGACCGTGATCCTGGGCGGCAATGGCGACAAGGCGGCCATCGACGGGCGGCGGCAACTGGTCCAGAAGCTGTTGGACGAGGCACCGCAGAATATCGAGCGCGACAAGCTGGCCGATCGCCTTGCAAAGCTCACCCGCGGGACCGCACTCTTGCTCGCAGGCGGCGCCACGCCGGTCGAGCAAAAACGCACGGCGCAACTCCTCGAAGATGGCCTTAACGCAGCCCGGGCTGCCCGTGGCGAAGGTGTGGTGGCCGGTGGCGGTACTGCCCTCGCGCAGGTCGCAGCGCGGCTCGATCCGTTGGTGGATCAGGAGGTTGATGGCGCACAAGCCGGTGCGATGCTGGTCCGCGACGCGATCAAGCGCCCATTGGCGATCATCGCCGGCAATGCCGGACAGGATGGCGCTATGATCGTGACACGGGTCGTCGCCGAGCAACCCGGCACGGGCTTCGATGCCAGGAGCGGCAGATTTACCGATATGTTCGAAGCCGGCGTCATTGATCCCGTCAAGGTTACCTGCGCCGCTCTCGAGAATGCGGTGTCGGTGGCCAAGCTGATCCTGACGACCCATTCGCTCGTCGTCGATCTTCCTGAAGGCGTCGATCCTACCGCCGGCGCTGCGCGCGGCGGCGGTGCCGAAGTTTACGGCCGGAGCTGATCGGCGCGGACCGACGATCGCCATCGCGTTCGTTCCGCTCCGAGCGGTTTAGCGGCACGGAAAGCACCCCATTGTGTTGGCTGCTATGGGGCCGGGACAGGACATGACGTCTGCCCGGACCCTTTGCCAGAATCTCTTGAAGCATGTGGAGGCCCTGTCGGAGCAAATAGCAGAACTGGAGAAAGGACTACGCATGCGCGCCAGACGGGACGAGGTCGCTTCACGTTTAATGACCATTCCGGGGGTCGAAGCAATCTGCGCCACAGCGATAGAGGCCTTGGTGGCCTCAGCGGAGACCTTTTCCAAGGGTCGCGAGCTGGAGGACGGTGATCCATCTGCGCTTCGTTCCGTGCGATACGTTCGCCCGTAACGGCACAGGAAACCAAGCCGTCAGAACCGCTGTGGGTAGCGAAGAACTTATCGCGGGCCTTGTAAAGATCGAAGCGCACCGTACGTCGAAGGGCTTGGGCGACCTCCTGCTTACGGCTGGGCGGTCTCTGGGAGATGCAGTGTGGATAGGAGAAATCCGTGCCGCTGCCACCCGTGCGGATGATCCGGAAGCATTGCGTCCCATGCTCGGTCATCATGACTTGGAATGGCTGACGCCACAGCCCACCTTGGCGACATATTCAGTGTGGCGCTCGAGAAGGGCCGCAACGTCGAGGCCAGCCTCGTCACTCACCCGCTCACCGGGCCGGTAGCGGTTAAGCATGGCCTTGAAGAAAGCCGTGGCGTCGCCTTGCTTTTCGAAGCTGCGCGTCGGCAGCTCGACGGGTTTTGAACGCCATGCCATTCAGGCCCCCTGCCGCTGCTGCCGCAAACTCGAACTGCGCCTCGCAACTATCATGCGCGCATACCGGCTTTTTGAGAGTAAAGGGCCGCTGGAACTTCGTCCGGCTGCACTTCTTGCAGGCGAACTGGCTGCGGAAAGTCTTGAACTCCTCCCAGCGCGCCTTCTCGTCGCCTATCGAGCCGTCGCCATAAGGTCCGTCCTGGAGGTGGCTGCCAAAATCGATCACGCCCTTCACCAAGCTGTCGGGGAAGCGATTGTTGACGCCGGGCACCAGCGCAGGCGCGAGCTTGGCATCCTTGAGCAGGCCGGCAAGCGCCGAGGCCAACTCGCTGTGTTCGTAAGAATAGGGCCTCTCCAGCGGCCGGATGCGCACGCTAACCTCGAAATTCCGACAGATACCGAGAAGCCATTCCTCCTCGGCTTGGCGCATCTCGTTGCCCGCCGACTGGCCCGCAGCCCAACGCGCGTCGCTCATCTCGTCGCTCACTTTGTGGTCAGCGAAACGCGGCCCCTAGGCTGGATCGAGGCCAATGATCCGAGTGAAGTGCCACGCCTTTGCCTCGAGCTGGTCCTTCAAATAGTTGAAAACCGCTCGTCGTGGGTGGTTGCGCAAGCGCGTGCAACTGGAAGAAATGGTCGTGGTCGAGACGACCCTGATCACGGGTGCGCACCCGGCGCGCTTCAAGCAGGCGGTTGAAGCGGCCAAGAAATTAATTGCTGAGGGCCGCTCTCGTTCTGAAGCGCCCGGCTTCCCGCGTGTCTCAGGAACTCCCCTGCGAGGCGTTCGCCGTGCGCGTGAGTGGCGGTTTCGACACGACTGCCTTGGCACGTACGATCATGCTGTTGCCGGCGCCAGCGGCGATCCTGGAGATGGAAGCCCAACTTGTCGCGGCCGGCCATTGCGGCGCCCCGCTGCGGCGGATCCGGACCGACGTACCAGACGTCGATGCCGGCGGCGGTCGCCTCGGACGTGCCGCCCCCGTTGTAGGCAAGCACCAAGCGCGCTCCGCCGCGCTCAACACGGCTCTGCTGGCGGCTGGCCCGCCGCCGCGCACAGCACGTCGGCATCGTCCTCTACGGATCTGGACCTGCTCGGCGCATTGGATTAGCACCGTCATTGTTCGCTCTGCAGCGGACGCATTCAAGGGGTCTGCGTACGGCAGCTGAAGGAACATCAGCATAGCGCCCTCAACGGCGGGACGCGGAGCGGACCGGCCCGGCGAGCGACTCAAGAGCGACTTCGGCGACACGTTGGTATCAATTTTGCAATTGTGATATCGTCTCAGCGTTGCGCATGTCGATGCACGGCGTGGGCACGTTCACTGAGTCGGTTTTTTTAACAGAGGACGACATGGCTAAGAAAGCGAAGAAGGCAAAGAAGACCGCGAAGGCAGCCACCAGGAAAGTGGCAAAGAAGACCTCCAAGAAGAAGAAGTAGCCGCGACCCGCGACTGAGACATTGCCACCTCGGGGTCGCAACCCCGCACGCAAAGCGAAACCTCACCAAAGGATCTGAAGTGTCCTTTGCAGCCGTTCGGTATCGTGGCAAGCAAGATAAGGCCGGACCATTATGCAGGTGGCTGCTGCATAATGGCCCGGTCTTCGTTTCCACGCCGGCCAAAGGCATGATCTGCTCGTGCGCGAAGGATCGAAGCCGAAGGCCGAGACGCACCCAAGCGGCTCGGTTCACGAGAGCCTGGACGGCGAACGCCGACGCGCGCTATCCTCCGTCACTTGATGCCATGGCGTGTCGCTAATCGCACCCATGGCGCAGTTTTCTCACACGGCCGCGCGGTCTCTTCTTGTCAACACAACGCGCGACGAGCGGTCTGCTTCGGTCTGCTGAGCTAGTGGCGCACGGGGCGGGACGGAACCGGGTGGCAGCCGCCCGACGCCGAAAAATATCAACTGAAAGCGGCCCTCGTTGTCCGGCTTAAGCCGGTGATGGCGGAGCGAGACATCACGCAGACTGAGGGTGCCAAGCTGATTGAGATGAAGCAATCTCGCCTGTCAAAGCTGCTTCGAGGACATTTCGAGCTGGTTTCAGTGGAAAAGCTGCCGCAGATGCCGACGGCGTTCGACCAGAGCGTTGAAATAGCGCTAAAGCCATATCGCATGCGTAACGAAGCTGGCCGGATCACGGCTATCGTGGCTTGGTACGAGGGGCGGAGGCTTCATGACATTCAACGTAATCGCGGTTGGTGCCGCGCATGAACCCATACTTCATTGCCCGAATTGCAATCACGAGATCCGGTTGACGGAATCGCTTGCCGCGCCCCTTCTTGCCGAAACGCGTCAGAAGTTTCAGGAACAGCTGGCCAACAAGGATGCGGAAATCGCACGTAAAGCGGAAGCCCTCCGAGGGGAGCGCGAACAGCTCGAAAAGGATCGCGAGCAGGTCGAAGACCAAGTGGCGCAAAGATTGGCCGCGGAACGCAGCCGGCTCGTCGCTGCGGAAGCCAAGAAAGCCCGGGACGCGTCGGCGGCCGAGCTACAGGCCCGGACCGACGAAGCGACGGAGCTTCGGCTGGTGCTTGACGCCAACAATGTCAAGCTGGCTGAGGCGCAACAGGCACAGGCTGAACTCATCCGGAGGCAGCGGGCGCTCGACGAGGAGAAGCGAGAGTTGGACCTGACAGTTGAGAAGCGTGTCCAGGGCTTGGTCGATCAGATCCAGATAAAGGCCAAGCAAGAGGCTGACGAGGCGGCCCGGCTGCGGGTCGCGGAGAAAGACCAGACGATTGAGTCGATGTCCCGAACGATCGAGGAGTTGAAGCGTAAGGCCGAGCAGGGATCGCAGCAGTCACAGGGCGAGGTCCTGGAACTTGAACTCGAAGGGCTTCTGCGCGGTCGTTTTCCAACCGACCTGGTCGAGCCAGTGGGAAAGGGTGAGCTTGGGGCTGACGTGGTTCAGCAAGTCAACGGATCGCTCGGGCAGCCGGCAGGCATTATTCTCTGGGAATCGAAGCGTACCAAAGCTTGGAGCGACGGATGGCTTGGCAAGCTTCGGGACGATCAACGCCGGTGTGGGGCTGATGTTGCTCTCATAGTGTCGCAGACACTTCCCAAGCAAGTTGAGCATTTCGACCTCGTCGACGGCGTGTGGGTGACGCACCCCCGCTGTGCACTGCCGGTTGCCGTTGCTCTCCGTCAGGCGCTCATTGACATCAGCGGTTCGCGACTCGTCCAGCAGGGCCAGAAGACCAAAATGGAGGAGGTTTATCACTATCTGACGGGCACCAAGTTCAGGCAGCGCGTGGAAGCCGTGGTCGAGAAGTTCAACGACATGCGGGAAGATCTCGACAAGGAGCGCAAGTTCATGGGCCGACAGTGGGCCAAGCGGGAAACCCAGATATTGGCTGTCATCGACTCCACCGTGGGGATGGTGGGAGATCTTCAGGCCATAGCCGGCAAGGCTATGCCGGATATCCCAAGTCTGGACATGCCACTGCTGGAGAATGGGAGCGACCCCGGTCGCAAGGCGGGGTGAGAAAGGATGGCAAGCCTCGCAGAGCTCATCCCTGTCTGTGGCTGGCCGGCCGAAGTCCGGAAGACCCTACGTGATCTCCCCTAATTTGACGGTCATACCGGGTCGGCGCCAAATCGTGACCTGCTTCTGGAGAGGAGTGTCAGATCCTGGTAGGGTCCTGCGATCTGGGCCGCCGTGGCGACATTTGCCGGATCACTTTGGCCCTTACACGGCCTGCTATAACCGCGGCGCACGGGCAATTTGCGAGGTCGCGGGTCCGTCTTTCGATCAGGAGTCGGGAGCGGATCGACCAGACTTGGCTTCGCCGTAGCGGGGGCTTGGCCCCAATCAGCTTACCCTCAAGGCGTGCGACGTGCCACGGTGGTGGGGCTTTCATCAGATATGTTCGTACTCCTCGGTTGGTGAGGGCGTCGAGCATGCGTGATGGGTGCACAGATTGTGTCTGCTTTCAGGGACTTGTAGTCGTGGCGTTCTGGGTGGTCGCCCCGAGGTCCGGCGCGATTGACCCGCAACGGAAGTCCTTTTGCTGAACGGCAATCTTGCTCGCTCCCAGTGCTGCATCGCGAAGGACCGAATTGACAGCTCTAGGTGATCTAGTCGAGGGAATCCCGCAGGACGTGCATTTTTTCACCGCTCATGGATACTTGTGATATGATGGACGTTCCATGGTCCTTGATCATTAGATGAGATTTCTATGGCTTCGAAGAACATCGGAGAACAACTCGATCCGATATTTGTGAATTTCGAAAAGCAATCGCAGTGGCGGCTGTCATTGCCAGCCAAGGTTATTATTCAGCAGGGGTTCATCTCCATAGAGATGGACGACCTTGGTATGGGTGAATACGCTGGAGGTCGTAATCGTGACCAAGCGATTGTCGACGCCTTATCCGAGCTTCCGAATTTTTTGAAGTATTTGGAAGCTATGGCCAGTAACCGGCCGAACACAGAACAAAGTTCGAAGATCATTGGGGGCATCTTCGTCCTACAGCATGCGAAGAAATGGAAGGACCTGTTCAAATGTCCCTGCTGGCCGGTTTGAGTCGCCGATGGTAGAGCGCCCAACCGCCTCATCGCCAATAAAGGACGCGATCGACAGCCATTCGGGACGGTTTGAGTTTCTGAAGCAGACGCTGACGCTAACATCCGTGGGCATCGCGGGTATTGCAGCACTCTTTACCGATCCAGCGCGAATTCCGACGGATTGGCTGTCAAAAGGCGCCATCTTGGTCGCAGGTATTACACTCGCGGCCGCGATCTACTACTCTGTCATGGGTCTGTCAGTCTACGCCAATCTCCTGACTACTACTGCTCGTGAGGCCGCCGGCGAAAATCCTGAACCTCCTGCTTCGTTTTATGCGAATGGGCTGCGAGATCACGCTCGAGGCGTTATTGTTGCACTCTTTGCATCCTTCGTGGCTATCGCATTTTTCGCCGGATACCGCTTATTCTCCACGGCGGCATGGACTCCGGAGACGGCCATTGACGCAGCTTCCGCTTTTATAAGCAAAGAGACAAAGCAACCTACAGACTCGCTCTATCTCACGCGTTTGGAAGCGGAGAATGACGCTTTTACGGTGACCTATTTTGTCCAGGCTTTGAACAGCGACACCACGGTCCGAATTTCCAAGAGAGACGGTACAGTCACACGGCTCACACAGAGCAAGAGACCGCCGTAGCCATGTCGCCTTTTGGCCCATCGCTATCTCAACATGGATCTGTTGAAGGAGCACAAGAAGGAGGCGCTACGCCAAGCGGCCTGACGAGGCTCAGGGCCCACCAAGGGGATGGCTCAACCGGCCCCCATGATCATTTTGCTGAACTTGACGCACAGAACTCTCCCGAGAACCAAAAACCAGACAATTGCAACAAACCCGTCAAGCCGATAGAGCTGCGACTTTGGGCTCCAATTGGCCGGACCTGTTGCTGAGAGCCTGGGCGCGGGGAAATTATGCGATGGCCTGAGCACCCTCCGGGCGGCATCTAGGCGGCGGAGGGGAGAGCGTCATCTGCAGCAAGACCAAGTCCTTCAGCAGGCTCATGGTCTGGAAGCGGGTCGTACCCGATGTTCTCGAACCGGCGACACAAGCTCGCGAGGAAGCGGATCTGACGCCGCTTAAGATGCGTCGCGCCCCAGCGATGGACCTTCTCAGTAAATTCCTGCTCGTGCTCCTGGAAATCGAACCGGCCGGCATGAGCGATCGCAATCAATTCCGGCACGGAATAACCAGCGTATTCCGTGAACGAGCGCGAGTCATGTTGAAGCCGCTTCAATACGGCCCACTCTTTTTCGCTGTAGATATATTCGGGTGGGCGGCGCACTTCGTCAGTTAGCCAATCAAACTCCCAGTCGTTCCAATCGTTGTATCGGTCATGCAAAAGAGCTCTCGCGCCCGTACGAAATTCGAGCGCTTCAGCCAATTGACGTTGAGCCTTAGTAATTCTCGCCATTGCCTGCTCCAAGCTGGAAGCAAACGCAACGCCAGTGCAAAAGTACTGTATGAATGGTGCAAAACTAACCGATTCGATGATCCACGACCACACGTGATCGACGTAATCTCCTGATCCGCACGGATTTCTCAGAAGTCAATGCGATACGGGCTGCAAAAAGCCTTTCGCAGGTCATCTCTGAGGAGAAAGCGACGCCGAATCCTTTACAGCGGCGTTCGCAGCACCACCGGCGGCCGATGTCTTCCTGGTCAAGTCAAAGCACTTGCTTCTCAAAGCACTTGCTTGGAATTATGGGGGTTTCCCCCTGAAACTGCTAGACTAATGGCAGTTCCCGCGACTTACGCTTCGATTACTGCCCCCCATGGGTTTACGTGTTCAATATGGACGCGCGGACTGAGACGACACCCTCGCCCCCCAATCGCCGTCAAGATGGTGACCGGAACGGACGCGCCAATGTCGCACTGAGCATTTGAGATCGCGCCGGCAGCCGCGCGCTCCAACATCGACCGCGAGGTTGGGCTTCATGCAACGCTGTCACGCCGCCTCAAGCTCCTCTGGCCAGAACTCGCCCGCACCGTGGTGGCTGAAGTAGCTGCCCGAGGATGGCTCCGTCGCGTCTGCCGCCAAGCTCCACGGGCGGTTCCGCAAGCAAGTCCCTATCGAGAAGAAGAACAGTTCGACCATGCAGCGCCAAGTGTGGAAGCTTGTTGATCAGGAGCAAGTCTGACATCTGGTGGGCACAGATTGCGCAACATGCCGTTGTCCCGCATTGATCCATTAGCGACGTACAAAGCTTTGCACCAACTACCAACATTTGGAATCGATCGAGATGACGGCCCCATAATCGACCATAGCGCAGGGTCATAGGTTGTGAGACCATGATCGAGGAGAATCGCTCGCGCCAGCGGGTCGCGCAACATGGAGACATGCCTGTGAGCGTCGATAGCCGCCGGCAGCCGGCGTTGGCGGAGCGTTGGGAGCGGATGACAGTCCCCGCGACTCTTCTTTGCGCAAGGGAATGATCTTCGAAGACGGTGAGTCCGCTCACAGGCAGAGATGTCGCCTTCAGCCCGGGCCCGAGCATCGATTGGAAACCCTGGCGCAGCGGGGCATTCGAGGCCCTCGCAGTCACGGTCGAGGCGATCTTTACACCGTCATCCCGCATGCCAGGGCGGCGATGCAGTCCTTTAGCAGCGTCTTGCCGCCTGCGGATCGGAAATCATGAGCACGCCTGCTGGATCAATCCGATAGCGAGATGCAACACTCTGCGAGCCGGTCAACTACCAACTCCAGTAATTGATCTGGACGACGGAGACGTGTCACCAACAGGTCGATGAACGTCGGACTAGCCGAACGCGCCTGCTAGGAGTTCGGCATGCAAGGTCGAATACATCTGCTGTCAACAACAGCGCTGATCGATGCGCCAACTCCTCGCCTGCAGAGATGCAGGGCATTCGGATCGTTGCAGGCAATCATTTGCACTTTTCTCCGCAGAGGCCAGAACCTCGATGCACTCAATGATCGCGTACCTATCTGACCGCGCCAATAGCGTCACGGCGCTTGGGATACTATGTTCCGGTGCGGGCGTCGGGCTGGCCGTTAGAGGAAACTACGAAGCGGGCATAGCGCTCGGACTTTGGGCGATCATCGTCGATGACGTGGACGGCGCAATTGCCCGGCGCGCGATGAACCGAACGACAGCCACGAAGGCCATTGGGAAATCCCTGGATGGATTCTCGGACCTCATCTTTGGATCAGTGATACCGGCAATCGTGATTGCATCGGTCATCAATTCTGCGGCGTCAGGGATGTTCGCAGCGTACCTGTTATTGATCGGAGCTCTCCGTCTGGCATATTTCGGCTATTTTGGCCTGAGCGATCAGGGTTATTCAACCGGTCTGCCCCTATCCTACGACCTGCCAGTGCTGGCGGTAACATTTCTGATCCACCGCATCGTCGCACCACTTGAGCTAAGTGTCGTTCTTCCGGCCATCTTTGTACCGCTGTCGTTGCTCCACATTGCACCATTCAAGATCAAAGCCTCAGGCACTCTCGTTCATGTGCTTACGATCGCGATTGCGATCATTGGGTCCGCCGGACTGCTGATGACCAGTGGAATCCGAGCATAACGTCGCGGCCTAGAAGGCCCTGAGGTAAGACATGTCAATTGTAAGTAACGGGCTCGTATTTGCTGGCACGCGGGGGCTCGCAAGCCGCTGCCTTGCGTTTATCATCGAGACCTGCGGCAAAGACCTAGTCTCGGCAATTCTCGGTGCCCCCCGCAACGAGCAAACGTGGTGGAGCCACGAAACCAGCGAGGAGCTTTGGCAAGTCGCCGATCGCTACGGAATACCGTATCTCGAGTCAATGGACGACGTTTCCCGTTACGGGGGCTTTCTCGTAAGCGTCTTATGGGGCAAGATCTTTCCGGCCCGCACGCTTGCGCGGTTTGATCGAGGGGGGATCAACCTGCATCCGGCTCCACTGCCTGAATATCGTGGCAGTTTTGCCCGGACTCATGCGATCCTTAATGGGGCCGAGAGCTTCGGAGTGACCATCCACTACCTCTCCGAGCGCGCCGATACGGGAGACATCATCGGCGAGTTGCAGTTCCCCGTCCTGCCTTCAGAGACGGCTCTCTCCCTAGACACCAGGGCGCAACTTTATGGCTACGCGCTCTTCTGCGAGATATGGCTGCGCTTATTGGACGGATCCTTTGCCCCGCGATCCCAAGCGTCGCTGATAGCTGAGCATAAGCGCGAGCCTCGCTTCTACACCAAGCGAATGATCGCCGAACTCTTGGATTCGGCAGATGTTCCGCGCGACGCCGAACAACTCGAGCGGCTGTATCGCGCATTGTACCTCCCGCCCCGTTTCATGCCTCCAAAGTGGCTCGTTCAGAGGGTTTTGACAAACGAGGTGCGAACGATCCTTCGGGGTAGCTGCTCGCGAGGCTCAGCTTTGAACGTGGCGGCGGACTTGCAGTCGTCTCCGGGATTGCCGGACATCCTGCTTCGGAGGAAACCTTAGGCGACTGTCGATCGGATTGCCATTAGGACATCGCGCGCCTCTTTCAGCACGACTTCGGCGCAGGGCAACGTTGTATTGCGACAAGTCGATCCATCCAACGTGCGAGCGAGACCTCAGGGGCGGGAATCAGGCAGCCAACTCGGGGTAGGAGGACCGCCTTTGTGTGCGATTTTCGGATTCGTCGGACGGGTCGCTGACGAGGCGGCGACCGAGCGTGACGTCGCTCGTTGCATTCAGACGCTTTCCCATCGAGGACCCGACGCGAGTGGCCTTTATGTGACTCCATCGTTTGCGTTTGCGCATCGAAGGCTTTCCATCATCGACCTAAACCATCGGTCGAATCAACCCTTCCTCGATCGGGAATCGGACCTTGCAATCACGTACAATGGGGAGATCTACAACTACCGTGACGTGAGACGCGACTTGCTCCGACGCGGGTACCGATTTCGCACCGAGTCCGACACGGAGGTCATATGCAAGGCATTCGCTTGTTGGGGCATTGATTGCCTCGAACGTCTACGCGGAATGTTCGCATTCGCAATCTACGACAAGAAGAGCGGAACAGCATTCCTTGTCAGAGATCGACTTGGAATTAAACCGCTATACTACGCTCAAACGAACCGCGGCTTCGTCTTTGCTTCACAGGCGTCGGCCCTTCTACATTGGCCCGGGGTTCGCTCCAAGCTCGATCCGGTTGGGCTGTCCAGCTTTCTTTCTTTTCGTGCCGTCTTCGGCGAGAGGACTCTTTTTACAGACGTTCGAAAGCTGCAACCCGGCACCTGGCTAAAGATAACCGCCCAATCGCACGAGCATGCGCGGTGGTGGGACCCCGCTCGGTTAGACAACAAGGACGAGTGCTCCTCACTGGACGCCTTGATCGGTAATGCCGTGGAAGAGCATTTGGCGGCCGACACTCCTGTCGCAGCGCTGCTTTCGGGCGGATTGGACTCCAGCGTCTTGGCTTTCGAGCTCTCAAGGCGCGCTGCACAAAAACCGACATGTTTCACCGGAATGGTAGCTGGTGAGACGTACGACGAAAGTCGCTATGCGATCGAAGTGGCGGAGTCTCTCAAGCTACCGCATGTCTTGGTACCGCTGCCCGCCGCGACGAGCCTTGATATGATCCAACGCCTCACTGCGTTACGAGGTCACCCGATTGGCATGCACAATGAAGGGGCCATGTATTTACTGGCTAAGGCGGCCTCGCACTCGCACAAGGTTCTTCTCACCGGCGAGGGCGCTGACGAGATATTCTCTGGGTATAGCCGAATTTTCAGACTACCATTTGACTTACAACGCCAAGCGTTCTTGTCCGCCCTGCCAGGCGTCATTGCCTGCCCAGCGCGCCGGCGTCTCGGCCTTCCGGCGGCCGAAACGAAGGAATTCGACTTCTTTCTCTCGCGATACACCTACTTTGCCCAGTCCGAGAAGCTGCAACTGGCGACGTCCGCGTGGAGAGCGGATCTCGTGGATGATGCGGAGTTGCTCAACTGGATGAGCAGTGAGTATCATTCAGGCGGCGCCACTCCTGATGATCGCATAAGGCTGTTCTTCGTACGGCATCATCTACCGGCACTGCTCGAAATGGTCGACAACACGACAATGGCCGCCGGCGTCGAAGGACGCGTACCTTTCACAGATCATCGAATCGTTGCGTCAGCTCTTGGCATGTCCGCCTCAGAGCACTTGCGTTGGAAGAACGCCTGTTCGCCAGTTCGAGCGGCCTTCGCACCTATTCAGAAATTCAGCGAAACGCTCGACGTCTCGAAGTCTGCGCTACGCACTCTGTACAGAACTCGTCTCCCCGCCAGCGTGACCGCGAGGAAGAAGCTCGGGTTTCCGTTACCCCTGGGTCATTGGGCGACCGACGAATGCTCGAGACCCTTTCGCGACTTGATCTTCGGAGGATCCGCCGCCATTGCTGACTATCTCGATATCGGCGCCCTCCGTCGATGGCATGAGGAGCACTCTCGCGCGGCGAACGATGCATTCGGACGACAACTCTGGTTGATTTGCAATCTTGAGATCTTCCTTCGTCAACTACAGTCTTCGGGTTTGTAGCAGGCTGTGCAATGGGCGCGCGCAATGACCTACAGCACCGAACTGCGATTCGTTTTTTTCTGTTTTCCCCCACCGCACCCTGGCGACTCTTCTCGCTCGACTACCGGACGATCACCTGCATCTCGAGCAGCGTGCTTTCTTTGAGAGCGTCTTTTGCTTTGCTTCTGACCTCGCCGTTGATCGCTCGGTTCAAGCATACGATCTCTGCGCCATCTGACGGCCGGGAGGGATTGCCACCATGGTCCTCCATACCGCGTCGGCCACAGGCTTCGCCCTTCCGCGCCCCTGGCGGTCAGCCGCCGTCCGCCACTGTCAACCCGGGGCCTCGTGGTCGAGATTCATCTTGGGAAGCGAGAGCTCAATGCCTGCCATTTGGGGAAGGCCGGCAAGGACGACCGCCTTTTCGCGCTTCGGTCCGAACTCATTCATGTCGGCAAAGGTTGAGTGGTCGACGCGGGTGGCGTCATCCCCCTGCGCCTGGTCCTTCAGAGGATCATTGAAGAACACGTAATCGGTATCAACCCCGGTGATCACCACCCAGTGAGTGACGGTCTTACCTTCGAATTCAATGCTGATCATCACGATAGGATACCATCCCTCTGCCATCCAATTCGAGAGATCATCCAGGCTGTAATTTCCAACATATACTTGGACTCCACGCTCTTTGGCCTCGACGAGATCTCGCTCCTGGAGAATCCGAATCGCTTCCATCTCTTCCGTTCGCGAAGCGCGAGCCTCAAGAAACACCCCACCGTGGCTCACGACAACGACCGCCGCGAACCCGCGTCGTTTGAGCGCTAACGCGAGACCAACGGGCCCACAACCTCCATGGATAGTCGTTGCCTCCCGCCATAGCTCAAGCTCGGCTTTTGGGCTCGGCTGGTATCTCTCATCCAGCGCAGACATCACCATCATCAGCGAAGATGGTCCGCAGGTATAGTTCCTTCTTTGCCGATACAAGGGAATGTGTCTCACGATCTGACCGCGTAAGCTCTCGGCGCCTAGGTAGGACATGACGACTCCTTAGATAGATGCTGAAGAAGTTCGAGATCACTTTCATGACGACTGACGAATTGCAGGAAGCCAGCGGTTTCCGGCGGCGGCGGTACCTGCAGAAGCTCGGCCCACGCACCTGGATATGGACCTCGGCGACGAGAACCTCACCGAGGTGAAACGTCGTGCCCCTGACAGTGTCTTCGTAAGGCAGCATCGCGAGCCCGGTGCGATTGGCAAGAACCGCCACGTCGCCGAGGTCATCGAGAACCTTTTCGGCGCAGGCCTTGTTCGCGGCTGGTCGGCCTGATGCAAGGGTTTTCAAGCGCACGCCGGTGACCGAAACCGCCGGCGATGAGATCGTTTATGTTCTTCTCTGTCATTCTGCGGAGTTCTCTATCCTGGAGAGTGCGAACTTCAGTTCTTCGTGTCGAAGGGGATGGTAGTGCTGCCATCGACGCTGCTTCGGCCAGCACGACAGCTCGTTCTTCGGCAAGGCCAAAACGAGAACTCTTTGGATAGACATCGTGATCGGCGGTGGTGGCATCGCCTTTCGCACCGAGTTCGCTCAACGGATCGTTGAAGGTCAGCTCGCGCTCGACCGCCAAGTACTTGCCTTATTCAGATGCAGCTACACTTCATTGTTTGATTTGATCATTCGCCGACCAGTTTCGGTCACGTAAAAAATCGCTCAGAAGCATCAGCGCCAATGCTGTCGCCGCGATCACCAAGCCGGGAAAAACAGCGATCCACCACGCCGTCATCAGGTATCCACGGCCGAAGCCAACCATGTTACCGAGGCTGGACATCGGGGGCTGGATGCCCAAACCCAGAAAGCTCAACGTGCCCTCCAGTAGAACAATTTGCGTGAGGCCTATGGTCATGCCCGCAACGATCGTCGGCAGGCATGCGGGCAGGACGTGCTTGCGATAGATCCTGATTCTCGAGGCGTTGTAGGTCCGCGCAGCCGTGACGTAGAGGTGATTTTTCGTGGTTAGAGCGGCGCCTCGCACCACGCGCGCGTGTCGCTCCCAACCGTAGAGGCCGAGAACAAAGACGAAGAGAAGAATCGAGTTGCCGAATACGGCGATCAAAAGCAACGCAACGATCATAAAGGGCATGGCCGCTTGCATATCGACGAATGCGGTGATGCATTCGTCGACCGCACTGCCCAGCTCCGCCGCCAGAAAGCCTGATAGCGTTCCCAGCGACGTACTGATGATCGTGCCGGCCACCGCCACCGCGACGGTTATCTGGACCGAGTACATCAACCTGGACAGCACATCGCGGCCAAGATCATCGGTGCCCAGAGCGTGCGTCCAGGCGCCACCCAACAGGATCGGCGGCTGCAAGCGGGCGCTCAGGTCAATCGCTGCGGGATCGTAGGGGGCGATCTGCTGGGCCATGATGGCAACGAGAACGCAGCCCATGATCCAGGATATCGATAGCTTCACCGAAAGGTCCGCTTCGCGCCACCACAGCAGATTCGATGAAACAGGCGCGGAAGGCAGAGTCGCTTTTACGGAAACAAGTCGCGCCGGAGGCAGAGCCGTTTTCACGGACACATCAGACATTTCGGTCTCCCATCAATGATCGGATCTGCGCGCGCGCGGATCGACGACGACGTAGAGGACATCCACGACAAGGTTGGTCAAGACCATTACCGCACCGGCCAGGATGACGATCGCCTGCACGACCGGAATGTCCCGATTTCCGATGGAGCTGATGAACAGATTCCCGATCCCGGGCCAGGAAAACACGGTCTCGACAACGATTGATCCCGTGACCAGGCCACCCACCATCAGTCCGAGGACTGTCAGGATGGGAATGGCTGCGTTAGGCAAGGCGTGATGGACCAGAATACGCCAACTCGGTATATCGCGGGCTCTTGCCGCCACCACGAACGGACTGTCGAGAGCCTCAGCCAGCACCGTGCGCGTATATCGAGCCAGCACTGCAGAATTTGCGACTGCGACCGTGATGGCGGGCAAGATCAAGCTGGACCAGCTTTGTGCACCGTTGGTGGGCAGCAGTCTCAGTTCGATCGAGAAGATGAGCATCAGAACGAGGGCAAGAAAAAATGCGGGGACACAAAGGCCAACTGAGCTGACGATCGTCACGAGACGGTCGACCAACTTGCGGCGGAACACAGCGGCAATGATCCCCGCTCCAAGGCCCATCACGACAGCGAGCGCCAACGATGTCGCCATCAGGGTCAAGGTGGCTCCCAGATTGTTGAAAACCACCGTCAGCGCATCGCGGTGATAGATGTACGAGCGCCCGAAGCTGCCGTGGAGGATGTTCTCGGCATAGGCTAAGTACTGCTGCAATACCGGTTTATCCAGGCCAAGTTCACGCGCGTAGGCGATCCTCATGTCCGGCGTCGCATCCGGTCCGAGAAAGATCGTCACCGGGTCGCCGACGCTGCGCAGCAACACAAATACGCACGTCACCATCAACGCGATCGATAGAACCGCACGTAGCAGTTTGATCCAGGTAAACCTAAAGAGCGTGCTGATCACTGCCCCCCCCATCCTCGGTCAGCTCTCTCAAGATTGACCGGTCCGCTCCTGCGGCGGACGGCTGAGACTGTTTAGGGACGGAGGCTATGAGGGCCTGCGTGTATTCCGCCTGAGGATGAAGGAGAACGTTGTCTCGCGTCCCGGCTTCGACGACGCGGCCGCGATGCAGCACAACAATCTCGGAGCATAGGTAAGAGACAGCCCTGATATCGTGGCTGATAAACATAAGGCTCAGACCCTGCCGATCACGCAGTTCACACAGGAGATTGAGGATTTGCGCCTGTACGGTCATGTCGAGGGCGGACACAGGTTCATCGCAAATCAATAGATCGGGCTCCAGAAGAAGCGCGCGGGCGATGGTCACACGCTGCGCTTGGCCGCCACTGATCTGGCGCGGGCGCTTTTCGGCAATCTCCAGGGAAAGACCGACATCTTGAAGTGCGGTCGCGATTCGCTCCAGCCGTTCTGACCGCGGCAGCTGGAAGTTGGCAAGAAGAGGCTCCATCAGCTGGTCGCCAACCTTCATCCGCGGATCCAGTGCATCCATAGGGTTCTGGAAGATCGGTTGCGCTCGTTTCCGGAACGACCGTAGACTTTGCGGGGTGACGGGCTTTCCCTCGAATAGAATCGAGCCCTCTCGCGGCTTTGCCAATCCCAGCACCAGCTTTGCAACCGTACTCTTGCCACTCCCCGATTGGCCGATCAGTCCGAGGGCTTGCCCTCGCTTGAGGGAAAAATTGATATCGCTCAGGGTTTGATGCTCGCGCACCCGGCCGCGTCGGTAGTCAAACCCGACTCCTTCAAGCTGGAGAAGCGGTATGGCGTTCCCGCTGTGCAGCTCGCTTCTGTTAAGATGCGGCATGATTGAGCCCAAGGTTATGGCAGGCTGCTGCATGACTTAATCCGACTGGGAACTCCGGTTTGCGCGCACATGCCTCTACCGCGTGCGCGCAGCGGGGCGCAAAATGACAGCCGGCGCCTCTTATGGCTGGATCCGGGACACCACCGGCCAAGGCAACGAGATCGATCTTGGTGAGCGAAATTTCCGGGACAGCGGAGAAAAGGCTTCTCGTATAGGGGTGCAGCGGCTGTTGCGCGATCGCCTCGGTGGATCCCATTTCGATGAGCTGGCCTGCGTAGATCACTCCGATGCGATCCGAACGTTCCATGGCCAGATCGAGATCATGTGTTACGAAGAGAACGGCCATGTTCCAGTCTGACCGCAGCTGCTCGATCAAATCCATGATCTGACGTTGGGTGGTGACGTCGAGCGCGGACGTCGGCTCATCGGCAATCAGAAGCCGAGGGCGACGCGCAAGGGCGAGTGCAATCATCACCCGCTGGTTCATGCCGCCGGAGAGTTCGTGTGGGTATTTCTTGATCGTCGAACGCGGATCTTCAATTCCGACGGCTTCAAGGAGGGAAATCGCGCGTTCGCCTGCTTCGCGTTTCGAGCCTCGCGAAACGATGCGAACGGTTTCAGTTAGCTGAAAGCCGATCGTTCTGACCGGATTGAGGTATCGGCTGGGTTGCTGGAAGATCATCGCGCGTGACCTGCGATCCACGGCCGCCAATGGCCCGCCGTCGAAATATATGTCGCCGCGAGCACTGAGATTGGTGGGCAGGATCCCCATTAACGTCGAACACAGCAGGCTTTTGCCGCTACCGCTCTCGCCCACCAACGCGAAAAATTCGCCCTCCCGAATGTTCAGCGAGATGGATTCCAGCAACCGAATCTCCTGGTGGGATCCCGCCGTCCAGACATCGAGGCCGGATACTTCGAGAACCGGCCGTGTCCTGAGCGGGACGCTTGGCTGCCCTGTGGCGGGATCAGTGCCGGGCACCCTCGCCATATCGGCGAGGGTGAGTTCGGCACCGGGCGCCGCGGTGAATGACACACGCCTCTCCATTACGAGGCGATTGTGCCCGGGCGAAAGTCCAGAAGGCCGGTTGGCGTCGGCGACCATTTGAAGTCGGATCTCTTTCCAAAGAACTCGGCAAGCGAGTGCAGGACGGTGCCCGGCGGATCAACCTCGTCGAAAATGTCCAACATCTCCTGATAGGCGCGACGGCGCTCGGCCGTGTCGAGCGAACCTACGAGAGTTTTCTCGAGTTCGTTGAACCGATCGTTCTTCCAGTACCCGCTCTTCTGGAACACGCTGCTCGCGCCCCAACGCGACGAGAAGGAGGCCGTTGGATCGGGGAAATAGGTGCCGTCTGAGGAATTGTTGATCCAGCGAGGCTTTTCGTCCATCACCTGGGCCCAGTTTTCCTTCCGCTGAATCTCCACATTGAGGCCGATGGCGTTCCACATCGCGGCCATGACTTGCGTCTCTGCGAGCTCTGCAGTGTAGTAGTCGCCGACTGTCTTGAAGAGGATCTTCTCACCCTTGTACCCGGCTTCCTTAATCAGTTGCTGCGCGCGCGCCGGATCATACGCGGGGATCGGTCTGTCCGGATTATAGAGGGCGCCGTAGACCGGCTGCTGATGGGACCGGGGGATTGAAATCCGCCCATGCCATATGCTCTTGACCAATCCTTGCCTGTCGATCGAGAGATTGAGAGCACGTCTCAGCTTCGGGTCGCGAAGCACGGGATTAGTCAGTGAATCGTACTGCATCGTGCGGAACGAAACTGTATCGCCACCGACGACGTCCAGGCGCTTGTCGGCCGTGATGACATCAAACTGATCTGGCGCGATCGTCGTGATAAGATCGAAGTCTCCGGCTCGAAGGCCGGCGACGCGCGCGGCTGGCTCTCGCACCATCCGAAACTCGATTGCCGAAAGCGGCGGCCGACCGCCCCAATACTCCGGGTGAGCCTCTAGCTTGATGTAGTTGTTTTCCGATGACTCAACGAGCCGGTAGGGGCCGGCGCCAACCGGAGACTTCGCCCATTGGTCGAAGCTCGCCGCCTTCAGATAGGCAGACTTGCAGATGACCCCGCCGCCATAGGACGTGAACCTCATCCAGAAAACCGGATCCGGCTTCTTCGTTTTGAATTCCACGTTGTAGCGATCGAGGACCTTGACTTTTGCCAAGGTTGGGAACGTTACCTGCCCAATGCCATAGCCAGGAGCGCCCGTTTGAAGCATGCGCTCAGGACCGAAGGTGAACGCCACATCATCAGCCGTCAGTTCGTCACCATTGTGGAACTTGACGCGCTGTCGCAAGCGCACCTTGAACACGACATTGTCTGTCGTCTCGATCGCTTCGGCGAGCATCGGCTTCAGCTTGGCACCGTTCTGATAGTCTATGCTGAACAGCTTGTCGTGCACGCTTTCCAGAACGCGAAAGCTCGATAACGCGCTTGCGCGAGGATGCAAGGGATCCAGCTCCGTGCGCAGGTCCTGCATCGCGATCCGCAACTTTGCCGTGGCCCCCCCCTGGGCCAGGGCAGGCATGGCACAAGAGAGCAAGCTTGCTCCTCCGATCATCTTCAAGATGTTGCGACGTGATTGCGCCACCATGCTCAAGCTCCTCTGCTCCGGTTTCGGGGGGCCCGCAGACCGTCGAGACGGCCCTCGCCGAGGCTGATAGCTGACTTATGTGACAGAAATAACACGGATGCCTAGATACCTAGGGACCTAACTTTCCACTCGACCTGATTTTTTTGAAAGTCTATGGAGAGAGCGTACAGGGCGGCAACAAGAGGCATGCGCGAATGAAATTCGTAGTCGTGGTTTTCGACGGGTTGCGTCCTGACCAACTTGCCGAGACAGTAACGCCCAACCTTTGCGCATTTGCGAAACTGGGTCTCGTTCTCAGTGATCACACGGCCTCGTTTCCAAGCGAAACGCGCGTCTCATCGGCGGCGATCGCGACAGGCAGTCATGCCGGCCGTCATGGAATCGTGGCAAACAGATTTTTCGCCAATGGAACCGCGATCGACGGTGCGTCTCTTCCGGCGCTCCTGTCGCTTGGAAGCAGGGACGGTGGTGTCATGACCTCCGTCGCGATTGGAGAGGTTTTGGCCAAGCATGGAAAGACGATGCTCGCCATTGGATCTCAGTCGCAAGGCTCATGGGGCCTGTCGAACTGGGGCAATTGGCAAGCCGGCGGGCCTGCCTATTGGGTTCACGATGCTGAGCGATTTGGAAGCAACCCGGTCATCCGCCGGATTGCATCCCGCTTCCCGGAGCTTCCGGCTGGAGAACAGCCAGCATTGCAGACGATCGCACGTGTTGTCGACGGCTTTCTGTCTTACGTGACCAGCGAGGTCGTTCCCGAACTCACACTCCTTTGGCTTTCCGAGCCGGACATCAGCTATCACATGTTCGGACTGGTGCATCCCAGCGCAAGACAGGTTCTCGCCAAGGTCGATCAGGAATTTGGACGTATCCTCGATTGGTGGGAGGGCGCCAGGACAAGCGATCGGATTCAACTCATCGCAGCTTCAGACCATGGCCATGCGATCATCGGAAAGAATGTCTGCGTTGCCGATTATCTTGGCAAGGCAGGGTTCAAGGTCGCCGACACGTTGGAGACAGGCGCCGACGCCATTGTCAAGCCGCAACGCGCGGTCAATCTATGGGTCCGGGATCAGGATCTGGGACTGCTCGGCGAGATCCATGATTGCCTTTCCGCAGCGCCCTGGTACGGGGTCGGGTTTTCGCGAACGATGGCGGGCGAAATGCCCCGCATCGCAGGCACCCTTCCCCATTCAGCGGTCATGTTCGAACATGCGAGAAGCCCGGACTTGTCATTTGTCCTTGGCGACTGCGCCGCGACAGACCCCGGCTGCAATCCTGAGACCGTGTTTTATGACGGCCCCTATCCGCTCGGTGTGGGAATGCACGGCGGCCTGACCTCCTATGAACTCTCAGCCCTCGGCATCTTTGCTGGGGATTGGTTCCGCCGGGGAACGTTGACCACTCCTACGGGCATTGTCGATCTCACACCAACCATACTAACTGGTCTTGGCCTGCCCATTCCAGTCACGGTTCAGGGGCGGCTGATCGAGGAGGCCCTTCTCAGCTGCGATGGGAGACCGTCTTACCAGGTCGAAGATGTCAGCGTGTCAGTCAGCAATTCGCTTCGGTCGGCTAAAATTCGCAGAGACAGCTATGGTGGGCGCCTCTACCTGAAAGGAACTGACTATCAATGGTTTAGAAATTTCGGCAGCGGCGCCCCATCCACCGTTCATACGCATTGAATTGAGAAAAAGAGACAATCGATGTTTCAGGGAAAACGATGGGAGTTCGTCAGAACGAAAATCGAGTCGAACATCGCCTCGAACAAGTTTGCTCCTGGCGAAAAGCTGCCGAACGATGTCGAGCTGGCGCGACTCTACGGTGTTAATAGACACACTGTTCGATATGCCATTCGAGCGCTTGAGCAAAAGGGCATCCTTCGCGTGGAGCAAGGACGAGGGACTTTTGTCGTGGAGAACACGACCCCTTACCTTCTCTCGGCCGGCACCCGCCTCACCGACAACCTTGTCGCGCACGGTCGCCTGGCCCGCCGTTCCATTCTTTCATCGGAGACAATCGCTGCGAATGAGCGTCTGGCAAAACATCTCCATCTTAAGGTTGGCGATGACGTTCTCCTGATGACAACTTTGAGCTTTCAGGACGAAATCCCGATCGTGATTGCGCACAGCTATTTCCCGGCGGAACGTGTACCGGGACTGTTGGACGAATTCTCCGGAGTGAATTCGATCTCTAAGGCCTTAAAGCGCGTCGGCGTCGCGGCCTATTCCCAGCAATGGGTCCGGATCAACGCGCGGATGCCGACAGAAGCCGAGGCGCGCCTTCTTGGGATGTCCATGGCTCAACCCGTATTCATTAAAGAGAACTTGGACTGCGCGAACGGCACACCAATCAAATTTGGGGAAAACGTACTCTGCGCGTCCAGGATAAACTTTTTCATCGATTTCAAGAAAATGCAGAAGGGAACGGCGCGTTCATAGCTCGTATGAAAATCGGAAGCCTCCAGCAACTCGCTTCTGGCGCCAGACATGGACAGCGAAGGGCAAGCGACTCTCGCTGCGATTTGAGCGAACTGACGGGTTTGCCGGCCTAGCAGACCGTTGGGCCACAGCTTGAGCCGAGCTGCGTCAACGGCTTGGCAATGCGCTTATGTCCTCTCCGATCTCGACGGCACCGATGAGGCGTTGATAAGACGCGGGCGGCACAAAATGCACTCCAACGTGCCGCACGTGGGTGGATCGGCGGTGACGAGCGGGCGCAGCCGATTGAGGTAAGGCTGACGGTCAGAGCCAAGGTCGGCCGTCAGCCGGTCGGCGAATTCGACCGGCTTCAGGCCTTCGCGGCGTTCCTGAATGCAGGGCCTATCCCGTCGCAGCCATCCGGCCGAAGCACCGCCCGTTGCGGCGATCGATCTCTATCATTGTCCCAAAGGGACGCGACAGGCTGTCCAGCCGCGAGAGAATGCGAGCGCCGTCCTCTGGATCCGCCAGCATCGGCGTTCCCCGGCGGCTTCTGGGAAGCCCATATCCCATTGTAATCGGATGGAGCTCCAACGTGGCAAGTTCGCCGGCAGCGAAGCTGAACTGTGCCACGACAGATTCCCAATAGTGCGGCTTGATATTGTAGCTTGGCATAACGTCATAAAGATCGGCAGGCGTCGATGACAGCGGCATGCCCTGCTGCTCGTAAAGTTCGATCGGAAACGAGGCGGTCGCCAGGTTGTGGATGAAGTTGCCCAACGAATAGAAAATCGGGCGATTCCGATAGAGTTCGATCCCGCGCAAAATGTGAGGTCCATGCCCGATAATGGCATGGGCCCCCGCATCGATGAGCCGATACGCAAGCGGCTGCATGAATCCGGCAGGAACGTCCGTGTTCCAGCTCCCCTGCAACCCCTCGTGACCATGAAGAGCCACGACGACAATGTCGGCCATCCGTTTAGCCTCGGCGATTGCGCTGACAAGCGCTTGTACGTCGCGTTCCAAAACGTCCGTTTGTATCCGCGGACTATCATCGGCTACGAAGTGCGCGCTCTCCACCGCTATGCCGCCCGGCGGCGGGGGGCCATAGACATTGCGATCAGGATACGCGAAATGGGTTCCGGGAGCCCTTGTCCCGGCCGGTTCGACGTTCACACCGGTCTCGGCCAGGATGTTGCGCAAAGTTTCAAACTGTTCTGTCTTGACGTAATGGGTCTTCTGCAAGCGCAATGGCGCAATACCGGGTCGACCGATATCGCCGATCCCGGCATCGGCGGCGACCGACAACCTGGCGTTGCTCGATGCTGCTGCGATTAACGCTACTCGCCCGCCAGCTGCGTCGAAGTAGCAAGGTTGCCGAGCCTCTCGCAGGGTTCGCCCCGCGCCCGCGTATCGCATGTTTCTTCGCTCTAATGCCTCCAAGGTGGCAATAAGACCATGGGTACCGTAGTCCGTGGCATGATTGTTTGCGATGCCAAAGAGGTTTACGCCCAGGAACTCGAACTCTGAGAGCAGATTGGGATCTGCCCCCAGCGGGGTGCCGTGAAACGTCGTCGACGGTTGACGGCCGGGTCCTGGAAACGACATCTCGACATTGGTGATAGTCACGTCTGCGTTTCTCAGGAGCGCGACGAGGTCTCGGAATGCAGTGTCCGGGGTTGCGGAAATCGCTCGGGTCAACATTGAGTCCCCGGTTGCAAGGAGACTTATATCGGACATCGGAGGAATTCCTTTCTTTGTTTTGCCAGACCGGGCGGCCTGCGCTCCGTCCGAGCCAGCCCTACCTCTCCAATGTAACGGGAATAATACAGATACCTAGGTACCTAGTGTTTGTTGGGGCAACGCATAGGGCGAGCTGGTGCAGCCCACATCTGCGCCCCGTAGCGGCTTGGCCTTGGCGATCGCTGTTGCGGGTGCAGCGGCGCATCGGCCTATTCCGCCCTCGGATCGGCGCCAAAATGGTAACCCACATGATAATCGTTGGATAAGCTGCTCGTTTTGGCAGGGATGATAGCAAGAGGCGACGCTGCACGGTTGAAGGGGACGCCACAGGAGGGCCGATCATGGCCGTCAGACCGCCGAATGGCGAAATGCAGTGGGTTCGCGAGAGCTTGACCGCGGCCAGTCCGGCCAAACCGCCGGTCAGGGCCATGACATAGAACGAGGCCGCCCATGTCCGGCTCTGACACTGCCGGAGGCAAATTCGAACGCCGATTGACAGGTTCGCCCGGCAAAAAACAAAAGCTCGAAGCTCTGTTAAGCTTTCGTGCCTCGCTTGCCGCTGGCGGCTCGCTGGATGAGGCGGCGCATCGCGCCAAAAGCGCCGCCTCGTTTCAAGGGCGGCATGCGCACGCTCGGCGCGCAAACCTCGCGGTCCAACTTGCCATGTTGCCCAAAGCTTGGGTTGTGCCCTTCGGACCGAACGCACTGCGCGCGCTTGAACATTTTGCCGCTATCGAACGGCTCGAAGGGGTTTGCATTCTCGGCGGCCTCCTGCATCCCGGCGGCCAGCAATGGAACCGCTACAATGTCCAGCTCGGCCTTGTCTCAGGCGCCGCCGCGCTTGCAGACCCGGCGGCGCTGAGGTTCTGCGGCGCAGCACCGCTCTGGGAGCGAAGCTCTCGGCTCTGCTTCGGCAATGAACCGCGCACTTAAGAGGCGAGCAGATCGGCGAGCTCGTGTCGCTCGATTTTGTCGGCCGTATTCGCCCAAGGCTCGCTGGAATCACCTGAACAATTCGCGGAACATGGCTGCGAATGCTTCCCTGCCGGCCCCGTCGGTGAAGCGCGCAGCCTCTTCCGCGGTGAGCAAGGGTTTGACGTCGGCGAGGAAATCGGGGCGCTCCAGTTTATCGAACATGCGCTGTTCGGCTTGTGCGCGCGAAATCGCCTAACCTGACAGGTCCAAATACTTCCCGAACAGCTCTACGAGCCGCCTCGTATTGAGCGCCCCGAAGATATCGAGCGAATGCGAGAGATCGACGAGATCGCGCCCCTTATTGCGCTGTAGCAGCGCGCAGCGACTCCAAACCTGTCTAATCCTAACGCCGACCGCCCCCGCCGGGGCCGCCGAAACCACCGCCGGGACCGCCGAAACCACCGCCACCGGGCCCCATCGGCCCACCGGGCCCGCCCGGACCACCGGGACCCCGTCGCAATGCCGGGACATGACCGCGCAGTGGAGCGGCAAGGTTTCGTTACGGCCGTTAACCATATCGTGGCGGCGTCACGGAAGAAAGCCTGCATCCGCGATGCGCGTGGCGACGCAAAAGGTCGTGCTTTCAAGGATAGCGCTATCGCGCGGCACTTTTCCGGCCTACCGAGAAGTGCGGGAACGGTATCTGCTAGCGGACGGTCGAAGATCGGATAGCCTCCGCTTGTGAACTCCATGACCAACGGGTCACGGCGCTTCGGCTTACAGAAGGCGAGCAGCCAATTGTGGTGCATGCCAACGTCAGAGACGAGAGCGGTGCGCTCCGGCAGCGCCTTTAGCCTCGGGGTTCTGTACGCCAAGTGGCGCGGGCATCAACCCGATCGAAGAACCGGGTTCGTTGAACAATTCATCGCGCGCTTCGATCAGTCCTTCCGTGCCGGCGAGTTTCATTTGAGATAACCCATGATTATCAGGACGACCGTGACTGTAACTGCGCCGCCGATCCGGGTCGCGATCTGTGCGAACGGCATCAGTTGCATACGATTGGCGGCGGTGAGGATCGCGACGTCCCCAGTGCCGCCCTGGCCACTGTGGCAAGCATTCACGATCGCCGTCTCGATCGGGTACATGTTCATGAAGCGACCGACCGCGAAGCCAGTCGCCATGATCGTGACAACGGTCGACACGATGGTGACGATGTTGGCAAAGTGAAACGCCGCGACCAGCTTGGCCCATGGCGTCAGCGCGACACCGATCGCGAACAGCAGTGGATAGGTCATGCTGGTCCGCGCGAATTCGTAGACGACCAATCCACCCTGCTGAAGCTCGGGCGACACGGCCCGGCTCAGCTTGGCGAGCACCGCCAGGAACAGCATTGCCACCGGCGCCGGCACCCCAAACAAATGGTGGCAGAGCACGCCGAGCAGATAGAGCGCGATCCCGGTCAAGCCTGCGGCCGCAATCGCGGTCACGCCGACAGGGCCGACGCCCTGCTCCTTACCGCCCTCCCCGTGCGCGTCCTGGATGTCGAGGTCGCGATCGCTGTGCGGCTGCAGGCGACCCTCGCCTGTGAGCTGCGGGTATTTCTTGCCAATGAAGTTGAGCGCGCCGGAGAGAAGGATGGCCGTCAGGCTTCCCAGCATCACCGGCGGCAGCACTTGCGCAAACACCTCACCCTGCGGCACGCCGGTCGATGCGGCATATCCGATCGACAGCGGGATTGCGCCCTCGCCCACGCCGCCGGCCATGATCGGCACGACCACGTAGAAAAACGTGTGGGACGCACCAAGCCCGAGCGCGGTGCCGACGGCAGTACCGACTATCGCGGCCACGACAGAGCCGAGCGCGAGCGGCACGAATATTTTCAGGAAGCCTCGGATCAGGACCTCGCGGTCCATCGCAAAGATGCTGCCGACGATGATGGAGGCGATGAAAAGGTAGAGAAAGTTGGTCGACCTGGTGAAGTCGATGATCGATTTTTCGACCTGCAGCGGAATCAGGTGATAGAAAGCCAGGGCGGACGGAATGAAGGTGGCGAAGATTGCGCCGGCACCCATGCTGCGTAGCACCGGCAGCCGTTTGCCGAGCTCGGCGCAGGTGAACCCGCCGAGTATCAGCACCACGATCATGGTCGGCCCGTCCGACTTGATCTCGCCGGTATAGACAAGGGCGGCTACGAGAACAATGAGCACGAGATAAATCGGGAGCGGAATGATTCCCACCCGGGTATCCGTCAGGCGCCACCATCCTTCAGGCCAGAAGCGGCGGACGATATCCACCGTGTTTGTAGCTACCGGCTGCGCGGTGATCTCGTGATGCGCGACAATCCCGCTTGCGTCCTGCGACGACATGTCTAGCCTCCTCCCGCTTGTGCTCTTCGCCGGCGGTCGATGAGCGCCCGTGCCGCGCAAACGGTGGATGGCGAACGTCTTTGTTCCGGTCGTTTTGTTCGGCGGAATGATAAATCGTCCGACCTGTCAGCAACCTGTCACGCCAGGCGTCTGGTTTGGCTTTCGAGTGGTCACGGCCTCATTGCGGGGGAAAAAGCGTTCGTGCGAGGCTTGGTGAGAGGAACCTCTGCCTCGCAGGGCGTCAGGCGATTTGTGCTCCTTGAGCAATTGGGTCCGGCATAGCCACAGCCTCCATCCACTGTGCACTTGAGAACGGCCTTATCCCCACTTCCTTCCCAAATCACCCAAATGACGCAGGCGACGGCATTACCGCAGATGCTCGTTAACGGCCGTGCCCTGGATAGGCCAATGGACCCGAAAATGAGGACTACGCCAACACTGGAACCGCATCCGGCATTGCCGCCAACCTTGCCCAAGCGCCGCAAAGCCACTCCCCCCCTGCAGCACCTCTTGACGTCAACATCATCACGAAGATCATCGAGAGCATCCGCCATTGCGTGAACTGGGCATCCATCGCCTGGGCTGGAGACACTGAAGCCATGGTCAGATAAATCGCCGCACCGTCAAGATTTCCAAACGGGAGCGTCAGGCCGCGGAGCTCTTGCTGCAGCCGAGCTCTCCAAATGTGCGAGGCGCCGAGAGCAACAACCAATTCTTCACTGCGAAGCAGCTTCCACAGACCGCCCCCAAAATCGCGCGAGAACGGCCAGGACCCACAAACGCCAAACTGATACTGGCAAAAAGCGTGACAATCAGAAGCCCGAGATTGCCGACGAACTTAATGCCGCTCTTGGCCATGATACGAGCACCGACGCGATGCCAAACGGTATCAAGTTCAACAACCCCATCTGAATGTCGGCGGAAGATTTAATGATTTGCCGCTGCCGGAACGAGGCAGTGGCCTGCGCCGGAGGCGCCCGCATAGACGAGCGAACCAGCCAGGACGTATTTGTTCGGGAAGGCCTGCCAAGGGCGAGAGATGGCCGACTTTGGCTTTTGGCGATGATTTCTCTCGCGCCAACCGCCCGGTGAGCCACCGTCGCTGCTCCTAATTCACCCGGGCGACTTCGGCCGGTCGGACACGAAGAAGGCAGCCTTCCCGAGCATGGCGGCCGGGAGCGCCTCGAGCACGAACATCCATTGCCGACGGTGACAGCCGAGCAGGCCGTTGAGTTGAAGCAAGGCAGCCAAATCGGTAAGCCGAAAAAGCTCGAGAGCGGGATCGCCACCATAAAGAGCGCGACGATCCGGCCGCGATACTGCGCTGGAAGCAGCACGGCAAGTACAGTATCACGCCCGCAAAGAAAGAAACCAGCCTCCGCAATTCCCAGCAGCAGGCGGATTGCGAGGAACGAACAAGGCCCCACCGCGAACGCCATGCCGGCGCACACGATCTCCCGCGACGTCATGATGCGAGCATCCGGATCTTCGCACCGCCTTCACCATCGTCCGATTGCCGGGCACGTCGAAGAGCACGTCGGTGATGCAGAACAGTCCGAGGCCGAAGGCCGCCGAGGTCGGCCTGATGTCACTGTTCATCTGCGGGGCTACGAACCCGCATTGACCCGGTCAACGCGATGAAACAGCACGTCATCAGGAATGACGTGCAAGGTGACGCCTTTTTCATCGCCGCAGCTCCAGTTCACCCACGGATTTCTCAGCCAGTTCAGCGCGCGTGAAGCGATGCTTTCCAGTCCTTCAGGAAGCGCTGGCGTTTGGCCCGATCGAGATAGGTCATCAGGTCGATGCTCAGCGCGATCGGCCGCAGCGCGTTGGCCGCATCGGCGTAGCCAGGAATGGCCAGCTTCATGTCGTCACGAACCGCGCCGAGGGAATGTCGGGCCAACAAGGTCTGGCCGGTGTGCGACAGCAGAAAGTCGACGAAGCGCCTGGCCAGTTCCGGCTGCCTGGCCGACTGCGGGATCAGTGCGATTCGCGACAAGAGCAGCATGTAGTCGCTCGGAAAGATGATGCCAATATCCTGGTTGCGCTTGGCGCGCTCCAACGCGTAGGAGCCCAGCACGTTGTAGGCCAGCAGAAGTTCACCGCTGCCAACCCGATCGATCATCGGATCCGACGAGGCGAAGAGCTTAACCTCCGCGCGCCCCATCGCTGCGACCAGCTTCCAGGTTTGCGCCGTGACGCGCACATCCTGGGTGATAAAGAGAAGGCCGGTGCCGCTCAATTCGGGATCGTAGGTCGCAATTTTGCCGCGGAATACGGCCAGGTGATCTGTCAGGAGGCGCAAGAACTCGGCATGGTCTTTCGGCACCAGTCCTTCGCGCAACAGGCGCTTGTTGTAGACGATGACCACCGGCTCGGCCGTAATCCCGTAGGCGCGGTCCTTCCATCGGGCCCAGCCGGGAATCCCGTCGGCTTCGGGCGAGCGGTATTCAGCCGCATATCCGTCATTGGCGAGCTTGATCTGGAGATCCATCGAGGAGCTCCAGACTACATCGGCTGAGCCCCTTGCTCCGGATGGCTTCACCACATCGTCAAACAGCTCGTTGGATAAAACCTTTGAATACTGCACCGGAACCTCCGGGTTCCGATTCATGAATTCGGTCATCAGGTCTGAGACTTCCGAACTGTCCGTCGTGCCGTACACCACGAGACGAACCTGGGAACGGCCGGATCTTGCGCTCCCGTCAACACCGGTGTTGGCGGCAAAGGCCGCGGCGCAGAACAGGAGATGCAATGCCAGGGCGCACAAGGTGGCAGGCAGACGGCACAGCGGAATGGCATGGTGACGAATTCGCATGGATGACGGGCGATCTTTTGACCTAGCGACGCATCTGAACTTACATTCCCGCGTTTGGCAACGTCCGCCAGCCCTAAGACCGAGGTTCATCGTCTTGCGTATCCTGATCGTTGAGGACGACACGTCATTGGTCCGGGGTCTCAGGAAGGCATTGGCGGCGTCAGGCGTCGCCGTCGATCACGAGATGAGCGGATCGGGCGCGATCGAGATCGCCCCGTCCGAAGCCTACTCCCTGATCGTGCTCGACCTGGGTCTGCCGGATATGCCGGGCTGGGAGGTGTTGCGCAAACTGCGCGGCAACGGGTGCGAGGTGCCGATTCTCATCCTTACGGCAGTCGGAGAGGTCAAGGACAAGATCAAATGCTTTAACCTCGGGGCTGATGATTATCTCACCAAGCCGTTCGATCTTGACGAGTTCGAGGCACGGGTGAAGGCTTTGATGCGGCGTGGCAAAGGCCGTCCCGACCCCACCCTGAGATGCGGCTCGTTGTTGCTGGACACCTCCTCCTCGACTGCCAAGATTGGCGACCAGCCATTGTTGCTGCGCCGCCGCGAAGTCGCCGTCCTCGAAATCCTGATGTCACATGCCGGCCGACTGGTACGAAAGGACCGTCTGATTTCAGAAGTCTTCGGCTTCGACGAGCCGGTCGCGCCGAATGCCATTGAACTCTATGTCGCGCGGCTGCGGCAGAAGCTTGGACCGGAAGGACCGACGATCAAGACGGTACGAGGTCTTGGCTATCTGATGGAGGATAGGTGACCGCGAAACGATCGCCGTCGCTGCGCCGGGCGCTGCTTCTCAATCTATTGATTCCAACGAGCGCGCTTGCGCTCGCATTTGGACTCGCCGGACTGCTGCTGATCAACAAGACGATCGAGAGTGCCTATGACCGCGTTCTCGATGGTTCGGCCAAAGCGATCGCCGAGCGAGTGACGGTCGAAGACGGAGAAATTACGGTCGATCTGCCCCAGGTTGCACTCGGAATGCTCGAGACCAAGTCCAACGATAGTATCTACTATAGCGTATCCTACGATCACGCGGTGGTCACCGGCTATCAGGATCTGCCGCGCGCGGCTGCGGCCACGATTCCAGTCGGCACCATCGAGCATTTCGATTCCTTATACAGGGGACTGGCGGTGCGCGTCGCGGCAACGACCCAGGCGGCGTACGGGAAACCGCTTCCGGTCCTGATCGAGGTCGCCGAGACCATGAGCGGGCGCGCGGCGGTGCAACGCCAGCTCCTGCTCGCGTTGATCGCGCTCGAAATCGGCATCATCACCACGGCTGCCGTGCTGGTCTGGCTCGCTGTCCGGCGCGGGCTATCGCCGCTGGTGGACCTCCAGCGGGAGATCGATACGCGACAACTCGGCGCGCGATCGAGCCTTGACCGGCTCGACCTCGAACGCATTCCAGTCGAAGCCCATCCACCCGTGCGCGCGATGAACGAGCTGTTCGCCCGCCTCGAGGTCGGGATTCAGGTCATCCGGAACTTCATCGCCGACGCTTCGCATCAAATGAAGACGCCGCTTGCTGCGTTGCGCGTCCATCTGGCACTGCTGCAGCGCGACACCAGACTCTTGCCCGGACACGTCGAGACCATCGCCGAGATCGAGAAGTCGACCAAACATCTGGATCGGCTGGTCGCTCAGCTCATCGTAATGGCGCGCACGGAGCAAATCGATGTCGCTGAACCACGCCCCGATGTCGGAGCTTCCGATCTCGTTGCGAGCACCGGTGATGCGATGGGTATCGTGGCGTCGTTCGCCGCGGCGAAGGACGTCGAGCTAGCCTTTGAATCGGAGGTTGATCACGCACCCGTCAATGCAGCACCCTCAATGCTGCACGACATCCTGACCAACTTGATCGACAATGCGATCAGATACAATCATGACGGCGGAACGGTCGTTGTTAGCATTCGTTCAGGCGCTGGCCAATACACCGTAAAGATTGCCGATAACGGACCGGGCATCGCTGGGGAATATCGGGAGCGGGTGTTCGATCGCTTCTATCGCGTTCCGACCGCCAATCATCCGGTCGGCTCCGGCCTCGGACTTTCCATTGTCCGCGTTTTGGTGCGACAAAGCAACGGCACGGTCGAATTGACGGAAGGTATCGGTGGTCTTGGCCTCGCCGTCGTGGTCAGCTTCCCCTCGAAACAGCACGACACCTGATTGACACCATCAAACCACTTCCCGCACCAGATGGGGACAAAGCACAACGAAGACGGCCGAAACCAAACGACAACACAACAAAGTCCACGAGCCGGTCGATATTCCGCCGCACATACTGGTCTGGTTCTTGATTCGAGCTCAGGCGGGCCCTCCAGCAGCAACAGCGCAGCCTCTTCTGTTGTTGGCGGTAGGGGACTGTGCGGACGCTTTGAGAACGGCTCGATTTTTTTAGATCGGCAAAGCCATCGATCCCGTCAGCCCAATGCTGCATCGGCTTGGCGCGCGAGCCGATCCGTGCCAACGGTCCGTGCCGTCTGTAAATCGCCTTTACAGAGCCATTTTCGAGATGTGCCAACTGTAATTCGATGACATCACCATCCCATGCCCTGGCTTCCTTGAACTCTTCATGGTGGCAAAGAGTTGAGAAGCTAGTGCGGAAGCCATGGGCGTAATGTTCGGTTCTAGTGTCGATGCCGCGCGCACGCAGCACAGAGCGTCGCGTTAGATAGCGGTGCGTCTCTGGCACAGGGAAATACGTAGCGCCGATTACCGTTGATCTGTTACACGCGCCGCAGGATTGCGAGGGCTTGGCGCGACAGCGGCACTAGATGGTCCCATCCAGTTTTCATCTTCGCCGCCCGTATGGTCCTGCGTTTTGGCATCCCAATCGACGTCGGCCAATTTCATGTCGTTAATCATGCCCGGGCGAGCGATCGTCAATGCATCGCCCCGAAGGGCACTGCCGATCACGTCGCCAAATCTGGCCTTCTCCCATGGCGGCATGATCAGGCTGAAAGCCGAGCCACATGCTGCGGCTCAGCGACTTCGGCCGCGGTCTCGACCCTGCGTTAAGCTGCTCAAAGCGTGTGGGGAATCGGCTGTATTCTCTTTGCCGAAATGGCTTTTGCGCCGTATAGATGGACCGATGCGGGCCAGGCGGAACTGGTAGACGCGTCAGACTTAAGCCATTGAATGCCCTAGGGAAACCCCAGGAGCAGAACTGCCCAGAGTCGGGGAAACCTTCACTGGCAATCCCGAGCCGAGCCCCCGCCAGGGGAAAGGTGTAGAGACGAGACGGGCAGCATCGGACAAGCGACAGGGTGAAGGGATAGTTCAGACCACGAACGCCAGATGGGCGGCGGCGAAAGCCGAAGTGGTACGAAAATCCGTGGGGCCGCAAGGCCTGTGCCGGTGCGAGTCCGGCCGCCCGCACCAATGGTTTCAACCTAAGAATTGAGACGGCGATGAAAGAGCGATTTGAAGAAGAGCAAAACCGCCCCCAACTCCTTGCTTCGCTCCGCCGCCAGGATTTCGCAGGTGGGCAGCTTGAGATTGCGAATGCTCTGGCAGAAGCGGGAGAACTTGTAGAATTCAAACCTGCCGAGAACATCATCGTCCAGCATGCCGTCGATAATGACATCTATCTGTTGGTGGCCGGAGCCGTTGCCGTTGTCGTCAATGGCGCCCAGGTCGCTACTCGGTCGGCGGGGCAACACGTCGGCGAGATGGCGGCTATAGAGCCATCGCTACCCCGCGCCGCAACGGTCACTGTTCTTGAGCACACGGTAGCGCTCAAGTTGACCAGCGCGGCGTTTATGGCCGTTGGCGAGAAGTTTCCGAGCGTATGGCTGCCGATCGCCCAGGAACTGTCCAAGCGGCTGCATCAGCGCAACAAGACAATTTATCTGCCGAACCAAGCCCCCAAGCTTTTCATCATGTCCTCATCCGAGGCGTTGAAGATTGCTCACGCTGTGCGCTCTGGGTTGGATAAAGACGTGTTCAGCACGGTTTGGGACGATGGCGTCTTCTTCGCCGGCGGCTACCCGCTCGAAGCACTAGAGAAGCAGGTTGGCGAGTCGGATTTCGCCGTCGCCATCGCCGAACCCGATGACATCTCGGAATCCCGAGGTCAGCGGGCGCCCACCGTGCGCGACAACGTGCTCTTCGAGCTGGGGCTGTTCATGGGCAAGTTGAGCCGGTACCGCACCATCCTCGTTCATCCAAGGGTGAAGGATCTCCGGCTTCCCTCGGATCTCCAAGGCTTGACACTCGTGCCCTATCTGGCAGGCGAAGGCACGACGATCGCCGAACGCATCGCGCCTGTGTGCGAGACCATCCGCGAGCTCGTAAAGCGGTTGGGCGTGCGCACCTTTGCTATCGAAAAAGATCGATAGCGCGCTGAATAAAACTTTTCTTCTGACATTGCCGGGCGACCTCCAGCTCCACCTCGGCATTGATGGGGGCCGTAAGCCCTCGGAATACAATAGCTGAAAGCTCAAGGGTGGATGGCCGTGCGAGTCTGACGATCAGCAGCACCGCGAAATTTACTCCGACATTCGGGTCCTCCACGATTCCCCGCATGGTGTCCAAGTCCTGGCCGCTGGGCGTCGCAGCAAACGAAGGGTGCGAGTGCCATTCGCCAAGGTAATTGAAGCGGCTATATTCGTGGCCCGTGCGGGCAAAGAACTCCTTGAGGAAAGCAGTGCTGTGCCCCAAGTCCCTCTCGAAGTGAGCCTGTGAGCCACCTGCTCTTTGCACGGAGATATCCGCCAGCCGGAAGGTCTCATCGCCAAGATATTCACCGACCATGACGCCGCCGATCTCCCGCGAGCCGGCTCGCCTCAACTCCCGCTTCAAGGTCTCGACCAACGCGGCCGGCAGGATGAGCTTCATTGCGGCTTGAACAGTTTCACTATTGCGGTCAACTCCGCACCGGCCTCCTCGGTGGTGAGGGTCCGTTTTTCCTCCTCTGGCGCTATCCCGAGATCTATCGGGTAGGTCTCGAAAGCTTGGCTGAAGACGGACCCAGCCCCGAGCCCGATCGCATACGCGGAGTGCGTGAAATACGACGGATCGCGCTTCAGCAAGGTATCGATCGCGAGCCTCGCCGCAGCGGCTGCAATTGATGTCACGTCGGCATCGTCAGCGATAAGTGGCGGGCCCTCTCCACCAGTCGCATAATCTCGTGTCGCCCGGATCGGAGCTGCGACTCTTTCGCCGAACCAGTTCTCAATCGCCCTGCGTGCGAGCTGCGGCGGTGGCTCGACGTTCGGCCTGGATCTGGCTATCAAGCCGCCGATGCCCCCACCAAAGACCTCCGCCCAGATCATCGGCTTTTGAGCAGATCCTGCAATGGAAGCCAACAGATTGAATACATTTGGATTCGCGGTTGCATCGACAATCAGGTCACAGGCCGCCAGTCTGCCAAGCACGGATTCCGCATCTTCGCTTGCTTCCTGACCAGCCACACGGATGCGACGTACAGAAACCTCCACCGTGGGGTTAACATGCCGCAACCGCTGCGCCGTTGCGTTGACCTTGTGCGTTCCCACATCGCGCCAATCAAGGTCATGACGCACGAAATTATCCGGAAGCAGCACGTCGTCGTCGACAAGATAGAAATGGCCTACCCCTGACCTTGCCAACATAGTGGCGAACTTGCTTCCCAGCGAACCGCAGCCCACCATGCCAATCTGCTTCGATTGTAATTGCTGGTGACCGTCGTCCAATCTCTTTGCCTCGACCTGGGGAGGCACGGCGGCGACTGGGTACACGGAATCCTTGAACACCGCGAAAGGATGGATCCCCTCATCCCGCACCAGAAGGAGAAACGCCTCATCGTCGGAGAAACCCAGCTCGCTGACAACAGTCCTGAACTCTTCGACGCTGGCGGTGGACGGTACAGGTGCATCGTTCGGAATGCGCAGAATTGAGACTTGCCGCTCATATGTCTCGGTACTGAGGCTGGCAGGAACGGCTGCATTCGTCCACACGTCGGTGTCTGACCTCGATATCTTATCAACGACGTAGACGATCGCTTCCGGGCGACAAAGCATGACCGCGTGTCCTGTGAGTTTGGTTCCCACGGCGAGGCCTATCAGGAAGCTATTCAGTTCGCGTGTAACCACGAACCTCAGGTATCTTCCTCGCAGCGACTGCCCCAAAGACACGCGATGCGCCGACGCAACGGTCTGGGCCGTGCCCGATACCGGATTCTCTGTAGCGAGCAAACGATGGGCACTCTCAACCAGAAGCACGCCCATAATATCCGACGTCCAATTGTCGGGCCGGTACTCCAGACAAAGCTCCCCGCCTGGACCGAACTGGTGAACAGACCAGCGAGTTTCGTCGCCGCGAGGCAGCACCGATGGCGGGGTATGCGGAAAATGGGCCGGGTATTGGAGGGAGATGGGAAATTCACGTTCCCCGACGCATATGTCGGCATCGAAAACCAACCGCATCGATTGATCAACGCGCCATCCTACCGGCCTGAGCCAGTCGGCGTCGGCAGCCAAGCTATCCAATGCCTCCCGCTCGGACTTGAACCTCGCAAGGTCCGTCACATACCACATCAGGCGAAGCCGTCCGTCTTCGCCGGTCCGGCCGCTCGATCAGGGAAGCGGTAAGGTTGAGCAGCGGCGGAGGCCGGCTGCAGCAAGGAGCCCGCTGAAAGCGCTTTTCCCGCCTTTGCCGTCTTATCGCCCTTGGCGGACATCTCATCGACGGCGGTGTCATAGTCCAATCCGGAGCGCTTGCGGGTCGAACCGAAAATCGTGCGCACCGGCTCCGAGGCCTTGGCATAGGCGTTGGCACCGATCGCGGTCTCAGTGCCGGCACAGCGGGACTGCTCCTTCTCCGCCGCGAGCACACCGCGGCTGACAGAGCAGCGGATCAGTTCACCCTTCATACCCAGACGCGTGATGTTCATAGGCCCAAAATCGAAGCCGATCGCCAAGCCCAAGCTCGTTGCATCAGTGCCGTTCGCCTTCAGACGGGTAAGAGCCAGGTCAAAACTGCTGCGCATCCCGCCGGAGCAGAGGGTCATGTTGCTGATGGTTTCTTCGACGTCGGTGGTTTGCGCGGTGCCCTCCACCAGCAAGCCATGGACGCAATCGCCGATGAACCGAACTTTCACGCCCTTGAAATCCTCGTGAAGAACCGCGTCGAGCTCGGCGCGCAGGACGTGGAGAGCGCGAACGACGTGCTTTGCGCCCACGTCGTTCGCGATGTTGTTGCCGACGTAATTTGTAAAGCCATCAATATCGCCATACACCGTACAGGCATCCTGCCGGCGCGAGTTCTTGGCGGAAAGGGTTTCGATGTCGAGCGTCGAGTAAGGCGGCGTATGCCCGGAAAACTCGAACGCCCCGATGGGATTGTTCTTGAGGTCTTCCTGCCACTCCTTCACGATCTCAGCGGCAGTGACCTCGAGCTTGGCTTCCTTCTGGCTAGTGGCAATCTCGGCGGCCGTGAGAGGCGTGCTGTCGACGCTAGTGACCTCTGAAAGGCCGATGGCTTTCCGCGCCTTGTTGGTCAGATAGATTCCGGTGGCAGTGCCGCCCCCGGCTCGCTTGGCGGCATAGTTCGCCGGCTCGCCCAGGAACAGCGGTTCACGGTGGCCGCGGCGACCATTGTTTACGGCCAGTGCCTTGCCGGTATCGATACCAACCCGCACCTTGGCGGCAGGGTGGTCGGCGTCTTCGCCTGTCTGGGCGAGAACGTCCGTGATCAGTTGCGCCGTCGCGACGGCCCGATGCAAGCGCTTGGCTTCGTTGTCATAAGGCTTGGCCACCACGGAGTGGAGGCGCTGGTTGTGGAAATCGACCAGGATGGCATCCACCCGTCCGATGATCCGGTGTACCGCGCGATAGTGCAGGTTCAAGAAGCGAAGGGTGCGCTTGTGGCAGGTCTCTCCTTCGACTTCGGTGACCGCCAACATATCTTTGACGTTGAGAATGTCGGCGTAGAGATGCACGCCGTCCACGCGGTACGCGACCGTATTCGCTAGGTTTGAAAGGTCCGTGTCGCGGACGTATTCCTTGATCTCGATGGCTTTGAGCGGAAGGCCGTCGATCTTGGCATCGATCCGCTTCGTGGCTCGCTCTTTATTCCAATTCCGACCGGCCATTGCTGGTGCTCCATGGGTGCGCGGCATGAACGGGAGCCCGAAAGGGTACAGCCGGATGGCAGCGCGTTTTGATCTATGCTGCGCGAAGGGTGCATTGTTGACCCTGCACGCGAAGCGCGTGTATTTAGAACATAAGAAGAACTATTAGAAGGGCGGGTGAAAGAAGTTTGGGCAGTTTTCCCCGTATTTCCGCCATGCAGAGAATGGACCCGTCTTTCTCTGCATTTTTTGAAGACAATAGCCTTGCCGTTGACGAGAATACGCCCCATAATCTCTGCAAGCGATGATGATATTATGGCATACGTTCACGAACTGACGAATTGGCCGGCTTTCCGTTGGGATCTGCAAAAGATTGCTGACCGTCTTGCCGCCGTGCGCCACAAACAAGGTCGCTTGCTTGGACGCATGGAGCGCTTGGGATTCCCCCTGAAAGCCGAGGCGACCCTCCAAACCCTCACCGAAGAAGTGGTGAAGTCGAGCGAAATCGAGGGCGAGGTTCTCGACCGTGACCAGGTCCGCTCGTCCATCGCCCGTCGCCTCGGAATGGACATTGGCGCCCTTATTCCTGCCGACCGGCATGTCGAGGGCGTGGTGGAGATGATCCTCGACGCCACCGAACATTACGCTGACGAGCTTACAGCCGAACGCCTCTTCGGCTGGCATGCGGCCCTCTTTCCGACGGGACGCAGCGGCATGACGAAGATCGTTGTCGGCGCTTGGCGTACGGCCGAGAGCGGGCCGATGCAAGTTGTCTCGGGTCCGATCGGTCGCGAGCGCGTGCACTATGAAGCACCCTTCGCCGAACGTCTCGAAAAGGAAATGCAGACATTTTTGGAGTGGTTCAACGGCAGCGCAGGAAGCGTCGACCTTGTTTTGAAGGCCGCGCTCGCACACCTCTGGTTCGTGACCATCCATCCTTTTGAAGATGGCAACGGCCGCATTGCCCGTGCGATTGCCGACCTTGCGCTCGCGCGATCCGAACAAAGCGCCCAGAGATTCTACAGCATGTCCGCGCAGATCCGCCGCGAGAGAAACGATTATTACACCATCCTCGAGCGAACCCAGAAAGGAGACCTCGACATCACCGAATGGATGTCGTGGTTCCTCGATTGCCTGGACCGCGCCTTTGATGGCGCCGATGCCATTCTCGGCGGAATCCTACGCAAGGCAGACTTCTGGGATTGTCACGCGGGCCGCCAGCTCAACGCACGTCAGCGGCTCGTGCTCAACCGCCTGTTCGATGGATTTGAGGGCAAGCTGACGTCCTCGAAATGGGCGAAGCTCACGAAGGTGTCGCAGGCAACCGCGGCAAGGGACATTGAGGAGCTTATCGAACACGGCATCCTCAGGAAAGATGCGGCTGGCGGCAGAAGCACAAGCTACTCGCTCGTCGAATCATCAACCTAATGGCGGATCATGAAGGACGACCAGGAAGAGGCCTTTGAGAAAATCCTCTCGACGCAGCTCACTCGTAACATCGACTTCGTCAAATTCGCCGAGACCAAGAACGCAGCGCTGCTGACGTTCTCCTCGGCTTGGATCATCGGCTCGATCAACCTCCTGACCAGGCAAGCCATGCTCCCCGCTGGCTACAGCCTTGCCTTCTGCATCGCCCTGCCCCTGTTCGCAGCTGCGGGACTTGTTTGTATCCTTTCTTTCGTTCCGCAGGTCCTGGACCGCTTTCATCAGCACAATGATGATGACAAAAGCCTCCTCTATTGGGGGCACATTGCCGAGATTCCGGTGGGGCGCTATCACGAGCGGGTGACGGAGCGCTATAAGCCGGGAGAGAGCCACAGCGTCACCGAACGTTATCTCGATGATCTGTGTGTTCAGATATCCGTCAATGCCCGAATTGCCACGCGCAAATTCACGATGTTCAATATCGCGGCTGGTTTTGTGTTCGCAGCCGTCCTGGCGCTCTCCTCTCCGCCTTTTTGGTGGGGCTTGCGCCTCTTGCTGAAAATAATTCGTTAGGTCTCCGAAACTGGTTTAAAATTAACAGAGCCGAACCATGCAAACCATCAACGACCTCCGTGACACCGTCCGCCAGCTCAATCCGACCGGATCCGACGGATTCGAAGGATTGATGGCGGCTGTGTTGACGGAGTTGACCGGGCGAACCTTTGCATTGGCAAGCTCCGGCTCACAACGCGGCAAGGACGGCCAATCAATCTTGGACGGGGGCACGATTTCGTTTGAGGGCAAGCTCTACGAAGATGCGGTGGCGAAAGACCAGATACTCTCGAAAATCGCAGAAATCGCGGTCGATGAGGAAGGCCAGACCGAACTCTGGATCCTGGCTTCCACAGGGCCAATTTCTTCTCAGCATATCAATACTGCGCAACGGGCTGGCAGAAAACTCGGTGTCACCGTCAAAGTGCTTGCCTGGCCCGCAACGGGCCTGTCTGAGCTTGCAACGCTGCTTGCTATGGCGCCGAACGCAACGGCCACTTTCCTTTCAGCACAAACAACAACGCCGCATGCGGATGCTACTGCCCAATTGCAGGCGGTCGCATTGCATCCCCAGTTTTCCGAACGATCTGCTGAATTGAAGGCTGACCTCCAGCAGCCAAGCCTCGCCCCCGCATTCGCGCTTCAAGACAATGTCACTTGGCTGTCGGCGGCGTTTGCGAACAAACAGCGGGCCCGCGTCGTGTTCGGGCAGCCACTTTCCCCCGACGACGCATCAATACCAGGCATTCTAGAGCGGCCCGATCTTCGCGCCAAGGCCGCGGATGCCATTTACGCCAAGCCCGATGGCTCAGTCATCGCGATCCTGGGAGCGGATGGTAACGGCAAATCCTGGATATTTGCGCAATCCTGGATGCATGAGCAGCCGAAACCATTGACCGTTATCCTTCTACCTGACGACTTCAAGCCGTCGTCCTCCCTTGAGGCAATGCGTGATCTTCTGATTGCGAAGCTTATTGAGCAAAGCGGCGAGATATCGAATCTCATCGCGGAAAATCGCTGGCGCGACCATTTCAGGCGATGGAGGCGCCAGACGGACAACAAGAGGCCAAGGCTCGTTGTTTTTGTGGATGGCCTGAATCAGCGAGACATCGGCAATTGGGCTCACGTGATCGACACGCTGAGTGAGGTCGTCGCCGAAATTGGCGGCAGGGTCGTCATCAGCTGTAGAACCCTCTTTTACAAGGATAACCTGCAAGGACGCCTCGTCAGTAATGTTGTCAAATGTGTCGTGCCTGAATGGAACGACGCCGAGCTGGACTCTTTGCTGGCGTCGTTTGGCACCTCGATCGGAAAGCTCAATGCCGACGTTGTACGAAGCTTGCGCAATCCCCGCCTGTTCGGGATTGCCGCGGCTCTCCTCAAGGACCAGAAGATCGATCAATTCGGCGAATTGAGCGTGAACCGGCTGCTGTTCGAGCACATTCGGCTCGGCGCGATATCGGATAGCGATAAGATTCCGACGTGGCAATTCGTCCGCGATATCCGCATGCATGCCGATCAAATCATCGCAAGGCTGAAAGACCATCAGCAAGCCGACCTTACGGTCTTTGACCGCCCAAAAGCGCTTTCGGGTCACCCCCCGCACAGTGTGGCGGAGCAATTTGAACTGACGTCGGCCGGCCGGTTCTTCGAAATTCTTGAAGACGATCCCAGCAAGTACGCTTTGAAAGAGGACGGGCTTTCTCTAGCGCTTGGATTGTCGCTCTTGACGTCCGCGCGAACCGCCCTGCGTCAAAAGAAAAATGTGCTTGAAGCTCTCGGTGCTGTTTTGGACCCTATCACCGCACTGGACAAAACAAGCGATGTTCTCCTCGCAGCAACCCTCGCCTCCATTCTGGAAGAGGCGCCGGCGGAAGTCACGGCCGCCCTGATCCAATCATTCGTCGCACTTCAGAACCTCGATCAGACACTTTATACCGAATTTCAGGCGCTGCTAAAGCAAGATCCTCGTCCTTTCCTTGTCGCCCTTGAGAACTCCGCCCTCGTAGAAGGCGTCACCGCCAATCAATCCTGGCTCGTCCAAGCCATAAACGACGGACGGACGACGCCGGCATGCTCTAAAGCGTTGAGAGAAACACTGCTGCGTTGGCTGAGTATGTATTCGGACGACCCAGAACGCACGATGTCACCTTCGCATCCAGGGGACCAGGACGAAAAGCGCAAGGAGCAACGTGCGAAACGCGCAGCCGAAATCGCCAGCAAAGTCCAGCACCTTTGCAAGGCCGAACAAGCCCTTCTTGACAGTCTCATCCAGCAAAAGCGTGGCGATTACAGCCAACTCAGCGCTTTGGCCTTCCAGTTTCTAGCCGGCCATCCTTTGGCTGAATATGCGGATGGTTTTCGCAACTGGGCCTTCGCAGCCGCCTTCAATGGCGGTTACCGCGATCACCACGATGAATTCAATGCCCTGCTCCGGTTGAACATCATCGATTGGGCCGAGACGCGCGCCGCGATGCTGGCGGCGGCGAAACTCTTCCAGGGTCCCGATACATCCAAGACCGGTCAATGGGCTCTCGTCTATCTACTTAATGCCACAGCCGACAGCAACGATGCGGCTGCGGCTGATGGACTCTACAATGTCTTGACGAAAGACAGAGAGCACTTCGGTGGGTGGCGCCTGGTCGAGAGCTATTGCGCGACCGATCCTTGTGACCCTGCATCCTCTTGTCCTGACAATATCGACAAGACGGCGCAGCAATATTCCTCGATAGATATAGCCAAACTTCGCTTGTACATGGGCAATGGGCAGGAGGACCATTTTTTTGAGATGGCTCGCGTAGGCCTGGCTCGCTTTAGGCCGAGCGCCGCCATCGACGTGATGCGCCGCTTTGCTGACCACGCTCTATCCAGGTCGACCGACGATTTCCGCATCGCGGCTTTTTCGCTCGAACAACACACGTCGGCGCTAGACGCCCCCCTTGCGCGCAGATTTGTCGCAAAAGCAGCGGAAATTGCAGCCGAAGCGTTGAGTGGCGACAAGAACAATGAGAAACATATCGCGGCACAGTACGCTTTGCTCATAGCCTTCCCGCACATGGGCGGAGACGAGCAACTCGATGCGTTTCTTGCTCACCCCAAAGATCAAACCTTCCTTTGTGCGCTAGCCGATCTCTTCCAACCGTGTGACCCGATAAAATTGGAAGCTGGCCTCGCCCGCGCCATCGCTGAAGGTAACGAAGTCGCGCAATTCCGGACCCTCGCGTTCGCGGAGCATTCATCGACACCTCTGACCTTGCGCACCAAGGAACTGACGGGAAGCCTGCTGACATCAACTCACAATCATGTTCGTTTGTCGTGCTTAGGGCTTATTCAATCCACTCAGGATCCGACACTCCTTGCCGCGCTTGTCGACAGCGGTTGGACCGCGACAGACCTTGATAGCGCGACTCGTCGGGCCGAGATATCGAATGGTTCCGAAGCCCTCGTAGCGGCGTCGAAGATCGGCCTCATTTCGATTGAGTCGTGCCTGGAACGCATCGACTTTTCTTCCTATCAACGATTGGTGGAGCTTCTGGGCTCACCTGCGGCATTGGCAATCGCAGGCCGGCTTGAGACAGCCATCGAGAAGGCCACGAACTTCAAGATTCTGCGCAACCTTCCGGACATCGAGCAGCTGTTCGAAGATCGACATTGGCCGTCCTTCATTAGAGTTTCTGACCGGCGGCCTGCCCAAAAGACTCTTTCGCCAGAACATCTCAAGGAACTCTCCGACACTGGCGACGCCTGGTACGAAAGGCAGAAGCGCAACCAAGCTGCCGCAGAGCAATTTGAGCGAGACCTTACAGAGGCCGGCGCGCAGCTCATCATCCGGAGCATTACCGCGGGCCTCGTCCGTGAAATCGACAAGGTTTCTCCGCGGACCGTCGACAAGTGGCTCGATTGTTTTCTGACCATGGATCAAGAGAGCCTCGACAATCTGCATAACACCGCTTCGGCAGTGGCTGAAGCGATATCCTATCGAAACTCTGCCGGCGCCGCTTCGCTGATGCAACGTCTTTCGAAAGGAACACCTCCGGTCCGCGCCAGCTTCGGAAGAGACCATCTGGGCATCAATGCCGTAACGGTTTGGGCAGCCGATTCCAGTCCTGAGACAAGAGACATCCGGTTTTCCCGACTTGACCGCATGGCAAACGATCATGATCTGGCGAACGAGGTGCTGGCCGCCGTTCGTGCCGACCGTGAACCTGAACTTCGAGACTATGTCCTGGACCGCCGCAATCGACCCGAGCCGGCTCACCGCGCGCGCGCCGCGATGGTCGCCGGGTTGTCGCCCGATGAGCCGTGGGCCCTTGAAACGATCGAGATGCTCAAGGACAGCAAAGGCTACTTGCAGGGAGCATACAGGGGCGCCTCCTATGCCATGGATCGTCATACTTGGTCGAAGCATTGGGCCAGCCTGATGCTGCGGGCGACGAGCCAAGAAGACTTTTGGCGCTATAGCGTACTTCTTTGCAAGATCGTCGACGGTCGGTTTAGGCGGTCCGATATGGAAGGCACCAATCCCCTCGTGGAGCGGTTCGGAACAACGTTGGAAAGCGCTCTCATCAACCGGATCAAACGCTGGAAGAGCCACCGCGAATCCAAACTCTTCGGCATGCGGGCACCAGATCCGATTTACCTCCGGAAATGAACTGGCTAGCCGTTTCACGCGCGGCGATTGCGGTCAACTTTGATGCCTATATGTTTCCCCCGTTCGGGCGGCCCTGATCCGACAAAGCGTGTCCGACCTGCCGCACCGCTGACATATGCAACCGCACTGACGGGTTACGGGCGCGTTTGCCCCTTGTACCTGTCATCAACCGCTTGCCGGCAACGACCGGCACAGGAAACGTTTTGTCTCCCGACCGGTCTGCCGCCTGCGGCATCACCCATCCACGGCCCAGGACTAACCCCAAGCTGGTCGAAGTATCGGTTCTCTGCGGCGTTAGGCTTGCTCATTTGCGAAAAGCGCTGTCCCACCACTCACCGGCCTCGGAGCCTTTCAAGCCCGCACTGATGTTATCGAGCGCACGGATCATCACGTAGACCGACGCAAACAACAGGGCCATTCTCGTGATGAGCGGCTGGTCAGCTATCCCGTGAGAGTTCGAGGCAAAGCTCTGCAGAACCAAGAACCCGCCGATGATGGACACACCCAACTCCAGAAGGCCGTAAAAGAGCCGCCACTTTTCTCTCAGGCGATACAACATGAGGGCGATCGAGAAGACCGCAAAGGTCGCAACAATTACGCCTGCGGTCGACTGTCCTGTGATCAAGCAAAACCCAGTGAGTGCTATAAGCGCAAAGGTGACCGACAGAAAATAAGATTGGATCTTCATTCGCTTTCCCCCGAATTATACGGCTCTTCTCTTTGGCTCGAAGACCTTCAGGAAAGGGACGACCACTAATCAGGTCCGCGCCGAACACCTCTTCCTGACCCCTGAATATAATATCAAACGCACTTCCGCGCCTGCTTCCACGCGGCGGCTTCTGCGACACGGTGCACACTTGCGCCACTTTTACCGAATCGTCGGGCGGCTCGCTGGTGATGATGATCTCCGAAAGAGCGACGCCATCAACGGACTGAGGCTTCCGAGGCTTCGCAGGGCAGAACGCCAAAACGCCCGCGGAGCTTTTGAACTCTCCTCTTTCTTTATTCTCTCGGTATTACTCGCTTAAGTACCAGTAGGGGCGGATTTTTCCGCTGCTGATAAAGCGCTGCGGGTAGCGGAGCAAGTTTAATGCTGCTCCAGGGTAAGCCTGACCACTCCGGAGGTAATGGCGCGTTGCGACATTTGCTCTCAGCCGCTACTTGAATCTAAACATCTCTGAAAGAGGCTGCCGAATAGGGGTCCTCTTTCGCCGTTTAAAGCCCCTCATAACGCTCCCCGCAGATCCATCTGGCCGTCTAAGATGGAGGAGCTGTCTACAGCTTGTGGAGCAGAAGCCAAGTGGTCCAAAACGGCGGTGAAGCCATGACGACCGCACAAAAAGCTCTCGAGCGCTGGGTGTCGGAACCATTACCGGAACTCCCGATGAGGTACGAAAAAACTGGCGCACCTGTCAGTGGACCAAGTCGTCGCTTTGACATTGCAGTATGGCAACCACGCGCTCGCTCACGTGCTCTTGGACACGGTTGCTGGATTTACCGCCCTCATTCCTAGCATTGTTGAGCGCCGCCACGAGGCAAAGGACCGGTCGATTATTGAGGCTCTGGTGCCAGACATTCCTCCGCCCCAGCATAAACTGATTGAAACTCGGCTGACGGCGGAAACCCGCAAGAGCGTGATCGAGACCGGCGAGTGGATGACGGCGGCACAAATCGCCGAGATCGCCGGCTTTAGCACCACCTACCCGAGCGCCCAGCCGAACAAGTGGAAGCGAGAGGGACAGATCTTCGTCATACATCATCGTGGAAGGGACTATTTTCCAGGCCACGCCCTCGACTCTTCGACCGATTATCGACCAAGCAAGGGCCTGGCAGGGTGCTGGAGGTCTTCCGCGGAAGGAAGGACGATTGGGGACTTGCCTATTGGATTGCAACAGCTTTCTTGCCGGCAAGCGGCCGCAGGACTTGCTGATAACGAGCCCGATCGCGTTGTTGCAGCGGCCGAGGACGAGGTAGCCGGCGTGCTCCATGGCCAAGAAGAGGTGCGGTGTAACGCCGCCCGGTCGCCCGGACGAAGGCCGCCAAGTCGCCGCCAGCCCCGTCTCCCCCATCCCTACTCTCGGTCGTGCCGGCTCCGCCCGCCGGCCTTGCCAATCTGGTGAACATAATGACCTGGCCGAAAGGTCAGGTCATTCATCGGATCCATCCAAAAGCCTATGGTAGCAGCCAATTCAATCCAGGCCCACATGGCAATGCCCGGTTCAGTCCGATCAAAGCTTCGAGCGGCGCAAACATCCCTACTCTTTATGGCGGCAGGGCCTTCGATTGCGCCGCCATGAAAACCGTCTTTCATGACGTGCCTTTTCTCGCTGGACTAAGACCTTCGACAAGCAAAAAGCTGGCCGGCCACGTTTATTCACAGGTGACGCCGAAAAGAGACCTCAAAACTCGTCGATCTCAGCGTGACGGCACTCAACAGACTTGGGCTTCCACGCAGTCAGCTCATCGATACCGAAAAGAACGAGTATCCGAACGCCCGGAAATGGGCCGAAGCTATCTACGCTGCTTGCCCCGTGCCGAGGGACTTTGCTGGGTGTCTCGCCGGGACGATCGTGCCTTGCCGGTCGTGATCTTCGGGGATCGCGTCGACGCGGCAGATCTATCGCCCATGGGCGCTCCGCTGGACCTCCTGACCATCGACACCATGTGCGCAGATCTCGTCATTCTCGCGGACAGGATCGGCGTCAAGCTTGTCGACGGCAAGTCGTCCATAACCCCAACAGTAAGGCAGGTCACACTTCGACCTACACAATCTGTGATATGATCGAGGTGTTGGCGCACTTTTTGGGGATGGTGTGTAATGCCGAAGAATATCCTCATTTTCTCCGACGGCACCGGACAGGCCGGCGGCATCAATTTCGACGAAGCCCGAACCAACGTCTATAAGCTCTACCGGGCCTGTCGTGTCGGTCCCGACACCAAGGTCGAGCCTTCGGAGCAGGTCGCCTTCTATGATCCTGGTCTCGGCTCGGCATCCGACGGCGGTCATTTCCAGATTGGCTGGATGCGATGGCTCTACAATCTCGCCAGCATGGCAACGGGTCTCGGCATCACCCGCAACATCGTTGACTGCTATGCCGCGATCATGAACCTGTATGAGCCCGGCGATCGCATCTATCTGATCGGATTCAGCCGCGGTGCCTACACGGTGCGTTCGGTCGCCGGCGTTTTGACCTATTGCGGCATCCCGCAACATATGCCGGATGGCTCACCGCTGAGACGCGATCCGAGGAGCCTGCAAAAGCTGGCCGAGCATGCCGTCAAGGGCGTCTATCAGTTCTGCCCCTCCTATCACCGAAAGGACACCAAGGGCTACCGCCAGTTCCTGCTTGAGACACGTGATCTTATCGCAGCCAAATTCAGGCGCGAACATGGGAGCTCGCGGACCGTCGACGAGACCGAGCAGGCCAACGTGTTTCCCTACTTCATCGGCGTCTTCGATACGGTTGCGGCCCTCGGTCACAAATATCTCGGCCCCGCGCTCGTGACACTTGGTATCGCCGCCCTGGTAGGGCTGCATTGGGGAGGCCGTGCGCTCGGGCCGTTCTTCCCCTGGGCCGGATGGGCCGCTCGGATTTTGAGCTACCTCGGCGTCGCGGCCGCGCTGATCGGCTTTCTGATGAACTATCTCAAGATAGCCCCACCGTTGCCGGGCTACAGCTTAGCCAGGCGCCTGCTGACGCTTCACCTGGCGCCACCGAAGCACGAATTCTACGACACCACTTTGAACCCGAATGTCGGCTACGCCAAACATGCGATCTCGATCGACGAGAACCGTGCGGATTTCAAGCGAGTGCCCTGGTCACCGACGGCGGAGAAACAAGATCGGCGCGATGCCCAAGGCAATCTGTTCTTTGAACAAGTGTGGTTTCCGGGCGTACACGCCGCTGTCGGCGGGGGCTATCTGGAGAACGAAGCCAGGCTCTCCGACGTGGCTCTGAACTGGATGGTCGCGGGCGCCTCGCTGATTCCAGACGGGCTCAAGCATGACGGCGGGGTCCTTCGTCTTTTCCAAACTCCTGCCGGCCAACAACACAACGAACAGGCCGGTGGATTCTTGAAGGTTGGCGTGCGCCAGCTTCCCGTGGATCCAAACACCCGTGCGTCAAGCTCGCCAATACACAAATCGGTCTATCGGCGGTTCGAGGTCGGCCCGGTGCTGCTGTTCGACCGCATAGCGGCGATCGTCCCGACAACATGCGGGTGCACGTGGACTTCAGGCATTACTTCGATCAAAGCGCTCCGCAGCCGCCGAAATGCATCGCCGATGACATCGAGTTCAAATGGGAAAAGGCCAACCATGTCGGTCGCCTGTAGCGTAATGGCCCCGTCACATTTCAACGCCAAATTCCACCGAAACTCTCGAGCGCGTAGGTGAACCTCATGCCCGAAGTCGAGCAGGCCGCCATTCCGGCCCAACCGATGCGGTTTCAGCACCACATGCGGTGGCTGTCGGGACGCCTGGCCGGCGTCGGAGCGATCAAGATCGTGGCGATCGGCTCGTCCACCACGGCTGGTGAAGGCGACATCGTGCCCTATCCGCAACGTCTCGAGCGGGCACTGCGAGCAAGCTTTCCGGGGAGGAACTTCGATGTTCTCAACCGCGGCGTCGGCGGTGAAGAAGCTCCGGACGAGCTAGGGAGGATTCAGGGCGACGTAGTCGGCGAGAAACCATCGGTCGTGGTCTGGCAAGTTGGCACCAACGCGGTTTGGAAGAACCAGGATCTGGACGCCACCGCCGCCGCGATCCAACGCGGTCTTGCGATGTTCGCAAATGAATTGATGGACGTCGTGCTGATGGATCTTCAGTACGTGCCGGCCGTGCTCACTCCGACAATGGAGGAGCGAGCGCACCGAATGGTCGCATTGATTGAGACGGCCGCCAGCCGGGCCGGCTTCCCGGTCAACGTGTTTCACCGCTTCGCATTGATGAAGCAGTGGCACGAGGCAGAACGGACCTCCTTTGACCGGATGGTCGATCCCACCGATCCCGACCGCCTCCACCACAGTGACTGGAGCGCCCGCCGGATGGCAGAGGCGCTCGCCAACACGATCACGATTGCCGCGATCGCAGGCTCATGAATTGAACGAAGTGTCGAACTTTTCCCACGCGAGGATCCCGACCATGGCTAGAATTGCCGCCACCATTGTTGTGCTCTTGAGCCTCTTCTTGGCAAAGCCCGCATCCGCTTGGGGACCCGACGGGCACCGCTTGGTCGGGTCGATTGCTGACCAGTTACTGACCCCGAATGCCAAGCAGCAGGTGAAGACCTTGCTGGGCGTCGACCTACGGGAAGCCGGCCCATGGCTCGATTGCGTGAAGAGCGTGCACAGGCAAAATGACGGCAGCCTCACCTACATCGTGGATCCGCAGTACGAACCTCCCTGCACTCCCTTCGCAAACGACCGCAACGCCATGGTCGATTACGCCGGCCGAAACTGGATCGATTGCGTCTATCCGGAAGGCGCGAGCGCGACCGCCAATCTTGGCTGTCACAATACGTACCACTTCGACGACGTGGCCGTTCAGCGCGACAAATTCGATCGAAACTATGCAGGTACTAATGATCATGATCTGGTCGCGGCTACCAACGCCGCGATCGCCGTGCTGCTTGGCCGGCCGGCTCCGCCCCCCTTCGACATCAAAGACAAAAAGGAGGCTTTGTTCATACTCGCTCATCTCGTGGGCGACATGACACAGCCGCTTCATGTCGCTGCGCCCTACCTCGATCCCAACGGAAGCCTGGTCGATCCGGACGTCACGCACACCATCGACCCGTCGACCGAAACCGCGGGCGGCAACTGGATCCACGATAAAGCCATCACTGTCGGAAACGACGCGTTCCACCATGCCTGGGACGACACCCCATCCGATCTGGGAGATACCGCCCCGCTGGCTTTGGTGAACGTCGCAAGGGCCGTTCCGGCCGATACGGACCGCATCGAGAACTGGTCGGCAATTTGGGCCACGGACACGATCGCGGTGGCAAAGCAGGCCATGTCGAACGTGACCTACACGAAGATAGGTCCCAGGAAGTGGACGATCTCCTTCTCGGATCGAGCCGCCTACCTTCAGTCGGCGGATGCTATCAAGCGACAGCAGCTTGCCAAGGCGGGAGCCCGTCTCGCCGAAATCGTGAACCACGTTTGGCCCTAGTCAGAAATGCACTTTCGCGGGAACGATCCGTCAATCTTCGTACTCGGTAGCCGCGGGCGGCTCTTTGGGCGACGGCTCGGGCATCGTCGTAGTCTGCTTCTTGATCCGCATCGCCAGGATAGTCGCATAAAGATCACGCGGCGAGGCCCTGTCGAGGTCCTGCAGATCACGATAGTTGGCCAAGAAATCCAGAATGCTCGGCCTCAGTGGCCGTGTGTCTGCCGGCGCTCGCGTTTTGAGCTTCCGGTCGAGGTCGAGCTTGGTGAGCTCGATTGCGTGCTTACGCCATTCGACCTCTCGATCTTGTCTGTCGCGCGCACCTACGACAAATTTGGTGATCACCCCTGTAAGGACGGCAACGATCACGGCGCCGGTCGCACCTACGACGGCTGTTACGACCGTCAACGTCGCCGGCTGAAGCTTGGACAGCTCTTGAAAAAGCTCTTGAAGCGCGCTCATGGAGAGGATCTCAGGCTGACATGGCTCCGCCCGCCTGACCTTCCGTTCTGCCGACAATGAATTTCCGCTCCAGGACCTTTCCGGTCGAATCCTTGGCGATCACGACCAATTCTGCCCCGCCCACGCCCTGCGGCATCCGCATCTCTTCGTGACACGGTGGGTCGGGACAATCGCTGTCGTGCACCGCCTTCCCGCTCAGCCGGACGGTGATGCGGGTCACGCCGATGCCACCCAGGATCGTGAACCGGAAATTCCTGCCTTCGACGGGCGGTTTTGCATCCAATTCCATTCGTGAAACCATTCGCTAGTGAAGGGGTAGCGTACCACTCAGCGCCGCAGCGCCTTGTTGAACGCTACTGTGGACACCATACTGCCAAGTGCTTCTTGCGCGAAGCGGATAGATAGCGGCGCTGCCAGGCGGGATCGTTCGACAAGTGCGACCACGGTACCTTACCCTGCTCGAACTGCCGCTTGACATAGGCACGCCAGGAATAGTGCTCATATGTGGCAAGACAGGCGACACTGTACGCCTCCGCCAAAGATCGATTGCCGTGCACCACGACAAAATTGTCGTCGTTCTGCTCGCTGGCGGAGCCGGAAAAGTTGTGGGAGCCGGTGACGACCTTGCAGTCGTCTGAAAAGGGGTCGATCACAATCATTTTTGAGTGCGTAATCGCATGACCGACGCCCGGGTTCTGGTTGGGAAACAAAAACTGATTGCGCGTCACCTCACCAATCCAGTCCGAAAAGGACTTCACGACGCCTTCGGGCTGCACCAGAGCCGTCTCAAATTCATGGGACTCGGTATCGACACCTCTCAGCGAGAATTTTTCGCGGTTATCCGACGTGACGGTGCTGACGACACCCCTGACGTAGATCCCTGAGGCCCTTACGACGATATCAGCGAGTGGATCGGGTCCGGGCTGGAACATCACATAGAGGATCATGTCCTTTGCGCCCGTCACGAGTTCGATGAGCGCCTCGATGTCGATCCCCTTCCCGACATTCTTCTTCGACTTGTTTCGGACCCGGGTGAACCAGACGTCTGTCCCGTTCGCCGGACGGGGCGATTTGGCGTTGTCGCCCACGAGATCCGGCGTGAAGTCGCTGCCAGCATCCTTCAGGCGACCCCATTGCTCGAAATACAATCCGGCGATCTTTGGGTCGACAAACAAAATTCCATTATTGGCCTGCGTGCAGAGGCCGGTCGGCGCCCAATTCGTGCTTCCGGTCCACACCTTCGTTGCGACGTCGCCTTTGGTGGACACAACGACGGCGAACTTGTTGTGCCCCAGGCCCTTCGAGCCGAGAATCCTGTCGTGGACGTCAACGCCAGCTGCCTTCAGCTCCTCGCGGGCATCCGCGTTGCCGTCGCCCCCTTTGTCGGAGCCATTCGAGAGGACAAGGTGTGCGCGGCGCTTCAAAAGCTTCAGCCGCGCGATCAGTTCCTCATCTGACAGCTCGTAAATCGCCAGATAAAGCTCCAGCCTGGGATCCCCGATGACTTCATCGAGCAAGCGCAGGAGCGCCAACCGAAGTTCACCCGAGAGAAATCGCCTCAAAGGCTCTTCCAGGTCGGCTATGTGCTGCTTGATGTCGCGCGGCTTCCAGTTCTTCTCACGCGCGATGCGTGCGACGAATTGAGACATGACGAAGCCGCGATTGAAATACGCCTCTATGCCGTTGCCGGCCTGGCCATTCACCTCGATGGCTTCGGTCCAGCCGGAATCCGCCAAGGATACCAGCGTGCTTTCTCCGACAATGCCCTCCCCGGACGATCCCACCGCGTTGATGCGATAGCGGACCGTCTGGCCATTGTTGGCGCCGTGATCCGTCCATTCGTATCTTTGGAACGGCCATACGTTTGACGGCCGTGAGCTGTTTGCGTCGTCAGCGCCATCGGCAGCCGGCTGATTGGTGAAGCCCACGCGATTGCGCAGGATCTCCGTGGGCGACCAATTCTGGGTCACCTGGCGCTGACGCTCAATCATGAAGCCCAGGCATCCCGGGATCGGCACGTCCGAAGCCCCACCGTTTGAGACGCGCCAAAAGAGCTGGACGTCGTCGCAATCATGATAGGCAGTTGCTCGTATCTGAATTCCATTGACCGTGTTCGAAACTGCAACCGGCATGGCGGTGCCTCCTCCCCTCGATGGCCATTTGACCGTTTGTCTGTCAGGCCCTGCTCAGGATGCTGGTCGATACCTTCATCGGCTCGTCGGCCAGCGCAAACATCAAGTTCTGCAGCGCTATGCCAGAATGGAGCCGCAGCACATCGCCGATCTCCTTTGCGTCCACCGTGAACCTCACCTTAAGCAGACAGGCGGCGGCATCCTTCTTGCGAGCCCTCGCCAAGGTGAACAGGTTGCGGACGGTATCATCGACCTTGACGCCCTTCTTGGACGGGATGGGATCACCATTCGCATCGTATTCGGCATCGCGTTGCCAATAGCTATCCTCGTCGAAGAAAATCATTGGCGTGAACGATTTTGCGTCGGGGACGTAGCAGTTTCGCTCGGCGTCCTCGAAGATTTCGCGCATCGTGCCGCCGCTGCCTCGCGCGTAGACGATGCCGGCGCGCGAGTTGGTGATCAGCGTCTCCTCTCGAATGCTATTGAGGAAGAACTTGGCGTAATGCGTCGCAAAGGGCGTGGTCGGCTCCTGACCATAGAGCCAGGTGGGCACACCGAGGCTGAGGCTCGGCTTGGCCGGGGCACCCTCCCTGGCGTCCAGGGCGGCGTTGATCCAGCGCCTCGCGTCGTCGAATTGCTTCTCGTGACCCGGCGCGATTCCCCCGTCGCTGGTCACGAGCTGATCCAGCATGGGAAGCAGGGGCTCCTTCCCGAGGGTGAACAGCGCCGCTGCGAAATCCGCATCGTCGGCGCCTGCGAAAGTTGCGCCGACGTGAGCGGCCTCCATCGCACCAGGGCCGCCGCCCGTAACGATCATAAAGCCCTGTTCGGTCAGGTAACACGCCAGCCTTGCTACCGTCGCATAGGCCGGCTCGGCGCGTGAGAGCTCGTGCCCACCCATAATGCCGACAAGCTTTGGCGTCTCCTGCGCTAGGAAGCGCCTGAGCGCGTCAGATATGTTGGCATCGTGGTCGGCTTGCTTCCTCCGCACGTCCAGAGTCGCCGGGTTGTCAGCGCCGTCAGCGACATATTGTCGAAAGACCCGGAAATCCCAAGCCTCCGCTAGTCCCATCTTCGAAGTTGGATCGTAGCCGCGCAGAAGATCGTCGGAAGAATACAAATCGGTGGGCAATTCGTAATCCAAGGGGATGCTCCTAAAAAAACTTAGGTCTAAATCGAAGGGATGGGGAATCCGCCCACCCCGACGCCGAACCGCGGCAAACGTTCTCAGCGTAAGGTCAAATGCCTAAACTATAGGTAGAGTGTGACATTCACCTCGTTGGTAGGCAAGGCCAAACTCCTTCCGTCTTGCCACGGCCATCCGGAACGATCTTCCGCCACCGCTCGTTGGCTCAACAAATTCGTCACGAGCGTGTCGGCAGTGCGCTCCCACCTGCCTGCTTCGCGGAGCGCAAGAGGCCGAACGGCGCAGGAGCGGCGCGCCACAACTTCCGCCGCGGTCGCTGCGCCAAGAGCGCCGCCGATGCGGAGCGCCGGTCCGACTTCTGTGCCGTGACAAGGATTTGAGACGCAAGGCAGACACCGGCGCGGCGTCCTCTCGTTCCAGATGTGTGATATATCACATGGACTCGATTACGCCGTCGCCCGACCGCGCGGCTGATGGCACGGTCACGATTCGGCAAGCGCTTCACCGCTGGCGAAGGCGTCAAGGCACGCAAGGAGTGGACCGGGCGCCGGTCTGGAGGTTACATATGCAAATCTCGGCCAAGAATGTCGATTATTTAATATGATTCAATAAGCTAGGTACCCAGCCTATGACTGCCGATTCCTTGACGCGCCGATTTGCCTTCGGCGTCGTGTCCTATGAAGGCGCTGATCTCGTGCCCTTCGGCGATGAACTGGCCGACGCGCCATTGTCCACTTTGTGGGGTTGAACGCTATGGGCCAACCCACAAGACCATCCCGCACGAGAAGCGGCTCGCCGATGGAGCCGGCCTTGGGATGGACCTATCTGTCGCGCGAGGCGCTCGCCCGCGCCAAAGCGCAGATGGACGAAGAATCCATGGGCGTGCGCGATGAGATCGGCTTCCTCACGATCCATCAGGGTTATGCTGATCGCTTTTTCCCCGGCACATCGGTGCTGCATACCCGTGCTCGCTATGCCATGTTCGTACCATGGCTGTTCGAAGACTTGGCAGGACTGACGGGCCCCGCCGCGGTGCGTGCTCTGCGCGAGCGCGAACGAGAGCTCGCCGGCCGACTGAAGGATGCGCGCGAATCCCAGGTGATCGGCGGGCGCGTCTATCCCGAACCGTCAAGCCAGCCGCCATCGACCGTCTATTGGAATGCGCTCGCGGTCTGGGGAATATTGCGTCCGCGTCCAGACAGACGAACGATTTCGCGAGCGCAGGCGCACCGGCTGCTAAACAGCGCGGGCGCGGCGACTGATGACGACGGGCAGCCGCTCCTCAGTTTGGAGCCGCCGTTCGCGCCGCTTCCTGAGCAGCCGGACAGTTGGCATAGCGGCTCCATCACCCTTCAGCTCACGACGGCGGAAGCGATGTTTCTTCGCGAGCGGCTCGCCCAGTTGCGCCGGAATGGTGGCCACGAGCTGTCCCTCCTTGCGCGGCTGGTCCGAACCGAGGTTGCGGCGCCATCGGCCATGTGGGCCGACGAGACTCGTGCCGTCGCGGGTTCAGACCAAGCGCCGCTTGTTCGGGCGCAGCAGGCGGCAAGTCTCGCCGCTGTCGGCCGCGCCGTCTACGACGCGCTTCTCGAACATATCGTCGAGGCAGACGACAAGCGGGAGAGCACGATCCGACATCGTATCCACTTGGCCGCCATTGTCGAAGAGCACGGTTCCGTTGCCGCCAAGCTCGATGTAGACGCGCTCGAGGCGGACATTGGCGTGCTGTCATCCAGAATGCGCACCGTCCTGATCGCCACAAAGGCGTGGATCGCGTCCAGGTCGGAAAATCCCGGTGCACTCTTCGATGTATATGCGGCGGCCGAAGCTCGCAAAGGGCCCCGCGCCCGGCTTGCCCCGACGCCCAACGGCCGCGCGCGGCGCCTCGAATGGTCGAGCGACGAACACGGTCTTGCGGAACCTCTCCACTATCGATGGGAGCAGGTCAGCACTCTCCTCAATGACCTTGCGAACGCCAAATGAGCGGATCGGTCGACAGTTGGCCCGCGCTCTCGTTTCTCGAGGGCTTGCGCCCGGGGCCGGATGAGAGCGTCGAGCTGGCCCTGCTGGCATCCTATTCGGCGGACCTGGAATCGATCGGCGCGACCTTGCTCGCTCTGGCGGGAAAGGACACCGACGCGGGCCGGGGCAGCCCGTCAGATTTCGCCGATGCGGTTGAGCGCCCGCGCGGCAAGGTACGCATTATCATCCAGCGCGGCCGCCTCGCGAAGATGCGCAAGACACCGCGGATCGCGGCGGTGCTGGACCAGCTCGTGCGCGAAGTCGATTTCGATGAAGCGACGCATAGCTGGCACCCCAAGGCCGCGCTGGTCCGAACCCTCGACGCGAATGGCGAAATCGGATGGCGGCTCTGGATTGGGAGCCGGAATCTCACCGAATGCGTGAATCGCGAGATCGGGCTCCTGCTCATTTCCGGCGCGAAAGGCGGCGCTGCGATCCCCGGTGCGGAGGAGCTGGCGCGCGACCTGGCCGACAGGGCCACGCTCAAGGGCCTGCGCTCGACCTCTCTTGCGGGGACCATTGCGAAGGTGGCTTGGCGGTCTCCGGCGGGCGTGCGCGTCGAACGGATTGTCTGGTCGGCCGGATCGGGCGGCCAGACCATTCCCGTCCCGCCGATTGGAACAGATGAAATCGTGGTGGTGAGCCCCTTCATCGACAAGAATTTCCTTGCCCGGCAGGCGCCGCAGTCGACAAGACCAATGCGGAGGATGCTGCTGACGACAATGCGCGAGATTGAGCGGGTCGGTCCGTCTTTGGCGATGTTCGACGATCTGCTGGCGCTGGATGCACCCGACTATCCGATCGGCGACCCCGAGCCTGATCAGCAGAGCGCTGCGTCGGCTCCTGACAGCGGCATGGCCGAAGATGAGGAAGAAGAGGTCGGGCGCGGTCTTCACGCGAAGTTGCTGTTTATGCGATCTGGGCAGAAACGGCGGCTCTGGCTTGGAAGCGCGAACGCCACCATGCGCGCCTGGACCGGGCGCAATGCCGAGGTAACGGCCGAACTGCTCGTGACCGAGCCGGTCGAGAGAGGACTGAGAGCACTTCTCGGTTCGGCCCGGCTGGTCGAGGCGCCCAGCACGGAACATTCGCCGGATGCAGCGGCCTTGGAAGACGAGACACTCGAGCGGGCGCGTGCCCAGGTTGCGGCGCGCTGGGCCGCGCAGCTTAGCATCCACGAGGCGGGAGCGCGGCTCACCCATCGTTCCGATCTTCATCCGGGCGGTCCCCATCCCGATGAGACGGACATCGTGCTGGAGGTGGGCGCGCTTCAAGGCGAGCTCATGGCGTGGCCCACGCAACAGGTCGTGGTGGAACTGGGGCCGGTTGCTCCCGCCGAGCGGAGCGAGTTCGTTCGCTTGCGCGTCTGTCGCGAGGGCAAAGGCCTGTCATGGTTGCAGCGTGCCCCCGCGGAGCCGCCCTTCGGAGAGGATCGCGACCGCGCTGCGTTCGTGCGCTTCCTTGGCGCAAGAGGATTCCTCCTCTGGCTGGCCGGATTGCTGGCGGAGGATGGGCGCGAGGGTGAAGGCGACTGGACGAAGGACGAACCGCAGCACCGAGCTGGCACAATAACGAATCCGGTGCTCGACTCCTCATTGCCGACGCTCGAAGAAATGTTGGCAGCATGGGCGCGCGATCCGGACAGGTTCATGGAGATCGAGCGGCGGGTTTCTCAATATCTGCCGGCGGTTCTTGAGCAGGCCAAACGGGAGGAGCCGCAAACCGCGGAAATGCTGGAGCGCTTTGATGATCTGTGGCGCAAGCTCCGGCGCGGACTCGGCGTCGCCGAGAGCAAGGGCACGCGTCGGTGAGCGCGCCCAAACCGTTCCAGGAAGCCGCCGTCGATGCGGCTTTTGCGAACTTCGCGGCTCCCGGAGGCCGTCGGCGCTTTCTGGTTGCCGATGAGGTCGGTCTTGGGAAGACGGTCGTGGCGAAGGAACTGGCCCGCCGCATGTCCGATGACGGCCGCCGCTCCTTTGTCATCTACTACATCGCCAATGGTCACGCGGTTTCGCATCAGAACAAGGGTCGTGTCGTCGGTTTCCTGGGTGATGCACAGCGCAAGGCCGCAACCGCCACACCGGATCGGCTCTCACTGATCGCGGTTGCAAAGCGGCCTGAGAATCCGGTCCTGATCTATGCGCTGACCCCGGCGACGTCCTTTCCGGGCGCGCGGGCGCGCCTGACCGGCGGACGCAAGGAAGAGCGTGCATTCCTCAAGGTCTTGCTCGAGCAAGCCTATCCGGCTTTCGCCCGCGATCTTGATCCCGGCATATTGCGGCTGAGCGCGCGTGGGTCGTGGGATTGGGCCGTCGCGGACGCGGAGACGAAATTCGCAGCCGCGCCGGCCCATCTGCGACAACAGTTCCGCGACGCGCTGGCGGTGGAGTTCGGCGAGCCGGCGCGGGCGATGCTCGATCTGGCTGTGCACGGCGATGCGGAGGGGAAGATCAAGGCCCTCAAGCCCGCGATCTTCGTTGGCCGCCTTCGGCGCGCACTCGCGCTGGCGACGCTGCGCCAGCAACCGCCCGATCTCGTTATTCTCGACGAGTTTCAGCGCTATCGGCAGCTTTTGGACGAGAAAGATGCCGATCCGCTTCTCAAGGCGCTCCTGGATCCCGAAGGCTCAACGACCCCACCGGCCATCCTGCTACTCAGCGCAACACCCTATCCGCATATGACGACTCGGTGGGAGGAAGCCCGCGGCGCGCTCGCTCACGCCGAACTTCTGAAATTGCTGGAATTTCTTGGCGGACCTGACGTGCGCGACCGCGCAAGGAAGCTCTTTTCGGATTTCGGCGACAAGCTTCGTGACATTGCGGCGCATGCTGATGTGAGTCATCCGGAGCTGAAGGCTGAGCTGGCCGAAGCGGGCCGGCTCAGAGACGAGCTGCGCAAGCTGCTGACGCCTGTAATGTCGCGCACCGAGCGAGACAGCGTGGCGTCGATAGATCCGTTGGCCGGAACGCAATTCCTCCATGCCGTCCCGTTGCCTGAGGACTTTCAGGTGTACCGCCATCTGGCGGACAGTTTCGCCGAACGTATTCGCTATGAGGCGTTGCCGTACTGGTCGTCGGTTCCTCTGCCGGCCCAATCTCTCGGTCCTCGTTATGCGGCCTGGAAGCGTGCCAAGTTCAAGGCCGCACCGAAACTCACGCGGATGACGCGCGAGCGCCGCAACAAGCTTTATGCGCCAGCCGCGTGGCCTGATGCAAAGCTTCGCGCGCTGAGCAGCGTGGCGCCGCCCAAACTGCTGTCGCTGCCGTGGGTCGCGCCGTCGCTACCCTGGTGGCCGCTCGACGGGGACTGGAAAAGCGCGGTGGCCGAGCCCAAGCTCCTGATGTTCAGCCGCTTCCGAGCAACGCCACCCAGTGTTGCCGCACTACTCAGCTTCGGCGTCGAGGCCCGCTGCCTACCCCGAAAACATGGCGGCTATGAAAAGGCTTATCGGCGCCGTCGCTTCAAGTTGGCGGCCGTTCCCGGACCCGTCATGGCGGCCTTCCACCCTTCGCCGTGGCTAATCCGAAACACGGACCCGCTCGCGAAAGCCGGGACGACGTTCGGCGCGATTCGCAAAGAGGTCCGTCGACAGATTCTCGCCGCGTTGCCGAAAGGCATCGTCGAACGAGATACCGTCAAAGCCCGCCGGCGGCACAGATCGATTGCGCGAGTCTTAGCCTCGATTGAACGCCTCGCCGGCGTCGCAGAGCTGTCCGCCTCAGCGTGGAGCCGTGCTATCGGCGACGATCGTGCCGCGCAGGCCGCTGTCCAGAAATGGCGGCTGGCGGAGCCGGTCGACCAGCTCTCTCCAGCCGAGCTTTCGGATCTCGTGGACTACGCGATCGGAGCGCCGGGCGTCGCACTGGGCCGGGCCCTGCTGCGGCACGACCCGACAATGCTCGATCCCACACGCTACTCCGAACTGGTGCAACTAAGTTGGCAGGGGCTTCGCGCCTATCTCGACAATCCGGTGATCCTGTCATCATTGCCTGGAAAGAATGCCGTCGACCAGGTCATGGGTGCGGTCGTCGATGGCGGTTTCGAAAGCATTCTCGATGAACACTTCTGGCTCCGCTCGCAGAATTTGCAAGAAGGTACGGCTGGCCTCGCCAAGGACTTGCAATCATCTCTCGGACTTCGCGCCGGCGGCTTCAGCTTCCATGGTATCGGAGGACAGCCGCATAAGATTCCGGTGCGCTGCCATGTTGCCGTGCCCTTTGGAGATGCCGAAACCGAGCCTGTCATCAAAGTGGATGGCGGCGTGGCGCAAGCCACCCCGGTCCGGCCGGACGAAGTGCGCCGAAGCTTTAACACACCCTTTTGGCCGCATGTCCTTGCGACGACGTCAGTTGGGCAGGAGGGGCTGGATTTTCACACATGGTGCTCGCATGTCGTTCACTGGGATCTCTCTTCCAATCCACTCGACCTCGAGCAACGTGAAGGTCGCGTCCAGCGCTACGCGGGCTTGTCGGTCAGGCGAAGGCTGTCCGCGGAATTGCGCGATGAAGTATTAAAAGATCCCGCCTTGGCCGACGGCTCACCGTGGCATTGCGTACAAAGACATGCAGAGCGTTTCGTCGATGCCAGCGGCCTTCGTCCTTGGTGGGTGCTCGACGGAGCCGAAATCCGCCGCCACGTCTTCGAACGTCCCTTCGGGCGGGACATTGCGCGGTTCGCCCAACTTCGAGAGCAGCGCATGATCTATCGGCTAGCCCTGGGACAGCCCAATCAGGAGGATTTCATCGACGTGTTGTCGCGCGGCGGCGAGGCGACCCGCACGCTACTGCAGCCACTCATCCTTGATTTGTCCGCGATGGGTCTCCGAACGAAGGCAATCCATGCCTCGGGTATAAATGGTCAGAGCCCGATATCGATCGCCTGTTTTCCGGTCAGGGATGGCGAAGGCATTTCTGCGCGGCCCCCGCCGACCAACGAGACGACCGTCGATCGAACGACGCCTGACCGCACCGCTCAGACGCTTTGATGTTCACGCGATGCTGCAATCGCCAGCGGGGTATTGCCGCCAATACCGAACATCCAAGCTATGCCACGCTGCGGATCAGCGCCCGACGCGATGCAGTCGAAATGCGAGGCTCAAAGGTCGGAAGCCAAAGTCTCGCCTTTAATAGACAATTCCGCTTTCACATCCGATAGCGAAAGCGCATTGCCTACCCTCGCTAATTGCTGCACCCCCGGGACCGCACCAGTTTCGCACCAGAAACAACCTGATTGGAACGCAACAAACGCGACCGAAAGCAGACAAAAGCACAGCAAAATCAACGAAGCTGTTTGATTTCCTGCCGCTCATAACGGTCTGGTTGCAGGTTCGAGTCCTGCCGGGCCCACCAGCGAGATCAACGGCTTAAAGGGATTTCCATTTCGCCGCCGCTGGGTCCGCTGCACCAGAAAAGTCGCGCTTCCTCGCTTATTGCGCACCTTCAACGACGATCAAGCTACTGGCCCACGTTCGATGCGACCATGGTTTCTCGCTCTTGATCGGAGATTCGGCGGCGCTATCGCAGGAATCGAACGGCGATCTTCGACGTGAGCCATCGCGTGCCCTCCGGGACAAATGAGCCTTGACGCGGTACCGACCGGTACCGTATGGTTGGGCCATATGGTACCTACTGGTACCACCTCAAGCGAGCGATGATATCGAGGTCGACGTGAAGCAACGCCAGGAAGAGAGGGGAGAAGCGCCGGTTCGCCGACGCATCCTCGAGGCTGCGTTCTCGGCGTTCCGGGAATCTGGCTATGCGGGGACGAGCACGCTTGAGATCGCAACGCGCGCGCATGTTTCGAAGAGGGAGCTTTATGCGTTGGTCGGCAACAAGAGCGAATTGCTTGCCGCATGCATCAGCGCGCGTGCCAAGCGGCTGCAGGTGCCCGCCGACCTGCCCGTGCCGCGCGATCGAAAAACCCTGGAACAAGCGCTGAGCTCGTTCGGAGCCCGGCTTCTCAGCGAGATAAGCGAGCCCGCGGTGATCGGCGTGTTCCGACTCGCGATCGCAGAGGCGGTCCGCGCACCCGAGGCTGCGCGAGCTCTGGATTCGATCGGACGCGAGACCAGCCGGTCCGCCTTGCGGAGCATCATGGATCAGGCTCGGTCGGCCGGACTTCTCGACGGCGAACCGAGCGACCTGGCCGAGCATTTCTACGGGCTGCTATGGGGCAACCTGATGGTCAGCCTTCTGCTCGGCGTTGCCGTACGGCCTCCCTCTCGTGAGATCACGCGCCGCGCTCACGAAGCGACGATCGCCTTTCTCCGACTCCATCTCGAGCCGGACGATGCAGCGCAATCGTCTGACCGGACACGGTGAGGAGCTTCAGCGAACCCCGGCGGCTCCACACGCCCGCGGTCAAATAGGGAGAGACAAGACATGGCTGGCATGGAAAGCTTCAGCGCCGATTACGGCCAGGCTCGGACGAAATTCGTCGAAGCAGCGAAAGCTCAAGACGGGGACCTGCAGCGCATTGCGCACCCCGCACGCGGGCCGGATGGCGCCGATCTCTCGATGGACATTGCGTGGCTCGGCGACCGGTCGGCCAGCAAGGTGCTCGTGACCATCTCCGGCGTCCACGGCGTGGAGGGCTTTTTCGGTTCGGGCGTCCAGATCGAATGGTTACGCCGCGGCGAGAACCGGAGGCTGTCGCAGGACACCGCAGCGCTCCTGGTCCACGCCGTCAACCCTTACGGCTTCGCGTGGCTGCGGCGCACGAACGAGGACAACGTCGATCTCAATCGCAATTGGATCGATTTCGATCGCCCCTTGCCGACAAACGAGCCATACGAGGAGATCGCGGAGGATCTCTGTCCATCCGACTGGACCGCCGAGACGCAGGCGACGGCCGGCGCCCGGCTTTCAAGCTGGCGGGCGCGCCATGGCGAGCGCGCCTTCATGCAGGCGGTCATGGGAGGACAATGGCGCCACGCCGATGGTCTTTCCTACGGCGGAGCCGCGCCAAGTTGGTCCCGCAAGGTTCTGACGGACGTCCTGAAGTCCTACCTCGGCGCCGCCGCCCGCATTGCGATCGTCGACTTCCATACGGGGCTCGGCCCGCACGGCTACGCCGAGCCGATCGTTCACCGGCGGCGTGATGATCCTGGCTTCGGACGAACGAGATCATGGATCGGGGCGGCAGCGACCTCCATGTATGGCGGCGGTTCGATCTCCGCGGAGATCTTCGGCGATGGACTGAGCGCCATTCAAGCCCTGTTTCAAAACGCCGTTGTTGATGCAGTCGCTTTGGAATGCGGCGTGCTCCCACCCGACAAAGTCGGTGCCGCGCTTCGCGCGGATAACTGGCTCCATGCTCATGGCGACCCGACTGGCCCGGAAACCCCCGGCATCAAGAGGCTGATCCGCGAAGCCTTCCATAGCGACTCCCAGATGTGGCAAGGCATGGCGCTGGGCCAGGGCCTCGCCGCATGCCGAGCCGCCCTTGGCGGCTTGTCCTTGCCACTGGATTGAAATCACGGGGCGAGAGATGAAGCGCGAGCACAACACAACCGCGCCGGGCAAACTGAGTGTCTCCGAGAGCTATTATTTCGAAAATGGATGCACCATCGCCCACAACGTCGGCCTGGTCGAACGAATTTCTGGAACAAGGCGACTGATATTTCTGGAATGTGACCGCGACGCCGTCCTGGCCAAGCTCCCGGAAGGCTGGACAATTCGCGCCGGGACGTTTCCGGGAGCCAATCTCATTCTGAGCTTCAACGATTGGGTCAGCTACACCCTGCCGGATCAAACACTGCACAAGGTAAACTCTCCGCGATTCGTTGGATTCCTCGTGCCGGCCCAACACAACACTCACGGCCGATCAGGGTTCATGCAGATCTATGGCCTGGCCGCTGATCGCGAGTATTTGCCTGGTCCTTACCGCGCCTATCGTCGGGCCGCGTACGTTCACTCTTGCAAGCTCGAAACGGATGGCCTGCAGAACACGTGGACGCACGAAGAATATCGGATTTCGCCTTCGCACAGCACAGGGCAGTTTACGCTCCGTGTGTCGCATCAGCGCACCTCGGCAAGGCGGGTCATTGCATCTCGCCCCAATGTCGCGGTGTTCTCGCCGCATGACTCGCAGATCGAACGATTTTACCAAGAGGATCTGATCCAGGAGATATCGTTCGCGCCGGCAATGAACGTCGCGAACGCAAAGGATTTTCAGTTGGAGTGGACAACACCCGACCTGGCCGGGGTGATGACAACCGCGAAGCTCGCCGCGATGATCTACAACCCCGTTTACCTCCGAGATGTCTACGAGCGCCCGTCGGGACCAAATCCTCGAAACCGGAATCCGTGACGTCAGACATAACGGGGAGGACCGCAATGAGAGCAGCCGGTACACATCTCTTCCCAATGATGGACAGGGTCATCTTCGGAAGACCTGCAGCTCAAGCGCTATTGGACGAAGTAGACCGGCTGAACAAGCGCCGTGTCTTCTTGATGGTGAGCCATACGTTGAATTCGAGGACGAATGAAATTGAAAAGATACGGGCGGTGCTTGGCGAGCGCTTTGCCGGCCTGTTCGACCAAATCCCTCAACATACCTCACGGCAGGGCGGTACGATGGCCGCGCGTGCCGCTGTCGATGTCGAAGCGGATTTGATCGTTGCAATCGGCGGCGGGTCCGTAGTCGATGCCAGCAAGATCATGTTGATCTGCATGGAGCACAAGATATTTGAGCCAAAAGGGCTTGACGGCTTCGAAATCCAGATCGGCCCCGGTCGCGCGCCGCAACGACCGACCTACAGGCCGCCTTCGGTCCGAATGATAGCGATTCCCAGCACGTTGTCGGGCGGCGAGTACAACGCGGGGTGCTTGGTGACGGATACCGATCGCGGGATCAAGCAAACCTTCTTCCATCCCCTTATGATGCCTATCACCATCATCCTTGATCCCGAACTCGCGTTGCATGCGCCGGAAACGCTTTGGCTAGGATCTGGTACGCGCACAATGGACCATGCGATCGAAGCGCTTTGCGCGACGAGTGGCTCTCCGCTTGTCGATGCAACTGTACTGCGCGGCATTGCGCTGATGGCAAGAGTGCTTCCTCGGTCCCGAGCCAACCCCGCTGACGTTCCAATCAGAGCTCAGTGTCAAATTGCAGCCTGGCTGTGTGCGTTTGGTTTGCAGGCGCGCGTGCCGATGGGGGCCAGCCATGCAATCGGACATGTGCTCGGAGGAATGTGCGGGGTGGCCCACTATCTTTGCACTCCCGTCATGATGCCTGGCGTGCTTCACTACAATGAGCCGGCGACGGAGAAAGCTCAGAAGGAACTGGCAGCGGCGCTGGGACGGCCGGGGGTCCCTGCTTCTGACGCTTTCAGACAATTCATAATAGAGCTTGGCCTTCCAACACGGCTCCAAGAGGTCGGTGTGACGGAGGACAAGTTTGAGCTGATAGCTCGGACTACCATGAAGGAGGAGATGTTCATCTACACGAATCCTCGACCAGTGAACGAGTGGGAGCAAGTCCGCGATATCCTCACGTTGGCGGCCTGAATAAGGTTCTCGACGGCTGCGGCGCGCGCGAGAGTGTCGCCAGCCGTCCTACTCCTTGCCGGCCTGCTTGATCCTGGCGTCGGCGCCGCCAGCGTGTCTGGCTCGCTTGCCGGCACTTGACGAGGCCTCGCGGATCAGAGCCTCGATCCTGTCGAGGTCGCGCAGGTGAAGGTCGCGTTGTGCAAACGGGATCTCGATGCCCTCCTTGCGGAACCGCTTGAGGATTTCGAGCCGCACCTCGTTGGCAGCGCCGGCATCGATACCGATATTGGCGACGTGAAAGAACACCATGAACTCCAGCGCATCGGCGCCGAAATTGCTCAGAATGGCAAAAGGCTCGGGCACCTTCAACGCCCGCGGGTTGGCCGCCGCGATCTCGAGCAGGATGGCGATCACCCGGTCGGGATCGGAATCGTAGCCCGCGCCGACGGTGACCGACAAGCGCGCCGAGAAACTGCCGTGCATCCAGTTGACGACCTGCCCACTGATCAGTTCGGCGTTGGGCACGATCACCGAGAGATTGTCGTAGGTGACGATCTCGGTGGCACGCACGTTGATCCGCTTCACCACGCCCATGCGGGTACCGACCTCGATACGGTCGCCGACCTTGATCGGTCGCTCCACCAGAAGGATGATACCGGAAACGAAATTGTTGATGATGGATTGAAGTCCGAAGCCGATGCCGACGGACAAGGCGCCGGCGACGATCGCAATGTTCTGAAGATTCAGGCCGACATAGGACAGTGCGATGAAGGCCGCTATGATGACGCCGAGATAGCCAACGCCAGTCCGGATCGAGCTGCGGATGCCGATATCGAGGGTGGTCGCCGGCAGGAAGCGCGATTCGAGCCACTGCTGGATCGTTCGCGTCGCTACCACGCCAAAGAGCAGGACGACGAGCGCGCCGAAGATGGCCGACAGCGAAATGTTGAAATGGCCGATGCTGAAGCTGAAGAACGCCGCGGACAGAGTGTCGAAAATGTCGTCGGTGTTGATTCCCCATCTGGCGAGAATGACGAAGGCCGCCATTGCCACCAGCAGCAATTGCACCAGGCCGTAGAGCACGGCGGCGATCTGACGCACCGAGCCGTTGCGCAGTCCCGTCATCTGCCGCAGCAGGCGGCCGGCCCAGCCGTGAAAACCGAAGGTCGCGGCGATGACGGCGTCCGCGAACTGGCTGAGCAGGAAGAAGCTCATCAGCACCGTGGTGACCATCACCAGTTCGCCCGAAGCGAAGCGGCCGAACGCGACATAGCCGCCGAGCGGGGCGATCACCGCGGCTGCCGCAACGACCCAACCGAGCGGGATCAGCAGGCGCCACGCCGAGCGCTGCGCAGCGGTGGTTTCATCCGCCTCGTCGTCGTTCTCGGCGCCGGCCGTCGTGCGCAGCGCGACCATGAACAGCAGCGCAATGACGATGGCGATCAGACCCTGGCTCGCCACGGTCAGTTCAGGCGGCGAAAACACCGCACGGTTTGTCGCATCGAGCGTCATGCCGACCACGATCGCAAGGCCGATCCCCGTCGCCAGCGAGACCAGACCCTCGACAGCCTCATCCGGCAAACCGATCAGGCGCCAGGACGGACGTTTGGACGCCAGCACCGCGTTAGTCAGGCTGACGAAGAACGAGGCGAAGGTGGTGCCGAGGAACAGTGCCCGGACGATGAGGTCCAGTCCCCGCGGCAGGATGCCGAGGGCCATCAATGACTGATAGGCCACGAGCAATGCGACGCCAGGAATCGCGGTTCCGGCGAGCACGATGGTCGCTGCTGCACCGGTCTTGCGCAGCGGACTGGGATCGACCTCGGCATCCCGCGCTGTCCATCGGGCCTGCCAGCGTCGCCACGGCGAAACAAAAAATGCGACCAGGACGATGGCCACGATCAGAAGGCCAGATGCCGCGCGAAGCGGCTGCGAGGCGAGCAGCCTTGCCCAATTGGCGACGAGGTCGGCCAGCCGGCCGTTCGTTGATGGCAGTCCGGCGGCCACAGCCCCCCAGAAGGCGGGGCTGAGCAGGCTGTCGGAACGACGAAGCACGGAATCGGCGAATGCCGCACGGCGATGTTCGGAAATCGCATCGAGCGTTTGCTGTGCCCGTACGCTCAAGAGCTTGGCCTGCTGGATGATGCTCTGACGCGCGGCAATTTCCGCCTGCAGCTTGGCGCGCTCGAGCAGGACGGAGTCGGACTGCGGCGGCGCCGATTTCGGGTTGGGTGCAAGCTCGGCAGCGCGAGCAATGGCCGTGTTGAGCGCCGGCGTGACGGCGGCGATCAGATCCCGCGCGCCGCTTTGTACCTCGGCCGCCCGATCGCGCATGTAGCTCAGCGTCGTGTCGGAAATGGCGCTGGAGCGAAGCACCGTTTCGGCGCGGTCCAGCGTCGCCTTCCAGTCGTCGAGTTTCTCCTGCTCGCTTGGAAATTGCGGAGCCGGCACCGACGGCAGCTTGTCCTCGCGCGCCGCCGCTGCGGGCGCGGCGGGCGTTCCGGCCGGCGCCGCAGGCGGGCTTGCCGCGTCACCGGCCGGCGCGGGTGCAGGCGTTGCGGCTTCGAGAGCCGTCCAGGGAATGACGACAAGAAAGGACAGCAGGAAGATCGCGCGCAGCATCAAATTCGAGAACCTTTCTGGTCGTAAGACCTGGCGAACGTAACGTGGGAAAGCCGAGCCGGCTGCTCCCAGAGCGGAGTCGACGACGAGGCTTGGGCAGCAGCGCATCGACGCTCAAGGAGCGTTGGAAAACATTATCAGGCTGAAGCCGCATTTCGCGCCAACCTTGAACGCCGCAAAGCGGAACGCCTTGCGAGGGGAATCGCACCGGTACTTCTAAAGGAGGGTGACAATCAGGGAAATGGTCTTGCAGGGGAAAGCTCTTGCACGGAACGGACTTGAAGGAAATGGACTTGAAGGAGACGGTCTTGGCTTTCGAATTTGGTTGGCGGCGTGTGCCGGCAATCCATGCCCCATCGAAACGGCCGCCCAAATGGACCCGCCCCGGCCGCAGCGGCTCCCTTCGCATCAATGTGCCTTGGTCACCGGACGATACCCATCCGCTGTCGAGGCGGCCAATTTGTGGCTGTCAGCGCGGCCAATTGTTCCAGTCTCTTGCTTCTCGAATTGACATTGTTGCTCCGGCAACAGGGTTCCCCGCGAGCGCTCACCAACTCGTGCCGGCGATATTTCCGGCCTCGGCCATAACGAATCGATCCCGAGAACGAAATGTCATCAAAGACCATCCCTGGAGGATCGTTATAGCGCTACGCATTCAGATTGCTGATTGCCAATTCGGTTGAGTTGGAAGTCATGGAGCCGGAAGTCATGCGGCTGGAAGTGATGGAGCCGGAGGTCATCGGATCAATCCCTTGAACAGTCGAAGCCTTGTGTCGTTGGCGTGGCACGGTCATTTCTAGCCAGCCAGGTGCGCCGCTGCGCCGGAGCCATTGATTGCATCGCGATTGCTGCTAACGCGCCGCCAATTGCCCGGGGTTTCGGTGGGGGCTACGGTGACAGCGCAGCGCGCATCATTCTGCGAAAGGTCTACGCTCATCCAACCGAGGGAAGCCCGACAGAAGCCAATGTGCTATCCTCCCGCGGGCGATAACGGAGAAAGCCAATGGCAACCAACGTCAAGCAGATGCTCGAAGCCGCGAACGCGGCGGTCCCCAAGATCACGTCGGACGAGGCCGCCGAGATGATCAAGAACGGCAACACGCTGATCGTCGACGTTCGCGACGCGCCGGAGGTCGCCGCCAGCGGCAAGATCGCGGGGGCCGTGCATGTCTCGCGGGGGATGCTGGAGTTTCGCGCGGATCCGGAGTTGCCCTCCCACGACAAGGCGTTCGACCGGAACAAGACCGTGATCCTTTACTGCGCGTCCGGCGGCCGATCGGCACTGGCCGGCAAGTTGCTGAAGGATATGGGCTATCAGAAAGTCTATAACCTCGGCGGTTTCAAGGACTGGACGGGCGCCGTCGAGAAATAGCGATTGCCGGCCGACAAAGCCAGGCGGTGGTCGTGATTTCCTTCCGCCTGCCCGACGGATCAAGCCGGACGCCGGACGGAGACGGGCTGCCCGCTCCGCTCACTCGACAGCTTGCCGGCGGTGCTGTTGACGAAGTGCAGCGACATGCAAGCGGGCACCTCGCGGGCATATAGTGTCCTCCGGCTCGGAGCTCTCGGGCCGCTCGTCATCGATCCGATGCTGGACGTTCATGCCGGTGCGCGGGCACCTGAAGAGAATCTGCCGCTGCATGCTTCCGTCATGCTCCCGAACGGCAGGCCTGCGAAATTGCGGACGATTCCTTAGGGGCCTTCCCTGTGTTTGCGATGGGTCAAGGCGAACGGTCTGCCAAGCAATCGGCCTCGGTACTCCTCGGGAGGCCGAGGCCGATTGACGTCGTCCGACCGACCCCCGCCGGGCACAGGCCACCATCGGGACCGCGTTGCGCCGCGTTCGACGTTCAGCAAACCGCTCGCCTGGCAGCGCTCTTGCTCCACCTGGAGGACGCGAGACTCCCGGGCCGCCCGATCAAATATCCCTGCATCTCGTCGCAGCCTTCCTGCACGAGGAGCGACATCTGAGCCTGCGTCTCGATGCCTTCCGCGAGGACCGGCACCCCGAGCCCGTGGGCGAGGCCGATCACGGCCCTTACGATGGCCAGCGACCGCTCGCTCTGGCCGAGCGAGGCAACAAAGGATCGATCGATCTTGATCCGGTCCAGAGGAAACGCTTCAAGGTATGACAGCGACGAGTATCCCGTTCCGAAATCGTCGAGCGCGATCAGGATGCCGAGTGCCTTGAGCGAGTGCATCGTCCTCTTCGCGCGCGGCATGTCCTCGATCAGAACGCCTTCGGTGATCTCGAGTTCGAGACGCGCGGCCGGAAGCCCGCTGACCCGCAACGCCCGGCGGACCTGCCCGTCGAGATTTTCCCGGCGAAACTGCGCCGCCGAGACGTTGACGGCCACCCGGAGCGGCCGATCCCATGACGCAGCCTCCCTGCACGCCTCCATCAGGACCCAATCGTCGATCTGCGCAATGGAGCCGTTTTGCTCCGCAATCGGAATGAACTCTCCCGGAGGAATGGTGCCGCGCACCGGATGCCGCCAGCGCACGAGCGCCTCGTAGGCCATGAGCGTGCCGTCCCGATGCTGCTGCGGCTGGTACTCCAGATAGAGCTCGCCTCGCGCCACGGCATCCCGCAGATCGTGCTCGAGGGCACGGCGGTCGCGCAACTGCTGGTCCATCGCGCTCGTGAACAGGCGAATGGCTCCCCTGCCCTCGTGCTTGGCGCGATACAGCGCGGCATCCGCGTTCGCCAGCAGCGAAACGGCATTGTCAGCGTCTCGCGGATACAGCGCGACGCCGACGCAGAGATCGATCTTCAGCGCATGGCCGTCAGCCTCGATCGGCTGCTCGAATTGAGCTCGCATCCTCGTGGCGAGCAGCTCCGCGGTTGCCGGCAGCGGCGACTGATCGATGATGCCGATGAATTCGTCACCGCCCATGCGCGCCACGTAGGATCCTTGCGCGGCTTCCTGCAGGCGTCTCGATGCCTCGCGGAGCACGGCGTCGCCCACGGCGTGGCCGAAACGGTCGTTGATCTCCTTGAAGTGGTCGAGATCGATGCAGAGCACGGCGAACCCATCCTCGGTGATCTCCGCCCGTTCGATCGCAGCGCCGAGATGCTGGTCCAAAGCGGCCCGGTTGGGCAGCTCCGTGAGCGCGTCGTGACAAGCAAGATAGTTCACTCTCTGCTGCGCCCGATTCCGTTCCGTCACGTCGAAGGCGACGCAGACATGGGCGGACTGCCCCTCATAGACGAGCGGCCGGGATTCGATGACGACCTCGATCATCTCGCCGTCGGCGGTCCCGTGCAATTCGCAGTCGCGTTCGGCCTCTTGTTGCTCACCGTGGGCGAGCTGACGTTCGGACATGGCGAGGAGGTCTTGGCGGGAATAGCCGTAATGCCGGCACATCGCACCGTTCACGGCGATGAGGTGGCGCGTCCTCGCGTCGACCACCCACATCGGAAGCGGGTTCTCTTCGAACAGCAGCCGGAAAGAGGCTTCCCGGCGCTTGAGGTCGGTGATGTCGATCCGGACCCCGATACTGCCTCCGTCGCTGGTGCGTCGTTCCTCGACGCGAACCCACCGGTCTCCCGCCAGATGCTGCTCGTGCGAGTATTGAGGCAGCGCGTGGCGCGCGAGGCGCTCGGTGAGCCACTCCTGCTCCCGTCCCGCGGCGTCCGGGTACTGCCCCATGGCCAATCCGGCTCGAAGAATGGATTCGAACGGCGCGCCGGCCGCAAGCGCGTCCCGGCTCACGGTGTAGAACTCGGCGTATTGATGATTCCAGAGAACCAGCCGATCCTCCTTGTCGAAGACGGCAAGACCTTCGGGGACCACGTCGAGGGCTTCGGTCAGATGGGTGTGAGCGGCGCGCGCGGCGGCTTCGGCCTGCTCGGCCGCGACCTTGGCTTCCGCAAGAGCCATCTCGGTTCGATGACGCTCCGTGATATCCTCGTGGGTCGCGACCCAGCCCTTCCCCTCCATCGGGCGATGCCGGATCCGCACGATCCGGCCGTTGGTCAGTTCCACGGTCGTATCCGAGTTCTCGGCGATCACCGGAACGCTGTTGCGCCAGACCAGATAATCCTGCTTCGACATCTTCGGAGCGCTGCCGACCGAATAGCGGAGATCGACGATGTCGTTCAGCTTCATGCCCGGCGAGACCAGTTTCGGATCCAGATCGTAGACCTCAAGATACTGCCGGTTGCAGACGATCAGGCGCTGATCGTCATCGAAGAAGCAAAGGCCCTGGGACATGTTGTTGAGCGCCCTGTCGAAGCGCTCCGCAAACGCGGTCGCGTTGTGCTCTGCGGCCCGCGCGCGCTCACCCTCCTCGGACAGCCTCGCGTGAGTCTCGACCAGCTTCACGAACGAGCGGAAATTGGTGTTGATCATCCGGGCGAGCAGGACGAGCAGTACCAGCAGATTGATCCCGACCGAGACCAGCATGCCATTGCCGGAGAGCAGCAGCAGCGTGGCGATCGGTGCGCCGGCAATCAGCATCGCCAGGCGGGAAGACGGCGGGAAGCTGCCCAGGCAGTAGGCGGTCCCGACGCAGCCCATGAAGAGGAGCAGCGCCAGCGACGCGCGCAGGCCGGGATCGACTACCATGAACAGCGCCAGGATCCAGATCACGAAACCGGAGCTGATCAGCACCGTGGCGAGACGAACCCTTGCAAGCTCCCGGTATGCCTCCTCGGCGGTGAAATCGGCCTTCTTCAGCCGGAGCCACTGGGCCAGCCGAAACAGGCAGGCCATCAGGAGAGCGGCCGGCAAGGCAAATCGCAGCCATGCCGATACCGTGTTTGGAAGCACCAGCCCTACGCTGATACTGTTGACCAGAAGCACGGCGTAGAGAACCGGCACCTGCTTCCGGAGTACCCGGAATTGCTCGACGAGCAGCGAGCGGCCGAGCGGATCGGCCGCATCACCCACCGAGAAAGCGTCACGAAGCCGCGCGAAGAAGCCCATCAAAATTTTCCCCAGCCCGCTCCAAAGGCTAGGACAGAGAGGCGAAGGACCCGTAAAGGGGCTTGGTGTCTCCGCCCTTAACGGGGCGGTGGCAAATGCGATGAAGCCAATCCCGTCAACGAGTTCCAAGCGCCGCAGCCTGCCGTCACGGGACTCGATCTCAATGCTCCGGTTTCGTCGCCGCGGCGACGGTGCGCCTCGCCACGATCCCGAGCGTCGAGCCCTGAATAATGATGCTGAACAGCACGACGGCGTAGGTCGCTTCGAGGATCAGCGGCTTCGCCTGGTTGTCCGGCAAGGAAAGCGCAAGCGCCACCGATATGCCGCCGCGCACGCCCGCCCAGGTCAGGAACGGCGCGTTGGCCCACGAGAGCATGCGGGTCCAGGCAAACAGGATCGGCTGCACGCCGACCGCGACGAATCTTGCGAAGAGCACGATCGGCACGGCCGCCGTGGCGAAAAGCAACGTCCGCGGGTCGAAGCGCAGGATCAGGGTTTCGAGGCCGATCAGCAGGAACAGGACCGAATTGAGGATCTCGTCGACGACTCTCCAGAGAGCGAACACGTAGTGCTGGGTCCGTTCGCTCATGGCGTATCGCGGACCACGATCGCCGATCAGAAGGCCGGCTGCGACCATCGACAGTGGACCGCTCACGTGCAGATGGGAGGCCAGGGCATAGGTCCCGGTCACCAGCGCCACGGTGATCAGCACTTCGACCGCATAGTCGTCGATCATGCGCATCGCACAGTAGGCAAGATAGCCGGTGAGAACGCCGAGCAGGATGCCGCCGCCGGCCTCCCTCAGGAGCAGTTCGGCGATTTCCGGCACCGACACCGAGATGCCCTCCCCGGACGCGGCGAAGCGCAGCAGGATGGTGAACAGCACGATGCCGACGCCGTCGTTGAAGAGCGCCTCGCCCTCAGTCTCGACCTGAAGATCCTTCGGCACGTTGGCGTTGCGCAAGGTGCTCAGCACCGCGACCGGATCGGTAGGACTGATCAGGGCGCCGAACACCAGCGCCCAGGCGAAGGGGAGGGGAAAACCCGCCAGGCCGGCGAGGCTCCAGAACAGAACGGCGACGATGCCGGTGGAGCTGATCGTACCGAACACCGCGAGCAGAAAGACGGGAACGGCGCGGCTGCGCAGCGTGGCAAGATCGACGTGCAGCGAGCCCGCGAAAAGCAGGAAAGCGAGCATCCCGTTGACCACGATCTCCGAGAAATCGATCCGCTGCATGCCGTCCGAAATCTGATCGAGCAGATGCAGGCCCGGCAAAAGGGCGTCCAGCCCGATGAGCACCAGCGACGTCACGACGCTCATCACGAGCAATCCGACGCTGTGCGACAAGGGGAGGAATTTGTGGTTGAGCCAGCCGAACACCGCCGACAACGTCAGCAGTACGGCGGTAACGTCCATGATGGAGAGCACGATCATTCCTTGTCTTTGAGCACGAACCGACCGGCCCGTCCAAGCCTCACGCCCTGCGGCGCTTCGCGCGCAAAGCTCGCCCCTTCGGCAATCCCCTTCAATCCTCCACCCGGTACAGCCGCCATCGCGCCGGCACGCCCTTGAGCTGGTGAACGCCGTGATCCCTGAAGCGGATCGGCGACTGCGCCATCAGGTCCTTGACCGCGCTCGAGACCAGGACTTCGCCGGCGCGCGCCTTGGCGGCGACGCGCGTGCCGATGTGAAAGGCAAGACCGACCATCTCGCCCCCGCTCACACTGTACTCGCCCGCATGCAGCCCGACCCTGATGTCGAGCCCCAGCGTGCGCACCGCCTTTTGGATCGCGGTCGCACAACGGATGCCGGAAGCCGGCGCCTTGAATGTCGCCAGCACGCCGTCGCCGGTCGTCACCACTTCCTTGCCGCGCGTGCTCTTCAACTCCTTGCGCACCGCCGCGTAATAGTGGCCCATGATCTTGGTCCAACGCGCATCGCCGAGCTTTGCCGCCTTTTCGGTGGAGCGGACGATATCGACGATCAGGATGGTGGCGAGTGCCTGCTTGATCTCGGCGCTGCGCTCGGCGGATCGGCGCCGCAGCGCGATCGGTCCGGCCAGCGGTTCATAGCGATGGCTGCGGCGCCGGGCGATTGCGGCCTTGGCATAGTCCTGGGCGCGCTGCGCCGTGCCGCAGCGAACCGTCTTCTCCTGCGGCAGACGCGTCCAGTAGACCTTGCGCCCATCTCCAGCGCCATGGACCTCAACGGCGCCCCACTTCAGGAATACAACCGATCCGACCCGCCGAACACACCACGCCTTCGACGTGTAACCCGATACGTTCGACTGATGGACTCCTATGCGAAGGAATTTAGGCATGTACGTGCGGCCAATCGACCGTTTGGGCTGTTTGAAGTGAAGCGTAGTTGCACATTTCCGACTTGGCAACAGGACGAGCCTCAGCTTGAGAGAAACGCGCCTCCGACCTACGGCGACCGCAGCCTGGCCGCCATGCCCATCATCCTTGATAGGCAAACAGCTCGATCGGCTCGCTGAAGCCGCGCACTTCGTGCTTGCCGACGTGCTCCAGCTCGAAGTTCCGCTCCACGAGCTCCGCAAAGTCGCGTGACAGCAGCACCGTGCGTCCCAGCTGCTTGGTGAGGGCTTCGAGGCGAGAGGCCATGTTGACGGCAGGGCCGATCACGGTGAAGTCGAGCCGGCTGGCCGACCCGATGTTGCCATACATGACGTCGCCGACATGGACGCCGATGCCGTAGTTCAGCGGCGCGCGGCTGGTCGCGCTGTTTCGCGCGTTCAAGGCCGCCATGGCCTGACGGGCTTCGGTTACGGCATGGAGCAGGTTTGCGCAGGCGTCGGGCGCTTGAAGCGGAAAGATGGCGAGCAGTCCGTCGCCGATGAATTTCAGGATCTCGCCACCGTGCCGCGCGATCGGCTCCGACATCGCGTCGAAATAATCGTTGAGCAGGTCGATGACGTCGTCGCGCGGCCAGTTGTCGGAAATCTTGGTGAAGTCTCTGAGGTCGCAGATCATGATCGCGGCGCGCACCGTCGTGCCGGTGCCGCGCCTGGTGGCGCCGGCCAGGATCAGCTCGCCGGCATGGGAGCCGACATAGGTCTCCAGCAGGGTTCGCGCCAGGCGGTTCTTGATGCGGATCTCGCTGACCAGCGCCAGCACCGGCAGGACCTCTTTGAGAGCGGCGACATGCGCCTGATCGAAACCGCCGGGCCGATCGGTGGCGAAGGTGACGATGTGCCGCTTGCCGAGCGTGTGGTACAGTGGCCAGGCGACGTAGTCGGTCAGGCCAAGCGTCCGCATCTCTTCGTAGAGAGCATGCTTGCGGCCGAGAGACGATTCCTGTTCAAGCCTCTCCCGCACCTCGGCGGCACCGTCATGAATCTCGTTGGCGGGGCTGCCGATATATTCGGACCGCTCGCGTACGTCGTAATCGACCCGCGCGATCTCGGCCCCTCGCATACCGTCCGACCATATCATCCGGGCCCCGAGCCATTGCGGATGATTGATCTGGACGTGAAGCGTCGCCCGCCTGAGTGGAATGCCCGCCTGCTGGAGCCGGATGCACATTTGCGCGAAGATGTCGTCGATAAAGCGCTCGTCGCGCGTGCCGTTGGTCAGCCAGTCGACGACGCTGTCCGCTTGCGCGGGGGCATTGTTGTCTGGCGCATTCATATCCTGCCCTCGAGCTGTGGTCTGCATCAGCGCAGATATCGTGCCGCGGCTCCGCCGCGTCAACCTAGCCAGTTGCATGGATTGTGCGCATCTTCGGATTTCAGCAGCGTGGTTTTCATGTCCTGAGGTTGTCCGGAAACGATACGGGCGGATGTCGCCCGCATGTCATGCGCGTGACAAGTCGATCTTGCCAACTTGTTGGTTAGACGACTGCGCGAGCCACGCGATCGGAACATGCTGGCGCCATTCATAGGCGCCGCCTTCGAGCTGCGCGACCTGAAGTATCAAGAGCTCGCGGTTGACCGCGCTGAGCTTCTGCTTGTGCAGGATCGAATTGCCGAGCCGCATCGCCGGGATGGCCTCGGCATGGGCCATCATGCGAAAGATGTTGAGCTTGACCGGCATGCGGTCGAACGAGGCGCGAATGTCGCCGCTCGTCGTCTCCGGCCGAGTTCGCCGGGCAGCCTTGCGCTGTGATATGCGGTAGCCCTGAAGTGATTGGGATTAGAAGTGGAGCGCGGGCATGAGCCGCATCTTCGGCGCGGTGCGCCAGAACGGATATGTGGTGCGGGACATCCAGGCCGCGATGAAGCACTGGATTGAGGTGATGGGCGTCGGCCCCTGGTACTACATGGACCGCGTCAAGACCGACTGGTTCCGCCATCGCGGCCGGGACTCCACCGTGGAGATGAGCATTGCGCTGGCCAATTCCGGCGATCTCCAGATCGAGCTGATCCAGCAGCGCAACGACGCGCCCTCGCTGACATCATAGCGTAGGCAGGCGCATCACCGGTCCAGGCCTCGTTCGCGGCCTTTGGCGGCGGGCGCACCAGATTCGCACCTTGTGTGACAGTGTCCACTGATGAACACGCCCCTGTCAGAACAAGCGCTTTGCCGGCAATCGAGACCCATCCTCCTCACCGGCAAGCGATTGCTGTCCTGCCTCGAAGCAGCGCAGCCGCCAGACAAGCTCGACCAGAGGATGATCTTGCTGGCGCCGTGGAGCCGGAATGTGTGGTAACATACACCCGTGTCCGAACCTTCAGCGAGGCAGGCATGTCCGCCACTGACAAGGTCTTTGCCGGCTCGATTCCAAAAATCTACGACGAATATCTCGTCCCGCTGATCTTCTCCGTCTATGCCGACGACATCGCAAGACGCATCGCAGCTCTCGCGCCCTCCGTGCTGCTCGAGATTGCCGCTGGCACCGGCGCGCTGACCCGCGCCGTGGCGGCGGCGCTGCCGCGCGGCATCCGTTACGTTGCAACCGACCTCAACGAGCCGATGCTCGCGGTCGCCGCGCAGCGTCAGGCGGAGGACGATCGCATCACCTGGCGCCAGGCGGACGGAATGGCCCTGCCCTTCGGCGACGCCGAATTCGACGCGGTCTGCTGCCAGTTCGGCGCCATGTTCTTTCCGGAGCGCACCAAGGCTTACGCCGAAGTGAGACGCGTCCTGAAGGGCGATGGCACGTTCGTGTTCAACGTCTGGGATCGCATCGAGGACAATGTGCTCACGCATGAAGCAACGGTCGCGCTTGGAAAACTGTTTCCCGACGACCCGCCGCGCTTCATGGTCCGCACGCCGCACGGCTATTACGACAAGACCGTCATCAGAACCGACCTCGAGCGTGCGGGCTTTCGCGACATTTCGATCGAGACGCGATCGGAAACGAGCCGCGCGCCGTCGCCCGAATACGTCGCCCTCGCCCTCTGCCAGGGCACGCCGCTGCGCGGCGAGATCGAGGCAAGGGATGCCGGCAAGCTTCAGGCTGCGACCGACATCGTCGCCGAGACGATCCGGGCGCGTCATGGCTCCGGACCGGTGGAAGGCAAGATTCAGGCTGTGGTGATCGAAGCGCGTCCGTAGTTGCAGGCCGCGGCCCTAGGTGTGGCCTGCGTACTACCACCAGCTTCGCTGCATCGGCTGCGTCGACTGATAATATTGGTACTGACCGCGCTGCCGGCGCGGATTGACCGGCTGTACGTACGGATCGCGCTGCTGAAAGAAGTAGCCGAAGCCGTTACCGCCGTCGTCCCAGCCGTCGTCGCTCGCGATCATGTCAGGCGCGGTCGGCTTTCGCGTGATGAAGCCGCCTTGCGGCTGGTCGCTCAACACCGCGACGAATTCGGTACGGTAATTGGTCTCGCTGCTCAGCGGCTCGTCCGAGATGATGATCGAGGAGCGCGGCAGCGCGGTCGGCGCGATGCGATCCCACACCTCCTGCGGGATGGTGATGCGGTCGAGAGCATTCCTGGCCTCGTCGCCGTTGTCGATCGTGACCACGCTCCAGCGCAGGCCCGTGTCGGTCTTGGCCATTGCGGTAAAGACATGCGTTCCGATCGGCTGGTCCGGATTCCGGATCGTAACGGGAACCTCGATGCTGGTATCGAATACCTCGCCGCCGCCGTCGGGCGCCGGCTTGTGGGTGTTCCGCCGCACGTAAAGCTTCTGCGTCGCGCGGCTGATGTAGACCGAGACCGGCTCGAGCGCGAGCTTCGCGTCGGTCGCAGCCTTCACCGCCTCGGCCTTCCTGGCGGCGGCGGCCTTCGCGGCCTCCTTCGTGGCGACGACGGCATCGCGCTTCGGCTGCGCGTCGGCCTTGGCGGCGTCGAGCAGCGTCGCTGCGTCGGCGGCCTTAATCGCGACCTTCTGTTTCAACTCGTCGGCCTTGGCGCGGGCCTGATCGGTCTTTGCGTTCGCCAGCATCTTGTCGGCGAAGGCGAGCTCGCGGTCCGCACGAGCCTTCTGCTGCTCAAGCTTGCGCAGCTTGGCGGGGAGCGAGGCGGCTTCCTTGGCGGCAGCGGAAGCAGCCTTCTTGGCGTCATCGGCCGCCCGGATGGCCTCCTCGGCCTCCGCGGAGAGCTTGTCGGCGCGGCCGGGCGCTGCCGCGATGGCCTCCGCCTTCGGCACGAACAGCGAGGGATGAGAGAAGTCGGTCGGGGCCGTATCGTACGGCGAGATGATCACCCGCATCCCGATATACGTCTTGTCGAACAGGTTCTCGGCAAAGCCAAAGGGCATGCGCACGCAGCCGTGCGAGGCGGCATAGCCGGGCAGCGGTCCGCCGTGCAGTGCGATGCCGTTCCAGGTGATGCGTTGCATGTTTGGCATCCAGGCATCGTCATACATGGTCGAGTGGTGGTCCTTGTCCTTCTCGATGATGGCGAAGACGCCGGCCGGCGTCTCGCGTCCCGTGGTACCCGTCGATACCGGCGCGCGCAGGATCCAGCCGTCGGCATCGTAGTAAGTGACCCGCTGGCTCTTGATCGACACGATCGCCATGATCGGTTCGCCGGCCTGCCGCTGCGCCACTTCCTCGGCCGGCTGGCGCGCGTGCTTGGCCGCCCCGGCCGGGCTCAGGGCGGCAAATGTCATCAGCGCCGTCAGCGTCACAAGTCCGGGAGGGCCCCAACGCCGCATCGCCGAGATCGATCGCGCCGTCGTCAGTCGGTTTTTCATGCCATTCCTCGGTCGAAATGCCAGTTCGCTCGCGCCGGTCACAGATTGCGGTCTCAGGATTAAGAAATCGCAGCCGCCATACGTTCCGTCTGTGGCGATATTCGGCCCGTTCCGGCGACAAACCTCTCATATACGACGGCTTGCGCAGCCGGAAGGGCGGTTACGGCCGGGATGGTCCGAAGCTGGCGGTCTATCGCTGCGGCAGAATGTCCGCCTCCGCCGGGCGGCGAGGTCTACGACCAACAGATGCGCGCTAGACGCCCAGAGCCTTCCGGTTGAAGGTCCGCAGGAAACGCAGCGACAGCGTCCGCACATTGGCGACATTGAGGAGCCAGGCCGTCGCACCATAAGCAAGGCCGCCGGCGAGGCTCACGATGATGAGCGACACGAAGCCGGTGCCGCCCGTTTGCGATCGCGCAACCAGGATCGCGGCCGCCATCGCCACAGCGGAGGCCGCGACGCCGACGAGGCGGTTCAGGTCGAACGGGACCGGGTGGGCGCGATGCATCAAGGCAATGGCAAGGAGAAAGCCGATCGCCTCGGTCGCGAGCGTCGCCAGCGCCCCGCCGTAAAGCCCGTAACCGGTAACCAGGGCGAACATCAGGATCACGCTGACCACCAGCGTGAGAAAGGATTGCGCCGCCAGCATGAACGGCCGCTCGGCGAGTTGGAAGCTGATCTGCACGTAGAACTGATTGGCGATACCGAAGAAGCGCGCAAGCACCAGGATCGGCAGCAGCGCCGAGACGCCGGCGCGGAAATCGACGCCGACGAGCGTGCCGGCGACCTGATCCGCGGCAAGCGCGAGCCAGACCGCGACGGGCGTGACGACGACGAGCAGGAGCTCGAGGCTCTCGGTCAGCCGCTCCCGCGTCGTCTCGCTGCTACTCTCGGACAGTGACCGGAACACCAGCGGCACGGTCGCCGCCGCGACGCTGGAGGCGATCATGACCATGAACTGGCGCGGCAGGTCGGCGGCAACGCCAAAGATGCCGGCAGCGTCCTTGCCGAGCAAATAGGCGACAATGAGCCGATCGCAGGCCGAATAGACCGCGACGGAGAGGCCGGCCAGCGTCAGCGGCAGGCCGTAGCGGGCCAGCTGCATGAACTGGCTGCGCTGAAAGCGCGCGATCTTGGTGCGGTCGCCGACCAGGTTCAGGATGATTCCGGTGAGCGATCCCAGGCCGAACGCAGCAAGCAGCCCCAATCCACCCCAGCCGAGCCAGATGCCGAACAGGCCGAATCCGACGCTCGACACGCTGCGCACGATCGAGATCGCGGCAAACCGGTACGGACGCAATTTGGCGCGCTCGAACTCCTGGCCGACGTCGACTGCATTGGCCATGATCGCGACGAAGATGCTGGCGAGCAGCAGCCCGACACTGACGTCGCCGCGGACCAGAAAGACCAGCGGGGTCGTTGCGCAGAGCACCGCAACGGTGAGGGCGAAGGCGACCATCGCCGTGCCGCGAAAATCCACCTCCGCCGACATCGCCTGATAACGGGCCACCGACAGCTTGATCCAGGCGAAGAAGATCGCGCCCAGAATGCCGGCGAGGCTGATGCCGACGACATAGACGCCGTACTCCGCCGGCGTTAGCAGCCGCGTATAGGCCGTAACGGCGAAGAAGCCCACCGCCGCAGGCAGAATGTAGGCGACGAGATAAATCGAGAAATGGCGGTTCAGCATACGAGCACGGGACCGGCGGCGGTGTTGCGAATGTGGCGGCCGTTCATCAATTGGGCCTTGGCGGGGCGAACGAATTGCGTCGCAGCATCGTTCAAGAGTGTCACATAAGTCTGCAGATCGGGCGGCGAATGAAGCTTTGAGGTCGCTTTCGCGCGTTAGCGTTAAATTTGCCCTTCCTTGAACGGCAAGGCACGACCATGGAACGAAACCATGCCTTGCCAACAACAGTGGTTAACCCAACAAGGCAAAACCCCGGCGTCGCGGGGCGCCGCTTGGTACGATGGTGCGTTGGCTCGGAAAGGACTGCCGTGACCAGGCTCGACAGACGCAAATTTCTTCTCGGCGGCGCCGCAGCCCTCGCGGCGGGCGCATCTGCGTCGGCGGTACCGGCATCGAAGCTCACCCAGCGCCATCCAGGCTTTGGCGCGGCCGCCACGCTGTGGGACCTGCAGGCCGATCCCAGGCTCGGCGAAGCCATCAGCACCTATTGCACGCAAGTGGTGCCGGTGCTCGAGCTGAAATGGCCGATGCTGCGGCCGAACGCGCACACGTTCAACTTCGAGCGCGCCGACGCAATTCTGGATTTTGCGCGGGAGAACGAGCTGACGATGCGCGGCCACGCGCTCGCCTGGTATCACGACATTCCGGACTGGACCAAGCAGATCAAGGATACCAAGGGGGTCGAGCGAGCCTATGTCGATCACATCGGGACCGTCGTCTCCTACTACAAGGACAAGCTGACTTCGTGGGACGTCGTCAACGAGCCGATCCCGGACAATCCCCGCAGTCCAAAGGACCGCCGCGACACTTTCTGGACGCAGCATCTGGGTCAAGGCTGGATTCCGCTCGCCTTCCGCACGGCGGCCGCGGCCGATCCCTTCGTCAAGCTCGCGATCAACGAATATGACATCGAGTCGGCCAAGGACTCGTTCATTGCGAAGCGCGCAGCTTATCGCAACCTCATCATGGACCTGCTCGACCAGGGCGTTCCGCTCCACGCCGTCGGACTGCAATCGCATCTGCATGCCGAGCTCGAGATCGACAGCCATGGGCTCGCCGAATTCGTCACCGAGCTGCGCTCCTGGGGCCTGGAGGTGCTTGTCACCGAACTCGACGTCGACGACCAGAAGCTGACCGGCAATCCGGCAGAGCGCGACGCCATTGTCGCCAAGCGCGTCGACGATCTCCTCACCGCGATCTCGACCAGCGGACCGGTGCGCTCAATCCTGACCTGGGGCCTCTCGGATCGCTACAGCTGGATCAACGGCACCTTCGCCCGCAAGGACAAGCAGCCGAACCGTCCCCTGCCGCTCGACGGCGACTTCAAGCCGAAGCCGTTCATGGACGTCATCGGCAAGTTCACGAAGGACGCGTGAGGGCTCAGCTACGCGTCGGCACGTTGAGCTCGGCTGCATCGTCCATGTGATCGGGCGACAGGCTCGGAGCGTGACGGTCGCGCGAGCTGAGGCGAAACACGTCCCGGATGTCGTCGACCGAGGTCGATGAATAGGACTGGATGCAGAGAGCGACCTGTTCAGGCGAGGCTGTACGCATCATCGCTTCGATCGACGGGCGGTCGAGAGGCGTGTCATCCCAATGCGAGACCGCGATGCTGCCCTCGGTCACGCGATGCGTCGCCAGGTGCTTCGGCGAGTTCGCGACAAAGTGGCCGTAGAGCAGGTATTCGGAAAACTTCTTCTTCCGGCACAGCGCCAGAATCCAATTCAATCCCGTCGCCGACTTGATGGCACCGGTCATCGCGCGCACGGTGTCCTTGTCCCAGACCAGCGCATTGCCGACATAATCGTCGGCGGGAAACGAGCGCCCCCTGATACCGAGAAGCTGATCAACTGTGCGCAGCCACAACCCATGCAACGGGTGGTCAGCGCCGATGTCGTTCGGAGTGACGAACAGCGGCGTCTTCTCTCCGCCGGCATATTGGCCGATGTCGAACTCGCGGAAGAACAGATTGTCCGAATCCAGGATGCAGACGCGCTGCTCGGGCGCGTTGAGGACGCCGGCGATCTTGAGGATCTGCTGGATGTGCCAGCCGTGGACCGGTGACGACAGCAGCGACAACCAGACGCGCCGCTTGCTGATGAACTGAAGTACGGGTGGCGCCGCAAAGAGCCATTTCGGCAAATAGCGCGAGGCCGGAACGATCACCCGTTTGTCCGAAGCGAAGCGCTCGAACAGCGGCACGTCCTCATCGTTAACGAGGACATAATGTCGCGTGTATCCAGAGAGCCAGGTATCGATGCTCTCGCTGAGCAGCGAAAAGCGTTCGATGTCCTTGGCATAGCTGGCGGACAGCAGGGCAACGGAATGCATGGGGCGCGCTCAAATGGCCATCAGGCCGGTACACATAGACGCGCGGGAAGGTGCTGGAAACTCACGATTCGAATCAAGGTAAAGTGAAATGAAGCATTAGCCGTCCGATGGCAGACCCTGCGCGATGCCAGAAGGCGATCGCGACTCATCCTGAAGCAGGGAGAGGTGAAGACTCGCCTCACCTTGCCTCTTCGAATCCCGCAAGCACCGAAGTCAGATTCGCGCCCAGAATATCCGAGAGATATCCTCCCTCCTGCACGAACACCGTCGGCAGGCCCATCCTGGCGATGGCCTGGCCGATGCGGCGGAAGCCCGGCGTGGTGACTGCCAGTCCCTTGAGCGGATCGTGCTCGGAGGCGTCAAGGCCGAGCGCAATGACGAGGGCACCGGGTGCAAAGGATTCGATGGCCTTACGCGCGACGTCCATCGCCTGCATATAGCCGTCGTCACCGGTGCCGATCGACAGGGGAATGTTGAGATTGGCGCCGAGGCCCGCGCCCTCGCCGCGCTCATGCGCATAGCCCCACACATAGGGATAGTACGCGACAGGATCGGCATGGATGGAGATCGTGTAAACGTCCGGTCGTGCGTAAAAAATGCCTTGCGTGCCGTTGCCGTGATGAACGTCGACGTCGAGGATCACGACGCGCTCATGCTTCTGCCGCAAATGCGCCGCCGCGATCGCGCTGTTGTTGAGGAAGCAGAAGCCGCCGGCCATGTCGCGATAGGCGTGGTGGCCGGGCGGACGGCAAAGCCCATAGGTTGCGTCCTCGCCGTCCATCACCATCTGCGCGGCGGTGACCGCAACGTCCGTCGCGGCACAGGCGGCCGCCCAGGTGCCCGGGCCGATCGGCGCTGCGGTGTCGGCGGTGTGCCAGCCGAGCTTGCCGACGATGTGGGTCGGATAGGTCGCGGCATGGCGCACCGGATGGATGTTGCCGATCATCTCGGGGCCGGAATCGCCGAGCGCGGTCCAGGCGTCCCAGGCTTCGCTCAGAAACGACAGATATTCCGGACTGTGAATGCGCGCGCGAGGCCCCTGCCCGAACTTGGTCGGCTCAACCAGCTTATGCCTGCCGTCTTTCAGCCCCTTGAGCAGCCGGTCGGCACGCTCCGGCTGCTCGGTGGTACGCTTGACGACGCCGCGAACCAGGAAGAATTGCGGGTCATGACTGCGATGCAGTTCGGTATGGACGGCTTTCACTCAAACACTCCGTGGTCGCCTGCTATCTCATGTACCACGGATGTCTTGATCCCCACTGCGGCGAGATGCAAGCAAGAAGAATGCCGTCCCCACCGCATCGCACCTGCGCTGGAAGCAGAGCGCCTGCCGAGCTCAGCAACGCCCGCGCTGGAGGCAGTGCTCGCGGCCCGGCTGATCGGTGCGGAAAGACTCGATGAAGCCGCCCTGGCGCTGGGTGACGAACACGGTCTTGCCGTCGTTGCCGCCAAAGGCGAGATTGGTCGGCTCCTTGGCCCTCAGCGCGATCTCGCGCTCGACCGCGCCATTGGGTTTCATCAGCGCGATCGTGCCCTTGAGAATGCGCGCGACGTAAAGACGTCCGGTGACATCGGTGCGCAGACCATCGATGGTGTCGGGCTGGAATGCCTGAAAAGCGAGATCGCCGCTACCGCAGGTCTCCGTGCCGACGGCATAGCCGCTTTTCCTTATCGGTTCGGATGAGACTCCCGATGTAAGGCCGAGCAGCGCGCCGCTGACAGCAGTCACGAACAGGTGCAGGCGACGGCATGCGCGCCAGAATGTGAGATGACTCACGGTGGCTCCCCGAATTTCCGGCGAAACTTGTTTCATACAGCCTCAGCGCGGTCCAGCTGATCATCACCCGCCTGTGATTAAACCTGTAACGATCTCGGTGCCGACCAATCTCCGTAAATTCCCTTACCGGGCTCGACCCGAATGTTTCGCGAATGCTTCGGGTGGTATCGGTTTGCCATCCGAGTTACTCCCACCAGGAGGCGCATATGGTCCAGGTCTATTTTCACTGCTCCAACACCGAGGGCATGCTGATCGACCGCTATGGCGCCGCCGTCTCCAATCTCACCGAGGCGCGCGACCGCGCCGCTCAGATCATGCGATCGATGATCCTGACGCCCAGCAACGAAGACTGGCGCGAGTGGGTGATCCATGTCAGCGACGATGATGGCGAGGAGATTTTCGACCTCCCCTTCACCGCCATGCTCGGCAAGCCGCATTGAGGTGATGCCATGTTGATCGCTTCACTGAGTCTGCTCCGGCAGCCCCTGAGCTTCCTCGCCGTCAAATTGCAGACGCTGATGCGGGTCGCGGGCGACCCCTACCGCCCCGAGCTGCACTACATGCGCGGGCCGGGCCCCAAATGGCGCGCCAAGTATCAGGCCAGCCGGCTGAACCGCTCGCTCTGAGGCCGCGACTTGGTCGCTTTCACGAATGGTTTCTCCACTCGTCGTGCCCGGGGCCTGTCCCGGGCATCCTCGTCTTTGACATCGGTGGCATCGAACGTGGACGGCCGGGACAGGCCCGGCGATGACGGCGAGAAAGCGTGTCGCCGCCTCACCGCGCTGTAAACCTCGCCTTGCGCGTCTCCTAAAGGCCGGCCAGTACAAGCGCATGACGCCGGCGGCGATGTCTTCGCCGAGCGTTTCGGAGACCTTCAGGTTCCGGTCCGTCGTCTCGGCGACGGCGGCGGCGAGCGCGCCGAGCAGATCCGGCGTCATCGCGTTCAGGCTTGCCGGCTCGTCGAGGGTCAAGATCCCGACCGCGCCATCCCGCGCCTGTTTCACACCAGCCATGTCGCGTCTCCCTTTGGATGTTCTCGTTGGCTGCAATGTGCCATTGTCCGGGCGCTCCGCCAATGCGGGGCCTCGACGTCAACGCAGCACACAAGACGACATCATGCCTCATCAGTTCAGCCGTACCCAGCACATCCGCAAACCCGCCATCAAGACCAAGGGCGGCATCGTCGCCGCGCAATCGCGGCGGGCGGCCGAGGTCGGCGCAGAGGTGCTGGCGGCCGGCGGCGACTGCGTGGACGCAATCGTCGCGACCACCTTCGCGCTGAACGTGCTGGAGCCCTGGATGAGCGGCATGGGTGGCGGCGGCGCGATGGTGCTCTACCGCGCCAAGGAAGATCGCACCGAGGTGATCGACTACGGCATGTGCGCGCCGCAGAGCCTGCGCGTCGCCGATTATCCGATTACGGGCGAAGGCGCGGCCTCCGATCTGTTTCCCTGGCCGCGGGTGAAGGACGACCGCAACATTCACGGGCCCGGCTCGATCGCGGTGCCGGGGGTCGTCGCCGGCATGGAAGAAGCGCACCGCCGCCACGCCAGAATGAAGTGGAAGGACCTGGTCGAGCCTGCCGCGACCATTGCCGGCGAAGGCCTGCTGGTCGACTGGTGGACGACGCTGATGATCGCGAGCACGGCCGCCGATCTCCGCCGGTATGCCGCCAGCGCAGCCATCTTCCTCAAGGATGGGCTGCCGCCGAATGCGCCCTGGGGCATCAAGGCCGAGACGCGGCTGCCGCAGGACCAGCTGAAGGCGACGCTGGCCCATCTCGCTGCCAGCGGCCCTCGCGATTTCTACGAGGGCGATCTCGCCAGAAGCATCGCCTCCGACATCACGGCCGACGGTGGCTCGCTCTCGGTCGAGGATCTCGCCGCGTTCCGTGCCCATCTTCGCGAGCCGCTGGCAATCCCCTATCGCGGCGGCAAGGTGTTTGCCACGCCCGAGCTCACGGCCGGACCGACCATGGCGCATGCGCTGCGGCGGTTGCAGCAAAATCTGAAGCCGGGCAGCGCGCCGGACGGGAACGCCTACGCCGAATATGCGCTCGCGCTGCAATCGGCCTACCGCCAGCGGCTCGGCGACATGGGCGATGCCGACGGCAAGCGCTCGCTCGGCGCGGAATATCTCGCGCCGGCCTGCACCACGCATTTCTCGGTGGTCGACCGTCACGGCAACATGGCGGCGGTGACGCAGACCCTGCTCTCCACCTTCGGCTCGAAATACGTGACGCCGCACACCGGCATTCCCATGAATAACGGCATCATGTGGTTCGACCCGACGCCGGGCACCACCAACTCGCTCGCGCCGGGCAAGCGCTGCCTTTGCAATTACACGCCCGTGATCGCCGAAACGACGGACGGTAAGCGTCTCGCGGTCGGCGCCTCCGGCGGCCGCCGCATTCTGCCTTCCGTGATGCAGCTCGTGTCCTTTGCGATGGATTTCGGCATGGATCTCGATGCCGCCATCCATCAGCCGCGCATCGACGCCAGCGAAGGCGCGATCGTGATCGGAGACTCCCGACTGCCAGCGGAGGCACGCGAGATGCTGGCGGCGCGGTTCGACTACCAGGAGACGCAGGTGCAGGCGCTGCCGATGAAGTTCGCTTGCCCGAGCGTCGTGATGCGCGAAGGCGATACGAATTCGGGCGCGGTCGAAATCTTTCAACCGTGGGCCGAAGCGGTGACCGAGCCCTGAGCGTCACGACTCCTCCACACTTGCAGGGAACTTACCTTGGTGACGTCCGTTTCAGTCGGCAGACAAATGCGTTCGTTCAGGAGAAGGGACATCCCATGAAGAAACTCGCTCTCGCGGTGTCGCTGGTGGTTGCGGCCAGCTTCGCCAATGTTGCTTATGCCAAAGGCGGCCATGGCCACGGGCACGGGCACGGCGCCTTCGCGATGGCACATGGATATCATTACGGCTCACCGCCCGGATGGCGCCATGGACGCAAGGTCGGCTGGCGCGGCATGGGATGCCCGCCCGGTCTGTGGAAACAGGGTCGCTGCTGATATCGATGAGCACGCACAAGGCACTGCCCCGGCAGTGCCTTGTCAGATTCCGAACCGGTCTCTCACCCGCCCCGCGATCACGGCGCTCGTCACGCCGAGCGGCCAGAACGCATGCATCGGGATCGGCTTGATGCCCGTGATCGGCATGTCGATCTCGGCCTTGGGTCCGCCGATCAGCCGCCGGGCGAGCTGAGCGCCCATCGCGGTGGACAGCGCAACGCCGCGGCCGTTGTAGCCGAGCGAGATCAGGATGCTCTCGGCGGGCTCATGGACATGGGGATAGTGATCCCCGGTGATCGCGAGCCGGCTGTTCCAGCCATGTGTCCAGGAAACGCCTTTCAGCTGCGGCCATAGCCGCTCTGCATAACGCATGAGATACGCAACGTCGTGCGGCGACTTGATCCAGCGCATCGGGCCGCGCCCGCCCATCAGCAGGCGATTGTGCTGATCAATACGGTAATAGACCGTGATGTGGCCGCTCTCATAGAGAACGGAGCGCGTCGGCATGATCGAACGGGCGACCGCCTCGGAGAGCGGCGCCGTGGCGGCGATCGAGGAGAACACCGGCACGATGGTGCGGCGGAGCGCCGGCCAGAGATCGCCCGTAAAACCGTTGGTGGCAAGCAGGACCTTGTCGGCATGAACCACCGCCCGCGGCGTCTCGATGCGCCAGCGGCTGCCCTCGCGGCGCAGTGACAGCGCCGGCGTCTCGCCATGCACCTTCGCGCCGGCCGAGATCGCGGCCCGCGCAAGACCGCGGGCATAGCTGAGAGGATGCAGATCGCCGCCGCGGGTATCAAGCATGGCGCCGATGTAGCGGTCCGTGCCGGTCATCTCGCGCAGCTGCTGGCGGTTCAGATACGTCACGGGCATGCCGCGACAGATGCATTGCTGTGCGGTCCTTTCGATCGCGGCGGCGCTGGCCTCGGTATAGGCCGCGCGCAGCGTGCCGTTCTGCCGCGCCTCGCAGGGAATCTGATAACGGCGGATCAGATCGTGCGTGAAATTGGTGGCGCCGTAGGAGAAGTCGATCATGCGACGACCGAGCTCGGCGCCGAAATCCGCCTCGATCTGATCGGGGTCGTGCTTCAAGCCTGGATTGGTATGGCCGCCGTTGTTGCCCGATGCACCCCAGCCCGGCTCCTGTGCCTCCAGCACCAGCGCCTCGACGCCCTGCTCCGCCAGATGTAGCGCGGTGGACAGGCCGGTGTAGCCGCCGCCGACAATCGCGACGGTGACATTCTTGTCGATGTCGAGCGGCGGCGTGGCCACCGGCGCGATGGCGGTGTCGGCGTAGACAGAAGGCGGCAGAGGCAGGCGCGCAGGCATGGCAAGGACCGGTCAGAGCGGATGCAGCACACGCCGCAAAAAATCCTGCGTGCGCGGATGCTGGGGTTGGTTGAGCAGCGCCTTGGCCGCCCCCTGCTCGACGATGACGCCACCGTCGATGAACAGCACGCGGTCGGCGACGTCGCGGGCAAAGCCCATCTCGTGGGTGACGACGACCATGGTCATGCCGTCGTCGGCGAGCTTGCGCATGACGCCGAGCACGTCGCCGACCAGCTCGGGATCGAGCGCCGAGGTTGGCTCATCGAACAGGATCGCCTTCGGCTGCATCGCAAGCGCTCGCGCGATGGCAACGCGCTGCTGCTGGCCGCCGGAGAGCTGCGGCGGATGCGCATCGGCCTTCTCGGCAAGCCCGACCTGAGCGAGCAGCGCCCGGCCGCGCGCGAATGCCGCGGCACGCGATTCCTTCTTCACATAGAGCGGCCCTTCGATGACGTTCTCCAGCGCCGTGCGATGCGGGAACAGATTGAAGCGCTGGAACACCATCGAGACCTGAGTGCGGACGTTCACGATCGACGGCGCATCGCGATCGACCTTCAATCCCTCGACGCCGATCTCGCCGCGGTCGTAGCTTTCGAGCCCGTTGATACAGCGCAGGATGGTGGACTTGCCTGAGCCGGACGGACCGACGATGCAGACCACCTCGCCCTTCTCGACGGTCGCCGTGATGCCCTTGAGCACCTCGACCTTGCCGAAGCTCTTGTGGACGTCTTTCAGCTCGATCATCGCTTGCCCGCCCGCTTCTCGAAATGACGGACCAGCAAAATCAGCGGAATGCTCATGGTGAGATACATCAGCGCCACCAAGGTGAACACGCTGGTGTTCTTGAAGGTCGAGGACGCGATCAGCTTGCCTTGCAGGGCAAGCTCGGCGACCGTGATGGTGGAGGCCTGCGAGGAATCCTTCAGCATCATGATCATGACGTTGCCGTAGGGCGGCAGCACGATCCGCACGGCCTGCGGCAGCACAACGCGCCGCATGGTGAGCCACCAGCCCATGCCGATGGACTGCGCCGCCTCGATCTGTCCCTTGTCGATCGCCTCGATGCCGGCGCGGAAATTTTCCGCCTGATAGGCCGAATAGGCGATGCCGAGCCCAAGAACCGCGGCCTGCAACGCCGACAGCGTGACGCCGAGATCGGGCATCACGAAATAGAGGTAGAACAGCAGCACGATGATCGGGATGCCGCGGATCACATTGATGAGGCTGGCGCTGAGCATCGACAGCACCTTGATGCCGGACACGCGCATCATCGCCCAGACGAGGCCGAGCACCGTCGAGAGCAGCAGCGAGCCGATGGTGACGACGATCGTCAGCACGACGCCGTTCATCAGAATCGGGAAGAACTCGGCGGCGTCGTGCCAGAAGCCTTTCATCGGCCAGCCTTCAGCGATCGGACGCTATCGATCAGCCCTGGGCCTTCAGGCCCCATTTATCGAGGATCTTGGCGATGGTGCCGTTGGCCTTGAGCTTCGCCAGCGAGGCGTTGATCTTGCCGAGCAGCGCGGTCTCGCCCTTGCGCACGCCGATGCCGACCGAACCGACGGTGACGGGCTTGTAACCATCGACGAGGCGCACCTCGGGGAAGCCGCCCTGCTTCAGATTGTAGGCGAGGATCGGATAGTCGGCGTAGCCGGCCTTGAGCCGGCCGGTGTTCACGTCGCGCAGGATGTCGGGGATAGTGTCGTAGGCCTTCACCTCAGCAAACAGGCCGGACTTCTTCAGCGCGTCGACGAAGGCGGTGCCGACCTGGGCGCCGACCGTCGCGCCTTTCAGGTCGTCCTGCGTGGTATAGGGCTTGGTGTCGCCCTTCGGCACCACCAGGCCTTCGCCATAGCTGTAGATCGGATCGGAGAAATCGACGACCTCCTTGCGCGGCGCCGTGATGAACATCGCGGCGGCAATGATGTCGATCTTGCTCGAGGTCAGCGAGGGGATCAGCGCCGAGAACTGCATCGGTTCGATCTGCACGTTGAAGCCGGCATCCTTACCGACCTCGGTGATGAGATCGACCATGATGCCCTGGATCGTGTTGGTCTTGGTGTCGAGGAAGGTGAAGGGAATGCCCGTCGGGGTCGAGCCGACCTTCAGCACCTGCTGCGCCGAAGCCGGAACCACCGCTGCCAGTGCAAGTGCCGCGACCGCGGCCAGACCAAAACGCTTCATCGCATCCCCCTTTCTCTGGCCGGTGGCGGCGCTCGCGCAGGTCGTGATCAGACGTTGCGGGCCAAGCCGTTTCGGCCTATTTTCACTAATATGAAAATTTGGTCACACTTTCGCGGACGATGCAAGCGGTTTTCATGCACATGAAGGAAGCGGTTTGACGTGAGCGGTGGCAAAAGATTGCGCAAACCGGCCGCCATGAAGCCGGCGAAGAAGGCGAAGCGGAAGGCCATCATCAGGCCGGCGGAGCCTGCGATGGACGTGGCCGTCGGTCGCCGCATCCGGGATCTCAGGCGCATCAGGCAGTTCTCGCTGGAAACGGTCGCGGCCCGTACTGAGCTTTCGATCGGGTTTCTCAGCCAGATCGAGCGCGGCATGTCGTCGCCGTCGCTGCGCGTGCTGGCTACGCTCGCCGACGTGCTGGGCGTCGGTATCGCCGCCTTGTTCGGCGCGAGCCCGAGCGCCGACGGCGCGTCCGACCAGGTGGTGACGCGCGGACCTCGTCGACCGGAACTGAAGCTCTGGCGCACCGGCGTCTCCAAGCAATTGCTGAGCCCGGCCAGTGCCGACAACCGGCTCAATCTGTTCCTGGTGCATCTTGAGCCCGGCGGCTCCACCGGCGATGAGCTCTACACCCACGACGGTGAGGAGGCCGGCCTCGTGCTCGAAGGCGAGATGATGCTGACGGTGGACAGCGAGACGTGGTTGCTGAAGACCGGCGACAGTTTTCGATTCGCGAGCCGAAGGCCGCACCGGTTTTCCAATCCGGCTGGGGATGCGAAAGCCGTGGTGCTGTGGGTCAATTGCGTGACGGCTACGTAAGCTTTCCCTGCATCCGCGCACACACTCTCAACCCGTCATCCTGAGGCGCGAGTGGCGCGATGCAATGGCATCGCGTCGGGAGCCTCGAAGGATGCACGGCCCCGATGCAGTCGGGCCGTCGTCCTTCGAAGGCCGCTGAAGAAGCGGCCACCTCAGGGTGACGGTGATGGAGCTATCCGCGCGGAGAGAATCCTACCCAAACCGGTGCTTATACCGGTCCACCGTCAGCGCACTGACGTCGATGTCCGGCTTCCTGCCCGACAGCATGTCCGCGAGCACGCGTCCCGAACCGCAGGCCATGGTCCAGCCGAGCGTACCGTGGCCGGTGTTGAGGTGGAGATTGCCGTACTGCGTCGGACCGATCACCGGCGGTCCGTCGGGCGTCATCGGACGCAGGCCGCTCCAGAACGTTGCCTTGGCGAGATCGCCACCGCGCGGAAACAGATCGGTCAGCGAGTGGTCCAGCGTGGCGCGGCGCGCATCGTAGAGCTTGTCCGAATAGCCGGAAATTTCCGCGGTGCCGCCGACGCGGATGCGATTGCCGAGGCGGGTGATCGCGACCTTGTAACTCTCGTCCATGACGGTGGATTCCGGTGCGCCGGTGGTGTCCTTGGTCGGCACCGTGATCGAATAGCCCTTCACCGGGTAGACCGGCAGCGAAATGCCGAGCGGAGCCACGAGGCGGGACGACCAGCTTCCGAGCGCGAGGACGTAAGCATCCGCCTGCAACAGGCCGGCGCTGGTCGCAACGCCGCTGACGCGCGCGCCGTCGGTGACGATCCGATTGATGCCGGTGTTGAACATGAAGCGCACGCCGAGCGCTTCGGCATGCCTGGCCAGCGCCTGCGTGAACATGTGGCAGTCGCCGGTTTCGTCCTGCGGCAGGCGTAGTCCGCCGACGAATTTCTCCTTCACGCCTGATAGCGCCGGCTCGACCGCGATACAGCCCTCGCGGCTCAGCACCTCGAAGGGCACACCGTACTGCTTGAGCACGGCGATGTCCTCCGCCGTGCCGTCGAGCTGCGCCTGGTAACGGAACAGCTGGAGCGTGCCTTTCGCGCGCTCGTCATATTGAATGCCGATGTCGCGGCGCAGATCGCGCAGGGAATCGCGGCTGTATTCCGCGATCGGAATCATCCGGCTCTTGTTGACCGCGTAGCGCGCGCTGGTGCAGTTGCGCAGCATCTTGAGCAGCCAGACCCACATGACAGGATCGAGCTTCGGCCGAACCACCAGCGGGCCGTGCTTCATCAACAGCCACTTCACGGCCTTCACCGGCACGCCGGGGCCGGCCCAGGGCGAGGAGTAGCCGGGCGAGACCTCGCCGGCATTGGCGAAGGAGGTCTCCAGCGCCGGCTCGGGCTGACGATCGACGACCGTCACCTCATGGCCGGCACGTGCAAGGTAGTAGGCAGAGGTGACACCGATGACACCGCTGCCGAGAATCAAGACTTTCACGCTTGGTCAAACTCCCGCGGCATCAAGCGCCGCTGCAATCAGAAACTCCGTGAACCGCGGGAGCAATTATCACGCCACCCGCTTGATGGCGTCGCCGAGGATCGAGACGATGTCGTCGATGTGGCTCTTCTCGACGATCAGCGGCGGCGACAGCGCGAAGGAGTCGCCACTCATACGGAAATACAGCCCGCGATTGAAGCAATCGACCATGACGTCGTAGCCGCGCGCACCGACCGTGCCGTCGCGCGGCGACAGCTCGACCGCGCCCATCAGGCCGCAATTGCGGATGTCGATGACGTTGGGCAGACCTTTCAGCGAATGCAGCGCATCGCGCCAATATTCTGAGATCGAGGCACCGCGCGTCAGCAGACTCTCGTCCTTGTAGATGTCGAGCGTCGCGATGCCGGCGGCGCAGGCGGTCGGATGCGCCGAATAGGTGTAGCCGTGGAACAGCTCCATCTGGTTCTCCGGGCCGACCATCAGCCCGTCATGCACCTTTCGGCTCGCGAACACCGCGCCGCAGGGAATCGTGCCGTTGGTGATGCCCTTGGCCGTCGTCATCAGGTCCGGTGTGACGCCGAAGAAATTGGCGGCGAACGGCGTGCCGAGACGGCCGAAGCCGGTGATGACCTCGTCGAAGATCAGGAGAATGCCGTGCTTGTCGCAGATCTCGCGCAGGCGCTGCAGATAGCCCTTCGGCGGCGGCAGCACCGCGGTCGAGCCCGGCACCGGCTCGACGATGACGGCGGCGATGGTCTCGGCACCGTGCAGGCCGACCAGCCGCTCGAGATCGTCGGCGAGCTCGGCGCCATGCTCCGGCTGATCCTTGGCGAAGGCGTTGCGGGCGAGATCGTGAGTGTGGCGGATGTGATCGACGCCCGGCAGCAGCGTCGTGAAGGCGCGGCGGTTGGCGACCATGCCGCCGACCGACGTGCCGCCGAAGCCGACGCCGTGATAGCCGCGCTCGCGGCCGATCAGGCGGGTGCGGCTCGCCTGGCCGTTGGCGCGATGATAGGCGAGCGCGATCTTCAGCGCGGTGTCAACCGACTCGGAGCCGGAATTGGTGAAGAAGATGCGGTCGAGGCCCTTCGGCGCGATCTCGGCGAGCCGCTCCGCGAAGTCGAATGCTAGCGGATGGCCCATCTGGAACGATGGCGCGAAGTCCAGCGTCATCAGCTGCCGCTCGACCGCGGCGGCGATCTGCTTGCGGCCGTGGCCGGCATTGACGCACCAGAGGCCGGCGGAGCCATCGATCACCTTGCGACCGTCGACGGTGGTGTAGTGCATGCCCTCGGCGGAGGAGAACAGGCGCGGCGCCTTCTTGAACTGCCGGTTGGCCGTGAACGGCATCCAGAACGAGTCGGTCTTGATGGTGTTCGGAATCTGATGAAGGGTCACGGCCGCGCTCCTGTGCTGACACTGTAGCAGAGGCACGGCTTCAAAGGCGCAACAAGTCCTTTTCTGACGACCTGCAAGCCATTGATTTGACTGGGGCTGCCGGTCCATATTTGCGCGATCCGCAACATCTGCAACAGGGATTTGACCCATGAGCGTCGACATCGGTGGACGGCTGCGATTCATCCGGGCGCGCCACAAGCTGTCACAGCGCGAGCTGGCCAAGCGCTCCGGCGTCACCAATTCGACGATCTCGCTGATCGAATCCAACCAGATGAACCCGTCCGTCGGCGCCCTCAAGCGCATCCTCGACGGCATCCCGATGGGGCTCGCCGAGTTCTTCGCACTGGAGCCGGAGTCTAGGCGCAAGATCTTCTACCGCGCGGAGGAACTGAGCGAAGTCGGCAAGAAGCCGATTTCGTATCGGCAGGTCGGCGACAATCTGTTCGGCCGCAGCCTGCAGATCCTGAAAGAACGCTACGAGCCCGGCGCCGACACCGGACGCGTCCACCTCGTCCATGACGGCGAGGAAGGCGGCATCGTGATCTCGGGCAAGCTCGAGGTCACCGTCGAGGACGAGCGCCGCATCCTCAACCCGGGCGATGCCTATTATTTCGAGAGCCGCCGCCCGCACCGCTTCCGCTGCGTCGGCGGCAAGCCCTGCGAAGTAATCTCGGCCTGCACGCCGCCGACGTTTTGACGTGCCATACGATCAGTTTGAGTTGGCGCGGCATGGCAAATCACCTCTCCCTTGGGAGAGGTCGGCGCGTCCCGGGCGATGCGAAGCATCGTCCCGCGCCCCGGGTGAGGGTTTACGCTCTCAATTTGGTATGGAGCCCCCTCACCCGATTTGCTGGCGCAAATCGACCTCTCCCCGCCGGGGAGAGGTGAACCGAGCCCGGCCGATCGATTCAATCGGATGCATCCACCTTACAGCAGGTCCTCGATCCGGATCGGGAATCTGCGGACACGCGCGCCGGTCGCATGCCAGACGGCGTTCGCAACCGCGCCGGCACTGCCGGTGATGCCGATCTCACCGACGCCCTTGATGCCGAGTGCATTGACGTGCGGGTCGTGCTCCTCGACGGTGATCACGTCGAGCGGCGGCACGTCGGCGTTCACGGGCACGTGGTACTCGCCGAGATTGGCGTTCATGATGCGGCCGGTCCGGCGATCGGTAATGGCCTCCTCGTGCAGCGCAAACGACATGCCCCAGATCATGCCGCCGAACAGCTGGCTCCGCACCATGCGCGGGTTGACGATGCGGCCGGCCGCGAAGGCGCCGACCATGCGGCTGACGCGGACCTGCCCGAGTTCGGGATCGACCTTCACCTCCGCGAACACTGCACCGTGGGCATGCATCGCATATTCCTCCATCGCCGCAGGATTCGGCGCGCCGGTACCGCGGGCCTCGACCTCGGCGACGCCGGCGCGCGCGAGGATCTCGGCGTAGCTCTCGCTGCGGCTCTCGTCGTCGCGCCGGACCAGCCTTCCCCCGCGCGCGATCACACCGGCATTGCCGGCGCCGAACAGCGGCGACCGCTCGTCGTTTGTGGCGAGATCGGCGAGCTTTGCAATCACGGCCGCGCCGGCGCTGTGGATCGCAGCCCCCGCGGTTGCCGTGTGCGCGGAGCCGCCGGCGATGCCGGCATCGGGCAGGTCTGATGTTCCGGCCTTGAACGCGACGCGGTCGATGTCGAGGCCGACAGCATCGGCGGCGATCTGGGCCAGCGCCGTCCAGGCGCCCTGCCCCATGTCATGCGCACCGATCTCCATGGCGCCCGAGCCGTCGCGCCGGATCGCCGCGCGTGCTTCCGCCTGGAACATCAGCGCCGGGAAGGTCGCCGTGCCCATGCCCCAGCCGACCAGGAGGCCGGCATCGTCGCGCATCTGCCGCGGCTGCAGCGAACGCTTCGCCCAGCCGAAGCGCGCTGCGCCCTGCTCGTAACAGGCGCGCAGGGCCTTTGAAGAGAACGGCTTGCCGCTGATCGGCTCGACCACGGCGTAGTTCTTCAGGCGGAAGGCGAGCGGATCCATGCCGCAGGCCCAGGCCATCTCGTCGATCGCACTCTCCAGCGCAATCGAGCCCGTCGCTTCGCCCGGCGCACGCATGAACAGCGGCGTGCCGGTATTGACGCGCACGGCATCATGCGAAGTGCGGATCGCCCGCGCCGCGTAAAGCGTGTGTGAGGCATCGGCCGCGGGCTCGTAGAAATCGTCGAACGTGCTCGACACGGTCCGCGCATGATGATCGAGCGCGGTCAGACGTCCCTCGTCGTCGGCGCCGATGCGTAAGCGCTGCCGCGTCGGCGCGCGATGGCCGACCGGGCCATACATCTGCTCACGGCGCAGCACCAGCTTGACCGGCTTGCCGACCAGCTTGGCGGCCATGATGCCGAGGGTCTGCGGTCCCGCCAAAAAGCCCTTGGAGCCAAAGCCGCCGCCGAGGAACGGACTGCGGATGTGGATCTTGTCGTGCGCGATGCCGAACAATTCGGCCACGCGCGCCAGCGACAGCATCAGGCCCTGGGTCGGCATGTCGATTTGCAAACTGTCGCCGTCCCACGCTGCGACAATGGCGTGCGGCTCCATGGCGTTGTGATATTGCGGCGGCGTCTCGTAGATGGCATCGATCTGCTTCTCGGCCGAGGCAAGGCCTGCCTCGACATCGCCGCGGTGAAGCTCGGCAGGATTGCCGACGCCGACAACGGGCGGCACAAAGCTCTCGCCGGCATCGAGGCCGATGAGCGCAGGCAGCGTCTCGTAGCGCGGCGCCAGCAACACGGCGCCTTCCGTCGCGGCTTCGAGCGTCTCGGCGATCACGACCGCGATCGGCTGATTGGCGTAGCGGACCTCGTCGTTCTGCAGCACCTCCATCCGGAACACGAACGGACTGGTCTTGATCTCGGGATCGATCGCGAGCGGCGGCTTGTGGTCTGATGTCATGACGTCCACGACGCCGGGATGGCGTTTCGCGGCGGCGATATCGAGCGAGAGCACACGGCCGCGCGAAATGCCGGCCACCGCCATTACCGCAAACAGCATGCCGGGCGGATGATTGTCGGCGGCATAGGTCGCCTGGCCCGTGACCTTGAGGACGCCGTCACGGCGGGTCAACGGCTGGCCGATGTTCGAGCCGTGCCTGATATGGGCGGGTGCGCTGGTAAGATTGAGTTCAGGCATGGATGGCTCCGGACGTCGGGGCAAAGGGAGAGGCCGGCAGCGCAGGCAGGCGCGCGGGCGTACCGGCGGCGGCAAGGGTCAGCGCGCGCACGATGATGCGGCGCGCGAGCTCTATCTTGAAGGCGTTGTCGCCGGACGGTCTTGCGTCGGCGAGCGCACGCCGGGCGGCCTCCTGGAAGACGTCCGCCGTGGGCGCGACGTTCCTGAGCACGTCTTCGGCGGCGCGGGCCCGCCAGGGCTTTGCGGCGACGCCGCCGAGCGCGAGCCGCGCCTCCGCGATCTTGCCGTCCTCGATCCGCAACGCGGCCGCGGCCGACACCACGGCAAAGGCGTAGGAGGTGCGCTCACGGACCTTGAGGTAGCGCGCATGCGCGGCGAAGCCGCTTGCCGCCGGCGGCAAGCGCACCGCGACGATGAGATCGCCGGGCTCGAGCGCGGACTCGCGCTGGGGCGCATCGCCGGGCAGGCGGTGCAACTCGTCGAGCGCGATCTCGCGCCGGCCGCCCCTGCCCTCGATCTCGACGATCGCATCGAGCGCGACCAGCGGCACGCAGAAGTCGGACGGATGCGTGGCGATGCAATTCTCGCTCCAGCCGAGCACGGCATGGGTGCGGTTCTCGCCGCCGCGGGCGTCGCAGCCGCTGCCGGCCTCGCGCTTGTTGCAGCGGCTGGCGGTGTCGTAGAAATACGCGCAACGCGTCCGTTGCAGCAGGTTGCCGCCGACGGTCGCGGCGTTGCGCAGTTGCGCGGACGCCCCGGAGAGGAGTGCTTCGGCGACCGCGGGATAGGACCTCGCGAAATCCGCGTCGTGCGCGAGGTCGGCGTTACTCACCAAGGCGCCGATGCGCAATGCGCCATCGGCGAGGCGCTCGATGCCATCGAGCCCCTCGAGACGCGTGACGTCCACCAGGCGATTCGGACGGCTGACGCCGCCCTTCATCAGATCGAGCAGATTGGTGCCGGCGGCAAGATAGGCGGCGCCCGGCTCGGCGGCGGCGGCAACGGCCTCGGTAATGGTGGCGGGCCTGACGTAATCGAACGGTTTCATGCCGAGCGCCTCTGGTTGGTTTTATCCATCTGCCTTTGCGCGTCGAGCACGGCATCGACGATGCCGGCATAGGCGCCGCAGCGGCACAGATTGCCGCTCATGCATTCGCGGACGCGTTCGGGATCATTGCCGGCCTGGCCTTCGCTCATCATGCCGATCGCGCTCATGATCTGGCCGGGCGTGCAGAAGCCGCATTGAAAGCCGTCATGGGCGATGAAGGCGGCCTGCACCGGGTGTAGCTGATCTCCACGTGCAACGCCCTCGATCGTGAGAATGTCGGCGCCGTCATGGCTGATGGCGAGCGCGAGACAGGAGTTGATGCGCTTGCCGTCGACGAGAATGGTGCAGGCGCCGCACTGGCCGCGGTCGCATCCCTTCTTGGTTCCGGTGAGATGGACGCGCTCACGCAGGAGATCGAGCAGCGTGACGCGTGGATCGTCGAGGACGAAATCGCGCCGCGCACCGTTCACGGTGAGGCTGATGGAGTGGTTCATATAAGGCTCCGATCAGGTATGGACATGAGCGATCGCGCAGCGCCACCGCCGTGGCCGCCGCCGATCGGCGCCGGCCACGCAGAAAGCTGGCCAACGTCGAAGCGAAGATACGGAGGCAACCTCCGTTTAACAAGGGCCGACCGGAAAATACTGGAATTCGTCGAAAGCCCGTGCGCCACCAACGCGATGCGGCCCGGCACGGGCTCAACGAGGTTCAATCTAACCAATTCGTGATCTACATTGCCTGATATGGACGACCGCGCCGACCAGATTCGAAAGCCCCGCGCCGACGCCGTGCGCAATCGCGAGCGCGTGCTCGAAGCGGCGAAGGCCGTGTTCAACGCGGGCGGTCCGGAGGCGAGCCTGGAGGCCGTGGCCAAGCGCGCCGGCGTCGGCATCGGCACACTCTATCGGCACTTCCCCACGCGCGAGGATCTGTTCGAGGCGGTGTACCGGCGCGAAGTCGAGCAGCTCAGCGAGCTTGCCGAGCATCTGCGAAGCGCCAAGGATCCGGTGGACGCGCTGCGGCGCTGGCTGCGCTCCAACGTCGAATTCGTTGCCACCAAGAAAGGCATGTCGGCCGCGCTGGCGCTGACGTTCCAGAGCACCTCGGAGCTCGCCGCGTTCTCGATGGACCGGCTCACCAAGGCGATCGGCTCGCTGCTCGACCGCGCCGTCGCGGCCGGCCAGATGCGGGCTGATGTCAGCCCGGAAGACCTGCTCAGGGCGCTCGTCGGCATGTGCTACATGCACGACCAACCCGGCTGGCAGTCGTCTGTGCTGCGCATGCTCGACGTGTTCGTCGATGGCCTTTGTGTGCAGTCCGGCGCCACGGCCAAGGCACGCGCCGCCGCCAAGCCCGTGAAGCCGGCCGCGAAGCGGAAGCGGTAGGGATCATCCCGTCAGGATGGGCTTCAGCGCCTCGCGCTGCAGCACGATGAAGTCCAAGAACGCAGCGATCCGCGGCACGCGCCTGAGATCGGGATGCGTCAGAATACGCCAGCTCCGCGTCAATTCCGGAACCGGGCCGAGCACGCGCACGAGGTCGGGCTCAGCGTCGCCAAGCGCGATCGGAAGCGGCCCGACGCCAATTCCCGACTTGATCGCAGAGACGAGTCCGAGCACGCTGTTGATGCGCGCCGACATCCTGGCATCCGGCGCGACCTCCTTTAGCCATTTGACGGCACGGTGATTGGCCAGCGAGTCGTCCAGGCCGACCAGCACATGCCGGGCGAGATCCTCAATGCGCTCTGGCTTGCCGTGCCGTTCGACATAGCCGCGGCCGGCGTACACCGCCCAGATCGACTCGGCGATCTTTCGCCCGACCAATTCATCATCGGTGTCGCCGGAGCGAAACGCGACGTCGACTTCGCCCTTCGACAGGTCGAGATAGCGGTCGCTCATCACGAACTCGACCCGGAGCGAGGGATGCTGCGCCTGAAAAGCCTCGATCAGGCCGGATTGCGTTAGCCGAGCAACGATCGGCTCCGGGCAGGTGACGCGGATCACGCCTTTCATATCCTGCTCGACGTCGCCGGCCCGCCGCGTGAAATCGACGATGGTTGCCTCAACGCGTTCGGCATACGGCAACATCGCCTGGCCGAATTCCGTCAGGCGGTAACCGCTCTGCTGACGCATCACCAGCGCGCGGCCGAGCCGCCGTTCGAGTTCATCGAGCCGGCGATGCACGGTCGACTGGCTGAGACCGAGCGCCTTGCCGGCGGCAATGGTGCTGCCGTGGCGGGCGACCGCCAGGAAATATTTGAGGTCGTTCCAGTCGAACATGAGCGGATTATGCACTCCTGTGGCCGCCACCCGCAATGTTGCGGCTCCCGGGCCTGAACGACTGCTCCTAGTCTGCATCCGCGACCTTGCAATGGAGATTGAAGATGCGCCCTCACCTCGCCCTCGGCGCCGCAGTCGGGCTGGGCTGCACTGCCGCAGCCCTCGCGCAGGACCACGATGTTCATGGCATCGCCAAACCGAATCTGGTGCTGCAGCAAGTGGTTGTGGGGCTGCCGAAGGAAGACAAGCAGTCGGTGCGGGTGATGACCGCGTCATTCAAGGCGGGCGACAAGACCATCTATCACACCCACCGTTACCCCGTGACCGTGTATGTGCTCGAAGGCGCCTTTACACTGGAGCTGGCCGGTCAGCCGCCTCGCACAGTCAAGGCCGGCGAGGCGTTGGTCGAGCCGCCCGGTGTGCCGATGACCGGCTACAATCGCACAGACGGAGAGACCAAGGTCGTCATCTTCTATGTCAGTGCGGTCGACACTCCTTTCCTCGACCCGCTGCCGCATTGAGGAGGCTAAAGCATCAAAGGGCCTCTCGACTGCTACGCCTACTCCGGCAACCCGGCGGCACGAAGAGCATCGCCAAGGGATGCGGCAAGTGCGGGAGCGCAGTTGACGCCTGAGAATTGGCGGCTGAAACGAAAAGCGGGATGCAGTTCCAAGACCCGCGTCGCGGCCGCCTTAGCTTCCTCCAGCCGGCCGAGCTTGACGAGCGCCGCAGCCAACTGCACATAGGTGATACTGTGCGCAGGGTTGGTCTGAACGGATCTGTAGGCAGCTTGCGCAGCTTCGTCGTAGCGGCCGCGGTGGAAATACCCCATTGCTTGCGCATCGAACGCAGCGAAAGCCCAGGAATCCAGCGGGCTGAGCCGCATACCCCGTTCGCTCCATTCAATCGCGCGGTCAGCTTCACCTCCCCATGCCAGGATGACACTGCCCAGAATGTACGTTAACGCAGACGATGGGCTGATCGCGAGTGCAGCTTCCAATGCGGTGAATGCAGCGAGGCGATCGTGTCCATCCATTCCCATGGAGAACCCGGCAAGGGTTAAGGCAAGAGCATCATCCTGACCATGGACAATGGCCGTTCTTGCATGCTGGATGGAAGCAGCGCGGTTGATCTCCTGCAGGCCCGCACGAAGAAACAAACAATGGTGGCACATCGCGGCGTTACCGTGCGCAAGCGCATAATCGGGCTCGAGGGCGATTGCGTGCTCGAGAAGAACTAGCGCTCTCGTTACCCGCTCGGGCATACCGGAATCGACATCAGATTGAGCTCGCAGGACGAGATCATAGGCATCGAGGCTGTCAGGCCGCTTGCGCTTGACCCTGTCTATTTCAGCGCGACGCAAGCTGGGCGCGATCGCACCGACAACAGAAAGCGCGACTTCGTCCTGAAGTGCGAAAATGTCCTCGGAGCTGCGGTCGTAGCGGTCAGCCCACACGTGCGCTCCGGTCGAAGCATCAATCAACTGGCCGGTGATGCGCACGCGGTCGGCTAATTTGCGTACACTGCCCTCAAGCACGTAACGTACGCCCAGATCACGGCCGACCTGCTTCACGTCCACAGCGCGGCCTTTGTAGGTGAACGTCGAGTTTCGCGCGATGACAAAAAGCCAGTTTATGCGCGACAGGCCGGTGATGATATCGTCCACCATTCCGTCAGTGAAGTAATCCTGCTCGGCATCACCACTCATGTTTGTGAACGGCAGCACAGCGATCGACGGCCTGTCGGGCAACGACAACGGCGCGCCGTCCGGTCGCGCGACGTGCGCAGCTGGAGCAGCGCCTGCAACACGAATTCCGTAGAGCCGTACCGGCTGATCGATATTCTTGAGCGATCTTTCTCCAAGATCGTCAATCGCAAACGTCGCCTTGCCGCGCACTTGCCGATAGACATCGTCCGACAGATACACTCCACCCGGCTCGCATTCATTCTCAACGCGCGCCGCAATATTGACGCCATCGCCGAAGATGTCGCCCCCATCGACGATAATATCGCCAACGTTTATTCCCACTCGGAACTGAATGCGCGGTCCGGCCTGTTGCGCCGCTCGCTCCGCCATCTTCTCCTGAATCGCTACTGCGCATGTCACGGCATCTACGGCACTGGCGAACTCCACCAACATGCCGTCGCCAGTGGTTTTCACAATGCGGCCATTATGTGCAGCGATCTGCGGATCGATGACTTCCCTTCGATGCAACTTCAGGGCTGCCAGAGTTCCAACTTCGTCTGCGCCCATAAGTCGCGAGTAGCCGGCGACATCCGCCGCCAGTATCGCCGCCAATCGTCGCTCCACTCGCCCGCCCATCACCCGATCCTCGTGCAACTCCGTGGCTAATCAGAGCACAGGGACTGGGTTCGTTCCAGCGCGAACCTTTGGCATGGGGCATTTGGGCAAAGTCCGTTCCGGGTCACTAGGAGCAATGCTCCGGCCGATCAGAAGATGCCCGTTTGAGCCTCAGGAGCCGACACACTCCCTACGTCGCGAACTCCGGCCCCGCCTTGGTCGCGCCCATCCGCGAGCGGATCAGCAGCAGCACGACGATGCCGATGTTGAGCGCGTTCCACACCACGCCATTGGCGAAGGCGGCCGCATACGAGCCGGTGGCGTCGAAGATCACACCCGACACCCAGCCGCCGAAGGACATGCCGAACACCGAGGCGAAGATCACGATGCCGACGCGCGTCGCCGCCTCGCTCGCCGGCATCGCCTCACGCACGATGATGGCGTAGCTCGGCACGATGCCGCCCTGGAACAGGCCGAACATCGCGGAGATGAGATAGAGCGAGGCGAGGCTGTCGAAGAACAAATAGAACACCAGCGCAAATCCCTGCGCCAGCGAGCCGATCAGCAGCGTGCGGATGCCGCCGATCTTGTCGGCGAGATAGCCGGAGCCGATCCGGCTGACGATACCGCAGCCCATCATCAAAGACAGCATCTCGGCGCCGCGCGCCACGCCGTAGCCGAGATCGCCGCAATAGGCGACGATATGCACCTGCGGCATCGCCATGGCGACGCAGCAGGAGATGCTGGCGATCGAGAGCAGCACGGTCAGCGTGTTGGTCGACAGCTTGAGATCGACGCGGGGCGGCGCCGCATTGGCGTGATCGCGGATATGGTCGTCGCCGATCTGCGCGCGCAGGACGAGGACCAGAAGCGCCATCGCGCTGGCGCAGACGATGCCGATGCCTATATGCGTGTGGCGCCAGCCGATCTCCTGCGTGCCCCAGCTCACGATCGGCGGCCACATCGTGCCGGCGACATAATTGCCGCTCGCCACGATGGTCACGGCGAGGCCGCGATAGCGCTCGAACCAATGCGAGGCTTCCGCCATCAGCGGCGCGAAAGTCGCCGAGGTGCCGAGGCCGATCAGGAAGTAGGCGGCCACGAACTGCCAGAGCTGGGTCGACAGCCCCGCGAGCACATTGGCGACGCCGAGGAAGGCGATACTGATCGCCATTGCGGACACGATGCCAAACCGGTCGGTGATCTTGCCAGCAATCACGCCGCCCAGCCCGAAACCGAACATCATCAGCGTGAAGGCCAGCGACACCGCGCCGCGCGTGGCACCGAATTCGGCCTGCACGATCGGAATCACGACCACCACCGCCCACATGCCGACGGCGCCGATCGAGCCGATCACAAGTGCAAGAATCAGCCGCACCCAGGCCTGACGGGAATCAGGGGTGAAGGAAGCAGGTGTTTGTCCTGGATGATTTGGCGCGTGCACGGGCGGACCATGGCCCGCGGATCGTCACGCGGTCAAGCATGGTGGCGCGATATTGGGCATGCGCGGTGCGCTGCGGTAAGAAGGAGCTTGGCGACCGCGCGATTTGTCACTATTTTGCAATCAGTGTGTGCGCCATTGTCGCGCGAAGAGCATGTCGGCAATGTTGCTGCGATTGACACGAGCGATGCGGATCAGGGTGGGGCGCCTCATTGCCCTCGCCTATCTGTTCTGCGTGCTCGCGCCGGCCGCAAGCCTCGCATGCGGCAATGGCCCGGCGCCGTGTCTCGAGGGGGCGGCGCTGGCGGATCCCGTGCCGGTGCATCACCAGATGGCGCCCGGGCACATGAACGACAGCGCCTCACATGACCACGCCGGAACCCATGCCCGTCACCAGACCGCCGCGCAGGACGCATCTGCTTCGCATCATCATGGCGGCAAGGGAACAGTCGGCTCCTGCTGCGCGATGATGTGCGTGAGCGCACTGCCGACCGATCTGCCGATCCTTGCCAAGCCGCATCAGTTCCTTTCCGCCTGCTCGCCCGAGATCGTGGCCAGCCTGCGCAGCGCGGCGCCGCCCCCGCACTACCGTCCTCCCATCGCCTGATTCTCGCACGACGACGTCGGGCCGTGCGCGCGTCTGCGCGCGCGGTCCTGTGGTCTTCAGGACAGATCAGGGACGAACCATGCTTACGCTTTCCGGAGCGAAGTCCGCCGCCGCATCCGCGGTGCGAGGACGACACTTTCTATGCAATTGGCCATTGCTGGCCGCGATTGCGCTGGCGCTGTCCGGCTGCATGCCGGCAACCACGCAAGTCGCTGCCGCGGATCCTGCCGATCCGGCGGCGAAGGGCGCGCAAGTCGGCTATCGGTCGACCATCGCGCCGTACATCAGCCTGCGGCCTGCGGCGCCGGCGCCTTGGCGCGGCCGCAACGACGCCGTCACGCCGCAGCCGAAGCAGGACCGGTAGGAGCGCGCCATGACAGACCATCGGGCGCGACGCCTGCTCGTTCTCGCGACGTTCAATCTCTGCTCACTCGGTCTTGCCGGCTGTGCCGCGTTCTCGCCCGACGGCGGCATGACAGCCGTCTCGGATCTGACGAGCCGGACCATCGACAAGGACGTCGCCTTCGTACAAACGAGCGAGGGAGCCGACGCGATCGACGCGCGCGTGAGCCAGTTGCTGGCGCGCACGCTCAACGCCGAGACCGCCGTGCAGATCGCACTGCTCAACAACAAGGGGCTGCAAGCCGCCTACAACGAGCTTGCATTGGCAGAGACCGATCTGGTCGAGCAGAGCTTGCCGCCCAATCCGGTGTTCTCGATCTCGCGGATCTCGGGCAGCGGCGCCAGCGAGGTCGAGCGCCAGGTGGTCGGCGACATCCTCGCACTCGCCACCTTGCCGTTCCGCTCCGACATCGCCCGCGACCAGTTCCGTCAGGCCCAGTTGCGCGCGGCAGAGGCGACGTTGCGGCTCGCCAACGAGGTGCGCCGCGCCTATGTCCGCGCCGTCGCCGGCAACGAGATGGTGGCGCTGCTGACGGACGCGAAAGCGACGGCGGAATCGACCGCGCAGCTCGCGGTCAAGCTCGGCGAGACCGGCTCGCTCAACAAGCTCGACCAGGCCCGCGAGCAGGTATTCTACGCCGAAACCACCGCCGATCTCGCCACCGCACGGCAGACGGCCGCGAGCGCACGCGAAAAGCTCGCACGCCTGATGGGATTGTGGGACGGCGGCCTCGATTTCCGCCTACCCAATCAGCTCCCGCCGCTGCCGCGCCGGCCGCAGGCACTGCCCTCGATCGAAGCCGATGCCGTGGCCCATCGCATCGACTTGCAGATCGCGCGGCTGGGGCTGAACGCCCTGGCGAAGTCGCTGAACCTCACGGAGGCGACGCGTTTCGTGACGCTGCTCGATCTCGCCGGCATCTCTCGCCGCACCCAGGATCCGGAAGGCGCGCCCTTCCGTGAGCGCGGGTTCGACGTCCAGTTTCAGATCCCGATCTTCGACGGCGGCGAGGTCCGCGTGCGGCAAGCGGCGGAGACCTACAATCTCGCCTTCAATCGCCTGACCGAGCGCGCCGTCAATGTGCGCTCCGAGGCGCGCGATGCCTATCGGATCTATCGCTCCAGCTACGATATCGCCAGCCACTACCAGCGCGAGATCATCCCCTTGCGCAAGATCATCACCGAGGAGATGCAGCTGCGTTTCTCCAGCATGCAGGTCGACATCTTTGCGCTGCTCACCGAAGCGCGGCAGCGCCTGGCCTCGCTGCGCGGCGCGATCGATGCCAGGCAGAGATTCTTTCTCGCTCAGTCCGACCTGCAGACCGCCGTCAACGGCGGCGGCACGCCCGCCTCCGGCGGTGACAATCCGACCACCATCGCAGCGGCAGCGCCAGCCGATGCCGGCCACTGACATGGAGACCGAGATGTATTCCCGCCGAAGATTTTTGGGCACCGCCGCGCTCGTCGGCGCATCCGCGCTTCAAGGCCGCGTGCAGGCGGCGTCGATTCCGGAGGCCCCGCACATGGACAAGGTGGTGATGCAGCCGCCACTGCACCCCATTGGCGGCCCCGACTATCGGCCCGTGGTCACGCTGAACGGCTGGTCGCTACCATTTCGCATGAACGGCGACTGGAAGGAATTCCATCTCGTCGCCGAACCCGTGGTGCGCGAATTCGCCGAGGGCATGAAGGTGAATCTGTGGGGCTATAACGGCCAGTCGCCAGGCCCCACGATCGAGGCCGTCGAGGGCGACAGGGTCCGCATCTTCGTCACCAACAGACTGCCCGAACACACCACCGTGCACTGGCACGGCATGATCATTCCGAGCGGCATGGACGGCGTCGGCGGGCTGACCCAACCGCACATCCGGCCCGGCAAGACCTTCGTCTACGAGTTCGAGATGAAGAAGAGCGGGACATTCATGTACCATCCGCATTCCGACGAGATGGTGCAGATGGCGATGGGCATGATGGGCATGGTCGTCGTGCATCCGCGCGATCAAACCTTCCGTCCGGTCGACCGCGACTTCGTCTTCGTGATGAGCACCTATCGCGTCGATCCCGGCACGTATCTGCCGCACGTCAACGAGATGACCGACTTCAACATGTGGACCTGGAATGCGCGGGTATTTCCCGGCATCGACCCGCTGCCGGTCCGGCTTGGCGACAAGGTGCGCGTGCGCATCGGCAATCTCAGCATGACCAGCCATCCGATCCATCTGCACGGCCACAGCTTTGCGGTGACCTGCACCGATGGCGGCTGGATTCCGGAGAGCGCGCAATATCCGGAGACGACGACCGACGTGCCGGTCGGCGCTGTCAGGGTGTTCGACGTGCTCGCCGACAATCCCGGCGACTGGGCGTTCCATTGCCACAAGTCGCATCACACCATGAACGCGATGGGGCACGAGGTGCGAAACTTGATCGGCGTGTCGCGCAAGGATCTTGCCAAGGCTGTCGGCAAGCTCGCGCCCGACAGCATGGCCATGGGCGCGACCGGCATGGCGATGGGCAACATGGAGATGCCCGCACCTGACAACACGCTGCCGATGATGACCGGCGCCGGCCAGTTCGGCCCGATCGAGATGGGCGGCATGTTCACGGTGATGAAGATCCGCGAGGACCTCGCGCGCGACGACTACCGCGATCCGGGCCCCTACCGGTTCCCGAAGGGCACTGTCGCCTACGAAGTGACCGCGCCAGCTACAGAGCCGGCGCGGCAGCAGCCGGACGCCGTGCCGATGAAGAACATGAAGATGTGAGCGCTTCGATGAATCATCAACTGGAGACCATGATGAAAAAGACGATCAAGCTCGGCCTCGCGCTGGCTGCGCTGTCGACCGCACCGGCCGTCGGCCACGACAAGCACGGGCACGGGACCTTTTCGGTCGGTGAGCCCGGCGATCCCAAAAAGCCCGCGCGCACCATCGAGATTCTCATGAACCGCATCATCCATATCACTGCTGCGCTGGTGCTGACGTTGAGCGTTGCCACTGGAGCCGTTGCTACTGGAGCCTTTGTCACAGAAGCCTTGGTCACAGAAGCTTTGGCGGCCGGGGCTGCCTCGATCAGCGGCGAGGTCAAGAAGATCGACGAGGGCGCGGGCAAGATCACGCTCAAGCACGGACCGGCGAAGAGCCTCGGCATGGATGAACCCATGACGATGGTCTATCGCGTCAAGGACCCCGCGATGCTGAAGCAGGTGAAGGTCGGCGACAAGGTGACCTTCGAGGCCGAGGAGGCGGCTTCGGGCTATACCGTGACGAAGATCGAGAGGGCGAGGTAGGGTGGACTCCCCCTCAACCGTCATTCCGGGGCGCGCGCAGCGCGAGCCCGGAATCCATTCATCGACCAACTCCGCCGCCCGATGGATTCCGGGTTCGCCCTTCGGGCGCCCCGGAATGACAGGCTCAATCGCCTATCCTACCCCTCTTCCCCACCCCGCGTTAACCCTTTGCTAACCATACACCGGGCAAAAATTGCCGGGTGAAGTCGAGTGTCGTCGGCCGCGTAGAACGGGAGGAACCCCGTGGACGCCAGTGCGGTGCCTCACTTTCGGAACGGCGGCCCTTCGGCCGCCGCGCAGACGTTTGGGGCGCGCGGACGGCAGTCGCGCGGGGAGGCAGCTACCATGGTTGACGTCACCGCGGGACAGGGCGTAGGCGCCGCAAGGCCCGGCATCCCCTCCCTCACCGAGATCGTGGGCATTCTCAAGCGCGGCGACATCGCGCTGGCGCTCGGCATCCTCACCATCCTGGTGGTGCTGATCCTGCCGCTGCCGGCGATCGTGCTGGACCTGTTCCTGGCGATCTCGATCACGCTCTCGATCCTGATCCTGATGACGTCGCTGTTCATCCAGACCCCGCTGGAATTCTCGGCGTTCCCGACCGTCCTGCTGATCTCGACCATGCTGCGCCTGTCGCTCAACATGGCTTCGACCCGCCTGATCCTGTCGCACGGACACGAGGGCACGGCGGCCGCCGGTCACGTCATCGAGGCCTTCGGCAGCTTCGTGATGGGCGGCAATTTCGTCATCGGCATCATCGTCTTCGCGATCCTGATCATCGTCAACTTCGTCGTCATCACCAAGGGTTCGGGCCGTATCGCCGAAGTCGCCGCCCGCTTCCACCTCGACGCCATGCCCGGCAAGCAGATGGCGATCGACGCCGATCTCTCCGCCGGCCTGATCGACGAGGCAGTCGCCAAGCACCGGCGCAAGGAACTGGAGGACGAGAGCGGCTTCTTCGGCGCCATGGACGGTGCCTCCAAATTCGTCCGCGGCGATGCCATCGCAGGCCTGCTGATCGTCTTCATCAACGTCGTCGGCGGCATGATCATCGGCGTGGCCCAGCAGGGCCTGTCCTTCGCCGACGCCGGCCGCAGCTACACGCTCTTGACCGTCGGTGACGGCCTCGTCACCCAGGTGCCGGCGCTGATCGTCTCGACCGCGGCCGGCCTGCTCGTCTCCAAGGCCGGCGTCTCGGGCGCTGCCGACAAGGCGCTGATGAAGCAGTTCTCCGGCTATCCGCAGGCGCTCGCGATGTCGTCGGCGGTCATGCTGGTGCTGGCGGCGTTGCCGGGCATTCCGACTCTCCCCTTCCTGGCGCTCGGCGCCGGCGCCGGCGCGCTGGCCTGGCACGCCCGCAACCGCAACCGGGTGACGGCCAAGGCCGAGGAAGCCGCCAAGGCTGCGCCTGCCGCGGGAGCGCCGGGTGCGCCGGGCGCTGCGGCGGCCGAAGAGCCGATCTCGGCCGCACTCAAGATCGACGACCTCAAGATCGAGCTCGGCTATGCGCTGCTGCCGCTGGTCAACGGCCCCGACGGCACCGATCGCCTCACCGAGCAGATCAAGGCGCTGCGCCGTTCGCTCGCGGTCGAGATGGGCTTCGTTATGCCAGCGGTGCGCATCCTCGACAACGTCCAGCTCGAGGCCAACACCTACATCATCAAGATCAAGGAGGTCGACGCCGGCACCGGCAAGATCTGGCCGAGCCAGTTCATGGTCATGGACCCGGGCGGCAGCCAGGTGCAGGTGCCCGGCATCCACACCACCGAGCCGACCTTCGGCCTGCCCGCGACCTGGGTCGACGCCAGCCTGAAGGAGGAGGCCTCGCTCAAGGGCTACACCGTCGTCGACGCCGCGACCGTGCTCTCGACCCATCTCACCGAGCTGCTCAAGGCCAACATGTCGGACCTGCTCTCCTATGGCGAGGTGCAGAAGCTGCTCAAGGAGCTGCCGAAGGAGCAGAGCGAGCTGGTCAAGGACATCGTGCCGGGACAGGTCACGGTCTCCGGCATCCAGCGCGTGCTGCAACTCCTGCTCGCCGAGCGCATCTCGATCCGCGATCTCTCCACCATCCTCGAAGGCATCGCCGATTCGCTCGCCTTTTCGCGCAACCCCGCGACCATGGTCGAGCACGTCCGGGCCCGGCTGGCACGGCAGATCTGCGCGCAGAACACCTCCTACGCCGGCTATCTGCCGCTGATCGCGCTGTCGGCGCGGTGGGAGCAGGCCTTTGCCGAATCCATCATCGGCCAGGGCGAGGAGCGCAGCCTCGCGATGCAGCCTTCGAAACTGTCGGAGTTCATGACCGCCGTGCGCGAGGCTTTCGAGCGCGCCGCCCGCGAAGGCGAGGCGCCAGTGCTCGTCACCTCTGCGGCAATCCGTCCGTTCGTCCGTTCCCTGGTGGAACGGTTCCGGGCCCAGACCACCGTGCTGTCGCAAGCCGAAATCCACCCAAGGGCGAGGTTGAAAACGGTCGGAAGCATCTGATTTGTCTTAAGAAGCCGTGTGTTTTTCGGCACAGGCAAATGGTTTTTCAGCTTCCGGTCCCTTGTCGCCCGAATGGCGACGAGATGCCTTACAAGCAAATTACATCCTTGAAATAATTGTAAAAACGCACGATCGATGGGCACTTTCGATCGCGACCTTTCACGTCATTTCACGCTCTTGTGATGGTCTCTTGGGAACGAATCCCGCCAATACTAGGTTGTTGGGCACCGGAAGCATGAACCTGCCTGAACGGGCTGGCGACTACTTCGGGTAGATGGCGGCAGGAGCCTTCCATGAACCACTCGATCTACAGCGCAGATCGCTCGACCCATTTGAAAATCGTGGTCGTGGCTCTGGTCGCAGGGATCGCGGTGGCGGGCTTCGGCATCACGGCGCGAACGGGTTCGGATGAAGGTCTGACCCAGACCGCCCGCGTTATCAAGGCCGGCAAGCCGGTCGTTATCACCAGCTCGAACGTGTCCCTCGTTCGCTAAGGAGATTTGACGAGTTTTGTGAATTCACGCGGCTCTTTACCAGCCCCCCAAAGTCGCCACGTGGATATGTAGACGACCCCAACCCCAAGTCGACTACAGAAAGCGCCCGCCCCCCACGGGCGCTTTCTCATGTCTGGGTCTCGATTTCATTTGAGTGGCTTGTCCACCGACGGGACCGGCGGGGACCACGGAAGACCCCAGCACGGGCGACGTGGCCCGTGAGACAAGCCGGTGTCGGATCGGTTGTTCCGGTAGACCGTGCCGCGCGGCGGCTCGCGGAGGGCAATTTCTCCCCGAGGAGAATTGATCCCGCACCTCCCGGCGGCTCTCTCACCGCCGATCCCGACCCGCCCGATCCGTTGTGCGCCATGTGCTCATAGGCCTGCGCGAGGCAGCAACAGGATCACCAACAGCACCAAGGCAAAATCCAGCGCAAGTGCGAGGCTGACGCTGTCGGCGACGGACCATACAGCCCTCGTCACGACCGATGCCGTTGGCTGCGGGCTCAACCGCCGAGCGGCATCATTATCTGCGTTGCTCTGGATACGTGGCGGCGGAAGATAGGGCGCATAGGCCAGAAGCTCTGCGCGTCGTTTGCGCGAGATAACCCCTCGGGCCCCATAACCAATGGCGAAACCCAGTCCAACCGCAGCGAGCAGAATCATTAAGCCGAGCATTCGAACATCCCTTGGATAAGTTTTCAGCCCGGCCCCGGACACACTGGGTAAGTAGGATGATCGGTCATGGTTCCCTGTTGTGGGTCCGCGCCCCGCACGGCAACGTCGCGGAGTGGCTGATCCCCGAAGAAATTTTCAGCGATAGCGGATCGGGACACAATGGAGGACACTGCGACCGCGCAGCTCACGCCTCGCGCAGTTCCGACGGCGTCGCGCCAAAGCGCTTGCGGAAAGCACGGTTGAAATAGGACAGATCGGAGAAACCCGAGGAATGCGCGATGTCGCTGATCTTGCGCGCCCTGGCGCGGGGATCGCCGAGCAGCTTGCGCGCCTGGAGCAGGCGCTGCTCCAGCACGAACTCGGTGAAGGTCGTGCCGGCCTGCTCGAACAGGCGCTGCGCCTGGCGCGGGCTGAGCCCCGAACGGGTCGCGATCTCGGACAGGCAGAGATCGTTGCGGCCGAGCGCAGCCATCACATCGGCGCGCATGAGGTCGAGGCGCGCCGCCGCATGCCCCCGGCCGCCCGCGAGATTTGCACGCTCGGCATCGGTGCCGAGCAGGAGGCCGACGAGATCGACCATATGCTGCGCGGTCAGGCGCTGGCCCACTGCGTCGAGATGCGGCGCGTGATTGGCGGCGAGCGCATGATAGCGGAAGATGGTCTCGGCGACCGCGCCGTCGCTGAGGACTTGCGACAGCTTGTCCTCGGCGCGCGGATTGATGTCGAGCAGCGCGCGGCGCGGCATGCGGATGGTGGTGAAACGATCGTCATCGGTGTGGCCGACGGTCCCGGTGACGCTCATGTCGACGAGCACCATCTGCGCGGGCGCAAGCTCGACGGTGTGGCCGTTCTGCCCGACGCGAACGAGGCCTGCGCGTCCCGCGATCAGGACGAGGTCACCGCTGCCGTCGGCGAGGTGGCTCTGCGTGCGGGAATATTGCGCGGAGGCGCCCTCCGGAATGGCGAGCGCGATGTTGCCGACCATGCTGATCTGGAGCCGGCAATCGATGCTGTCGCCATGGCTCGGCCCGACATCGAGGCCGCAGGCACCGAAAGCCCGCTCGCGCCAATGCTCGAACGCCGGACCGTGCGACAGTCCCGTATATTGGTGAACGAAGATGCCGGGAGGCTTCACTGCATCCATCTGATTTTCTCGACCCTCTTCGCCATCACGATCGGCGGCGCCGCGACTTCAAATTCCGGGCATTTGACGCCGCGAATTGCGGAGAGGTTCAAATCAGGACCGGATTCGGCGGGACTTGTAGGGATACGACGGTGGGATGGACGGCGGCGACAGATCAAGCGCCCGTAGCCTGCATGGAGCAAAGCGGAATGCGGGACAGTGGTCCCGGATTGCGCCGCTCCATCCAGGGTACGGCGCCTATTTCGTCGCGGGCGCCTGCGGCTCGGACGGCGGCACGGTCTCGATCAGCTTGCCGGAAAACACCGGGGCCGAGGTCGGCTGGCCGCTCGGCGAGCCGCCGGCCTGCTCGACGGTGACAGCGTAGGTCGCGTCGTTGACGACCTCGGCATCGTAGGAGGCGAGCAGCGGACGCGCGGTGAAATCGCCTGCGCCGATCACGCCGAGCGAGCGCGGGCGCGGCAGCTTGTCGGAGATCAGCCAGAGCTCGAAGCTCTTGCCGGGCTCCGGCGTCGCCCCGACCTTGCGCACCGTGAAATTGCGCGTCGCGCCGTCGATGGTGAGGATGAAGGCGGGGCCGCCACCCTGGCCCTGCAACAGCGCGACATATTGCGCCGAAGCGGTGAGCGGCGCGGCCGGCGTCTTCACTTCGACCGTCTGGATGCGCGGTGCGGGACGCAAGGCCCCCGGCAGCGCGTCGGGCAGGAAGATCTGAAGCGATAGCGTGACGAGCAGCGCGGCCGCAAGCGCGCCGGCGGCGGATGCGATGGAGCGCCAGCGCTTCACGCCGCCCTCGAGACGGATCACATTGTCGTCGTCGACCGCCGGCGCCGGCGGCGCACGCGCGACTTCCGGATCTGGCGCATGGACTTGCGGCATGAATATCGGAGCGATGTCGGGAATCGCATCGGACTCCGGTCGCACCGCCCCGGGCTGCTCCGCTTCGGAAGGCTGCGACTCCGGTTGCGGCCTATTCTCCGACGGCAATTCCGACGCCGCGGTGGCAGGCCAGGAAAATTCCGGGACAGGCGAAGGCGGCGGCGGCGGAGCCTCGGCAAGCGCGGGCGGCTGCTGCGCAAGCGCCGTGCGCGCGATATCGGACCTGATGTTTTCCCACACGATCGGACGCGGCTCGACCGAGCCGACCATCTGGTTGAGGACGCCGAGCCGATAGGCCCAGGTCTGCACGACCGCGGCAAACGCCTCGTCCACCGCCATCATGGTCTCGACCTGCGCGCGCTCATCGGCATCGAGCGTACCAAGCGCATATTCCGCGGCGAGCGCGATATGGTCCTCCGAATAGGCCATCACGTCCCTTCACCTCTCCCGGAGGGAGAGGTCGGAGCGCATCGCAAGATGCGGTCCGGGTGAGGGATTACGGTCTGCGAGGAGATCTGCGGCCCCTCACCCGGCGCTACGCGCCGACCTCTCCCCAACGGGGAGAGGTGGACTGCCGTTGCCGCGCTGGTCCTTGCCACTCTCATCATCCTCTAAAGTCCGAGGCATTCCCGGATATCCAGCATGCTGCGCCGGAGCCACGTCTTCACCGTGTTGACGGGAGCGGCGAATTTCTCCGCCAATTGCTCGCGGCTCCAGCCGTTGTAATAAGCAAGAAGCACGAGCCGCTGACGGTCCGGCTCGAGCCGGCCGATGCATTCCAACAGCCGCTTCAACTCTTCGGTCATCTCCCGCCGCGCCAGCGGGTCGGGACTGTCGGCCGCAACCTCCATCGCCTGAGGCTCTTCCTCGATGGAGACCTCCGACTTCTTGCGCACGATGTCGATCGCCCGATTGCGCGCAATCGAGGCCATCCACGTGATCGGCGACGACAGGGCCGGATCGAACTGGCCGGCGCCGTTCCAGATCCTGACGTAGGTCTCCTGAATGACCTCCTCTGCGAGATCCTGTCGGCGCAAGATACGGAGCACGACGCCATAGAGTTTCGCGCGCGTGGCGGCGTAGAGGCGCTCGAACGCGGCCTGATCGCCCTTCGCCACCGCCTCGATCAACCCGACCAGCTCTGCTGGCGTCAGCATTCAGCCCCCCAACGCGCAGCCTCGTCGTCGCTCTCTTCACCTCTCCCCGACGGGGAGAGGTCGATTTGCGCAGCAAATCGGGTGAGGGGGCGCAGGGCTAACGGGAAGACCGTCACCCCGGCGCTCCGCGCCGACCTCTCCCAAGGGAGAGGTGGGCACCGCCGTCGCTGGCACAGCTTTCGTTCACACCACCATAGCGCGCGGCAAAGCCGACCACCAAGGGGCGTCGCACCACACTGTGGACAGCAGATACGAAAACCCGGACCTTGCGGGTCCGGGTTTTGCAGATTTTTTCGGTGGTCTGGCTTGCCGGCGCCGTCAGGCGATGGCGCCGATGCGGGCGCGCATCAGGCCGATGCTGTCGAGATCGGCCTGCTCGCGGGCGTTCTCTTCGGCGCGTTCGCGGGCCTGGTCGCGCTCGTCGAGGAGCTCGACTTTCTTCAGCTCCTCGAAAGCCTCGGCCAGCGCGGCCTTGGCTTCGTCGAGCTGGCCCTTGAGCTCGTCGGCCGAGCGGGTCAGGTTCTCGCGGCGCTGGATCGCGGCCTTCGCATAGGTCGGATAGGCGAAGTGCGAGGGATCGTTGATCCCGGCGCGCTCCTGTTCGGTCTGGATCTCGCGTTCGAGATCGACCGACATCCGCTGGAAATCGGCGATCATGGTCTCGATCTGGGTGACCCGGCGGCGCTTCTCGTCGACCTGAAACTTCTTCAGGCGGATGAGGGTATCTCGTGACTTCATCGACTCGTACTCCCCAGAAGTCCCCCCGCTGCACGTGGGACGATACCGGTCACCCCACAGGCCCGATTCGGGCCAAGACCGGCTCTGCTACTCTGCAGGATCGGATGATGACCGGACAAAGTTAGCGTTCCGTTTCCAAATTCCCGAGGATATGAGCCAATTGGCCATAGCCGTCCGCGAGTGAGGCTTTTTCGTCCTTGCGCTGGCGCAGGAAGGCTTCCAGCGGCTCGTGCAGGCGGATCGCCTCGTCGACCTCCGGGCTGGAGCCGGTCCGGTAGGCGCCGAGACGGATCAATTCCTCCATGTCGGCATAGGTCGCCATCACCTGGCGCGCCCGCTGGATGACGGGCCAGAATTGCGGATCGGCCGATTTCGGCATGGTGCGGGAGACGGATTTGAGAATGTTGATTGCGGGGTAGCGGCCGCGCTCGGCGATCGAGCGCTGCATCACGATGTGGCCGTCCAGGATGCCGCGGACGGCGTCGGCGATCGGCTCGTTATGATCGTCGCCGTCGACCAGCACCGTGAAGATTGCGGTGATGGCGCCCTCCCCGAGGCCCGGTCCGGCCCGCTCCAGGAGTTTCGGCAACTCGGTGAAGACGGTCGGCGTATAGCCCTTGGCGGTCGGCGGCTCGCCGGCGGACAGGCCGATTTCGCGCTGGGCCATCGCAAAGCGCGTCACCGAATCCATCAGGCAGAGCACGTCCTTGTTCTCGTCGCGAAAATATTCGGCGACGGCGAGCGTCAGATACGCCGCCTGGCGGCGCATCAGTGCCGGCTCATCGGATGTCGCGACCACCACGACGGAGCGCGCCAGGCCCTCCTCGCCGAGGTCGTCCTGCAAAAATTCCTGCACCTCGCGGCCGCGTTCGCCGATCAGTCCGATGACGCTGACATCGGCATCGACGTTGCGCGCGAGCATCGACAGCAGCACCGATTTGCCGACGCCGGACCCTGCGAAGATGCCCATGCGCTGGCCGCGGCAGCAGGTGAGGAAAGTGTTCATCGCACGTACGCCGAGATCGAGCGGAGCACCGACACGCTTGCGCGAATGCGCCGGCGGCGGCGCATTGCGGAACGGCATCGGCGAGGCGCCCTGCGGCAGCGGTCCCTTGCCGTCGATCGGCTCGCCCAGCGCGTTGACGACGCGGCCGAGCCAGGCCGACGACGGCCGCACGAGATTGGCGGCATTGGCGATGACGGCCTTGCAGCCGCGGCGCACGCCGTCGAGGCCGGCGAACGGCATCACGACAGCATTGTTGCCGGAGAAGCCGATCACCTCGCAGGGAATGGTGCGGTTGGCGCCGGTCTCGATCACGAGCCGCGCGCCGACCGACATCGCATGGATCGGGCCGGCCACCTCGACCATCAGGCCGCGGACACCGACCACGCGGCCATAAATATTGACGCCGTCGATATCGCCGATCTGTTCGGCCAGAGCCTTCATAGGGGGGCCCTCATCAGCAGCGCGCCTTCATAATATGACGGCCTTCATATAGTTGTCGCCTTGGCGAGATCCCCGGGGTCGCTCTTGCGATCCCCGGGACTTCACGGTGAAAACCTTAAGTTTCGCCATATTTCTGAACGGCGCTTAACTTCGTGTTTACCCGCATCATTAATCATTGCGTCACTGTCTTTGTGACTGAGCGTGACTCCCCTTCAGAAGAAGGCTGAGTCGCGGGAGTCGGTTAGGCCCGTCTCTTAAAGTGGAGCTTGAACGGAGCTGGGTGACGAAAGCTGCTTCGCACGCAAGACCTTAGGGCGATTCGACAAAAATTGCACCGGGGGACTTGCGTTCCAGAATCAGGATTTGTTAACCATCTGTTGTCAGGATCCGAATCAGTTGTTCAAAGGCGTTTTGTTGAGTGCCGCGAATGCGGCCGACCTGACGCCCAGGAGCGGCGACTATGGGGAACTGGCATGCGCGTTTTGCTGATTGAAGATGACAGCGCCGTCGCGCAGTCGATCGAGCTGATGTTGAAGTCTGAGAGCTTCAACGTCTATACGACCGATTTGGGGGAAGAAGGCGTCGATCTCGGTAAATTATACGATTACGACATTATCCTTCTCGACCTCAACCTGCCCGACATGTCCGGATACGACGTGCTCAAGCAGCTCCGGGTTTCCAAGATCAAGACACCGATTCTGATCCTCTCCGGCCTCGCCGGCATCGAGGACAAGGTCAAGGGTCTCGGCGTCGGCGCCGACGACTACATGACCAAGCCCTTCCACAAGGACGAACTGGTGGCCCGCATCCACGCGATCGTGCGCCGCTCCAAGGGCCATGCCCAGTCGGTCATCCAGACCGGCGACCTCGTCGTCAACCTCGACACCAAGACGGTGGAAGTCGGCGGCCAGCGCGTGCATCTGACCGGCAAGGAATATCAGATGCTGGAGCTGCTCTCGCTCCGCAAGGGCACGACCCTCACCAAGGAAATGTTCCTCAACCACCTCTATGGCGGCATGGACGAGCCGGAGCTGAAGATCATCGACGTCTTCATCTGCAAGCTCCGCAAGAAGCTCGCCAACGCCTCCGAAGGCCGCAACTTCATCGAGACCGTGTGGGGCCGCGGCTACGTGCTGCGCGAGCCGCACGAGCACGAAGAGCGCATTCCCGCCTGATCCCTGGGTTTACGTCGCGAACTCTTCGGGCTCGCTCCTCCCAGCCTGGACCCCGCCGCAAATGGCGGGGTTTTGTTTTTTGGGACGCGAAGGCGGGCTTCGTCGCCGTCCCGCCGTTGAACCGCTATCCTCCTCCCGCCGACAAATGGTCGCTGCACGATGGGGGAACGATGATCCTGCAATCACTCGCCGGCCTGTGTCACGATCGTGTCCGGCGGCATGCCGCTCGACGAACACGCCGGCCCCTACGGCGCCGAAGGTTTCGTGCGGCAGGCTCTGGCACCGCTCCCGAGTTTCTCGGGCTTCTATCCGGTGGTTGGAAGCTGGCTGGTGAACCACGCGCCGTGCGGCCTGTCGATCCGCGAGGACGAGAGCCCGATCACCGGCAACCATTCGCGGTTTCTGCCGCATGCGATTTTGTGAGACGCGCTCGCGCCCCCGTCGGTGAGGGCGCGCGAGCGCGAAGTTTATCGCGTCGGATCAGGGTGTCTTGACGATGAACCGTCCGTCGTACAGGAAGGCGCCCTTGAAGCCGCTTTTCGCACTTTCGAAGCCGCCGGTGCCCGTCGCGTTGGCGTACATCCCGGTGCCCGACAGGATCGTATATTCGCCCTTTGCCTTGCCGTCCTTGATCGCACCGGTGTAGCGCGCCGTGATCGAGGAGCCATCGTCGAAGGTGTAGGTGCTGTAGCCGAACATCGGCCCCGAGCCCTTGAGCAAATCACTGGAGTTGACGAAATCCTTCACGGCAATGCGACCATCCTTGAAGATGGCGACGCCAAACATCTTGCCGGACATGACCGTCTGCCCCTCGACATTCGCGACCTCGGTGACCTTCACGTCCACCGGCTTGGTGACGAGCTTGAATTCGAGCACTTGTTCGCCGGCGCGAGCAGCCGCCGGCAACGAAACCGCAATCAATAAAAGGTATGAGGCACAAGACTTTCGCATGGCATGCCCTCCTCAAAATTCGTTCATGATGGAATGGAATCCCGCTCGGTTGGGCGGGACCATCGGCAGCATAGCACAACCTTTAGATACTCATCAGGGCCACGACCATGTTGCATCGCAGCGCAAGCTCCGTTGCGCGGTAGCCGAGTAATTCGGCTACTCACCTCGCCGCGGCGACCTTCAGCGGCTGGGGCATCAATCCGCCCATGGGACGACCCGAACGCGCGGGGTTGAGTTGGTAGAGACCGCGGCGATCGGCGGCGGGGCGGAACGCGTCGGTGATGCCGACGACGGATTCGGCAGCGCCCAGCAGCAGCGTACCGTCGGCCTCCATCGCTTTCGCCATCCGCTCGAAGATCAGCGCCTTGGTGTCCTGGTCGAAATAGATCAGCACGTTGCGGCAGAAGATCACGTCGAACGTGCCGAGATGGGAGAAGTCCTGCAACAGATTGAGCCGGCGGAACTGCACCATCGCGCGAATGTCGGCATTGAGCCGCCAGAGCTCGCCCGTTTGCGTAAAGTATTTCATCAGGTGCTGGATCGGCAGGCCGCGCTGCACCTCGAACTGGCTGTAGACGCCGGCCTTCGACTTCTCCAGCACCTCCTGAGACAGATCGGTGGCAACGATCTCGATGCGCCAGCCGGCGAGGGCCGCGCCCATCTCCTTCACGCACATCGCGATCGAATAGGGCTCCTGCCCCGTCGACGACGCCGCCGACCAGATCCGCAAGCTCTTACGCGCCGCGCGCGCCTGGATCAATCCCGGCAGGATCGACTGGCGCAGATGGTCGAACGGGATCTTGTCGCGGTAGAAGAAGGTCTCGTTGGTGGTCATCGCTTCGACCACGTCGGTCGCAAGCCGGCCGTCGCCGTTCCTGATCTTCAGCACGAGATCGGGGATACCGGGAAGGTTGGCCTTGCGCGCCAGCGGCAACAGCCGACTCTCGACCAGGTATTGCTTGTCGGGCGAGAGATCGAGGCCGGAGCGCTCTTTCAGGAACTTGCGCAGATAGTCGTAGTCGACCGGCGTCACGAGCGGTCTCCCGCGAACACGCGATTGACCTTGGCGCCGATCTGGTTGAGCGGCAGGATCGCCGCGCAGATGCCGGCATTGGCCGCCGCGCCAGGCATGCCCCAGACCACGCTGGAGGCTTCGTCCTGCGCGATGACGCTGCCGCCGGCGGCAACGATGTCCTTGCCGCCGCGCATACCGTCCGAGCCCATGCCCGTCAGGATCACGGAGAGGATGCTGCCGTGCCAGACGTCGATGGCGGAGGTGAAGAGCGGATCGACTGCGGGCTTGCAGAAATTGACGGCGGGGCCGTCGTCGAGTGCAATCACTGTGTCCGCGCCGCTGCGCACGACGCGCATGTGCTTGCCGCCGGGCGCGAGATAGATCCGTCCCGGCTTCACCAGCTCGCCGTCGACCGCCTCGGCTGCCGGCCGGCGGCTCGAACGCGCCAGATGCTCGGCAAGGATGGTCGTGAAGGTCGGTGGCATGTGCTGGGTGATCAGCACCGGGAAGCGGTCGATCACCGGGCCGAGCTCGGTGACGAGCGCCATCAGCGCCTGCGGGCCGCCGGTCGAGGAGCCGATCAGCAGCACCCTGGGCGCCTGATTGGAGAACGGCCGCATGGCCAGCGACGCCGCAGCGGGTCCCGCGGAAGCCGGAGCGGGCGCGGCAGGCCGTGCAACGGGACCGCGCGGAGCCGGAGCCGGACTCGCGGGCGCCAGCGGCGGGGCTGCAACTGCGGGCTTGCGTCGCAGCCGCGCGCCGAGATGGCGGATCTTCTGGATCAGGTCGTGATGAAAAATCTCCGCGGCCGACGCCTCGCGGGTCGATTCCGGCTTCGGAATGTAATCGGCCGCTCCGAGCGACAACGCCTTGAAGCTGATCTCCGCGTTACGGCGCGTCAGCGTCGAGGCCATGATGATGACCAGATCGCGCTTCTTCGCCAGCAGTTGCGGCAGCGCCGAGATGCCGTCGAGCTCGGGCATTTCGATGTCGAGCACGGCAACGTCGGGATTGATGCGTTCGATCTGGTTGACGGCCTCGAGCCCGGTGCGCAGCGAGGCTGCGACCTCCATGTCGTGCTCGGCGCCGATCCAGCGCGAGATCAGACCGCGGATGACGACGGAATCGTCGACGACCATCACCCGCAGCGGCCCCGCCTCGCGCGACGCCGTCGTGGCCGAATTACCTGCGAACGCAACACTCATTACTCACCAACTCGGACTGAAGGGCTACAGTTGAAATCCGGTGCCGAAGGATCCGTTCAGCCTCCGGGCGATCGCTCAGATGAGCCCGACTTCCTGGAATTTCGCCGTCACGATGTCCTTGTCGAACGGCTTCATGATGTATTCGTTGGCGCCGGCATGCAGCGCGCGCGCGATATGCGCGACGTCGTTCTCGGTGGTGCAGAACACCACCTTGGGCTGGTCGCCGCCGGGCATCCGCCTGAGATGGCCGAGGAACTCGTAGCCATCCATCACGGGCATGTTCCAGTCGAGCAGCACCGCATCGGGCAAGCCGCGCTTGCAGGCCTCCAGCGCCTTCTCACCGTCCTCGGCTTCGAGGATCTGGAAATCGAGGCCCTCCAGGATCCGGCGCGCAACCTTGCGGATGACGCTGGAATCATCGACCACGAGACAAGTTCGCATGTGAACCTCTGCTTCCTCCCCTTTGCGGGGGGCATTTCCTATTGCAGGTACGTCGGCGGCGAGGCCGCCGTATCAGGCCGCCATCATCTCGGGCGCGAGTTCGAGGACGCGATCGACGTCGAGGACGACCATGAGCTGACGGTCGAGGCGGTGGACGCCGCCGGCGAGCTTGGCCATGCGGGGGTCGAGGTTGACGGGGTTCTCTTCCATGCCGGCCTCGGGCAGGCGCAGCACCTCGCCGATCTGGTCGATGAGCAGGCCATAGGATTCGCCGCGCAGGTCGACGCCGACCGCCATCGGCACCTTGCCGTCCTCGGCCCTGAGCAGCCCGAGACGGGCGCGCATGTCGACCACGGTGACGATGCGGCCGCGCAGATTGAGCACGCCGGCGATCTCGTGCGAGGACAGCGGCACGCGGGTGACGCGCTCGGGCATGAACACGTCCTGGACGCGGGAGATCGGCAGGCCGAACAGCTGGCCGCCGATCATCGCGGTGACGTATTCGACCATGGCGCCTTCGCCGGACTGGGTCTTCTTGGTCATAAGCGTGTCTCCTGATCCCGCTGATTACGCCGCTGCCCGGCTCAGCTCGGAGGCGCCGGCGGCGCCCGCGGTCTGCTCCTTCAGCGCCGCGATCAGGCCGGGACGGTCGAATTTGGCGACATAATCGTGGAAGCCGGCCTGGCGGCCGCGCTCGATCGCCGCCGGCGACACCAGCGCGGACAGGCCGATGATCGGCATCGCGCCGAGATTGTTGTCCGAGCGGATCACTTCGGCGAGCTCGAACCCGTTCATGTCCGGCATCTCGATGTCGGTCAGCACCACGTCGAAGCTCTGGGCGCGCAATGCGGCGAGGCCCTCCTGCGCGCCTCCCGCGGTGCGGACGCGGTAGCCGGCCGCTTTCAGCACCGGGGCCAGCATATTGCGGAAGAACGCGGAGTCGTCGACCAGCAGCACCGACTGCGCGTGCATCGACGGCTTCATCTCCTTGCGGGTGAACCAGTCGGCGAACGCCATCGGCAAGAAGTGGCCGACGTCGATCACCTCGGTGGCCTGGCCCTTGATCACGGCCGAGCCCAGAATGCCGGAGGCGGAGCCGCCGACCTCGATGTTGAGCCGTTCCTCGACGATGTCGATGATCTCGTCGACGACGAGGCCCATGGAGCGGCCGTCGTCGGCGAACACCAGGATCGGCTGGGCGCCCTGGGTCGCGATGGCGACGCCGTCCATGGCGACCAGCGGCATCAGCTGCTCGCGGTACTGCACCATGTAGCGGCCGTTGGAGAACTCGATCTTGTCGGCCGGCAGCTCTTCCAGGCGGGTGACGAGCCCGAGCGGGACCGCCTTGGGCTGCGACGAGCCGGCGCGGAACACCAGCAGCGAGGTGGTCTGCTCGCCGCTTCCGATGTGATGGGCCCCGGTCTCGTCGCCCATGTCATGGGCCGAGGAGCCGGCGGCGCCGAGCGCCTTGGCAATGCCGTTGGGATCGATGATCATGATCACCGCGCCATCGCCCAGGATGGTGTTGCCGGAGAACATGTCGATGTGACGCAGCTTGGTCGACATCGGCTTGACCACGATTTCTTCGGTGTGGAACACGCCGTCGACCACGATGCCGAAGGTCTGGCTGCCCACTTGCGTGACCACGATGAAGCCGTTCTCGGGATCGGATGCGGCGCCGTCGTCGATCTTCAGCAGCTTCTTCAGATGGATCAGCGGCAGCAGCTTGTTGCGCAGGCGCAGCACCGCGGTGTCCTTGATGCGCTCGATGCGGTGCTCGGAGTTGGCGCGGGCCCGCACCAGCTCGACCACCGAGAGCTGCGGGATCGCAAAGCGGTCGCCGGCGGCCTCCACGATCAGGGCGGAGACGATCGCAAGCGTCAGCGGGATCTTGATGGTGACCGAAGATCCCTCGCCGGCCACGCTCTTGATGTCGATGGTGCCGCCGATCTGGTCGATATTGGTGCGCACCACGTCCATGCCGACGCCGCGGCCGGAGACCGAGGTGATGGCGGCCGCGGTGGAGAAGCCGGGCGCGAAGATGAACTTGTGGATCTGCGCTTCGCTCATCTTCTCCAGCTCGGCCTCGGTGACGAGGCCGCTCGAGATCGCCTTGGCCTTGATCTTCTCGGTGTTGAGGCCTCTGCCGTTGTCGGCGATGCAGATGATGATGTGGCCGCCCTCGTGATAGGCGGACAGGCGGATGGTGCCCTGCTCGCCCTTGCCGGCAGCGAGGCGCTCGGCGGGGGTCTCCAGGCCATGGTCGGCGGAGTTGCGCACCATGTGGGTGAGCGGGTCCTTGATCAAATCGAGCACCTGGCGGTCGAGCTCGGTGTCGGCGCCGTGCATCTCCAGCTCGATCTGCTTGCCGAGTTCGGATGACAGATCGCGGACGATGCGGGGCAGCTTCTGCCAGGCATTGCCGATCGGCTGCATGCGCGTCTTCATGACGCCCTCCTGCAGCTCGGCGGTGACGTTGGACAGCCGCTGCAGCGGCACCTTGAACTCGGTGTCCTCGTTGCGGCGGGAGATCTCCAGAAGCTGGTTGCGGGTCAGCACCAGCTCGGAGACCATGGTCATCAAATGCTCCAGCGTATCCACATTGACGCGGATCGACTGGTTGGCGATGCGGTCGCCTTCAACCGCAACCTCGTCGGCCATCGACTTCTTCGGCGCGGCCTTCTCCTTGGCGGCGGGCTTTGCGGTTTCCTTGGCAGCTTCCTTGGCGACGTCCTTGACCACAGGTGCCGGAGCCGGCTCGGTCGAAACTTCAACCTTGGCAACGGGCACCGGCGCCTCGATCGCGGTCTCGCGGAAGGCGCGCTCGAGCTCGTCGAGCGAGACTTCGCCCGGACGCAACGGGCGCTCGAGACTCTGCTCGATCAGCGAACCCGCGGTCATTTGTTTTGCGGGCGCAGCGGCGGCCGGGGCGTCCGGCACCAGCGGCGGGGATTCAGCGACAGCAGCAACGGCGCCAGCCGCGATCGGCTGCGCCGACGCTGACGGCATCGGCTGCGCCGAGCCTGACACGATCGGCTGCGCCGACGCTGACATGGCCGCCATGCCCTGCTCGACCATCGCTTCCAGCTTGTCGATGAGATCGCGGTCGTTGCCCTCCGGCTCGGCTTCGGTCGCCTCCAGGCCGGCCAAAATCTCCTTGATGCGGTCGATCGAGGACAGGATCACCGTCACCGCCTGCCCGGTCACCGGCATGCCGTCACGGAATTTGCCCATCAGCGTCTCGCCGGCATGCGCCAGCGCTTCCAGACGCGGCAGCCCGAGAAAGCCGCAGGTGCCTTTGATGGTGTGGACCAGGCGGAAGATGTTATCCAGGATCTTGGCGTTGTTCGGCTCCTGCTCGAACTTCACCAATTGATTGTCCACCGTGTCCAGGCTCTCGCCGGTCTCCGTCAAAAACTCCCGCAACAGATCATCCATGAAAACAGGCCTTCATACAGGAAGGGCGCGCACGAGGCGTGATGCGCCATTTCGGAATGGGGCCAGCTTCACCGCAAAGCGTTTAATAATGGTTGAGTATGTGGAAAAGAACGGAACCAACAAAGAGATAAGGCGCTCCGGACAAGCCGAAGCGCCTCGTAAAGATTCGCTAAAGGAGCCGAGCGCGACGCGCTGTTTACGAAGCGGTAACGGTGATGGCTTCGCCTTCCGGCGCGAGCGTCACGGTGAGCCCGCAGGCCTGCGCCAACAGCCGCGTGTAATAAGGCTGGATCGCATGCGCATCCGCAGCAGGGCCGCGCTCGCCGCTCAGCAGCTCGGAGATGTTCTGCGGCAGGCGCGCGTTATGCCCGGTCGCGGTGATGCGGAAGCTCATCGTCTCGCCCTCGCCGATCGGATCGACCGTCAGCATGCCGCCGCGCGGGATCGTATGCTGGGCGACGACCAGCATGTTGAGCAGCAGCTTGACGCGGTTCTTCGGCAGCAGCAGCCGCGGCAGATTCCAGGTGATCGAGCACTTGCCATCCTCGATGTGGCCGCGCGCCATGGTCTGGGCATCGCCGAGATCGATCTGCGCGCCAGAGGAGCCGGCGGCACCGAAGGCCAGGCGGCAGAACTGCAGGCGGGCGGAGGCCGTCTTGGCGCTCTTGCGAATCAGGTCAAGCGCGAACTCGCGGTCATCGGGCTTGGGATCGTCGTCCAGCACCTCGAGCCCGTTGACGATGGCGCCGACGGGGCTGATGAGATCGTGGCAGACCCGCGAGCACAGCAGCGCGGCGAGTTCGAGCATATCGGGAGCAGTAGCGGTCGCGGGCGACGAGGCGTCAGACATATAATGGGGTCCTGGAGGGTTCCTTGGAATTGCACGGCGCTGGACGCCGCGAATCACGCATGCTTGACGGATGCTGTGCGTTCTAACATTCGCGAGCCAGTGCCAGCTAGCTTGCGATCGATTCGAGGCGGCCATAAAGCCACGGACGAATCAGGGGAAGTGAAATTGCCGATGAATGAGGCATGCAGGTGAAGCGGATCATCGACAGCGCAGGCGCATCCGCCCTGATGGCGCCATTGACGACGCTGGTGGTGAAGGCGGGCGAGGCGATCCTTGGCATCAACCGCGCGGCCATGCGGGTCGAGGGCAAGCAGGACGGCTCGCCGGTCACCGAGGCCGATCTCGCCGCCGACCGCATCATCGCGGAGGGCCTGGCACAGCTCGCAGGCGACGTCCCGACGCTCTCGGAAGAGCGGACCCTGCTCGCCTCGCCGCCGTTTGAGGCCAGCTTCTTCCTGATCGATCCGCTCGACGGCACCAAGGAATTCGTCGCCGGTCGCGACGAGTTCACCGTCAACCTCGCCCTCGTGACATCAGGCGTGCCGCTGCTGGGCATCGTCAGCGCGCCCGCTCTCGGCCTGCTCTGGCGCGGCATCGTCGGCCGCGGCGCCGAGCGCGTGAGGTTCGACGGTGCTACCATCGGTGCGGCCGAACCGATCCACACCCGCAAGCTGCCGGCGCGGGGTGAGCCCTGGATCGCGGCGGTGAGCCGCTCGCATGGCGATCCCCAGAGCGAGGCCTTCATCGATGACAGACCCAATGCCGTGAGAAAGACCTGCGGCTCGGCCGTGAAATTCGGCCGGATCGCAGAAGGCAGCGCCGACATCTATCCCCGCTTCGGGCCCACCTGCGAATGGGACGTCGGGGCCGGAGCTGCGGTCGTGACCGCGGCCGGCGGCCGGGTGACCGACGGCAGGGGCGGCGAGCTCCGCTTCGGCGAGCGGCACGCCAGCGGCTTCATCATCCCGGAATTCATCGCCTGGGGCGATCCGCAGGCGGTAAGGGGCTACTGACCGAGCTGTTCCTGCAGCGCCGGCCAGCGCTTGCCTACTTCATAGAGGAACCGCTCGGGGTCGGCGGCGAAGGCGTCACGATTAGCTTCCCGGCTGAACAGGTAAAGCCGCTGCGCCACGATCGCGAAGAAGCGGGGATTGCCGGCGATGGTGACGCCGCGGGCGATATCGGCGGGATCGTAGCCGCCGAATTGCGGCCCATAGATTTCGGGATAGGCCAGGAAGGAGGCCCGGTTGCCCTCGTTGCAGAAGCGCCAGACCGCGCCCCAGAGGTTCGCCTCGAACTCTGCTGTCCCCCGCACGGCCCGGCCATCGACGAAATAAGCGACGGGGTCGAAGCCCTCGATGGCAACGCCAGTGAAGCGATTGGCGACGATCCGCTCGGTGGTGGCAGCCGCGGCCGGCAACCCCGAGCAGGCGAGCGATATGCCCGACAGCAGGCAGACGAGGAGGCCGATCAAGGCAATTCCGGGGCGCAAAGGGCTATCTTCCTGCCGTTGTGCCGTCATAGTTGCTGCGGATAACATCCGAGTCGAGGGGACATCCGGCGCAACCTAGGGCCGCGCCTGTTGGCGCCAGGTTAAGGAAGCGACCGGTTTCGATACCAGGGGTTCTTTTATGACTTTCGCATCACGCCTTGCTGCGCTCGTGCTTGCAGCGATGATCGGCTGGATCGTGCCGGCCTCAGCCCAGCAGGCGCCGCCACCTGATTTGCCGCCGCCGCAACGGACCCCGTCGCCCAATACTTACGGGCCGGACGAGCTCGTCGGCGCCGGCCACCGTTTCTTCGGCAACGTCTCGCGCGGGCTCGCCTCGATCATTGAGAAGGCGGTCAGCCAATGGGGCCTTCCCAACGGCTACATCCTGGGTGAGGAAGGTTCCGGCGCCTTCGTCGCCGGCCTTCGCTATGGCGAAGGGACGCTCTACACCAAGAACGCCGGCGATCTGCGCGTCTATTGGCAGGGCCCCTCGCTCGGCTTCGACTGGGGCGGCGACGGCGCGCGAACCATGACGCTGGTCTACAATTTGCCCGCCACCAACGCGATCTACCAGCGCTTCGTCGGCCTCGACGGCTCGGCCTACATCATCGGCGGCTTCGGCATGACGGCGCTCACTGCCAACAACATCGTGCTGGTGCCGATCCGCTCCGGGCTCGGCCTGCGGCTGGGCGCCAATATCGGCTATCTCAAATACACCCCGCGAGCGACCTGGAACCCGTTCTAGGGTCTGCTTCTCCCATCCGGTTACGGATCAAGGTTAACGACAGGCCGGGGCTGGCTTTTTGCCGGCGCCCCATGCCATGGTCGTTGGTGAATTTTTCCTTAAGCTTGGGAGTTCTGGCCCATGGTCGAACCGATCATGTACCTGGCGATCGGTTTCCTGCTCTCGATGCTCTGCGGGCTCGCCATCGTGCCGCTGGTGCATAACCGCGCGGTGCGCCTGACCACGCGCCGGCTCGAGGCGGCAACGCCGCTGTCGATGGCGGAGATCCAGGCCGACAAGGACCAGCTCCGCGCCGAATTCGCCATGTCGGCGCGGCGGCTCGAGATGAGCGTCGACCAGCTCAAGAGCAAGACCACGAGCCAGCTCGCCGAGCTCGGCAAGAAGAGCGACGCCATCAACCGCATGAAGATCGAGCTCGGCGAGAAGAACGCCACGATCTTCGCCCTCGAAGCGCGCGAGAAGGCGGTGAAGGAGCAGCTCCGCGCCACCGAAGAGGAATTCAACGCCAAGACCCAATCCTTGCGCGAGGCCGAGATCGCGCTGGCCGACAAGCAGGCCGAGCTCGCAAAGATCAATTCCGAACTGTCCGACCGCTCGATCATGGCGGAGAGCCGCCAGGTCGAGCTGGTCGCGGTGCGCGCGCAGATCGAAGAGCTGAAGAACCGCGTCGGCGATGCCGAGAAGGAATTTGCCGCCACCCAGGCGCGCCTCGCGCAGGAGCGGACCGAATCCGAGACCGCCTCGCGCGAGCTCGGCGAGGCCCGCGGCCGGGTCGAGAATCTGAGCCAGCGCGTCACCGAGCTCGATCGCCAGCTCATCGAGCAGGTCAAGGAAGCCGAGATGCTGTCGGGCCGCGTCGCCGACCTCGAAGGCCGCCTCGCCACCCAGGGCAAGCTGCTCGCCGAGCGCGACTATGAGAACAACCAGCTCCGCCAGATCCACGAGGGCGACGAACGCACCATCAAGGAGCTGCGCGTCGAGATCGCAGCCTTGAGCGGCGGCAGATCGTCGGCGGCCATGGAGACGCTGCGCGCGGAAAAGACCGCGCTGGAGGAGCAGCTGCGCACCGCACGCGACGAGCGCGCCAAGCTTCAGCGCGACATCAACGCGATCCAGCAGCAGGCCGAGAGCTCCTGGGCGACCGAGCGCATGGAGAACGCGCTCTTGCGCGAGCGCATCAACGACATCGCGGCCGAGGTGGCAAAACTCGCGATGCAGCTCGAAGGCCCGAACTCGCCGATCGAGGCGCTGCTCGCCGCCGAGGCCGGCCAGCCGCCGAAGCCAGCGCCGCGCCCGGCCAACGACGCGGTGACCAATGGCGCGGCAGCGCCGAGCCTGCCCGAGGGCGGCGGAACGCTGGCCGAGCGCATCCGGGCGCTGCAGGCCCACGCCTCCCGCGCCCGCCAGCAGGGCGCGTAAGCGCGCGGAAATGCGGTTTCTTCTGCGGTTACCGGATTTTGCGGAAGGTTTTCCGGTCCCACGGCGCCTGGAAACTTGACACCTTTCGCCTGCACTTCTAAATCGCGGGCTCCGATCTGCCAGCCGGCCGCAAGACCGGCTGCCTGCATGATGGTCCCGGGCGCATAGCTCAGCGGGAGAGCGTTCCCTTCACACGGGAGAGGTCCAAGGTTCGATCCCTTGTGCGCCCACCATCCATCGTCCGAAATCTTTGCCGGTTGCTGACGATCATCGACGGATGGCGTCTTTCGTCGCCGGTCGACCAAAAAGTCGAAAACAACCCCATGCACAGTAGCCGACCTCAATGAGATCAATGGGTTACGAATTTTCCGAATTCGTGATTGACCCGTCGGGCAAAGCAGCGGCATGATGGCCGCATCGGGAAGAGGCTACGACACTGGACGACGGGGATGCCGCCAGTTGCGCTCAATCGTCCGGTCATAGCTGTTGTCGCGCATCGGATCGTCCTCCGCTGGAACGATCCAATCAGCGAATTAGTGAACATGCACAGCAATGACAGAGCGAGGAGCGAGAGCGCTTCAAGTCATCGGCTCCGGCGGCAAAGCCGCGTAGAGACCGACGAGAGTCCCGATGGCGACAAATGCTGCCGCCCCCTACGCGATCGACAATATCTCGATCTGCTGCGCCCCCGATCCCACGACATCGCCGACCGCCTTACCCATCAACGCCTTCGCCACCGGCGCGACGAACGAGATCGTCCCCGCCTTCGGGTCGGCTTCGTCCTCGCCGACGATGCGATAGGTCTGCACGCGACCGTCAGTGCGACTGAACGTCACGGTGCTGCCGAAGGCGACGGTGTCGGTCGAGGTCGGATCGGGAACGACCTGCGCGGTGCGTAAGCGTTCGGTCAGATAGCGGGCGTCGCGCAGGGGCACGGCCGATTGCCGGCGCTTCTCATTGACGTCCTCAATAGCTTGCGCGGCTTCATAGGCCTCGCGGGCTTGTTGAAGCTGCGTCTGCAGCACCTGCAGGCCTTTTCCGGTGACGAGGTTTGGATGCGGCGAGATCGGGCGATCCGGCAACAGCGTCTCGGACGCGGTTTCGGCGCTCTCTTCCTTGGTAAAGGCAACGCTCAACTTGGAATCCTGTCGAACTGTCGGAATGGCGACGCCAGGCGCCGCCGGTTGCCCAGACTATATCTCAAGTTCGACGAAACGACGGAGCTTGAAGACGAGGTCCGGCACGGCCTGGCGGAACCGCGTTGCGTTCTGGTAGCTGGTCGAGAACGGCGCGAAAGTGATCATCGCGTTCCAGTGCCGGTAGCCGTAGACCGTGACCGAGGCGCCGGTCGCGGGAAAACCCTCCAGCTTGCGCAGCTCGCCGAGCACGAGATCGGCGATGGCTTCGGCAGGCAGCAACTGCCTGCCATTTCGCGTGGTGACGATTTTCTGGGGCTGCTCGACCGGCTCGACGGCGGCTGGCGCTGCGTCGGGCGCACCCTCTCGGCCGGTCGATGTCGCCTCCAGGATGGGCGCGACAGCCGCTTCCGTTCCGTTCGACGGCACTGTCGGCGGACCCTCGGTGAGCGGCGGCGGTGCAACACTGTCTGCGCGCTTGTTGGCTTCGAGGATGCTGCTGATCATGGCCACAAGGCCGGCATCCTTCATGTCGTCGCTCATCACTCCCCCCGGCGCGGCCTGGTCTAAAGCGCGATGAGATTGGGATGAATCATCATCGCGCTTCAGGTTATTATTCGAGCATGATCTCGTCGGAAAAAGCGCTTCACACTTTTCCGGATCATGCTCCGGCACTGCTCTCGCAGGTTGCCACCGGGCGTGTGAGATCGGAAGCCGCCCCCGGCCAACGCCATGCTTCGACGGCACCGGCGGCGCAACGGCTCATCACGTTGCGCTGTCATGCGAACGGCTACTGCTTCTCGAACGGAATATATTGCCGGTACTGCTTGGGCACCGAGCTGCGGTAGCGCGCCGGCACGGTTCCTGTGTCGATCGAATGATCGATTTCCTGCTGCCGCGTCATCTTCTTCTTCGCCGGCTTCTTCGACGCGCTCTTCTTGGAGCCGGTCGGCTGGCTGGAGCTGTCGGTGGTTGCGGCCGGTGCCGCCGTCGTTGCTGGCGCAGCGGTTGTCGCCGCTGGCGCCGCGGCGGGCGCGGTCTGGGCCAGCGCGAGCGGTGTTTGCATGATGAGCGCCAGCGCCGCTGTCGCGGCCAGCAAATATGACCTCTGCATCAGAACCTCCAAAAATTGCCCGATCCGAATGAGGCCAAGCCTAGGCCTGCCGGATCGGCGCGTGCAAGCCTGATCACGATAGACCGGAACCCGGTTACCAACTGTGTCAGAGATCACATGGCTGGCTGCGGCTGCGTCATGATGGGCCCTATCACGACCGCAACGCAGCCTGCCGGCATCAAGACAGGCACGACCCTGCATCAGACGAGCACTGAGAATACCAATCCAGGGAACATCGTGGGCCGGCCTGACATTCTGTCCACCTGCTCTCGAAGGAGATTGAAATGCGCCGACGGTCGATGATGCAGAGGCCGGGCGCATCACGCGGCAGGCCTCGTGGTCCAGCTCTCCCGATCGGTAGAGGTGCGCCGCGCCCAGCACAAATCAATTCAACGAAAAGTCATTCCGCGCCAGGCGATCATAAACCGGTCGCGTCCGGTTTGCTTTCAGATGGAAGTCGACATGCACGATGTCAGCGTTGGGCCCACCAGCCGACATTCGCGAAATGAATTAGCGAGCCTATTTTTCGGTACGCCAGCCGCCCAAGAGGAAGACTCTGCGTGCTCTACGCTTCGGCCCGGCTTGTTCCTGAACATCTATTAAATCGACTGCATAGCGCCGCAACAAGAGCTTCGCCAAAACCCCGAGAATTAGAAACGGCGTCACATAGATCGCGAACGTTTCAACAGCCCTCATGGCTACTCTCCGCGATTAGGATTTTGCAGAGTACCACATGCCAGAATTATTGACAGGGTCGTTCCGGACTCACGAAGGTCTGCTGCTGAGGTCAAACTGCGAAGAGCTCTGGCCGAGCAACTCCCGTCCGCTGCGCCAACTTGAGCCGACCTCAGCGCCCGGCGCCGTCACTTCGCTTTCGGGCCACAAGCTCACGTTCGACCTTGAGAGTGATGGGAGCGGGGTACCCGGCGATGCTGGCCGGCGGGGCGAGTTCCAGTTTGTCCTCGCAATCTGACGTGAGTACACGCCTTAACGCGCGCCCGCGAGACCGCATTCCTCCAGCCGCGCCCCGAACCAGCGCGACAGCGGCTCATCGACCAGCCCGCTGACATAGACCTCCGACATCGTCACGTGGTGCCTGTCCAGCACCAGCAGCACGCCGATCCAGTAGGGAAACCAGACATGCACATCGGTCAGCGCCCTCAGCTTGTGCTGGTCGTGCTCGAGCGGCGTGTGGTTGCTGGCCTTGCGGATCTCGACGGCAAGAAGATTATTCGGGATCTCGCGCTGATGCACGACGACATCGGGGTAGATCGACTTTCCCAAATGGTCGTCGGTCGAGATGATGGCGCCGTGCGGCAGATGCAGCGTGCGCTCGCCGAGCCGGTCGTAGTTGCAGTCGACTGACCAGCCGGAGAACTGCTTCTCCACATACACGGCGAAGCGGTGCGTGACCGCGCGCTCGCCGATATCCTTCTCGAACAGAAAATCTTCGTGGGCGTAGAAGTCCCGAAGCGCCGCGATCACCTTGTTCAGCTCGGTCTGCATCGTGGCTCCGGGCCTTTGGCGCGCGCCGCCGCCTTTACATCTGGACTTCGATCAGCCGCGGCCCGGGCTCGGCGACGGCCTCAGTCAGCGCCTTGTTGAACTCGTCAGCATTGGTGACGGCACGGCCTGGCACCCCCATTCCCTTTGCCAGTGCCACGAAATCCAGCGTCGGACGGTCGAGTCGCAGCATGTCGTTGGCGCGCTGGCCGGGCTCGCCGGCGCCGACATTGTCGAACTCGCCGCGCAGGATCTGGTAGATGCGGTTGGCAAACACGATGGTGACGATATTGAGATTCTCGCGCGCCTGGGTCCACAGCGACTGGATCGTATACATCGCGCTGCCGTCGCCGACCATGCAGATCACCTTGCGATCGGGACAGGCGATCGCAGCGCCGATCGACAGCGGCGTCGAGAAGCCGATCGAGCCGCCCATGTTCTGCAGCCAGTCGTGCGGGGCGGCCGCCGCCGTCGGCGGGAAGAAGCCGCGGCCGGTCGTGAGGGATTCGTCGACCATGATGGCGTTTTCGGGGATCGCACAGGCGATCGCCTGCGCGATCGAGGCGAAGGTGAGCGCGCCGGTCGGCTTGACCAGTTCCTGCAACGCCTGCGGCTTGACGTCCCTGGCGCTGGCTTTCACCGCGCCGGCGAGCGCCTCGAGCGCGGCGACCGAGTTCTCGCCCCAGGAGGTCATGCGATGGACGACGCAGCCCTCGGGCTTGAGCATGCTCGGCTTGTTCGGATAGGCGAAGAACGCCACGGGATCGTCGGCCTCGACCAGCACGATGTGGCGGAACCTGGCCAGCATCGGCAGCGCGTTCTCGATCACGTAGTGGATGCGATCGATCGAATAGCGGCCGCGGCCGCGTGCCATCCTGGGGCGGAAGGTCGGGCCCATCACGGTGCAGCCGGTCTTGCTGGCGATGCGCTCGGCGAGCGCCAGGCCCTGCTCGCTCAAGGCGCTGCCGGTCATCAGCAGCAGCGTCCCCTCGCCGTCGCCGTGCAGGATCCTGGCGGCCTGCTCGACCGCCTGCGGCGAATAGCTAGCGCGCTGCTGCTCGGCCGGAACCTCCGCGATGCCGTCGGCCTCGTTCCAGGCGGTGTCGGCCGGTAGGATCAGGGTCGCGATCTGCGGCGGCGCGCTTTTGGCGGCGGCAATCGCCGCGGCGCCGTCGGCGGCGACCGATTTGGCATCCGGCGAGGTGCGGACCCAGGACGACATCGGCCGGGCCAGGCCCTCGACGTCCGAGGTCAGCGGCGCGTTGAAGCCGATATGGTAGACCGCGTGCTGGCCGACGATGTTGACGATGCCGGAATTCGCCTTCTTGGCATTGTGCAGATTGGCAAGGCCGTTGGCGAGGCCGGGACCGAGATGCAGCAGCGTCGAGGCAGGCGTGCCCTTCATGCGGAAATAGCCGTCGGCAGCGCCGGTCACAACGCCTTCGAACAGGCCGAGCACGCAACGCATGCCGGGCACGCGGTCGAGCGCTGCGACAAAATGCATCTCGGAGGTGCCTGGGTTGGTGAAGCAGACATCCACCCCACCCTTGACCATCGTCCGCACCAGGCTTTCCGCACCGTTCATCGCAAGCTCCCGCAACCGGCCATGTCCCAAATATCCGTTCGATCAATCATTGTTTGCTGGGCCCGTCAAAGCAATAGGCGGCATCGCTGCCCTGCCCCGCATGACGATGCGCCGGTTTGGCTAATGTCCCGTTCCGGTAGGCAGGCGGCATGGTTGCCGATTTGATAACGTCGACGCAGCGTGACGTCGCTCACGGGGCCGTGGCTTGCGAAAACCCTGCAAATATGGCCTGTGGCCTTGTTGAATCGATTTTTGCTGGGGGGGACGATGATCCGGTTTTTTGCCGCGCCGATTGCCGCAATGGCGCTGTTGCTGGCGGGCGCGACCGACGCATCCGCGGCGGGGATGATAGACTTCACGGGCACGAGCTCCACCGGCTATCTCGGCGGCGGCGCAAGCCCGATCCCCCGCACCACCGTCATGTATCCGACCAACTACGCGCCGGGCACGATCGTGGTGAACACCGCCGAGCGGCGGCTCTATCTGGTGCTGACGAACGGCCAGGCGCTGCGCTACGGGATCGGCGTCGGCCGCGATGGCTTCCGCTGGGGCGGGGTGCACAAGATTACCGCCAAGAAGGAGTGGCCGGAATGGACACCGCCCTCGCAAATGCTGGCCCGCCGGCCCGACCTGCCGCGCCACATGAAGGGCGGCATCGAAAATCCGCTCGGCGCGCGCGCGATCTATCTGGGCTCGACGCTGTACCGCATCCACGGCTCCAACGAGCCGGAGACGATCGGCCAGGCGGTGTCCTCGGGCTGCTTCCGCATGACCAATGACGACGTCACCGACCTCTACAGCCGCGTCGCAATCGGCACTACGGTGGTGGTGCTCAACAATTAGAACCACGCCGGCGGTGCGCTCCCTCTCCCGCTTGCGGGAGAGAGTTGGGGAGAGGGCTGTCTCCACAGAGAGACTCCCCAAGAGGAGAGAGCCCTCACCCGCCGCGCGGGACGACGCTTCGCGTCGCCCGGCGACGGCGACCTCTCCCGCAAGCGGGAGAGGTGAACCAGCCCGCGGCTCCAGTCCGTTACTCTCTTGCTGCGGACAACGCCGGGAACCCGCGCCGCGTGAATCTGCGGTCTTGTGCGGGCGACGTGAATACGGCAGCGTCGCACAACGATGAGCGCATTGAATTCGTCCACGGCCGCCGTCCGCTCCGCCCTGCTGGCGTTCGCAGCGCTCATATATGCGCCTGACATCGCGGCCACGGCCGCCGCAGGCGAATTGCCTGCGATCGCCTCGCGCCAGCGCGCCGAGAAGAAGAGCTTTACCGACGGCGAGATCGTCGACGGTTTCCTGAAGACGGCGTTCGGCGCCGAATACCACCTCGCCGGCCGCGTCGACCGCATCCGCAAATTCGACGGACCGGTGCGCGTGTACGCCGAGGGCGACCGCGCCGACCGCAAGACGCAGCTCGCAAAAGTCGTTGCCGACATCGGCAAGCGCGTGCAGCACCTCGACATCGCCATGGTCGACACCAGCGAGGCCGCGAATGTGCGGGTGAAGCTCGTGCGCGACCGCGATCTGTTCCGCACCCTCACCAGCTTCTACGGCGCGGAGAAAGCGCGCGAGATTCGCACCTCGCTCGACCCGCAATGCCTATCAGGCTTCCGCAAGAACGACAATTTCGAGATCGAGCATTCCGACGTCATCCTCACCGTCGACAACGGTGATTTCATCTTCCTCGACTGCGCTTACGAGGAGCTGCTGCAATCGCTTGGGCCCATCAACGACACCGCGAGCGTGCCGTGGACCATGTTCAACGACGACGTCTCGATGGGCTATTTCGACGTCTACGATCAGTACATCCTCAATCTTCTGTACGACCCCCGCATCAAGGCAGGCATGACGGTGGCGGAAGTGAAAGCGGTGCTGCCCGCCGTGCTCACGGATGCGCGCGCCTGGGTGAAGCAGGTGAATGGCCTGAAGGAATGACGTGATCCGTCGTCCTTCAAGCGCCGCTTCGCCCCGGAAAGAGTTCAGGCCGGAATCCGCACCGGCAGCGACTCATACCCCTTGATGAAGCTCGAATAGATCCGCTTGGGCTCGCCGACAACCTCGATGCGGTCGAAGCGCTTCAACATCTCCTCCCAGACGATCCGCAGCTGCAGCTCGGCGAGGCGCATGCCGACGCAGCGGTGAATGCCGAAGCCGAAGGAGAGGTGGGTGCGCGGGCGCGGGCGGTCGATGATGAACTCGTTCGGCTTCTCGAACATCTCCTCGTCGCGATTGCCGGAGACGTACCACATCACGACGCGGTCGCCTTTCTTGATCTGCTTGCCGCCGATCTCGGTGTCTTGGAGCGCGGTGCGCCGCATATGCGCCAGCGGCGTCTGCCAGCGGATCACCTCGGGCACCATGGAATCAATCAGCGCCGGATTGGAGCGGAGCTTGTCGTACTGCTCCGGGTTCTCGTTCAACGCCAGCACCGAGCCGGTCATGGTATTGCGCGTGGTGTCGTTGCCGCCGACGATCAGCAGGATGATGTTGCCCATGAGATTGTCGGGGTCCATGTGGCGCGTAGCCTCGTTATGGGCCATCAGCGACAACAGATCGTTGCGCGGCGCCGAGTTGACGCGCTCGTTCCACAGCCTGGACATATAGGCGTAGCACTCGTCCATCTCGCGGCGGCGCTCTTCGGCGGAGGCGACGATGCCGCTCTTGGGCAGCGCGGTCGAAACGTCCGACCAGCGCGTCAGCTTGCGCCGCTCCTCCCAGGGGAAGTCGAACAGGGTCGCCAGCATCTGCGTCGTCAGCTCGATCGAGACACGCTCGACGAAGTTGAAGGTCTCGTTGCGCGGCAGATTGTCGAGTACGGTCTGCGAGCGCTGGCGGATCAGTCTTGCGAGCTCATCCAGATGCGTGGGCGTGAACATCGGCGAGACGGTCTTGCGCTGCGACGAATGCTTGGGCTGGTCCATCGCGATGAAGCTCGGCCAGTCATAGCCTTCCGGCACGTCGCGGATCGAGATACCGCCGAGCGTGGAGTCCGAGGAGAAGATGCCGTGATTGGTGTCGACATGCATGATGTCGTTGTATTTCACCACCGACCAGTACGGCTCGATCGGTGCGTTGGTGCAGTAATGCACCGGCTCTTCCTTGCGCAGCCGCTCGAACCACGGCCACAGCGTGTCGTCCTGGAACAGCCTGGGCGCGCCGGGATGGAATTGCGCCAGCGGCGTCGCATAGGCCTCCTCGCGGGCCCGGCGCATGCGTTCGGCCTTGTCCACTTTAACCGGCGCTTGGATGTTCATCGTCGTGGCTCCAGTTTGTTCTTACCTCTCCCGCTTGCGGGAGAGGTCGGCGCGCAGCGCCGGGGGAGGGTCTTCTCGTCTCGGGCATTGTCCCGTTTCGGGGATTGTCCCGTTGCGGAGATACCCTCTCCCCAACCCTCTCCCGCAAGCGGCAGAGGGGGCGCAGCATCCTCGTGGTGTAGCCCGAACTTACGCTGCAATCTTCACCGGCAGCTCTTCCAAACCCTTCACGAAGCTCGAATAGACCCGCTTCGGCTCGCCGACCACATCAATATGGTCGAAACGCCTAAGGATTTCTTCCCAAATAATCTTGAGCTGGAGTTCGGCAAGCCGCAATCCCACGCAGCGGTGAATGCCGAAGCCGAAGGAGAGGTGCGTGCGCGGGCGGGCGCGATCGATGATGAACTCGTAGGGCTTTTCGATCGCCGTCTCGTCGCGGTTGCCCGAGACGTACCACATCACGACCTTGTCACCTTTCCTGATCTGCTTGCCGCGGAACTCGAAATCCGAGAGCGCGGTTCGGCGCATGTGCGCCAGCGGGGTCTGCCAGCGGATCACCTCCGGCACGAAACTGTCGAGCAAGGCGGGGTTTTCGCGCAGCTTGCGGTATTGCTCGGGGTGCTGGCTGAGCGCGAGAAGCGAGCCCGACATGGTGTTGCGCGTGGTGTCGTTGCCGCCGACGATCAGGAGGATCAGATTGCCGAGGAAATTCTTCGCATCCATATCGCGCGTTGCGGCACCATGCGCCATCATCGAGAGCAGGTCGCTCTTCGGCGGCTGGTCGATGCGCTCTTTCCAGAGGCGGGAGAAATAGGCTGCGCATTCCGCAAGCTCGGCCATCCGCTCGTCTTCCGTGGCGACGAGACCGTCGGGCCCGGGAATGGTGGTAGCAATGTCGGACCAGCGCGTCAGCTTCCGGCGGTCCTCCCAGGGAAAGTCGAACAGCACGGCCAGCATCTGCGTGGTGAGCTCGATCGAGACGCGGTCGACCCAGTCGAACACCTCGCCCCGCGGCAGGTTGTCCAGGCACTCGGCCGAGCGCTTGCGGATGTTGAGCGCGAGGTTGTCCAGATGCGTCGGCGTGAACATCGGCGCCACGGTCTTGCGCTGCGCGGCATGACGCGGCGGGTCCATCGAGATGAAGCTCTCGCGGCGCAGGTCCGGATCGATGTCGCGGATGGTGATGCCGCCGAGCGCGGAGGCCGAGGAGAACACCGAATGGTTGGTCTCGATCTCCATGATGTCGTTGTAGCGCGTCACCGACCAGTATGGCCCGAACATCGAGTCCTTGCAGTAATGCACGGGATCTTCGCGGCGCAGGCGGTCGAAATAGGGCCAGAACGTATCGGTCCTGAACAGTTCCGGATCGCCCGGATCGAATTGCTCGAGTGGCAATGACGTGGCGCGCGCGCGTAACGCGTCGAGCTTCGCCGCGCTCTCGATGGTCCCATGCATGACCGTTCTCCCTGGCATCAACCGCGCGTTCTCGTTGAATTCTGCGCTGCGGTATTTGATTTGCAATTACAGCCGGTTGTCCGCGCCGGAGCAAGGGAGAGTTTTGCCGCATCCCGACCTTTGCCAGAGGTGGGCAGGGGTAGCCCGGATTGGCGAGCGGAAACGGACCCCGCATTCCCGGCGCAATGACCCCCTGCAATTTTCCGGAAGACGTAGCCGGATGCTCACGGCTGGAACATCTCATGCTCGGCGGCGTGGTGGAGCACGTGGAGCCGGATGAACCCGCTGAGCAAGTCATTGAATTTCATGCAGCGCCTTTATCGGATTTCGTAAAGTTGGAACCGGAGTAAAATTGCCTTATTAGGCAGAAAGACCCAGCGGTGATTGCACCAGAATCAAACCGGAGTGCGGTCTACGGCAAGCGCGAGAGCTGGCAAAGCTCCACCGAGGGCCTGACGGCATGGCAAAGCAGCTCGCATCTTCTTCGCCGGCCTTCACCTTCGTGATGACCATGGGCATCGTCAACCTGTTTGGCGACGTCACATACGAAGGCGGTGCGAGCATCAACGGCCCGTTCATGGCCTCGCTGGGCGCCAGCGCTGCCATCGTAAGCATCACTGCGGGCCTCGGCGAGTTCCTGGGATATGCACTCAGGCCCGCCGCCGGCTACCTGGCCGACCGTACCGGCCGATACTGGCTGATCACGTTGATCGGCTACGTCATCAATTTGCTGGCCGTGCCCGCGATGGCGCTGGCCGGAAACTGGCAGATGGCGGCTGCGCTTGTCCTGGCCGAGCGTATCGGACGCGCGTTCCGCAAGCCCACCGTCGAGGCGATGCTTTCCTATACGACAGCGGAGTTCGGCAAAGGCTGGGTCTATGCGCTCAACACCGCATTGGACGAAGTCGGCGCGACGCTGGGCCCCCTCATCATCGCTCTGGTATTGCTGTTCAAGGGCGACTTCCGCATGGGGTACAGCCTGCTCATCATCTCGGCGTTGGCTGCGTTCATCTCGCTGGTGGTCGCGCGCATCAACTTTCCGCTGCCTGCAAAGCTCGAGAAGGGCCGCACCGCGACCGCGCAAAGCCTGGCACTTCCCTTCTGGCTGTATATGGCGGCAGGAGCCCTGTTTGCCGCCGGCCTTATGAGCTTCGAGCTCATCTCGTACCATTTCTCCAAGGCAAACATTGCTTCCGAGCAGTGGATCCCGGTGATGCTTGCGATCTCAACTGCCTTTGGGGTCGGCGCGAGCCTGCTGATGGGCAAGCTTTACGATCGCGCCAGCCTGCCGACGATCATCGGCGCGGTGGTGATCTCCGCGCTGTTTGCGCCGCTCGTCTTCTACGGCGGGTTCTATGTTGCTCTTCTTGGCATGCTGTTCTGGGGCGTCGGATACGCCACCCAGGATACCCTGCTCAAGGCGGTGGTCGCGGGCGTGCTCCCCGAGGGGCAGCGCAACTTCGCCTTCGGGCTCTTCTACGCCGGTTATGGCGTCGGCTGGCTGCTAGGCAGCATCGTCACCGGCCTGCTTTACGAGCAGCACCGGCTGTTGATGGTCGTGTTGGCGATGGCGTTCCAGTTTGCCTCGATTCCCGTATTCATCCTGGCGCACAGGCAGCAGGACAATGAGGCTCCAGACAATTCGCACTGATCTTTGACGAAGCCAGGCAGCGGAATGGCTGCCTGCAAGGAGGATTCGCTTCAACCGGTCAACGGCGACGATTCGCGTCGGGATGACGACGAGGCGTAACGTCTTCCTACCGCGTCCCGTAGGCGCGATCGCCGGCGTCCCCAAGACCCGGCAAGATAAAACCGTTCTCGTCGAGGCCCTCGTCGACCGCCGCGGTCCAGATCGGTACGTCCGGATGCAAGCCGCGCAGCCGCTCGAGTCCTTCCGGCGCTGCGATCAGGCAGGCGAGACGGATGTCCCTGGCGCCGCGCTCTTTCAGCCGGTCGATTGCGGCCACGGTGGTGTTGGCGGTGGCGACCACCGGGGTCACCACGATGGCGAGGCGTTCGCCGAGGTCGGACGGGGATTTGAAGAAATACTCGACCGCCGCAAAGCTGTGCGGCTCGCGGTAGAGGCCGATATGGGCGACGCGCGCCGTCGGCACTAGGTCCATCATGCCGTCGACGAAAGTGGTGCCGGCGCGCAGCATCGGCACGAACACCAGCTTCTTGCCGGCGATCTTGGCCGAGTGCATCGTCGCCAGCGGCGTCTCGATGACGGTATCGGCGAGCGGCAGGTCGCGCGTCACCTCGTAGCACAACAGCATGCCGATCTCCTTGATCAGCTCCCTGAACGATTTGGTCGAGATGGACTTGTCCCGGACCAGGGTCAGCTTGTGCTGCACCAGCGGATGACCGACGATCGTGACGCCTTCCATGATGGGATGCTCCTGAAATTCATCGATACGCAATAGATTGCGCTGCGGGTGAATGGATTAGAAAACCGTGCCGTCGCTGATCACCTTGAGCGGCGGCGCGCCGTCGCTTCGGCGCGCAAAGGCAATAGTGCGGCCCGCGGCCCAGGTGCCGCCTTCCAGAATGCTGGCGAGCGGTAAGGTCTCCGGCGTGCGGCCGAGCTTGCCGCGGACCAGTTCGGCCAGCCGGTCCAGCAGCGCGACGGTGAGGGCGCGCCATTCCACGACCAGCAAGGAATCCACCGTATGCGCACGCTCGGCATCCGCAGCGTCGCGCAGGCGCAGCACCTCGTGATCGACAAACAGGCCGCCATTGCGGTATTCGGCAAGGCCGGTCAGGCCGTCGATATCAGTGACCTCGAATCCGGCGCGCTGCAGCGGCTCGATCAGCGAATAGCTCAGCCATTGTGACAGCTTGTGCAGCGGCACGAGGCCTGCGGTCACATCATCGGTCTTGATCGCCGGATGGCGCCAGCAATCGCCCAGCGGGACGCCTGCGAGTTCGAGCCGCGACGGCCAGATCGGCCCCAACTCGTTCAGCATCGCCGACAAGATCGCGGGCGCGGGAAGCGCGCCGCCTACAGCCTGCGCCGCGATGTGGTCGAACAGACCGCCCGGCCGTGGCGTGTCGCTCACGCCGAACACCTCTGCGCGCCCGGCCACCAGCCTGCCCAGGCGCCGCAGCAGATCAGTGCGCCCGTCGAGTCCGAGCAGCGGATTGTCGTCGGTCACCTGGAACGCAGATGTGAGCGCGGCGACCGGCAGTTGTGCAAGCACGTCCGCATCGGCCCTGAACGGCGCGCGCGCGTCGCGCGAAAAAAGGCCGTTCGCGAACATGTCGAGGCTGGCGATCGCGAGCCCCTCGGAGCGGCCGATGCTCTGTCCCGTCACGGCGTCGCGATATCGCCAGGCCGCGCCCGCGCCGGCGTCGAGCAGCACGCTGACGATGGCGAGGTCGAACTCCGCGCGCGCCCGTGCCGCGCGATCGGGCCAGGATGCCGCGTCGGCAAGCTTCGCCCAGCGGTCAACGCCGCCCAGCACAAAATGCCGCCAGCGCGCATGGAAGGGAATGTCCAGCCTCGGATAGGCTTTGCGCGTCACCGCGAGCACGGCCTCCGCGACGCGGTCCATGCGATCGAGATCGATCGTGAAGTGGCTCAAGCCGCCGACAAGGCCGATCTCGAGCATCTGTCCAGCCCGTGCGCGCACCGCATTTGCGGTGAGCAGCGAGCGCGCCTGTCGTTGCAAAGCCTCCGCCATCGCGCGATCAGTATTTTTCCAGCGAACGCCCGACCACGCCGTTCACGTCCTTCTCCGGCGCGATGTCGGTGGAGTAGTAGCCGGCCGCCTTCTTCGCGGCGATCTCGACATAGGCATCGGCGGGAATCAGCTCCGGCGGGATCGGCACGCGCTCGACGATGTCGATGCCCTGCGAGGTCAGCGCGTCATGCTTCATGTCGCTCATCGACAGGAAGCGGTCGATGCGCTTCAGGCCGAGCCAGTGGATGGTGTCCGGCATCAATTGCTGGAAGCGCGCGTCCTGGACGCCGGCAACGCACTCGGTGCGCTCGAAATAGGCGGCGGCCGCATCGCCGTCCTCCTGGCGCTTGCGCGCATTGTAGACCAGGAATTTGGTGACTTCGCCGAGCGCGCGGCCTTCCTTACGGTTGTAGACGACGAGCCCCAGCCCGCCCTCCTGCGCGCCCCGCGCGGATTCCTCGATGCCGTGGATCAGGTACGGCCGGCAGGTGCAGATATCGGACCCGAACACGTCCGAGCCGTTGCACTCGTCATGCACGCGACAGGTGATCTTTGTGCGATGGTCCGGCAGTTTTGTCACGTCACCGAACATGTAGACCGTGGTGCCGCCGATCGGCGGCAGGAACACCTTCATATCCGGCCGCGTCACGAGCTCGGGGAACATGCCGGCGGTCTGCTCGAACAGCGTGCGCCGCAGCTCGGTCTCGCCGGTGCCGAAGCGCGTCGCAAGGCCGGGCAGGTACCAGACCGGATCGATCGCGATCTTCACCACCGAGACGCTGCCATTGGCGTGCACGACCTCGCCGTCGGCGCGCAGCCGTTTTGCCGCGAGCGCCTCGCGGATCTCCGGCAGGTCCAGCCGCGCCCGCGTCACCGCGATGCTCGGCCTTATGTCGGCGCCTTCGGCGATTTCTGTGCGAAAATTCTCGGCAACGAGATGCCCCCACGGATCGAGCGCGACGATCTTGCCGGGATCGCTCCATTGCTCAAACGGCCCAATGGTTGCGGCCGGAAAGGTGTTGGTGAGGTCGGGCCGCCGGATCGGATCGAGCGCGCCGGCGGAGACCGCGAGCGCGCGGTACATCGCATAGGACCCGCCATGGCTGCCGATCACGTTGCGATCGCCGGCGCGCGACACCGTGCCGATGATCGGCCCGCGAGCCCGCGCGTCGGCCGCGCCCCAGTGAATTGGAAAGGCGGCCTTCCGGCCCGGCTCCGGATGGGAGGTCAGGCGGATGTGGTCGGTACGGTTCGCGCGGCTCATGACCAAACTCCCAAAAAGCCAACGGCCCGCCGTTCGGACGGGCCTGGCTCGATCGCGTTGCCGACAGAGAGATCCGGCGACGCAAGCTCAATCCAACATACTGTAACCGGCAGTCGCGACAGACAAGTTAATCGTGGGACGGAGCCGTTCGCTGCCGACTCCACCATCGACGAGCCCACGGGCCTGCCTGAACGCCGCGCCCTCGCACTGGCCGGCGGTGCCGCCCAGCCCGTGCGATCGCTTTAAGGTATTGAAATATATTCTGTTCTGATGTTTTCAAGGGTGCTGCATGGTTTGCGCCGCACGCGTGGAGTCCTGGACAAAACGTGTCGCCACGCCAATCGTGCAGACCGCCTTTGCCCCGGAGACCTCCATGCCCGCCGCCAGCTACATCGACCCCCGCAACGGAAAGCTCTATCCGCTGGACCAGCCGCGCTGGTGCTCGGACGAGCGCACGCCGCTGCTGGTGACGCCGGGCGCCGGCATCTCGCGCGAGGATATCGACGGCCGCACGCGTTCGCTCTGGCGCTATAGGGCGGCGCTGCCGGTCGAGATCGCAAAACCGATCACGCTCGGCGAAGGCTGCACGCCGCTGGTCCAGCAGGACTGGGGCGATCTGCAGCCATTTTTCAAGCTGGAATGGTTCAACCCGACCGGCAGCTTCAAGGACCGCGGCTCCTCTGTGATGCTGTCCTTCCTGCGTCAGATCGGCGTCGACGCCATTCTGGAGGATTCGTCCGGCAACGGAGGCTCGTCCATGGCGGGGCTAGGTGCCGCCGGCGGCATGCGCGTGAAGATTTTGGCGCCCGCCTCGACCTCGCCAGCGAAGATCGCGCAGGTGCGCGCCTATGGCGCCGCGGTGCAACTCGTCGAAGGGCCGCGCGAGGAATCGGAGGCCGAAGCCATCCGCCAGTCGAGCCAGACGTTTTACGCCAGCCACAATTGGCAACCGTTCTTCCTCGAAGGCACCAAGTCGCTGGCCTATGAGATCTGGGAGGACCTCGGCTTTCGCGCGCCCGACAATGTCATCGTCCCCGTCGGCGCCGGCAGCTCTCTGCTCGGCTGCGCCTTCGGCTTCCGCGAGCTGTTGAAGGCAGGTCAGATCGCAAAGCTGCCGCGCCTGTTCGCGGCGCAGCCACAGAACTGCGCGCCGATCGACGCGAGCTTCAAGGCGGGTGTCGATACGCCGGTCGCCCGCGAGGTGAGCAAGACCATCGCCGAGGGTACCGCGATCAAGAATCCGCTGCGCCTGCGCGAGATCATCGCCGCCCTGCGCGAAAGCGGCGGCGGCACCGTCGCGCTCACCGAGGAGGAGATCGTCGCAGCGCTCCGCCGTCTCGCGCGCCAGGGCCTGTTCGCCGAGCCGACCAGCGCCAGCGCGGCCGCGGCGCTCGAGAAACTCTCCAGCGCCGGATCGATCAAGGCGAGCGAGACCACGGTCGCGCTCCTCACCGGCACCGGGCTGAAGGCCGCAACCATCGTTGCCGATCTCGTGCAGTAGGATCGCCGCATATTGCTGCCCCGTTTGGGATGCTGCGCATCAAAGTCGAGGCACATCAGCCCGGCTATAAAATTCCGGCATGACAGCTCGCTCAATATGCGAAGGGCCGGCCGCGGGCTTGTGTCCTAAGCATTCGCCGAGCGCTCGCTTCGCGCCCTCGCCCCGCTTGCGGGGGAGAAGCGAAGATCAGGCCAGCCGGATGTCCCACACCCCGTCCTTGCGGCAGGCGGCGACCTCCTCGCGCAGAAGCGCCGTGACTGCGAGCGAGGCCGTCGAGGCCGGCCCGTCAATCGGAGAAGCGAAAATGAGTTCCCGCGTCATCGGCTTCGAAACCGGCGCAGTTTCCAGCCGTCCGTCCGCGACCTCGCCGTGGACCGAGGACGGCGGCAGCAGCGCGAAGCCGAGGCCCTCCTCGACCAGGCTCGTCAGCACGCGAAACGAATCCGCCTCGAGCTGCACGTCGAGCTTGATCTTGCGCTGGGCGGCCGCGTGCTCGATCAGCGCGCGCAGGCCGTGCGAATGACTGGGCAGCACGAGCCGTTGCCGCAGCAGCCAGCCTATGTCGACGCTCTTCTTCCGCGCAAGACCGCAGCCGCGCGGGCCGACCGCGACGATGTTGTCGCGCCCCAAACTCTGCACGTTGAGATGCAGATCGGCCGAGCGGCCGTAGAGGATGGCGAGATCCATCTCGCCGCGATGCAGCCACTCGACGAGATGGCCGCTATAGCTCTCGACGATGCGCAGCGAGATGCCGGGAAATTTCTCGACGCAGCGCCGCGCAAAGCGCGCCGAGAGCACGCAACTCACGGTCGGAACGAGGCCGAGCACGACCTGGCCCGACGGCGGCCCTTTCGCCGACTGGATGTCGTCGCGGATCTGGTCGATCTGCCGCACGATGCCGGACGTTCGCGCCAAGAGGAGCCGGCCGGCTTCGGTCAGCACCATGCCGCGGCCGTTGCGGGTGAACAATTCGGTGCGCAGCTCGTGTTCCAGCAGCTTGATCTGGCGGCTGAGCGCCGGCTGCGCCACGCGCAACGTGTCGGAGGCCTTGGAGAGGCTGCCGAGCTCCGCCACGCAACTGAAGGTCCTGAGCTGCCGGAAATCCATGCTTGCCAATCCTGGAAGGCTACTTCATACGCTATAACAAATGAGCATAGGGGGCTGGCATTGTTTTCACAACGCCAGAGGATTGGCCGGCGTTATCTTAACTGCCGCTAAGAACGGAAAACGCCATGAGTGAAGACCACCACACCGAAGATTACGCCGACATCCGCGAGGCCGTCGCAAAACTCTGCGCGCAGTTTCCCGGCGAATATTGGCGCAAGCTCGATCGCGAGATGGCCTACCCCAAAGCCTTCGTCGATGCGCTGACCGAGGCCGGCTATCTCTCGGTGCTGATCCCCGAGGAATATGGCGGCGCAGGCCTGAAGCTGTCCGCGGCCGCGGCGATCCTGGAAGAGATCCAGCGCGCCGGCTGCAACGGCGGCGGCTGCCATGCCCAGATGTACACGATGGGCACGGTGCTGCGGCACGGCAACGCCGAACAAAAGGCAAAGTATCTGCCGAAAATCGCGAGCGGCGAATTGCGTCTGCAAGCCTTCGGCGTTACCGAGCCGACCAGCGGCACCGACACCTCCTCACTCAAGACTTTCGCACGCAAGAACGGCAACGACAGCTACATCGTCAACGGCCAGAAGATCTGGACCAGCCGCGCCGAGCATTCCGACCTGATGGTGTTGCTGGCCCGCACCACGCCGAAGGAGCAGGCCGAGAAGCGCACCGACGGGCTTTCGGTGTTCATCGTCGACATGCGCGAGGCCAAGAACAACGGCCTCGAGATCCGCCCGATCCGCACCATGATGAACCACGCCACCACCGAAGTGTTCTTTACCGACATGAAGGTGCCGGCGGAAAATCTGATCGGCGAGGAGGGCAAGGGCTTTCGCTACATCCTCTCCGGCATGAATGCCGAGCGCATTCTGATTGCCGCCGAATGCGTCGGCGACGCCAAATGGTTCATCGCCAAGGCGACGAACTACGCCAAAGAGCGCAGCGTTTTCGGCCGGCCGATCGGCCAGAATCAAGGCATCCAGTTCCCGATCGCCAAGGCCTATGCCTCGATGCGCGCGGCCGAGCTGATGGTGAAGGAAGCCACGCGCAAATACGAGGCCGGACTCGAGTGCGGCGCCGAGGCCAACATGGCCAAGATGCTGGCTGCCGATGCGTCGTGGGAAGCGGCGAATGCCTGCATCCAGACCCATGGCGGCTTTGGATTTGCCGAGGAATACGACGTCGAGCGCAAATTCCGCGAGACGCGGCTCTACCAGGTGGCGCCGATCTCGACCAACCTCGTGCTGTCCTTCGTCGCCGAGCATGTGCTCGGTATGCCCCGATCGTACTGAGGCAGCGATCATGGGAGCACTTGACGGGATCAGGGTGATTGCAGTCGAGCAGGCGGTGGCAGCGCCGTTCTGCTCCTCGCGCCTGGCGGATGCCGGTGCCGAGGTGATCAAAATCGAGCGGCCGGAGGGCGATTTCGCCCGCGGCTATGACGCGGCGGCCAAGGGCCAGAGCAGCTATTTCGTCTGGCTCAACCGCGGCAAGCAGTCGGCCGTGGTCGATCTCGCAACGAAAGAAGGCTGCGCCGAGTTGGAGAAGCTGATCGCGAGCGCCGACGTGCTGATCCAGAATCTCAAGCCGGGCTCGATGGACAAGCTCGGCTTTTCGCGCGAGCGCTTGCTGAAGGACTATCCAAAACTGATCTCTTGCACCATCACCGGCTATGGCGACACCGGCCCCTACGCGCATCGCAAGGCCTATGACCTCCTGATCCAGGCCGAGAGCGGCCTTGCCTCGATCACCGGCAACCCGGACGGCGCTTCGCGCGTCGGCATGTCGATCGTCGATGTCGCGACCGGCGCGACCGCGCATGCGGCGATCCTGGAAGCGCTGATCGCGCGCGGCCGCACCGGCAAGGGCGCCGACATCCGCATCTCCATGTTCGACGTGATGGCGGACTGGTGCACCGTGCCGCTGCTCAACTCCGAGGCCGGCAATCCGCCCAAGCGCATGGGCCTGCGCCATCCCTCGATCGCACCCTATGGCGTATTCACCTCGAAGGACGGCAAGGACATCCTGATCTCGATCCAGAGCGAGCGCGAGTGGAAGACGCTGTGCGCCAAGGTGCTCGACCAGCCCGACCTGCCGGCCGATCCCCGCGTCGCCAACATGGTCGAGCGCGTGCGCAACCGCGACTTCACCGACAAGACCGTTGCGGACATCTTCGGCAGGATGACGCGAGACGAGCTGCTCAAGCGGCTGTCGGACGCCGACATCGCATTCGCCGAGGTCAACACCATGGCCGATCTCGCCAACCATCCGCATCTTCGCCGTATCGAGGTCGACACGCCGAACGGCCGTGTCAGCTATCCCGCGCCGGCCCCGATCATCGTCGGCGAAACGCGCGCTTACGGCGCGGTGCCTGCCATCGGCGAACATCCATCCAAGAAATAACAAGAGCGAGGCGTCATGACCGAGAAGCTCGACATCGATCATTTGCGGCAATGGATCGGCCGCAGCGAAGAGGCCACCGACATCGTCACCGCGCAGCTCGTGAAGGGCTTGCGCGCGACGCTGTTCCAGGAGGTCGGCGAGCCCAAGACGGGGGATGCCGCACCGTTCACGGTGCATTGGTGCCTGGCGCAGCCGGTGTTTCCGATGTCGATGCTCGGCCCCGATGGCCATCCGACCCGCGGCGGCTTCCTGCCGCCGGTGCCGCTGCCGCGCCGGATGTGGGCCGGCGGCGAGATCGAGTTTTTGCAGCCGCTGCAGGTCGGCGATGAATCGACGCGAACCTCGCGCATTGCCGATGTCCAAGTGAAGACCGGATCGACCGGCACGCTGTGCTTCGTCTCGGTCGAGCACAGCATCTCCTCGCCGCGCGGCACGGCCATCCGCGAGCGGCAGGACATCGTCTATCGCGAGATGACGAGCAGCGCGCCGGGAAACGCAAAGGCGCCGGCTCCGCCGCCGACGGCGCAGCACCGCGAGACCCATGTCTCCGACCCCGTGCTGCTGTTCCGCTACTCCGCGCTGACCTTCAACGGCCACCGCATCCATTACGACCGCAGCTACGTCACCGAGGTCGAGGGCTATCCGGGCCTGATCTTCCACGGACCGCTGCAGGCGGCCTTGATCATCGAGATGGCCGCGACGCTGCGCGGCGGCAAGGCGCCGAAGAAGTTCACCTATCGCGGCCTGCATCCGCTGTTTGAGGGCACGGAGTTCTCCGTCAACGCCAACGAGACCGAGAGCGGCATGGAGCTGTGGACCGCGAATGCCGAGGGGCAGCCGACGATGAAGGGGACGGCGGTGTGGTAAGGCTCTCTCCTCGTCATTGCGAGGAGCGAAGCGACAAAGCAATCCAGACTGCCACCGCGGCGATAGCCTGGATTGCTTCGCTTCGCTCGCAATGACGAGTGCGGGGCTGCTACCTTCACTAACCAACAGGGACGGAAACCAATGTCCAAGAACGGCAAGACCGGCAGCAAATCCGTCACCGTCAAGCAGGCGACCCTGAACCTGCTGCGCTCCGTGGGCATCGACAAGGTGTTCGGCAATCCCGGCTCGACCGAGCTGCCTTTCCTGAGCGACTGGCCCGCTGACATCGACTACGTGCTGGCGCTGCAGGAAGCCTCCGCCGTCGGCATGGCCGACGGCTACGCGCAGGCGACGCGCAATGCCGGCTTCGTCAATCTGCATTCGGCGGCCGGTGTCGGCAACGCGCTCGGCAACATCTACACCGCGCACCGCAACCAGACCCCGCTGGTGATCACCGCGGGCCAGCAGGCGCGCTCGATCCTGCCGCTACAGGCGTTCCTCTATGCCGAGCGCGCGTCGGAGTTTCCGCGGCCCTATGTCAAGTACAGCGTCGAGCCGGCGAGACCCGAAGACGTGCCGGCCGCGATCGCGCGCGCCTATTACACTGCGATGCAGCCGCCCTGCGGGCCGACCTTCGTGTCGATCCCGATCGACGACTGGACGCATGCGACGGCGCCGGTCGAAGCGCGCAAGGTGAGCCGCGAGATCGGCCCCGAGCTTGAGCCGATGAAGGCGCTGGTTGCCGCGCTCGCCTCAAGCAAGCACCCTGCCCTCGTCGTCGGCCCCGGCATCGACCGCGCTGGCGCGGTCGACCTGATGGTGCGCATCGCCGAGAAGGCCAGGGCCAGCGTCTGGGTCAGCCCGTTCTCGGCGCGCTGCTCGTTCCCCGAGCGGCATCCGCAATTCGCCGGCTTCCTGCATGCCTCGCCGGCGCAGCTCTCCGACGCATTGCGCGCGCACGACCTCGTGGTCGTGATCGGCGCGCCGGTGTTCACCTTTCATGTCGAAGGCCACGCCGCGATCTTCGACGGTGACGCAACGATTATCCAGATCACCGACGATCCGGATGCGGCGGCGGTGACGCCCGTCGGCACCAGCATCATCGCGACGATGAAGCCGGCACTGAGCATGCTGCTCGACCTTCTGCCGGAAAGCAGACGTGCGACGCCCAAAGGCCGCACGCTGCCGCCGGCACCGCAAGCCGCCGATCCGCTCCCGGTCGAATTCCTGCTGCATTCGCTGTCGCAGGCGATGCCGGAGGGCGCCTCGCTCGTCGAAGAAGTGCCCTCGCACCGGCCGGCCATGCAAAAGTTCATGCCGATGCCCGGTCAGGACAGTTTCTACACCATGGCGAGCGGCGGCCTCGGCTACTCGCTGCCGGCCGCCGTCGGCATGGCGCTCGGCAAGCCGAACAGCCGCACGGTCTGCCTGATCGGCGACGGCTCGGCGATGTATTCGGTCCAGGCACTGTGGACCGCCGCGCAGCGCAAGCTGCCGCTGACCATCGTCGTCATCAACAATTCCGGCTACGGCGCGATGCGCTCGTTCAGCCAGGTGATGCAAGTGCGCAACGTGCCGGGCCTGGAGCTGCCCGGAATCGATTTCGTGAAGATCGCCGAGGGCATGGGCTGCGACGCGATGCGGGTGACGAAAGCCGCGGAGCTGGGCGAGGCGTTAAAGCGCGCGATGGCGTATGAGGGCACAAGCCTGGTGGAGGTGATCGTGGATGCGGCGGTGCCGGTGCTGTACGGGCAAAAGCATTAGGGACGCAAGCCGTCACACATTCAACTGTCATCGCCCGCGAAGGCGGGCGATCCAGTACTCCGAGGCCGCAGTGATTAAATTGAAAAGCCGCGGAGTACTGGATGCCCGCCTGCGTGGGGCATGACAGCATCAATTGCGGGAACAGCGTCGGTCACTTTCCGAACTCTTCCCGCATCTTCGCCTGGATTTTGGCCATGCCGCCGATCCAGCGGTCGTAATTCTCGGTCTTCTTGCGCACGTAGCCGAGCACTTGCGGGTGCGGCAGGATCAGGAAGGTTTCCTGCTCGAGGCCGGCTAGCACGTCCCTGGCAACCTGCTCGGGCGTGAGATCGCCGTCGCCGGATTGCGGTCCCTTGGGGATCGAGCGCAGCATGTTGGTGTCGACGCCCTGCGGGCAGAGGATCGAGACCTTGATGTTGTGGGCCTTGTGCGAGATCGCGAGATTCTCGGCAAAGCCGACCGCTGCGTGCTTGGTCGTCGAGTAAGCCGGGCTGCCGACCTGCGACAAGAGGCCCGCGGCCGAAATGGTGTTGAGGAAATAGCCGCCCCCGCGCGCCCTCATGCGCGGGACGAGATGCCGCGCCGCATAGACGTGGGCCATGACGTGGATCGCCCAGCTCCGCTGCCACGGCTCGTCGGAGGCGCCGCCGGCATTTTCCGACATCGGATCGAATCCGCCGCCGATGCCGGCATTGGAGCAGAACAGGCCGATCGGGCCGAACTGCCGCTCGGTCTCCTCGATGACATGCGAAATGTCCTTTTCCTGCGCGACGTCGCATTTGAAGGCCGCGCCATCAACCATGGCAGCGACCGCCCTTGCATTGGCGACATCCATGTCCGCGACAACGACCTTGGCTGCACCCGCATTGTAAAACGCCTCGCACAGCGCCTTGCCGATGCCGTTTGCGCCGCCCGTGACGACCACGATCTTGCCGGTCACCTGCATGCGACGTCTCCTCTGTCCGATACCGCTTCTTGGAAGACCCCTTGGGTCTCGCTCAGCTCAACACGAGGTCGAGCACCGCGGTATAATGGCACGCCGCGCCGGCCAAGACAAAGCCGTGCCAGATCGCATTCTGGAAGCGCAGCCGCCGCCAGGCGTGGAAGACCACGCCAAGGCTGTAGAGCAGGCCTCCCGCAAGGATGAAGTCCAGCACCAGCGCTGGCAGCGCCTGGACCACGGCGTCGTAGAGCATCACGCCGCTCCAGCCCATGGCGAGATAGATGCCGACCGAGACGCGATCGAACCGGCCGGGGCAGAGAAGCTTGAGCACGATGCCTGATATCGCCGCGCACCAGACGCCGGCGAGCAGCACCAGCGCAAACGCGCTGTCCTTCACCTCCAGGATGAACGGCGTATAGGTCGCCGCGATCAGCAGATAGATCGCCGAATGGTCGAACCGCCGCAGCAGCCATTTGGCTGGCGATACCGGCCAGAGATTATAGGTTGCCGACAGCACCAGCATCGAGAGCAGCCCGGCGACGTAGATCGAGACGCCGACGATGTCGGTCGCACTGGCATAGACCACCGCCAGCACCACCAGCGCGGTCGCGGCGATGATGCCGGAGAGGACGCCGATCGCGTGGATGATTGCGTCGGCGATGAGCTCGGCGCGGTCGTAATTCCAGCCGATCGCGTCGGCCGCCGCGTGGACGGAGGTGGACGCGAACTCTTTCAGTTGGAAGATGGTCATGGCAATCCGCAAGATGAGACAACGTCCTTCATGCGTCGTTCGGAATCGGCGCGTCGTTCAAGCGGCTGATTTTCCGATAAAGACGGTGGAAGTATGGAGCTTGATTTCCCTCACGCAATTGCCACTTTTGTGAACAGTTTCACATTTCTGCCCGCCCCGAGATCCCTCAGCGTTCATATGGCATTCAGTTTTCAGGATATGGTCGAGGAAGCGCGCTTGTCGGCGCGGGCGCTGATCGACTATGGCGAGCATTTCTTCAACCCGACGGTGCGGCTCGGGGTCACCGGTCTGTCGCGGGCCGGCAAGACGGTGTTCATCACCGCGCTGATCCACGGCCTCACCCGCGGCGGCCGGTTTCCGGTGTTCGAAGCCTATGCCTCGGGCCGGATCGCGCGAGCGCATCTGGCGCCGCAGCCCGACGATGCCGTGCCGCGCTTTGCCTATGAGACCCATTTGCGCGCGCTGATCGACGAACGGCGCTGGCCGAACTCGACCGTCGACATCAGCGAGCTCAGGCTCGTCATCGACTATCAGCGCCCGAGCGGCGCCGACCGCACGCTAACGCTCGACATCGTCGACTATCCCGGCGAGTGGCTGCTCGACCTGCCGCTGCTGCAGAAGAGCTTTGAGCAATGGTCGGCGGAGAGCCTTGCACTGTCGCGCGAGGCGCCGCGCGCGCATCTGGCCGCGGAGTGGCACGCGCATCTCGCAACGCTCAAGCCCGACGCCCGCGAGGACGAGCAGGCGACGCTCGCCGCCGCAAAGCTCTTCACTGACTATTTGCGCGCCTGCCGCGACGAGCGCTTCGCGATGAGCCTGTTGCCGCCCGGCCGTTTCCTGATGCCCGGCAATCTTGCAGGCTCGCCGGCGCTGACCTTTGCGCCGCTCGATGTGCCCGCCGGCGGGCAGGCGCCGGAGGGATCGCTGTGGGCGATGATGGTGCGCCGCTTCGAGGCCTACAAGGACGTCGTGGTGCGGCCGTTCTTCCGCGATCATTTTGCCCGGCTCGATCGCCAGATCGTGCTGGCTGATGCGCTCGCCGCGTTCAACTCCGGACCCGAGGCGCTGCACGATCTCGAAGCCGCCCTGGCCGGCATCCTCGATTGTTTTCGCATCGGCCGCAGCACGTTTCTCTCCAGCCTGTTCCGGCCGCGTATCGACCGCATCCTGTTCGCGGCGACCAAGGCGGACCATCTGCATCATTTCAGTCACGACCGGCTCGAGGCCGTGCTGCGCCGCGCCGTCTCGGGCGCCGTTGCGCGCGCGGAAGATACCGGTGCGGAGATCGACGTGGTGGCGCTTGCCGCCGTGCGGGCCACGCGAGAAGCCCAAATCGCGCGGGGCCGCGACAAATTGCCGTCGATCCTGGGAATGCCGGCCGCCGGCGAAAGCGCGGGCGGCGAATTCTTCGACGGCAACACCGAAGTTGCGACCTTTCCGGGCGATCTGCCGCTGGATCCAGAGCCGCTGTTCAACGGCAAGGATGCGTTTCAAGGCCTCTCGACGCAAGCGGCGGAAAAGAGCGATTTCCGCTTCCTGCGCTTCCGCCCGCCGCAGCTCGACCGCGAAGGGGCGGACGAGCCGGCACTGCCTCACATCCGCCTCGACCGTGCCTTGCAGTTCCTGATCGGAGACAAGCTCGCATGAACGACCGATCCCAGCAGCGGCGGCCGGCGACATTCCGGCTGGATGATCCCGGCGTCGTCGTCACCGAAGCCGACGAGACGGGGCGGCTCAGTCGCGGCACCATCCAGATCACGCCGGAGCCCGATCCATCGACTCTGCCGGTACCGATCGAAGCCGCGCTTCCGGCGCGGCGTGGATTTCCCTGGGGGACGCTGTTCTGGTCGGGGCTCGCCGGGTTGACGTTGCTGGGCACCGGCCTCGGCGTCGTCCATCTGATCGAGGATCTGTTCGCGCGCAGCGAAACCTTCGGCTTCGTCGGTCTCGCCTTCGCCCTCGTGACCGCACTGGCGCTCGCCGTGGTGATCGGCCGCGAGGCGCTTGGCCTGGCGCGGCTCGCCACGATCGAGCAACTGCATCGGCGCGCAGCAGCAGTGCTTGCCAGCGACGACCGCAAGGAGAGCCGCGTCATCGTCAAGGATCTGCTGGGGATCGCGCACCAGAACCCGCGGCTCGCACGCGCCCGCGCCGCGCTGGAGAGCCATGCCGGCGAGATCATCGACGGCGCCGACATGATCCGGCTTGCCGAGCGCGAATTGATGTCGCCGCTGGATGCGGAGGCGCGGCGGCTGGTGTCGTCAGCCGCGCAAAAGGTTTCGATCGTGACCGCGGTGAGCCCACGCGCCGCGATCGACGTGCTGTTCGTGTTCGTAGCCGCGCTGCGCCTGATCCGTCAGCTCGCACACCTCTACGGCGGCCGGCCTGGCGCGCTCGGCATGATCCGCCTGATCCGTCAAATCATCGCTCATCTCGCCATCACGGGCGGCATGGCCGCGAGCGACAGCCTGGTGCAGCAGATGCTCGGCCACGGCATCGCGGCAAAGCTGTCGCAGCGGCTCGGCGAAGGCGTGCTCAATGGATTGCTGACGGCGCGGCTGGGCCTCGCCGCGATCGACGTTACGCGCCCGCTGCCGTTCGCGGCGCTGCCGCCGCCGAAGCTGTCTGATCTCGCGACGGATTTGCTGCGGAAAAAGGACGAGGAAGAGTAGCGGCGGAGCTTGATTCTCAACTCGCCGTCCCCAGCCGGTGGCGGAGGATGGTTAGCTCTTCTGGGGCGAACTCTTCTTCGCAGTGATTACAGCGGTGATTGCGACCATCGGCTTTATACCGGCTTTCGGAGTTGTCGCGAGGAAGCCATCTCGGCTTCAGCTTCCTTGATTGTGTCGAGGACGTTTTTCACGGACGCTTCTAGACTCGATAGGGGATCGGGACCGGCTTCGATTTGCGATGGACACCGTAAGCTGGTTGGGCGAGCATCGTCGGCTTGCGCTTCGGAGCAGCGCATCGCAGCAAAGGCTAACACGCGTTCGGCATACCTATGGCGAAATGGCAATGATGTGATAATGCCAAGTGCCACGAGTGCCATCATCATCACTAGCGACAACCCGTCGACGGAGCTGGTTATCGGCGCGTCGTCGTATTCGATCATGCGCGGCGGGATGACCTGAACGACATCCGCCGCCGGGACATCTAATGGTGCCGTGCCGATCGTTTGCTCGCCGTTGCGCTCGACAACGGGTGGCGAGGTGACCTGAACGACATCGGCCGAGGCATCTACCGGTGCCGCGCCGATCGTTTGCTCGCTTTTGCCCTCGACGACGGATGGTGGCGCGACTTGAACTTCATCCCGCGCGCGATCTACCGGTAGGCTGGCAGCCGCATCATCATTTCCTGGGCGACGCGGGCCCAATGGGCTTCGCGCCCCAAGCGGCTGCACAGCTTTGTGATCCGACAACATCTTCCGCATTGGTTGGTGCGGTTTGAGCTTCGTCCGCTGAGCTTTGTGAATCTTGTGGTGGAAAGGCGCGGGCGTCGCGTGTCTCCACATATCCGCTGGAGGACGGAGCGCGCGTTCGCGGAACGGATAAAAAACACCGTCACGAAGCCAGTCATCACCAGACCAATCCTTGCTCTGTTGGATCTGCGTGCCCAGCCGGTTCGAGTAAGGCAAACCGTATGCACCGGCATGGGGATCGCCCCCACCATAACCCCCACCGGCACCAGCGCTGGCAGCTCCCGCACCGCCACCGGCACCACCGCCGCTAGCAGCTCCCGCGCCACCAGCGCCAGCGGCACCATCACCACCGGCTCCCGCTCCACCAGCGCCACCGGCTCCCGCGCCGCCACCGGCACCGGCACCAGCGCCACCACCCCCAGCTCCGCCACCGCACCACCGGCACCACCGCTGCCGCCGGCACCACCGCCGCCGCCGCCAGCTCCACCGCTACCGCCGCCAGCCCCCCGCCACCACCGCTCCCGTGCCCAAACGCCGGGGCGATTACGGGAGGAGTAATCAGGGTCATCAGCAACGTTGCCACTACAGCAAATTTAATCACCGACCTGAGCACATCTTGCTCCAATAGCTTCGGGCAGCGCGAAGTTCGCTTAGGTATCCGCGCGTCTCAATCCGCGATTAATCGTGCAGGGGCCAACGCGCGCTCATCTTCAGAAAGCCCGTATCGTCGCGTTTCGTTCGGCGTATCTCGGTCGCTCCTCTGCTCGGCCTGATGCACTCGTTCGCGAAGGGCGTCCAGTTCGGCGAGCTGAGAAGCTAAAGCTTCCAAACGGTAACGAAGAACAACGGCAGCCGCATCCGCTCCACCGCATGAATTGCCCGCCCATGGCACATCGGCTGATTTGAAGAGATCGGCCCATCGCGGGGTCGCCGGGAAAGTCTGAGTATTATGGAGGCCACTCATGGCGGGACCCTCACTATTTCATGGCGGGGCCTTCCCTATGGCGACCCCTATGGCGACGTTCGGGCGATTGAGCTGCGCACGTTCACCACAGTGATTTCATCAGCGATTTCATCGCAAGAAAGTGGACCCGGGTTGGTGACCTGATTTTGGTAACGCAATTAATCACCCGCGAGGTTTAAATAAATTAAACCACGATAGTTCAATCACTAAACATAAAATTCGATCACTAAATATAACAAGGCACAAGGGCTCGCTGGGATGGAAATGCTATCAGTCTTGGACCAGCCCAAAGCGTTAAGCGAACCGCCGCGCTCAAGCTCGGTTCTCCGTTACTTTTCGTGATTGAACTTTGAAGATTTAATCTATTTAATTTGGATGAGTATTTGTGATACCGTTTTACCGCTCTGGGAGAGTGCAATGATGTTCCGTTGTGGGAGAGTGCAATGACCGAACGAGAGGATGACGACCGGCGGGAATTTCTGAAGACCTGCGGCAGGTTTGCCGTGGTGACGCCCCCCACAATCACCGCGCTGCTGTCCACGTCCCTCACCAGTACGGCTATCGCGCAGTCCGGCGGCGGATTGGTGCATGGCCCTCAGGGCAACAACGGCTATGGCAATGGCGGCGATGACGGCAGCCCTAACGGCAAGCCTGACAAGGATCGCTGACAGCCTGAGGCGGAAAAACGGAAGTCGTGGGAACACTCTGCCAATTGCCAAGTTTTCCCGGTGCCCTTCCCCAAGGGCGACCCCGTTTGGCCCCAGCTTCATCTCATTGCCCCCGGAGCTGGGGCCATTTTTTTCACGAAATGAAAGGTGCCGCCAAATGGGGGCAGGCTCAGTTCCTCGTCAGTCGCTTTTTTGGCTCCTCGGCGGCCATCTCAACATCGACCGGGGGCAACTCGCCCGTGCGGTCCTTCAGATCTGCTGCACGCTGGATCAACCCGGACGCAACCTGCGGGTCCTTTGTTGTTTTGGCCATTCGCAGCAGCGTTGCTGCCGCCTCTCGGGCGAAGGAGTTGTAGCGCGGCACGTCTTATCATCCCATTGAAGTCCCTTGAAATGAGTCAGGAACCCGGATTGCGTTCCGGTGCTTTGTACGAAAATGTACACAGGCGACAAAAAGGCCTCAGCTCCGGGCTCCTGCCATTTGGTTCCCAGCTCTTGTCGGAGCGCCTGCATTCCAAAGAGTCGCGACGTTCACCCAACGCGTCACCAGGCAAAATACGAAACCTCAGGCTCAGCAAATCCAGCCGACCACCCTACTAAACGGACTTTAGTGACTCGTGCCGCGACTTCGCTGATGGGTCTCCCCTCACAGGACTAAACCGCTCGCGCGGTAGGACACGACGGCTCTCTCCGTCCCGCACACTGCCCGCGTGGAGAGAGATCACCCCACCCCGCTCGCGCTACGCGCGATCGACCCTCCCCCTCCAGGACCCTCCAGGGAGGGTAAGAGAAACCGCGCGAGCCTCGCGCTGAAGTCCCCCGCCAGCACCTTCCATTGAAACAACGGCGAGTCCTTCGGCGGCGACAGCTCTGGCGTCCAGCCGGTGAGCTTTTCCAACACATATCTGTCCATCACGAGGCCGCGCCAGCGGCGCTCGACCTGGCCGAGCTGTTCGCGCTTCGCAGGGATGTTCTCCCACATTGACGAACGATTGTCCGGCTCGCGGCCGACATAGATGCCGGCATGGTCCTTGATCCGGTCCATGCCCGGATCGCGGAAATCCTGGAAGCGGCCGCGCTCGTTGATCTCGATGACGGGCACGCGCCCCCTGAACAGCCAGCGCATCATGGCGTAGGTGCGATAGTCCGTGGTCGCAATCCAGGTCGCCCCGGTCTCGTCCAGCGCGGCCTGTGCTCGCGCGGCGACCTGCTCGTAGCCGGCCTCGGCGCCGATCGGATCGATCTTGCCGAGGAGATTCCAGGGCGCCGCCACGTAGTAGAGGAACACGATCGCGACGAAGGCGATGCCGGAGACGACTGCTGTCCTGACCCAGAACAGCGACGCGTTGAGCATGCGTATCGACCAGCCCTCCTTCGCCATCGCCGCAAGGTTCACGGCCGCCGCGGCGAAGCCGACCGGCCACATGAACATCGGCCAGGTGTCGCCGACCCGGAGCGTCGCCGACTTCGCGAGGAAATACAGAAACGGCACCAGCACCGCGGTCGACAACAGGATCGCGACCGGCTCGCGCCTGCGATAGCCGCGCCATGCCGTCAGCACCAGTCCGGTCAGCACCACCGGCAGCATGACGAAGCCGACGAGGCCGAATTGCAGGCCGATGAAGTCGCCGATCGTCCGCAGCGAAATGCCGTAATTGGCGGTGGCGCGCACGCCCTGGAAACGAAACGAGGCCCAATCGTGTTGCGCGTTCCAGATCAGCACCGGCGAGAACACGAGGGTCGCAACCAGCACGGCGAGATAAGGATAAGGGCTGCGCAACCAGCGCCAGCGCCAATCCGGCACCAACAGAAAGGCGGCAACTGCGGGTGCGAACATGATCGCGGTGAATTTCGACAGCATCGATAAGCCGGCGAACAGCCCGGCCGCGAGCCACCAGCGTCCGTCGCCGCTCTGCGCCAGCGCTACCAGCGACCACATCATCGCCACCGCCAGCGGGATCATGGCGACGTCTGGCGCGACCTTGGCCATCAGCAGGCCATAGTACAGCGCAGCTTCCGGCATCAGCACAGCGAACATCACGGCACGCGCATCGTGGGTGAGACGGCGGACGATGTCGGCGAGCAGGAGCTGCGTCAGCAGCATGGCGACGATGCCGCCGAAGCGGACACCGAGCGGCGTGTCGCCGAAGATTGCGGTCCCGAAACGGATCAGCCAGGCGATGGCCGGAGGATGATCGAGGAAGCTGAGCGCGCCCTCCTTCGACCAGGTCCAGTAATAGGCCTCGTCGGTGCGCAGCTCGATCGCGGAGGCGTAGACGATGCGCAGCGCGGTCATCGCGGCGATGATTGCCGCCGCCATGACGAGAGGACGGCGCAAGGCGCTGCGGGAGGGCATAGTGATGTCAGGGGCTGTCGTCACGGCCGCGCTTTTCCCCAACTTCCGAGGGGGAGTCAATGCGGGCCGCTGTCGTCCCGGACAAGCGAAGCTCAGAACCGGGACGACAGCGGCGGCCTGCCGCGCATGTGATCGGGCCAGCTGTCCACGTCGGGAATTAAACGCTACGCTGGCTGTTCTCCTTGATGAACGGATACAACCGAATCATGGTCACCGCTACCATCCACATGTCCGAGCTCGTCCGCGCGACCAGCGTGCGGCAGGTGCGGCTCGTCTGCGGCGTGATCCTGTTCTCTTATGTGGTCAGCCATTTCCTCAACCATGCGCTCGGCAATATCTCAGTCGAGGCCATGGAGGCCGGAGTCTATTACCACACCGCCTTCTGGCAGTTCCTCCCCGTCGCGATCCTGTTCTACACCGCGGCGCTCACCCATATGGCGCTTGGCATCTACGCGCTGTACCAGCGCCGGCAGTTCCGCTGGCGGACGATCGAGCCGCTCCAGCTCGTGCTGGGGCTGAGCATCCCCGTCCTGGTCATGGCGCATGTGATCGGGGTGCGGCTCGGCCACACGCTGTACGATCACCAGAAGCTCTATCCGCAGGAGCTCTATCTCTTCTTCGTCGCCGCGCCCGGCCGGCTCTGGCAGATGACGCTGCTCCTGCTGGTGGCCTGGGTGCACGGCTGCATCGGTATCTATTTCTGGCTCCGCCTCAGATCATTCTTCGCGCGCGCGGCGCCCTATCTGCTCGCCGCCGCCGTGCTGATCCCGACACTGTCGCTGCTCGGCATCTACCAGGGCGGCCGCAGCGTCGCGTTCGAAGCCGATGACGGGGAATGGCGCACGCACAACCTCGGCCGCCACCAGGTCGGCACGGTCGCAGAAGGCAACACGCTCGACCGCATCACCGGCGGCCTCACCGTCGGCTATTTCGGCTTGCTCGCCCTGGCGCTGACGGCACGCGGCGCGCGGGCGTGGCGCGAGCGGCGCGGCGGCATGATCGCGCTGTCCTACGGCAACGGCAAGACGGTGCGGGTGCCCAAGGGCTTCTCCGTGCTGGAAGCCAGCCTGCGCCACAATCTGCCGCATGCCAGCGTCTGCGGCGGCCGCGCCCGCTGCTCGACCTGCCGCATCCGCGTCATCGGCGATCATGCCGCCCTGCCTCAGCCGTCGCAGCGCGAGGCCTTCGTGCTCACTCGCGTCGGCACCAATGATCCCTCGATCAGGCTGGCCTGCCAGCTGCGACCGACGTCGGACCTCTCCTTCTTCCAACTCTTCACTCCGCAAGCGTCGGGGAGCGCGCAGGCACCGGCGCGGATCGGCCAGGAGCGCTATCTCGTCAGTCTGTTCGTGGACATGCGCGGCTCGACGCAGCTCGCCGAGAAGCGGCTGCCGTTCGATACCGTCTTCATCGTCAACCGCTTCCTCGGCGCGGTGTCGCAGGCCGTGATCGAGAATGGCGGCCAGCCGAACCAGTTCGTCGGCGACGGCATGCTGGCGCTGTTCGGGCTATCGGCCGAGCCGCGAACCGCCTGCCGGCAGGCGCTGAAGGCCGCCGGCGCCATCGCCACGTATATCGACGAGCTGAACCAGCTCCTGAGCCACGATCTTCGCCAGCCGATCCGCTTCGGCATCGGCATCCACGGCGGCGAGGTCATCATCGGCGACATCGGCTACCGCGATCACATCGTCTTCACGGCGCTCGGCGACGCCGTCAACGTCGCCGCCCGCCTCCAGGACATGACCAAGGCGCTGGCCTGCGAGGCGATCGTCTCGGAGGAGATCCGCCGCACCGCGGGCCTCGCCGACGATGCGCTGCCGCAACAGGAGGTCGCGATCCGCGGCCGCGACGAGCCGATGGCGGTGCATGTGGTGGCGGACGCGCGGCAGCTGTCGGTGCTCGTCGACGGCGGCGAGCGGGTCGCAGCTTAAGGCGCAAGCCACGCAGGAAGTGCGCTCCCTCTCCCGCTTGCGGGAGAGGGTTGGGGAGAGGGTGTCTCCGCGGCGGGATAATCCCCTAGAGGAAAGAGCCCTCACCCGGCGCTTTGCGCCGACCTCTCCCGCAAGCGGCAAAGGTGGAGCGCACCGCCGCGGTTACAAACTCGACTCCATCTCGACCACGCAACACCGGCCTGCTGCGACGCAGCGGCATGGGCCTGCTGCGAAAGCACGAATTGACTTCATTCAAATCGTTGCGACAGATGAGCGCGGGTCTCGCGGTGATGACCGCCACCCAACGACAAGCTCCGGGAGGAGACCAGTATGTTCGACCGACGCGACCTGCTCAAAGGGGCGAGCTTGACCGCACTTGCGGCCACACTGAATTCCAGCAAGGCGCTGGCCCTCGACACCGTCACCCTGCCCTTCGCCAATGGCGAACGGCCGCTGGTGAAATTTCCGCAGAAGCGGCCGATGATCGGCCTGACCAGCCGACCGCCGCAGCTCGAGACGCCATTTGCGATCTTCAACGGCGGCCCGATCACGCCCAACAACGCGTTCTTCGTGCGCTATCACCTCTCGGATCTGCCTTACAGCCTGGACCCCGACAAGTTCACGCTGGAGGTCAAGGGCAAGGTCGACAAGCCGCTCAAGCTGTCGCTGAAGGACATCAGGAAGATGAAGGCGACGGAGATCGTCGCCGTCAACCAGTGTTCCGGCAACAGCCGCGGCTTCTTCGAGCCGCGCGTGGCCGGCGGCCAGCTCGCCAACGGCGCCATGGGCAATGCGCGCTGGCGCGGCGTGCCGCTGAAGGCCCTGCTCGACATGGCCGGCGTGCAGGCTGGCGCCAAACAAGTCACGTTTAACGGCATGGACGGGCCGGTCAGCGACAAGACGCCTGACTTCGTCAAGGCGCTCGACATCGATCACGCCACCGACGGCGAGGTGATGCTGGCCTATGGCATGAACGGCGAGGACCTGCCGTTCCTCAACGGCTTTCCGCTGCGCCTGGTCGTGCCGGGCTATTACGGCACCTATTGGGTCAAGCACCTCAACGAGATCGCCGTCATCGACAACGTCTATGACGGCTTCTGGATGAAGTCGGCCTATCGCATTCCCGATACGCCGAACAATGCGGTCGAGCCCGGCACTGCGCCGAAGGCGACGATCCCGATCAACCGCTTCACCATCCGCTCCTTCATCACCAGCGTCGCTGATGGCGCCAAGCTCAAGGCAGGGGCTACGACACTGCGCGGCATCGCCTTCGACGGCGGCAAGGGCATCAAGGAGGTCGTGGTCTCCACCGACGGCGGCAAGACCTGGACCAACGCAAAACTCGGCAAGGATCTGGGAAAATACTCATTCCGCGAATGGAAGCTGCCGGTGAAGCTTGCGGCAGGGAGCCACGAGCTCAAGGTGCGCGCCACCGGCAATGGCGGCGAGACGCAGCCGGACACGCCGCGCTGGAACCCGGCGGGTTATCTGCGCAACGTCGTCGAAACCGTCCGCGTGACCGTGGCCTGAGGGAGAATGATCATGCAGCGCACCGTTCTCCTCGCCATCTCGCTCGCCGTCGCCGCAGCGGTGGGGTCGGCACTTGCAGCGCCGGTCAATTACAAGACTCCTGACGAGGTCGCCGCCTTCAAGCCGGGGCCGAATCTCGAGGTCGTGAAAGGCAATTGCAGCGCCTGCCATTCGGCCGACTACATCAGGACGCAGCCGCCGATGAAGGACAAGAGAGCCTTCTGGCAGGCCGAGGTGACCAAGATGATCAAGGTCTATGGCGCACCGATCGAGGATGCCGATGTCGGCAAGATCGTCGATTATCTGGCCGCGACGTATTGAAGGATGCCGCGCGGCGTGCCGGCCATTTGACCGCGAAACGGGCAAAACCGATCAAAACGCCGCGAAGTTGAGCGGAATTCGGCGGAATGCCGATGTGGTTTGAGCTACCAAGCCGGCCACATTCCGCGTATCCTGTTAGGACCGAACCGGCCGGTTGGCGGGGACTGGCGGTTCGAGATCTCGGAGGAAGACCCGCGGAGAAGTCGTGATGGCTAAAGGTACGGTCAAGTGGTTCAACCCGACGAAGGGTTATGGATTTATCCAGCCTGCGTCGGGCGGCAAGGATGTGTTCGTGCATATCTCGGCAGTGCAGAAAGCCGGTCTGTCATCCCTCAACGAGGGACAGACGGTTGAATACGAAGAGATCGCAAACCGGGGCAAGACCTCCGCAGAAAACCTCAAAGTATAAGCCCGCCAGCCTTTGCTGCCTCCCGGATCAATCGGGAACCGGGCCAAGAAAATTTAGAAGACGGCCAGTGCATTCGACGACAGGCGTTGCGATTGCACAGGGATAGCTATTTTTCCCGGAAAGACCGGTTGTTCGACGCCACAGCAATGACAATCGCGACGACATTTCGTCAGCCCACCGGCAACGGTGCGTCGCGCTTGATCTCTTCCATCACCGCATAGGTCCGCGTCTCGCGCACGCCCGGCATCGACAGCAGGGTCTCGCCGAGAAAACGTCGATAGGCGGCCATGTCGGCCAGCCGCGCCTTCACAAGATAATCGAAGCCGCCGGCAACCATGTGACACTCCAGCACCTCTGGCGCGAGCTTCACCGCGCGCGCAAACCGTTCGAAATTGTCGGGCGTGGTCTTGTCGAGCAACACCTCGACGAACACCAGAAGACCGAGGCCAAGTCGGTGCGGGTTGAGCCGCGCGCCATAGCCTTCGACGAAGCCCTCGCGTTGCAGGCGCTTTAGCCGCTCGCCGATCGAGGTCGGTGACAGCCCGATGCGCTCGGCAAGCTCGACATTGGCGATGCGGCCATCCTCCTGCAAAATCGAGAGGATTTTCCGGTCGATCCGATCGAGATCCATGATTTGTACAACCAAACGGCCTCTGACCTTCATTTTCTAAGGCAAATCGGCTATATTGTCCATCGAACTACGGCCACGCGGGCCTTATCCTGGATTTCAGCCACAGGACACGCCATGCCGCACATCCCGCCGCCCTTCGCCGCTCCCTATGCGCCCGACGACGCCGAGATCGCCGCACGCCTGTTGCCGGCGTCGCATCTCAGTCCGCCGCAGGAGGCGCGGGTCGACCGCACCGCGACGCGGCTGATCGAGGCGATCCGCAAGCGCGACGACCGGCTTGGTGGGGTCGAGGACATGCTGCGGGAGTTCGCGCTCTCGACCAGGGAAGGGCTCGCGCTGATGGTGCTCGCCGAGGCGCTGCTGCGCGTGCCCGATGCGCGCACCGCCGACCAGTTCATCGAGGACAAGCTCGGCGAAGGCGACTTCATCCACCACGAGATCAAGTCCACCGCCTTTCTGGTCAACGCCTCGGCCTGGGCGCTCGGCCTGTCGGCGCGGGTGATCCAGCCCGGCGAGACGCCCGACGGCACCATCGGACGTCTGGTGAAGCGGCTCGGCGCGCCGGCGGTGCGCACCGCGACGCGCCAGGCGATGCGGCTGATGGGCAATCATTTCGTGCTGGGCGAGACCATCGAGCAGGCGCTGGAACGGGGACGGCCGCGCTCCGGCCAAAAGACGCGCTATTCCTTCGACATGCTCGGGGAAGGTGCGCGCACGGCTGCGGATGCAAAGCGCTATTTCGATGCCTATGCCAGTGCGATTCTGACGATCGGCAAGGCGGCCGGCCGCCATCCCCTGCCCGACCGGCCCGGCATCTCGGTCAAGCTTTCGGCGCTGCATCCGCGCTTCGAGGCGGTCAGCCGCGCACGCGTCATGGCTGAACTGGTGCCGCTGCTGTTGGACCTCGCGCAGCGCGCCAAGGCCCACGACCTCAACTTCACCGTCGATGCCGAGGAAGCCGACCGGCTGGAGCTGTCGCTCGACGTGATCGCGGCGACACTCGCCGATCCCTCGCTCAAGGGTTGGGACGGATTTGGCCTCGCGATCCAGGCCTATCAGAAACGCGCAAGCGCCGTCATCGACTATGTCGACGCACTCGCGCGCGCGCATGAGCGCAAGCTGATGGTGCGGCTGGTCAAGGGCGCCTATTGGGACACCGAGATCAAGCGCGCTCAGGAGCGCGGGCTCGACGGCTATCCCGTGTTCACGCGCAAGGCGATGACGGATCTCAACTTCGTCGCCTGCGCTTCCAAGCTGCTGGCCTTGCGGCCGCGGATCTTTCCGCAATTCGCCACCCACAACGCGCTGACGGTCGCGACCGTGCTGGAACTGGCCGGCACGGGCGGCGGCTTCGAATTCCAGCGCCTGCATGGCATGGGCGAAGCGCTCTACGAGCAGTTCGCCAGGGATCACCCCGAGATCGCCTACCGCACCTATGCGCCGGTTGGCAGCCATCGCGACCTGCTCGCCTATCTGGTACGGCGTCTGCTGGAGAACGGCGCCAATTCCTCCTTCGTGGCGCAGGCCGCCGATTATCGCGTGCCCGTCCAGGCGTTGTTGCAGCGTCCGGCCGATGCCATCGTGCGGCCGCAAGCGGCGGCCCATCCGAAGGTTCCGTTGCCGGGCGATCTGTTCGCGCCGGAACGGCGCAATTCGCGCGGCGTCGAATTCGGCGAACGCGCCGCGCTCGAGCGGTTGCTGGCCGACGTCAAGGCCGAAACGACCGACCTCAAGCCGATCGCCGATGCAACGCCGGATCAGGCCAATGCGGCCGTCGCCGCGGCACGCGCCGGCTTTGCCGCCTGGAGCCGGACGCCGGCAGCTGTGCGCGCGGCGGCCCTGGAGCAGGCCGCGCATCTGCTGGAGAGCCGAAGCGCGCATTTCATCGCGCTATTGCAACGTGAGGGCGGCAAGACACTCGACGACGCGCTGTCGGAACTGCGCGAGGCGGCGGACTTCTGCCGCTATTATGCCGCGCAGGGTCGCAAGCTGTTCGGCATCGATGCGGCCATGCCGGGCCCGACCGGCGAGAGCAACGCGCTCGCCATGCGCGGCCGCGGCGTCTTCGTTGCGATCTCGCCGTGGAATTTTCCGCTGGCGATCTTCATCGGGCAGGTCACGGCGGCCTTGATGGCCGGCAATTGCGTGGTCGCAAAACCTGCCGAGCAGACGCCGCGCATCGCGCGCGAGGCTGTCGCCCTGCTGCACGAGGCCGGCATTCCCGAAAGTGCGCTGCAGCTCGTCGCTGGCGACGGCAAGATTGGTGCGGTGCTGACGGCGCATGCGGATATCTCGGGCGTCGTCTTCACCGGCTCGACCGAAGTTGCGCGCCTGATCAACCGGACGCTCGCCGCCAAGGACGGGCCGATCGTGCCGCTGATCGCGGAGACCGGCGGCATCAATGCCATGATCGCGGACGCCACCGCGCTGCCCGAGCAGGTCGCCGACGATGTCGTGACCTCCGCCTTCCGCTCCGCAGGCCAGCGCTGTTCGGCGCTGCGGCTGCTGTTCGTGCAGGAGGACGTCGCCGACCGCATGATCGAGATGATTGCAGGCGCGGCGCGCGAACTCAAGATCGGCGATCCCGCTGACGTCGCAACCCATGTCGGCCCGGTGATCGACCTGGAGGCCAAGCAGCGCCTCGATGCCCATATCGCACGGATGTCGCGCGAGGCGCGGCTGCACTTTGCCGGCACGGCGCCGCAAGGCTGCTTCGTCGCGCCGCACATCTTCGAGCTCAGGGAGGCCGGCCAGCTCACAGAGGAGGTGTTCGGCCCGATCCTGCATGTCGTGCGCTATCGTGCGGAGAACCTCGAGCGCGTCCTGCAGGCCATCGCGCGCACCGGCTACGGGCTCACCCTCGGCATTCATTCGCGGATCGACGATACGATCGAAGCCATTATCGATCGCGCCCAGATCGGCAACATCTACGTCAACCGCAACATGATCGGCGCCGTGGTCGGCGTGCAGCCGTTCGGCGGCAACGGTCTGTCCGGAACCGGCCCCAAGGCCGGCGGTCCGCACTACCTCGCGCGCTTCGCCACCGAGCAGACCGTGACCATCAACACGGCGGCCGCCGGCGGCAACGCTGCGTTACTGGCGGGGGAGGAATGAGCGGCCGCAGCCTCTCCGCACCCCTCAATCCATCACCGTCACCCTGAGGCGCTCTTCCTGCGCTGCAAGCGCAGAAAGAGCCTCGAAGGGCGACGGCCCCGCTGCATCCGGGCCGTTCATCCTTCGAGGCTCCCCATGGGGCGCGCCGCGCCCATGCCTCGCGCCTCAGGATGACGGGCCTGGCAATTACATCGCAACGAGCCCTGCGCCAGGCGCCGTTGCATCCCTGCAAAACATCGGTCTAATGGCCCTCACCACTTGCCCGCCCAATTCCAGCGCGCGGGAAACGACTGAAGCGAGGGAGCGACGCCGCGATGGAAAGAGGCATTTTTGCTGGCCTGAAGGTTCTGGACTGCGCGAGCTTCATCGCAGCGCCCGCGGCCGCGACCGTGCTGTCGGATTTCGGCGCCGACGTCATCAAGATCGAGCCGCCCGGCGCCGGGGATCCCTATCGCAATCTGCCGAACCTGCCGGGCTATCCGACCGGCGAGCACAATTTCGCCTGGCTGCTGGAAGCGCGCAACAAGAAGAGCATCGCACTCGACCTCGCCAAGCCCGAAGCGCAGGCCGTGCTCTACAAGCTGGTCGAAGAGGCCGACGTCTTCATCACCAACATGCCGCCGCCGGTGCGCGCCAAGCTCGGCATCACCCATGATCATCTCGCCCATCTCAACGACCGGCTGATCTACGCCTCCTTCACCGGCTATGGCGAGAAGGGCGAGGAGGCCAACAAGCCGGGCTTCGACAGCAACGCCTATTGGGCGCGGTCCGGCCTGATGGACCTGGTCCGCGCCGACACCGACACCACGCCGGCCCGCTCGGTCGCCGGTATGGGCGATCACCCCTGTGCCATGGCTTTCTACGGCGCCATCGTCACCGCGCTCTATCAGCGCGAGAAGACCGGCAAGGGCTCGCATGTCGCCTCCAATCTGATGGCGAACGGGGTGTGGGCGGCGAGCGTGCTGGCGCAGGCAAAACTCTGCGGCGCCAAGTTCGGCGAGCGGCGCCCGCGCGAGCGCGCGCTCAACGCGGTCGCCAACCACTACCAGTGCAAGGACGGCCGCTGGTTGATCCTGTCCCTGCTCAACGAGGAGAAGCAGTTTCCGACGCTGGCCAAATGCCTGGGACGCGAGGACCTGATCAATGATCCGCGCTTCGTCACCAAGGCCGACCGCCACGCTCGCTCGGTCGAGCTGATCAAGATCCTGGACGACACCTTTGCGACCAAGGATCTCGCCGAATGGCGCAAGATTCTCGACGGCAGCGGCCTCGTGTTCGGCGTCGTCGCGATTCTCGACGACATCCCGAACGACAAGCAGATGCTCGATAACGAGGTGCTGGTGCCGTTCGAGAACGACACCATGCTCACCATCAACAGCCCGATCTGGATCGACGGTGCCAGGAAGGTGCAGCCGCGCAAGCCGCCCACCGTGGGCGAGCACAGTGACGAGATTTTGCGCGGGGCGGGATATGACGAGGCGGCGATCAAGCAGCTAAGGTCGTCGGGGGCGGTCGGATAAGGGAACGCTCCTCAATACCGGTCATTGCGAGGTCCCATGCCCAGCTACCGTCTGCATTACTTCCCCGAATCCGGCAACAGCTACAAGCTGGCGCTGATGCTCACGCTTTGCGGCGAGACGTTCGAGCCGGTCTGGACCGATTTTGGCGGCGGCGTCACGCGCACGGCGGAATGGCGCAACGCCGTTAACGAGATGGGAGAAATCCCCGTGCTCGAAATCGACGGTGTGAAGATGACGCAGACGGCGCCCCTCCTGCTCAAGCTTGCCGAGCAGCATGGCCGTTTCGGCGCTGAGACGGAGGACGAAAAATTCGAGCTGCTGCGCTGGCTGTTCTGGGACAACCACAAGCTCACCGGCTACATGGCGACCTATCGCTTCATGCGCGCCTTCACCCAAAACAACGATCCGCAGGTGCTGAAGCATTTTCGCCGGCGGCTCGAGGACTTCCTCGGCATCCTTGACGGTCACCTCCAGCACAATGCCTTCGCGATCGGCGCGAAGCCGACGGTCGCCGACATCTCGATGATGGCCTATCTGCACTATCCGAGCGACGAGCACGGTTTCGACTTCGCGGCGAGCCATCCTGCCATCCACGCCTGGCTCGGCCGCATGGCCGCACTGCCCGGCTGGAAGCCGGCCTACGAGTTGCTGCCGGGAAAGCGGATGACGAACTACGCGACGTGAACGCGCCGGCTACCGCAACGACAGCCAGCCGAGCGTGAACAGGATGCCGCCGAAGATGACGGCCATCGCGATCGCCCAGATGCTGACGCGCGCGCTGCCGGTGACCTGCTTGACTTCCTCATTGCGCGCAATCTCGCGATTGCGTTCCTTGTCGGCGTTGCCGGTGTCCGTCATGAATCATCCAAATCGCTTTGCAGGCTCAACGCGTCTTGATGAAGCACATGCCGATGTGGCGCGAATCCGCGGCAGGCTGGCAGGTGAGACCGTTAGCACAGCTCCATGACGTAAAACTCTTGTCAGCCGCTCCCGATCCCGCATCTTTCAGGGAACAATGCGCGCCCCAGCCGTCCTGATATTCGCTCCCGGCGAGCTCCCGGCTACCGCGGGTCTGCGGCCGGCCGGCAAATCCGCGCGAGAAATCAGGACGTTTGCCCGCGGCGAACGCGGTCAGAATGTCGCGGCGACGGAGCTGGTCGCCGACGAAATGCGGTGAGGCCGGCACGATGGCTGAATTGGACGGCTTGTCCGCGAGCCAATCGACGCCCGGGAAATGGAAGCCGCCGATGCCGCGGGTCTGGTGACAGCCGGCGCAGGTGACGTCATTGAGGCGGCGCTGGAACCCGGCGATCGAGCGGATGTTCTCCATGTCGCCGCGCGCCGCCGCCTGCTTCAATGCGCCGACCACGTCGCGATCGGTGAAGACCGGGTCGCGGCGGCCCTCGCCTTTTCCTTCGCCTTGCATCATGCCGAACTCCGGCTGCAGCGCGGAGGCATCGAGGCCCGCAGGTGTCGGCACCACCGCAGCCTTGGCGAGGAATTTTTCCGGGATCAGCACCGTGCCGCGATCGAATTCGCGCAGGTTCTCGGGTGCGAGCAGCCACGCCTTGAACTCGCGCCGCAGCGCATCGTCGGAAAGGATGCGGTCGCGGTCGATCTGGTTCTCCAGCACCGCTTCCGCAAACGTCTTCGTGGCCGCGTCGTACTTGAACACCTTAAGCAGATAGTCGGAGCGGAAGTCGTGCAGCGCCGATTTCGGTGCAATCGAGATCTGAATGTTGGTCTCGATGCGGTCGAGCATGGCGTCATCTCCACCGCGGATCAGCTCTTGCCAGTCGCCATTGTCGAGCCAGCGCTGCGCAATCTCGGCGCAGGTGATCGGCTTGCCGTTCGCATCCATCTGACGCGCATCGCGCGCCTTCATCACCAGGTTGAGCGTCATCGGCAGGCGTGTTGCGGTCTTGCCGCCATCCGGCTTACTGTCGAAACGCGCAAGGCGGTAGATCAGCCGGATCTCGCCGCACGGCTCGTCCGGGACATAGGCGCGGTCCATGCGGTTGACGATGCCGGCCAGCACGAAACGCGTGTCGCGCGATCTCAGACTGGCCAGATCGAACAATTGCACGTCAAAACCCTCGCCGACACCGACGGTCTCGGTCGGATAGGCTGCCTGCCGCTGGGCAATGTAGCGCTCGAACTCCGCATCGATCGCCGGCGGGATGTCTTTGAGCTGCGACAACTCCGAAAACAGCAGTTCGGTCGTCAACGGGCCGCCCGCCTCCCGCTCCGGCGACAACAGGCGCGAGATCGTCAGAGCGTCGCCCTCATCGAGCCTGCGCAGGAGTTCTGGATCGGTGATGGCCGTGCCCCGCGTCAGCGGCGCAGGCTCCGCGGCCGATAGCGCGGCAGCGCCGCCAAACAACACGGCGGCAGCAACGAGAATTCGCAGCGCGCGGCTCATGCCTTAGGTAACACCGCGCCGGGACGCCTATTCAAGCAAAAAGGGCGCCTCACATGGTGGTGAGGCGCCTCTTTGGAAGTGGGATATCGAACGTTCAGCGCGCGACGATCAGCCCCTTGCTGGTGACGACCACCCAGCGGCCGTCCTGACGGCGGATCGCATCGACCCGCCCAACGCCGGGGATGGGATCGCCGGGATAGACCTCGTAGAGGCCGCCACGGCCCTCGATCAACGCACCGCCAGCGGCGGCGTTGCGCAGCCTCCAGCCTTCGATTGTGGGAAGACGGCCGACCTCGGTCTTGGGCGCAGCGGGCGCCGGGGCAGCGGTCGCGACCTGGGCCGGCGCGATCGCGCCGGTGGTCTCCTTGGCGGGCGCGGCTGCAGCTTGTGCGGCGGGCGGCGTGGCGCGGAGCTTGTCGACGGTCTCGGAAAGTTTTGCGATCCTGGCCATCGGCTCGGCCTGCGCCTTCTCGAGCTTGTCGAGGCGGTCATTGGTCCGGTTGAGCTGGCTGACGCCGGCTTTCGAGCTGTGCTCGACGTTGGCTTTCAGCGCGACGAGCTCGGCATCGATCCGTGCGACCGAAGCATCCAGCGCGCTGGTGTCGGCGACCTGTACCGGCGCCTGGGCCGGGGCGACGAAATGCATCATGCCGGCGGTCGCGAGCGCGCCGCTGATCGCGCCGACGCAGGCGGCGATCGCCACCACCGCGGCCATTGCCGACAGGCGGCGCTTGCCGCCGGTCTCGCGCGGCTCGTCCGCTTTCACATGCGGGGCAAAATCGTCGCCGTCCCAGGAGCGCTCCGAGGGCGTCATGACGATGAGCTTGCCGGGCTTCGGCTCGGGCCTGGTCTCGGCCTTGGCTTCGAATTTCGGCGGGTCGATTCTTGAAGCCTCAGCCTTTGACGGTTCGACCTTGATCGGATCGGGCTTGGGTGGCGCCTCATGGTCGGGCGCAATCGAGGGTGCCTCGATCCCGGCAGCCTCGACGGCCTGCGGCGCGGTCGCGGCGGCTTCAACGGCCTTCGTCTGTTCACCGGTCTCTTGGGCAGCCTGCTCAGCCATTGGTTCGCTCACGGCTCGAATACTCCACTCTGGATTGACCTTTTGGTAACTTTCATTGCTTGCGAAATCCTTACCTGCGGACCCGCTTACCGAAATTTTAGGAAGTCGTCCGGGGCCGAATTGGGCCGGGAAAGTGGAACCGGTGTGGCGGTGTGCAACAAATTGCCAGCGGATGCTGCTCTGCGGCAAGCCGCGAGCTTGGCCAAAGGCTGTTTGCCGGTCATGGTTCCCCGGCTAGACTAACGCGGCCTATCCCGTCAGCCAGAAGGCCTTTTGGGGGTGTCATGACGATCGAAAAATGCATCAACGTGTTTGGTGTCGATGACGTCATCTTCGAGGAGGGTTCGACAGGCCGTGAACTGTTCGTCGTGCTCGACGGCGAGGTCGAAATCGCCAAGGTCAACGGCACCAGCAAGACCAGCATCACAAAGCTCGGCAGGGGCGAGTTTTTCGGCGAGATGGCGGTGATCGACGGCTCGGCACGTTCAGCCACCGCGATCGCCTCAATACCAAACACGAAGGTGATGCGGATCAATCACGCCCGCTTCGTCTATCTCGTCAGCCAGCAGCCGGCGTTTGCGCTGATGGTGATGGATGCGCTGTCGAAACGCCTGCGTGCCTCCAACGCCGTCACCTACCGGGCAGTCCAATCATGAGCGAGCGGAAACCGACCGCATTCCCGATCCTGATGAAAAACGACACCTGCTCGCTGATCCAGGCGGCGGATGACGTCTACCAGATCCGCTTCTCCAACCGTGCCGCCAACGCCTATCTCGTGCGCGGCTCGGCGCGCACCATTTTGATCGATGTCGGCCTGTCATCGAACTATCCAGCGATGGTGGAATGCCTCAACTTCGCCGGCTGCCCGCCCGAGACCATCGACATGGTGGTGCTGAGCCACGAGCATCTCGACCATATCGGCGCCGCCTGGCACTTTAACGAGCGCCGCACCTTCATCGCCGCCCATCGGCTCGCCGCCAACAAAATCATGCTGCGCGACGATTTCTCGATGCTGCGAAAAATGTTCAACGAGCCGAACGTGCCCATCAACGTCGACATCTGGCTCGAGGAAGGTAATCTGATCGATCTCGGCAATTTCCGTCTCAACGTGATGTATACACCGGGACACACCTCGGCCTGCATCACGCTGTTCGACCAGGACAAGGGTCTGTTGTTCGCCGCCGACACCTTGATGCCCGGTGGCGTGATGGGCGGGGTGTTCGGCTCCGGCAGCATCGCAGACTATATCCAGTCGCTGGAGCGGTTGAAGGGGCTGAATTCGAAAATCCTGCTGTCGGGCCACGGACGGCTGTCAGATACGCCGCAAGAAGATGTGCGCATCGCGATCGCACGCTCGCACGGCCTCCTGGAGGACACCGCGCAATTGTTCGATGCGCTGGACGCGCGCTCGAACTTCGAGCCGATCATGCAGTCAGTGCGGGATCTGAACAAGCTGGATGATTAGGGCGCGCGCCTCTGCCAGCTCCGTCGTTGCGAGCGCAGCGAAGCAATCCAGAATCTTTCCGCGGCGGCAGTCTGGATTGCTTCGTCGCAAAAGCTCCTCGCAATGACGGAGTGGACGGCAATCGCTTGCTCCCTATCGGGATCCGTCACATCACCACCGGCTTGTCCGGCAGCTCGTTCGGATGCGGTCCGCTCGCCGGGAAATGCCGCGCCAGCTCGCGCGACACCGCCGCGATGCCGCCGATCGCGCCGCGCTCGAACTGGTTAGAAGCGAACTCGGCCTCCATCGCGCGGCAGATGCTCTCCCAGCCTTCGGCACCGACCTTCGCATGGATACCGCGATCGGCAACGATCTCGACATCGCGGTCGGCGAGCAGGAGATAGATCAGGACACCGTTGTTGTGCGCGGTGTCCCAGATGCGCAAGTGCGAGAACACGTCGAGCGCGCGCTCGCGGGCCGGCTGGTTGCGGAACAGCGGCGCACCGTCAAGAGCGCCTTCGACCACGAAGCGGACCTGGCCCGAATGGGTGGCCTCACCCTGCCTGATCGCCTGTTCGATGCGGCCGAGTGCGGCCGGCGGAAACGCCCGCTTTGCCCGCCAATGGTGCTGAAGCAGATGCCGGGCGATGCGCTTGATGCTCATGACCTACCAGCTCCCCGAGGCACCGCCGCCACCAAAACTCCCGCCACCGCCGCTGAAGCCGCCGCTGCCGCTGCTGCTCGATCCGCTGCTCCAGCCGCCACCCGAAGATCCACTCGACCATGAGCCGCGCCGCGATCCCGGCCCCGGCCCCATCGCTGAAAACAGATCGGCGATAAACCCGATGATGAAGCCGAGAACCCCGACGGCCGCGGCGAGCGCGGCAGAGCCGAGAATGAGCCAGGTCACCGCTGCGATGATGCCCCCTGTCACCAATGATCCGAGTAACCGCCCCAGCATCGCCCGGAAGAACCCGCCGACGCCTATCGAGGCAAACAGCGCCACGGCAAAGATTGGGGCGAAGTCGTCCAAATTGTGAGCGAAGCTGGCGCTGCGCGAAGGCGAAGGCAGCGGCTCGCCGTCGATCACGCGGATCATGCGATCGACACCATCCGAGATGCCGCCGCGGAAATCGCCCGACTTGAATTTCGGCGTGATCACCTCGTCGATGATCCGTCGCGAGGTGACGTCGGTGAGCGCGCCTTCGAGGCCATAGCCGACCTCGATACGCAAATGCCGATCGTTCTTGGCGACAACGAGGATCGCGCCGTCGTCAACCTTCTTGCGGCCGATCTTCCAGGCCTCCGCCACACGGATCGAGAACTGTTCGATCGTCTCCGGCTGCGTGGTCGGCACGATCAGGACGGCGATCTGGCTGCCCTTGCGCGCCTCGAAGTCACGCAGCTTTTGCGACAGCGAGGCGATTTCGCTGCTCGACAGCGAGCCGGTCTGGTCCACGACGCGGCCGGTGAGTTGGGGGACCGCGACGTCGGCGTGGGCGGGGAACGCGAAGGCAAGGAAGAGCGCGGCGGCGAGAACAAACGAAGAGATGGCCGAACAAGCCCGCCACAACCTCGCTGTCATCGCCCGGCTTGCCGTCTTCGCTGACGCTTCGCCGGCCCAACACCGAGGTGCCCGGCGAAGCCTTTGGCGGAGCCGGGACCGGGCGATCCAGTATTCCAGAGACATACTGAGAAGCCGCGGCGCACTGGATTCCCCGCCTCCGCGGGGAATGACAGCGGAGTTTGGGACTTGCATCGGGGCTTACTTCGACGGTGCCGGCGCCGGGTTGAAGTCCACCTTCGGCGCGGTCGAGATTTCCTTCTCGTTTGCGACCGAGAAGTTCGGCTTCGCCTTGTAGCCGAACATCATCGCAGTGAGGTTGCTCGGGAAGGAGCGGATGGTGACGTTATAGTCCTGCACCGATTTGATGTAGCGGTTGCGCGCCACCGTAATGCGGTTCTCGGTGCCTTCGAGCTGCGACATCAAGTCCTTGAACAGTGCGTCTGACTTGAGCTGCGGATAGTTTTCGGTGACCACCAGAAGCCGCGACAGCGCACTCGAAAGCTCGCCCTGGGCCGCCTGGAACTTCTGGAAGGCAGCAGGATCGTTCAGCACCTCGGGCGTTGCCTGGACACTGCCGACCTTGGCGCGCGCGTTGGTGACGCCGAGCAGCACGTCCTTCTCCTGCTGCGCAAAGCCCTTCACCGAGTTGACGAGATTGGGCACGAGGTCGGCACGGCGCTGATACTGGTTCACGACCTCGGACCAGTTGGACTTGATCTGCTCGTCCTCGGTCTGGATCGCGTTGTAGCCGCAATTGGTGAGGCTCAGCGAGGCCAGCGCCGCCAGCACGGTCAAGATCCTGCGCATCAAATTTCTCCCGGTGGAATCTGGCGCAAACTATCAGATCGGACGCGCAAGACGCCAGACGTCTTGCGTGTCTCCTCAAGGCGCAAAAAACAGTCGACTGACGCAAGCCTCTTGCCTCGCAAGGGCCGACATAGTCAACTCGGGCAAAACAAGAATGGAAACGCCAGAGAGGGCCAGGGAAACGTCATGACCTCGTTCGAGACCATCCTCGTGGAGAGGCCCGAGCCGGCGATCACCCGGATCGTCATGAATCGGCCCGAGGCACGCAACGCGCAGAACCTGCAAATGACCTACGACCTCAACGCCGCCTTCGACGCAGCGGTGCAGGACGATTCGGTCAAGGTGATCGTCCTCGCCGGCAACGGCCCCCACTTCTCGTCCGGCCATGATCTGCGCCCCGGCAGCAAGAACGCCGCCGGCGCCGATTTTCCACCGATCGGAAATTGGGGCGGTTTTGCCGAACCAAATGCCCATGGCCGTTTCGCGCGCGAGCAGGAAATCTATCTGCAGATCACGCGCCGCTGGCGCAACCTCGCCAAGCCGACCATTGCCGAGGTCCACGGCAAGTGCATCGCCGGCGGGCTGATGCTGGCCTGGGCCTGCGATCTCATCATCGCCAGCGACGACGCGCAGTTCTGCGACCCCGTCGTCACCATGGGCGTCTGCGGCGTCGAATGGTTCGTGCATCCCTGGGAGCTCGGTCCGCGCAAGGCCAAGGAGTTCCTGTTTACCGCCGACAGCTGGAGCGCGCAGGAGGCTCACCAGCTCGGCATGGTCAACCAAGTCGTACCGCGTACGGAGCTGTCTGCGAGCACGCTGGCGCTGGCGCACAGGATTGCGGCAAAGCCATCCTTCGCGCTGAAGATGACCAAGGAAGCCGTGAATCGCTCGGTCGATGTGATGGGCCAGCCCGCCGCGATCGATCAGGCCTTCGCCCTGCATCAGCTCTGCCACGCGCACAATCTTCAGGAGTTCGGCATGATCGTCGATCCCTCGGGCCTGCATCCCTCCGTGCGCAAGCCGCCGGCGGAGTAGGCAACATGGATCTCAATCTCAGTGACGAGCAAACACTGCTGCGCGAGAGCGCAGAGCGCTTCGTGGCCGGAAGCTACGATGCAAGTCACCGCCGCAAGATGGCGAACGATCCGCTCGGCTTCAGCCCTTTGGTATGGAAACAATTCGCCGAGCTCGGCTGGCTGGCGCTGCCGCTTCCCGAAGAGCTCGGCGGGCTCGGCGGCGGCGCGGTCGAGATCGGCATCTTGATGGAAGCCTTCGGCCGCGGGCTGGTGTCGGAGCCCTATGTCGCGACCGTGGTGCTGGGTGCCGCGCTGATCGCCAGATGCGGCACCATGGAGCAGAAGCAGGCGAGTCTGCCCAAGGTGGCGGACGGATCGCTGAAGCTTGCGTTTGCGCATTCCGAACGCGCAGCAAGGTTCGATCTCGCCAAGGGCAAGACGGTCGCGACCAAGACGGCGCAAGGATGGCGCCTTTCCGGCAGCAAGATCGCGGTGCTCGACGGCCACGCCGCCGATGAGATCATCGTGTCCGCACTCATGCACGACCATCACGGCCCCTCGGGACGGATCGGCCTGTTCGTGGTGCCGGCGACAGCGTCGGGGCTCGCGATCTCTGATTACGCGCGCCTCGGCGGCGGACGCGGCTGCAACATTGAACTGTCCGAGGTTCATCTGCCCGACGACGCGCTGCTCGGCGACGGCCACCACGCACTGCCGGCGATCGAATGGGTGGTCGACCACGCCATGGCTGCGCTCGGTGCCGAGGCTGTCGGCATCATGCAGACACTGCTGGAGACCACGCTCGAATACACCAAGATTCGAAAGCAGTTCGGCCGGCCGCTCTCGGCCAATCAGGTCATCCGCCATCGTCTCGCCGACATGGCGATGCAGGTCGACGAGGCACGCTCGATGGCGCTGCGCGCCGCGTTGAAGATGGATGCTGCGCCGATCGAGCGTGGCCGTGCGGCGTCGGGCGCGAAAGCCAAGATCGGAAAATGCGCGCGCTTCGTCGGCGAGCAGTCGATCCAGCTTCACGGCGGCATGGGGGTCACCGAAGAGCTCGAGGTCGGCGCCTATTTCAAGCGCCTCGTCGCCTTCGACACGCTGTTCGGCGGCAGCGCGCACCACTACCGCCGTCATGCCGAGCTTGGCCGCACCGACGTGCCCGCCTGACCCTGGGAGAGCCTCATGGACCTGTCGTTCAATGCCGAGGAGCGTGCCTTTCAGGACGAGGTGCGCAGTTTCATCGCGAGGAATCTCACCGAGGAGATGAAGCGCGCCACCGCGCTGACGCCGTCGGTGTTCTCCGACCCTGACATCGGCATGGCCTGGCAACGCGCGCTGCACAAGCAGGGCTGGGGCGCGCCGGGCTGGCCGGTCGAACATGGCGGCCCCGATTGGACACCGGCGCAGCGCTGGATCTTCGAGACAGAGTCCGCACGCGCCGGCGTACCCAATGTCAACGTGATGGGCGTGAAGATGGTCGGACCCGTCATCATCGGCTTCGGCAGTCCAGAGCAGAAGAATTTCTATCTGCCGCGGATTCTCTCCGGCGAGGATTACTGGTGCCAGGGTTATTCCGAGCCCGGCTCCGGCTCCGACCTCTCCTCGCTGAAGACACGCGCGGTGCGCGACGGAGACGAGTACATCATCAACGGCACCAAGATCTGGACCACGCACGCTCACCACGCCAACCGCATGTTCGCGCTGGTGCGCACCAGCGACGGGCCGCGGCAGCAGGACGGCATCAGCTTCATCCTGATCGACATGAAGACGCCGGGCATCACCACGCGGCCCATTCTCACCATCGGCGGCGACCACGAGGTCAACCAGGTGTTCTTCGACGACGTGCGTGTGCCCGTGGCCAACCGCGTCGGCGAGGAAGGCAAGGGCTGGACCTACGGCAAATATCTGCTCGAGTTCGAGCGGGGCTCCGGCATTGCGTCAGCGAAGCTGCGCGAGGGGTTGAAGGCGATCGCGAACCTCGCCGAATCGGACTTGACCGGCCGCGCCATCGATAGCCCCGACATCGCGACGCGCATCTCCGAGGTCGAGGTCGATATCGACGCACTGGAGATGACCGAGCTGCGCGTGCTTTCGGCGCTGCAGACCGGGCAAAACCCGGGCGCGGTGTCGTCAATCCTGAAGCTGCGCAACAGCGAGATCCGCCAGGCCGTGACGCGACTGGGCGCCGACGTGATCGGCCATGATGCGCTGGTGATCGAGCCGATGCGCCCGCTCTACAAGCTCAACCACGAGCCGGCGCTTCCCGAGGAGATGCTGACGGTGATGCCGGAATATCTCAACGGCCGCGCCTACACGATCTTCGGCGGCACCTCGGAGATCCAGCGCGATATCATTGCAAAGATGATGTTGGGGATTTGAGGGTTACGATTCTCTCCTTCGTCATTGCGAGGAGCTCTTACGACGAAGCAATCCAGGATCTTTCGGCGGAGGGATTTCTGGATTGCTTCGCTGCGCTCGCAATGACGGTGCACTTGAAGGTGCTACCCCGCCCTCGCGTCCCGGATCGCCCGCCAGATCTTCTGCGGCGTCAGCGGCGTATTGAGCTGGGTGATACCGAGCTCGGCGAGCGCGTCCATCACGCCGTTGGTGACGCAGGGCGGGCCGCCGATGGCGCCGGATTCGCCGCAGCCCTTGGCGCCGAGGGGGTTGGTGCGGCAGGGCGCGGAATCATCCAGCGTCACCACGATCGGCGGCACGTCGTCGGCGCGCGGGATGCAGTAGTCCTGGTAGCTCGCGGTGAGGAGCTGGCCGTCGGCATCGTAGGACACGCCTTCGTACAGCGCCTGGCCGATACCTTGCGCAACGCCGCCATGGATCTGGCCCGTGACCAGCATCGGGTTCACGGCGACGCCGACGTCGTCGACGGTGGTGTAGCGCACGACCTTGGACACCCCGGTGTCAGGGTCGATCTCGACCTCGCAGATATGCGTGCCGTTCGGCCAGCTCGGACCGTCGACCTCGCCCTCGGAATCGACGCTGAGCTTGGAACCACTCTCCTTCTCGGCGAGATCGAACAGGCTGATGCGGCGGTCGGTGCCTACCACGGTGAGCATGCCGCCCTGGTATTCGATGTCCTCGACCGAGGTCTCAAGCACGTTTGCCGCCTTCTCGCGCGCCTTCTGGATCAGATCGTTGGAGGAGACCGCCACAGCCGTGCCGCCGACGAACAGCGAGCGCGAGCCGACGCTGCCAAAGCCCATGGCAAGATCGGTGTCGCCCTGGACGACGTCGATCTTGTCCATGGCGATGCCGAGCGAGTCGGAGATCATCTGGGTGTAGGTGGTCTGCAAGCCCTGCCCCATCGCCATGGTGCCGGAATGCAGCACGACGCGGCCCTGCGAGGTCGCGTGCAGGCTGACCTTCTCGGTGTGGGCGCGGCCGCCGGTCCATTCGATGTAGGAGGTGAGCCCGCGGCCATAGAGCAGGCCCTTCTTTTTCGCCGCTTTTTTCCGCGCGGCAAAACCGTCCCAGTCCGCCAGCTTCACGGCGCGATCGAGCATATGAGCAAAGGCGCCGGAATCGTAAATTTGGCCCGCGGCGTTGGCATAGGGAAGCTGCGCCGGCTTGATGTAGTTCGCTTTCCGGATCGCGCGCGGATCCATCCCGATCTTTCGCGCGGCAGCGTCGAACAGGCGCTCGACGATGAACACGGCTTCCGGGCGGCCCGCGCCGCGATAAGCGCCGACCGGTGCGGTGTGGGTCATCACCGAGTTCACCTCGAAATGCACCAGCGGCAGATCGTAGACGCCGGTCTGGACGAACGGTCCGAGCACCAGCGGGATGATATTCGCCGCACCCGAGGAATAGGCGCCGGTGCAGCCGATCGATGTGACGCGATAGGCCAGCACCTTGCCGTTCTCGTCGAGCGCGAAGGAGGCGGTCGAGGTGAGATCGCGGCCGTGGGTGCCGCCGACGAACTCGTCGGTGCGGTCGCCGCGCCAGCGGATCTTCTTGTTCAGCCTGGTCGCGGCATAGGCGACGATGCCGTCCTCGGGATAGAGATTGGTCTTCTGGCCAAAGCCGCCGCCGATGTCGCCGACCAGTACGCGGACGCTGTCCTTGGGGCGCTTGAGCACGGCCTCGGCCAGCACGTCGCGGGTCGAGGCCGGCGTCTGCGACTGCACGTGCAGCAGGAGACGGCCGGATTTCCTGTCGATCTCGGCAATGGTCGAGCGCGGCTCCATCGCGGAGGGCACGAGGCGCTGGCTGACGAGATCGAGTTCGACCGTATGCGCCGCCTTGGCGAATGCCTCGTCAACCTTGGCGGCATCGCCGTAAGCCATCGCACCGACGATATTGTCGGGCGCTTCCGGCCACACCACGGGCGCGCCGGGCTTCACCGCCTCGACCGGGTCGACCACGGCCGGCTGCACGTCGTATTCGACCACGATCGCTTCGGCCGCGCTCTGCGCTTCCGCGCGGGAGGCAGCCACCACGGCCGCCACGGCCTCGCCGGCATAGCGCACGATTTCATGGGCGAGCAGGCGGCGCGGCGGCACCGTCATCGGCTTGCCGTCGGGGCGCCTGAAGATGCTCAAGGTCGGGATGGCGCCGATGTCATCCTTGACGAGGTCGGCGCCGGTGTAGACCGCGACAACGCCGGGCATCGCAGCTGCGGCGCTGGTGTCGATCGAGACGATCTTCGCGTGCGCGTGCGGCGAGCGCAGTACGTGCAGCCACAGCGCGCCGTCTTCCGGCTTGTCGTCGATGAACTGTCCCTTCCCGGTGAGCAGCCTAAGGTCTTCCAAACGCTTGACGGGATGCCCCGCTCCGAAACGCAAATTGCCGGGAAGAATGTTCATTCCATTATGTCCTTGAAATCCGGAAAGCGACCGCGGCGGTTTTAGCCGATTTCGCAGTCGATACAACCGAGCCGCAGCACATCAGCATTGCGTGCCACGCCCCTTTGGCCGCACGGATTGCGCGGTCAGGAATGCTCGACGTCGATGATGCCCACATTCACGTCGCGGGTGTCAGAGCCCCGCTTGACCGTAAGGCGAACGGTCTTTCCCACCCCGGCCTGCTCGAGCGCATCGGTCAGATCGGAGAGGCGCCGCACCGGCTTGCCGTCGACCGCGGTGATGATGTCTCCGACCGCTCCAGTCGATAAATTGACACCGCGAATTCCCGCCCGCTCGGCAGGGCCATCGGGGGCCGTCCGCACCACGATGACGCCTTCGACGCCCAGCCGCGTCGACACGTCCTCGCTGGCGGCGACGATACCGATGCCGGGCGTCGGCACGCGGCCATTGCGGATGAGCTCGGGGACAACCCGATTCACGACATCGACCGGCACCGCGAAGCCGATGCCGGCATTCGAACCCGATGGCGATATGATCGCCGTCGTGACGCCGATCAGCCGGCCGGCGGAATCCAGCAGCGGCCCGCCGGAATTGCCCGGATTGATTGCGGCGTCGGTCTGGATCACATTGGCGATCTCCCGGCCGCCTTGGGTCGGCAGCCTGCGCTTGAGCGCGCTGATGATACCGCTGGTCATCGATTGATCCAGCCCGAAGGGATTGCCGATCGCAAAAGCGGATTGCCCGACCTTGAGGTCGCTCGAGCTGCCGAGCGCCACCGGCGGTGGAAGTTCGCGCACGCTGCGGATCCGCAAGACCGCAAGATCGTAATTGGGCGCCGTGCCGACGAGGTCCACCTGCGCGACCTCTCCCGACGCGAAGCGGACTGCGATCTCGTTGCCATTGGCCGCGACGTGATTGTTCGTCACGAGATGCCCCTCGCGATCCCAGACGAAGCCCGTTCCGGACGCGCCGCCCTGTCCTTCCTCGCCCATGAGAGGATTGGCGGCCGACCTGACCGCAACCTGGACGACCGAAGGCGACACGCGCTCGAAGATGTCGATCGTGGCCTTTTCGGCCTCGGATAGCGGCCCGCGCTGCTCGACGGCGCGCGCGGTGGGAGTGGACCATGGTGCATGCTGGATTTTCGCGGCTGTGACCACGAGCAGCAGAGCGGCCAGAGCTGCCGCGGCGATTCCGTAGCGACGCCTCATGAGCGATCACCGCGACGTGTGCTGAAAGCAATATTCGGAATGCACATGCATAAGATGGCGACCTCGCTCACGCAGCAACAGCAACGTCGCAAGCGGCTGGAAGTTTCCTCGGTCAAGAAGATAGGAAACGGCTGGCTTTTGACAGTGTCCGGCGGACATATTGCCGCGTGACAATCGGCTATGCCAATTCTTGCAGCGCCGCTTCCACGATCCTGCGCTGCTCGGCCGTCAGTGCGGCCTGCGGGGGGATGGGGTCGCCGACGTCGTAGCCCTGGATCGAAAGGCCAGCCTTGATGCAGGCGGCGAGGTTGAAGCGGGCGAAGGCTTCGTTGATGCGCCACAGCCTGCGCTGCAGCACCATGGCCTCATCCCAGCGGCCGGCCTTGCAGAGCTCATAGAGCGCAACGCTCTGGCGCGGGATGATGCAGGCCGGCCCTGCCATCCAGCCGAGCCCGCCGATCAGCATCACGGCAGCAGGGATATGGGCGGAGGCCGAGAACACGCGCAGCGCTCCACCGCAGCGGTCCATGATCGAGAGCAGCCGGCCGGTGTTGGTCGAGGCGTCCTTGATGTAGCCGATGCGCGGATGCGCGGCGAGGCGTGCGATGACGTCGAGGGTGAGATCTGAGCGCTGGAATTGCGGATTGGTGTAGATGACGACGGGAATGTCGACGGCATCTGCAATGGCGCGGAAGTAGGATTCGACCTGGGCGTCAGTGAGCGGAAAATAGGCCTCCAATATCGCCAGAATGCCGTTTGCGCCGAGCTTCTGGTACGCTTTCGCCTGCGCCACCGCGTCCGCCGTCGAGGTCGAGGCGACGCCCGCGACAACAGGCACCCGGCCCTTCGCGGCCTCGATCGTGGTCTGCACGACCGCCGTCCGTTGGGTGGAATTCAGATAGGCGAATTCGCCGGTCGAGCCCAGCGGCGTCAGGCCGTGCACGCCGGCGCCGATCAGATCGTCGCACAGCTTGCCAAGGATTTCGGTGCGCACGATGCCGCCGGCATCGACCGGCGAGACGAGATAGGGGAAGACGCCGTGGAATTCGGACATGTCGGTGCGGGCCCCAAGGTTAGCGCTTGAGGCGTATTACCAATGCCCGCGCCGGCGATCAAACCCCTGAGCAGCCGCACCTGCATGCCCCACACGTTCCCGTGAACCGATCCCATGTCCGTCGAATGCCCTGGCCACCCGACCAGTTTCGCGTTTCGCTGCGACATCCCAGATTGAGGACAGCTTACAGGAGCCTTGACTGTTTACAGGAGTCTTGCATGTCCGACCCAACTCCCCTGTCCTCACTGTCGTCCGCCCTCGCGGATGTGGTGGCGCGCACCGCGCCGTCCGTCGTCTCCGTGCATTCGCACCGCTCCCGCGCCACCGGCTTCGTCTGGAAGCCGGGCCTGATCGTCACCGCCGACGAGGCGCTGGCCGACGAGGGCGAGGTCGAGATCGGCCTCCCCGACGGGAGCCGAATGGCCGCCACGATCGTGGGCCGCGACCACACCACCGACATTGCGTTGCTGCGCAGTGAGGCCGGCGTGGCCCCGATCAAGCTCGCCGCAACCGTCCCGCCGCTGGGCGCATTGTCGATCGTCGTCGCCACCCATCGCGAAACGCCGAGCGCGGCGTTGGGGATGGTGTCGGCGTCCGGCAAGAGCTGGCGCTCCTTGCGCGGCGGCGACATCGATGCGCGGATCGAGCTCGACGTCCGCCTCCATCCCGCCCAGCAGGGTGGCCTTGCACTCGATGCATCGGGCGACGCCTTCGGCATGGCCGTGCTCGGCCCGCGGCGCGTGCTGGCGATCCCGACGGCGACGATCGAACGCGTCGCGCCCCAGTTGGAATCGCGCGGCCGCATCGCGCGGGGATATCTTGGTCTCGGGCTGCAACCGGTGCGGCTTGACGAGGGCATCGGCGCGATGGTGATGAATGTCGACAAGGGCGGACCTTCGGCGGCGGCCGGCATCCGCCAGGGCGACGTGATCGTCGCGATCAACGACCAGAAACTGTCAGGCGTACGCGCGCTGTCGCGAACCCTGGGTCCTTCGAGCGTCGGTGCGGTGATCGAGGTCGCGGCGCGCCGCGGCGGCGAACCAGTCAGCTTCAAGGTCACGGTCGGCGAGAGGCCGGAGGCGTGAGCGAGGACAAGACGGCGGAGATCGTGCTCGCTTTGGAGATCGACGACCCTGTCCTCGCCGATCGCCTGGTGGCCCTGCTCGGCAACGCCGCCGGACTTCGCCTTGCCGGGCCCGGCGAGCAGGCCAACGCGACGATTGTCGTCCGCGATTCCCGCAGCATGCCTGAGGACATCGCACTGACGCAGCGCGAACTCGACGTGCTGGCGCTGATGGCCGAGGGTGCCTCCAACAAGATGATCGCGCGCCGGCTCGGCATCTCCGTGCACACGGTGAAATTCCATGTCGGCTCGCTGCTCGACAAGCTGGATGCCACCGGCCGCACCGATGCGGTCGCGCATGCGGCGCGCCGCGGCGTGATCGAGCTGTGATGCCGACCGATTTACGTCGGTGATGCCGCCCTGAAGCTGAGCTGGACTGCAAGGCCCGGGGCATTGTCATGCAGCCTGATCTCGGCGCCATGAAGGCGAGCGACCGCTGCGACGAGACTGAGGCCGAGGCCATTGCCCGGCGTATAGCGGCTCTGCTCGAGCCGGTAGAAGCGCTTGAACACGCAATCGCGCTCCTCGGTGGGAATGCCCGGACCGTCGTCGGCGATCGCGATCACCGCAGCGCCATCGGCGTTGCGGCAGGTGACGGTCACTTGTCCGCCTTTGCGGCCGTGCTTGATCGCGTTATCGACGAGATTGGCGATGGCATCGAACAAGAGGTCGCGGTCGCCGGTCACCGGCACCTCGCCGTCGCAGGCGAGGCTGAGTTTTGTAGCGACCTGCTCGGCGGCGGCATCGTAGAGCTCGACGACCTCGCCGGCGATCTCGGCAAGGTCGAGCGAGCGAAAGGCGCCGGTGCGTGCGCGGGTCTCGATCTCCGAGATCCGGGTGATGGAGGCGAACATGCCGAGCACGGCGTCGAGATCGGCGATAGTGTCGCCGATCAGCGCCGCATCCGCCTCGCTGTTGCGCGGGGCGTGATAGGCCTTTTCCAGCCGGCCGCGCATGCGCGTCAGCGGCGTGCGCAGATCATGGGCGACGTTATCGCTGACCTGCTTGACCTCAGCCACCAGCGTTTCGATGCGGTCGAGCATCTGGTTGAGGTTCTCGGCGACGCGGTCCCATTCGTCGTTGCTGCCGCGCAAGGGAATGCGCTGGTCGAGGCCCGCGAGCATGATGGCGCGGCTGGTGGCGTTGATCTGCTCGATCCGTCCGACCGTGCGCCGCGTCACCAGCACCGCCGCCAGCCCGGCGAGCACCAGAAGCAGCACGGCGACCGCGACCATCGCGAGCTCGATCGTGCGCGTGAAGGCATCGTGATCGCCGGCCTCGCCGAGCCGGCTCTGCACGTAAGCGAGCGTGCCGAAATAGACATAGGCCATGATCGCTGCGACGATCAGCCCGAACGCCGCGATCGCGATCAGCGCCAGACGGAAGGTCGAGGAGCGGAGCGTCTTAGCCAGGAGCACGGAGGCGATATCCGATGCCGCGAATGGTGTGGATGAGCGGATAAGCCTGCGCATCGTCGACCTTGCGGCGGACGCGTCCGACATAGACGTCGATGATGTTGGTGGAGGGATCGAAATGCAGGTCCCAGACGTGCTGAAGCAGCATGGCGCGGGAGACGACGCGGCCTTCGTTGCGGACGAGATATTCGAGAAGTTGAAACTCCCGCGGCAAGAGCGGAATTTTCCGGCCGCGGCGGCTGGCGCTGCGCGCGATCAGATCGATGGCGAGATCGCCGACCCGCAAGATGGTTTCCTTGACGATGGTCTCGCTGCGGCGTCCGAGCGCTTCCAGCCGCGCCAGCAGCTCGACGAACGAGAACGGCTTGACGAGATAATCGTCACCGCCGGCGCGCAAGCCCCGCACGCGGTCGTCGACCTCGCCGAGCGCGGAGATGATCAGGAAGGGCACGGCGATGCCGTCGTCGCGCAATTGCCGCATCACGGTGATGCCGTCGATGTCGGGCAGCATGCGATCGATAGTGATCACGGCATAGTCGCGCGCGCCGCCCCGGTGAAGCGCTTCGCGGCCCGTGCCGGCGAGATCGACCTCGTAACCGGAGGTCGTCAGCTCCTCGACGAGCTGGCCTGCGGTTTCCGGATCGTCCTCGACGATCAGAATGCGGCGGTGACCTCCGGTCATAACGAACTCCGCGCGACGATCGCCACCAGACTATCCCGTTCCGGGGCTGAGCGGAACCGCCCGGTGGCGACCGCGACAATGGTGCGGTCCGGCGATGCTAGTACCAATCGTAGCCGCACACATTGACCCACTGCCAATCATAGGGCGTCCAGCTCCTGCGCCAGCAGCCGTCATAGTAACTGGCATAGATGAAAGGCGCGCCAAAGAAGGCGAAGCGGTGGAAGCGATGATGCCGGAAGAAGAAGGCATGCCGGCCAATGAAGGGCCTGCCGGCAAACCGCGGGCTGAAGGCGGCGCGGGTCGCGAACGGCCTGCCGGCAAAGCGCGGGCCGAAGGCGGTGCGGGTTGCGAATGGCGCCCCGGCAAAGCGCGGCCCGATTGCCGCGTGAGCGGCCATCGGGGAGCCGGCGAAGCGGGGGCCCCCGAAACGAGCGCCGCCCATGCCGCCCACTCGCATGCCCTCGCCCATGCCGCCGACATGCATGCCGCCGCCCATTCCGCCGACGTGCATGCCGCCACCACCGAAATGCCCGCCGCCAAAGCCGCCGCCACCGCCAAAACCGCCGCGCGCGAGAGCGGGCGCCGCAGCCGCCAGAGTCGCAGCAACCGTCGCTGCGACGAGCCCTGTGAGAAGCCTGTTCTTCATCGGAAGATCCTCCTTGCAGTGCGGTGGTCAGACCGCCGCACTCGGAGGTTCAGAAGAGGAGAACGCGCCGTCTCCATCAACTTACAAATGCGCCAGATTCTGACGCGCGTGTCAGGAGGCGGACTTCCGCTCTCGCCCGTCATTTGCGAGGAGCCCTTGCGACGAAGCAAATCCAGACCGTTTCCGCAGAGGGGACTCCTGGCGGGGAGAGTTATAACTCACACACGCTTGCCGCCGCTCTTCTCGGCTGCACGCCGCAGCGCTTCGGCGAGGGCACCGCCGCCGGAGGATTCCTGCTTGCGCGGTGCCGATGAGGTCGTGCGCGAAGGGTTGCGGGGGTTGTTGTCGCGCTGCATGCCGGGGGCGTCCTTCTTGTCGCCGACCTCGTCGTCGAGGCGCAGCGTCAGCGAGATGCGCTTGCGTGCGACCTCGAAGTCCAGCACCTTCACCTTGACGATGTCACCGGGCTTCACCACCTCGCGCGGATCCTTGATATAGGTTTTCGACATCGCCGAGATGTGCACGAGGCCGTCCTGGTGCACGCCGATGTCGACGAAGGCGCCGAACGCGGCGACGTTGGTTACGGTGCCCTCGAGGATCATGCCCTTCTTGAGGTGCTTGATCTCCTCGACGCCTTCCTTGAACACGGCCGCCTTGAACGCCGGGCGCGGGTCGCGGCCGGGCTTTTCCAGCTCGCGCAGGATGTCGGTGACGGTCGGCAGACCGAAGGTCTCGTCGACGAAATCCTTCGGCCTCAAGGTGCGGACGATCTCGCTGCTGCCGATCAGCGCCTTGATGTCGCTCTTGGTGGCCGCGAGGATCCGGCGCACCACCGGATAGGCTTCCGGATGCACGCCGGAGGCATCGAGCGGGTCTTCGCCGCCGAGGATGCGCAGGAAGCCCGCGCACTGCTCGAACGCCTTGGGACCGAGCCGCGGCACGTCCTTGAGCGCCTTGCGCGACTTGAACGGGCCATTGGCATCGCGGTGTGCCACAATGCTCTGCGCAAGGCCGGAGCCGACACCCGACACACGGGCGAGCAGCGGCGCCGAGGCGGTATTGACGTCGACGCCGACCGCGTTGACGCAGTCCTCGACCACCGCGTCGAGCGATTTTGCCAGCTTGGCCTGGCCGAGGTCGTGCTGATACTGGCCGACGCCGATCGCCTTGGGCTCGATCTTGACGAGCTCGGCCAGCGGATCCTGCAGCCGCCGCGCGATCGAGACCGCACCGCGCAAGGTAACGTCGAGGCCCGGCAATTCCTCCGAGGCGAAAGCCGAGGCCGAATAGACCGAGGCGCCGGCCTCCGACACCACGATCTTGTTCATCTTCAGCTCGGCCAGACCCTTGACGAGGTCGGCTGCGAGCTTGTCGGTCTCGCGCGAGGCGGTGCCGTTGCCGATCGCGATCAGCTCGACACGATGCTTCAATGCGAGCTTGCCGAGGATGGCGAGCGATTCGTTCCACTGCCGCTGCGGCTCGTGCGGATAGATCACCGCGGTATCGACCACCTTGCCGGTCGCGTCGACCACCGCGACCTTGACGCCGGTGCGATAACCGGGATCGAGACCCATGGTGACGCGGGTGCCGGCAGGCGCGGCCAGCAGGAGGTCGCGCAGGTTCGAGGCGAACACACGCACGGCTTCGGTCTCGGCCGAATTCCACAGCCGCATGCGCAGGTCGATGTTCAGATGCACCTGGATCTTGGTGCGCCAGGCCCAGCGCACGGTGTCGATCAGCCAGCGGTCGCCGGCGCGCTTGAGGTCGGCGATGCCGAACCGCTTCATGATCTTCAACTCATAGGCGCTTGGCACGCCCGGCGGCGGCGCCTCCGCCTCGGCCTGAATTTGCAGGTCGAGGATCTCCTCCTTCTCGCCGCGGAACATCGCGAGGATGCGATGCGAGGGCAGTTTTGTCAGCGGCTCGGAGAAGTCGAAATAGTCGGCGAACTTCTCGCCTTCGGTCTTCTTGCCGTCGCGCACCCTGGAAGCCATGCGCGCATTGGTCCACATTTCCTCGCGGAGCGCGCCAATCAAATCGGCGTCCTCGTCGAAACGTTCGACCAGGATGGCGCGGGCGCCGTCCAGCGCGGCGGCGGCATCCGCGACGCCCTTCTCGGCGTTGACGAAGCTTTCCGCCACGACCTTCGGATCGTTGGTGGGCTCCGCCATCAGCTGATTGGCGAGCGGCTCGAGGCCGGCCTCCCTGGCGATCTCCGCCTTGGTGCGGCGCTTCGGCTTGAACGGCAGATAGATGTCTTCCAGGCGCGCCTTGCTGTCGGCGGCGAGAATGGAAGCTTCGACGGCGGCGTCGAGCTTGCCCTGCTCGCGGACCGATTCGAGGATGGCCTTGCGGCGGTCCTCGAGCTCACGCAGGTAGACCAGGCGCTCTTCCAGCGTGCGCAATTGCGCGTCGTCGAGCGCACCGGTCGCTTCCTTGCGGTAGCGGGCGATGAAGGGAACCGTGGCGCCGCCGTCGAGCAGTGTCACCGCCGCCTCGACCTGCTCGGCGCGAACCCCAAGCTCCTGCGCAATTTTCTGGTTGATATTTGCCACGCGAGAATCCCTCTATCCAAGCACGTAATACGGGGGCGAACCACCGGCTGCGGGACGCCGCTTATGGACCAGCCGGGGTTGATTCATCAAGGTGCGGCGAACCATCGTCGACAGGGGATTTTTGGTCGGACCGATGCGATCTCGCCACATTCGTGGGCATGTGCCGGTCCTTTCTCTGCGTCCACCAAGACATTGGCTGCGTCATTCCCGCGTGACGGCGAAGCCGTTATCGCTGAGGTGCGAGCCATGCGACGCGACGCGTCGCGTGGGTTGCTTCGCTTCCCTTGCAATGACTGAGCGTGGAGCATGGGCGTCGCTCCCAATTCAACATTTAGAATTGCAGACACAGTTTCTCGTCCTCGCGGCGGCTTCCGCCCGAGTTTCTGCGCTGTTCGTTACGCCCTCTCGACGAAAGGGCGCAGGGAAGGCCGGGCGCCGGCTGACACCCGCAGTCCGTCGTGCGATGAGATGCACACGCAAATGCACAACGGATAGACAGGTGAGGCCGGAAACGACCGGCCTTCCCTGCGCGATGGTCTGACGGCGTATGGCGCGCTCTCCCCAGAGACGAGTTCCTGCTTGCCTCTGTCACCTCGCGAATTGACGGCGCGCTTCGCCCGGTCGGGCTTGGCGCACCTCCGCAAGGCTTGGCTGTAGCAACGACAGCCAGGACCACGCGATTTGGCCGTACGCATCGAGCGCCGTTCGTCCGCACGCCGCCGGGACCTCACGGGGTTCATCCCGCCCTGCTCCCGCGTCTCGTGCACGACGCTGCCTGCGTCCACCGCAACCCGATCCGCGGCTCGTGACGACGTACGACCGCCCCTTGTGCCGGATCAGGATGGGCGACACATACGCCGAAACCGAATTTCGGTAAAGTGGAATATTTGACCTGGGCCGATTGACCCAGCGCTGGCGTGTTTTGCCCGCCGGGCAGCGCAAGGTCTTGTTATCGCCCGCCACGTCCATGCCGCCGGCGCGGCGGGCCGGTTGCAGCAATCGCACGACTGTCGGATTGAGACGCGCGTCTTTGCGACCCCTCCGCCCCGTGCAACCCTGCCCCTCGTGCCGGCTCGGTTGATTCAGGCGGTCCCTTGCTAAAGGAAGGGTGGCGCCGCAATCCAAGGGGATCTGGACGTCATGACTTTGCCGATGAGCTGGAGTGAATGGGCGCAGCACGACGGCGTCGCGCTGGCGGGACGCGTCCGCAAGGGCGAGCTGACGGCGAAGGATTTGGCGCGCCAGGCTGCGGCGGGCGTCGCCAAGGTCAATCCGGCGCTGTCGGGCGTGGTCGAGCTGTTCGAGGACGTGATCGCCGATCCCGCCAAGGACGGCGCCAATCTCGCCGGCCCGTTCGCCGGCCTGCCCTTCCTGATGAAGGACCTCGGACCGACCATGAAGGGCCGGCTGCAGGAAATGGGATCGCTGCTGATGCGAGGCAATCGCGCCAGCGCTGACACGTTCCTGACCGGCAAATTCCGCCAGGCGGGGCTGAACCTGATCGGACGTACCACGACGCCGGAATTCGGCGTGTGCTCTTCGGCCGACAATCCCGCCGTCTACGTCACGCGCAATCCCTGGAATACCGACTACACCACTTGCGGCTCCTCCGCGGGCAGCGCCGCGATGGTTGCCGCCGGCGTGGTGCCGATCGCGCATGCGACCGACGGTGGCGGATCGATCCGCATCCCCGCCGGCGTCAACGGCAATATCGGCCTGAAGGTCTCGCGCGGCGTTTTCTCGCTCGCCCCCCACATGTCCGATCTCACCGGCCTCGTCTCGATCCAGGGTTGCCAGTCGCGCTCGGTGCGCGATACCGCCGCCTTCGTCGATCATGCGCGCGGGCCTGCGCCCGGCGAGTTCATGCCGTTCTGGACCACCGCGCAGCCCTATTCCGAGATGATCAAGCGCGACCCGTCAAAGCTGCGCATCGCGCTGTCGCACGGCTGGGGCGACTATACCGCGACGCCAGAGATCGCGGCCGAGCTGGAGAAGGCCGGCCGCTTCCTCGAAGGCCTCGGCCATCACGTCGACTACGCGCTGCCCGAGCTCGATTTCCGCGCCGCCTTCGCTGCGCAGACCACCTGCTACATCTCGAACTTTGCAGTGGTGATCTCCAACATGCTCGCCGCGCGCGGGTTGGAAAAGCCGCCGGAAGATCTGATCGAGCCCATGAACATTCGCATCTGGGAAGCCGGCCGGCACACGAGCTTCGCCGAGCGGGCGAAGATGCAAGCCGTGTTCAACACCACCTCGCGCAGCTTCGGCGCCTTCTTCGAGCAGTGGGACGTGATCCTGACGCCGATCACCGCGCTGCCGACGCCGAAGGTCGGCACGAAGGAATACCTCACCATCTCCGACAACCCCGATGTGCTCGACTGGTTCGGCAATCTCTGGCGCTTCTTCGCCTTCACGCCGCTTGCCAATCTCTGCGGCCTGCCGGCGATCTCGCTGCCGATGGCCAGCCAGGAGCACGGCCTGCCGCTCGGCATCCAGGCCATCGCCAAGCAGGCCAATGACGGCCTGCTGCTGCAATTCGCCGCCCAGGTCGAGCGCGCGCTCGACGCCAAGTGGAACGGCGGCAAGAAGCCGAAGGTGCATGTAGGCTGAGGCGGAGTTCTTCGTTTCGACGGCCGCGCGCTTGCGGCCATCCTTCGAGACGCCCGCCGTTGGCGGGCCCTCACGATGAGGTCTGATTTCTCGGCGATATCCTAGACCCTCATGGTGAGGAGCGCCGCCTCGCGGCGCGTCTCGAACCATGCAGGCCCGATGGCGTCTTCAGTTCTTCACCGCCGGGATGTCCTCCGGCCGCGGCTGCTGCTGGCCCTGCTGGTACATCGCCAGCGCCTTGTCGAGCGCTTCGCGCAGCGCCAGCGCCGCGGCCACGCTGCAACGCAGATGCGCGGTCTGGACCACATCGACCCTGACCGCGGCGCCGACCGGCATCAGGAGATTCGCCGCGAGCTCGATCTGGATCGCGCCGTTGTGATGGCCGAAGCAGGAGGCGCCGTCGAAATAGATGATCGGCGCCCGCTCCGAGCTCGAGCTCGAAATGATGACGGGCCCCTGATTGGCGGTGGGCGATTCGGGGTCGGCCATGGGCACTCCTTGCGGATAGTCGAGGAACGAAGTGCCCACCATCGGTGCTTCGGCTCGCCCTGTCGAGGCCCATTCGGGGTTTTGCGCGGCGCCCGACACTGGTTTAGAACGTCGCCATGCCCAACTCCCCGATGTCCAGTCCACCGACCACGCTCCCATTCGAGGAACTCGCCGAAGCAATCAAGGGCCGCCGCTCCGATTACGGCCATATCAGCGGGCTCCAGCTCGACCGCTTTGCACCGGCTGAGGCCTGGTCGAGCCTGCCCTACCGTCCCGTCTTCGTCGGCGACACCGAGAGCGGCGTGCTGCATGGCGGCGTGGTCACCGCGATGCTGGACGAGAGCTGCGGCATGGCGGTTCAGCTCGCGCTCGACGGCACGCGCGCGATCGCAACCCTCGACCTGCGCATCGACTACCAGAAGCCGGCGACGCCCGGGCTCGACATCAAGGCGCATTCGGTCTGCTACCGCACCACCCGCTCGATTGCCTTCGTGCGCTCCACCGCCTATCAGGAGTCCGAGGACGATCCGGTGGCGACCGCGACCGCCTGCTTCATGATCGGCGCCAACCGCACCAACATGCTGGCCGATCGCAGGATGGATGCGATGGGCATACCGATGCTGGAGGCGCCGGACGATCCGAATGGGCCGTTCGCGAGCAGCCCGTTCGCGCGCTGTCTCGGCATTCGCGTCAACGACGACGGCACGCTGACGATGCCGTTCTCGCCAAAGATCATCGGCAACCCCATCCTGCCTGCGATCCATGGCGGCATGACCGGAGCATTCCTCGAGACCACCGCGATCGTCGGCGTAGCGCGCGAGCTCGGTGCCGCCGCGCCGCCCAAGCCGATCGGCCTCACCGTCAACTACTTGCGCTCGGGCCGCGCTCTCGACACCTTTGGCAATGTCTCGATCGTGAAGCAGGGCCGGCGCATCGTCGCCTTCGAGGCGCGCGCCTGGCAGGACGATGCGGAGAGGCCGATCGCCACCGCCTTCGGTCATTTCATGCTGCGCCCGACGCCGGGAAGTGATGAGGAATAAGCGCATTTTGACTTGACGGCCGGAGTTTCGGCCACAACGATAGCGCATCCCCGTGAGAGGTATTGGATTGCGGCATCCGCTCGACATCGTCGCCATGTTCGCTGCGCTCTGGCTGCTGGCCGCGATGGTGCTCGACGCATTGACCCCGAAGGACCTGACGGCGGTGACGATCGGCATTGCGATCGGCCCCGCGATCGTCGTTACCGCCGTGTTCTATTACCTGCGCTGCGCGCGAACGGACTTTGCGGTGATGTTCGCAGCGCTCTGGCTGATCTCCGACATCGCCATCGCCTTTGTCTCAGCAGCGCGACTGCCGCATTTCCTGATCGCGCTCGGCTTCATGCCGGCCCTGACGATCGGCACCGTGCTGCACTGGCAGCGCTTCCAGCGCCGCCACGAGCGGCTGCCGCTGCCGTCGGCGAAGCGGGGTTAAGAGAAGCGCACCGGGTGGTTTACCTCTTCCCGTCGGGGAGAGGTGGACTGAGCTCTCGGCCCGCAGGCTTGTGCTTTCAGCGCGGCAGCGCGAGGTCGAGCGCCTCGTCGCTGAGCCCGGCTCAGTCTTTGGCAATCGCCCGATCGTAGGCCGCGATCGTCGCTTTCGCGCGCGCCGCGACGTCGGCCGCGCTCATGCCGGGCTTGTAGAGGCTGGAGCCGAGCCCGAAGGCGGTCACGCCGCCCTTGATGTACTCGGCAAAGTTCTGATCGGAGACGCCGCCGACCGCGGCGATCATCACGCCCGGTGGCAGCACGGCGCGGATTGCGGCAATGCCGGACGCGCCGAGCACGCTGGCCGGAAAAAATTTCAGGCTCGAGGCACCGGAGCGTGCCGCGAGCAGCGCCTCGGTCGGCGAGAACACGCCCGGCATCGTCACCATGGCGTACTGATGTGCACGCGTGAGCACCTGCGTATCCACATTCGGCGAGACCATCAGCCTGCCGCCGACGTCGTTGAGGCGATCGACATCCGCGGTGGTCAGCACCGTGCCGGCGCCGATCAATACGCCAACCGGTGCCTGCTTCACCGCTATTGCGATGGAGCGGAAGGGGTCGGGCGAATTCAGGGGGATCTCGATCGCGGTAATGCCGGCCTCGATCAGCACGCCGACGATGGCTTCGGTCTCCTCGGGCTTGACGCCGCGCAAAATCGCAACCAGCGGCCGCTTCATCGGCGGAAAGGGAACGCTCATCTCAAGAATCCTTCTACCTCGTCCAGATTGCGGCAGCCGCCATCGACAGGCCGCGGCGGGCCGCGTCGTCCGCATCGACCGGCTGCACGGCAACCGACAGCGCCTCGAAAGCCAGGCGGTACAGCATCGCAAGCCGCCCCGAGGCAATCAACGCGACACCCGCCTGCGGCACGGTGCCGGAGAGTCCTGCCGCCAGCTCGACGCCGATCAACGTGCCCGACAGCGTCTCGCGCGCCGCGGCGGGCGTGCCGCCGAACAACAGCTGGCGCGACCGCGCTCCGAACAACAGATTGGCTGCGAAGGCCGGCGCCGCGTACGCGGCCCTGACCGCCGCCCCGAAGCTCGCGACATCCTCGGCCTCGTCGGCGCCGGCGACCGCGAACGACAGGATGGTCTCGCGCGAGACGACGCTGAACAGCTCGCCGGTCATGAAGGTGGAGAAGCGTTCGACAATGCCGTCCTTCACGCGCACCCATTTCGAATGCGTGCCGGGCATGCAGACCAGCCCCTCGCCGACGGCATCGAGGCCCAGCGCGCCGAGCAGCTGCGTTTCCTCGCCGCGCATGACGTCCGGGGCGGCTGCGTCGCGCTGCGCGATGCCCGGCAGGATCCGGATGTCGCGCGCTTGCCCGGGGACGCGCACAGCCTGTTGCAGGACGGCCGAGAGCGGCGCCGGCGTGTCGACATAGCCGGCTTCGACCCAGCCGGTGCGGGCGCCGGCCATGCCGCAGACCAGAACCGGCAGGTGATCCGGCGCTTCGACCGCCGCAAGATGTGATTGCAGCACGGCCGGAAAGCCAGCCTTCGTCGCCGCCAGCATGCCCTCGCCGCTGCGGCGCTCGCCCAGCACCTCACCGGCACGGTCGATCAGCCAGAGTCGGAAGCTGCTGGTGCCCCAGTCCACCGCGACATAAGCGGGTTCGGTCATGCGAAACTATCCTCGTCTCACGGCCAGGACGCCGTCTCACGACAATGAGACGACATCTTGCGGGTCTTCATCGAGATACCGGCTATTGCGCGGGCAAACCAGCCCTTTCTCGCCAATTCGAGCCTCCGCCGAGCTGGCACAGCGCTTGCTGAAGCGCCGACACAGCGCTTGCTGAAACGCTGACACAGCGCTTGCTGAAACGCTGGTCGCTCAACTCCGTCAACGCGCCAAAAGACGCGTCAACATCAGATGAGGAACCCCATGGAGATCGGCTATTTCACGATGCCTTCGCACCCGCCGGAGTGCGGCCTGAAGGAAGGGAACGACTGGGATCTGCAGGTCATGCGCTGGCTCGATGAGCTCGGCTATCAGGAGGCCTGGGTCGGCGAGCATCACACCGCGCCCTGGGAACCCAATCCCACGCCGGACCTCCTGATCGCGCAGGCGCTGATGCAGACCAAGAAGCTGCGCATCGGGCCAGGCGGCTTCCTGCTGCCCTATCACCACCCGGCCGAGCTCGCCAACCGCGTTGCCATGCTCGACCATCTCTCCGAGGGCCGGCTCAATTTCGGCGTGGCGGCGAGCGGGCTGCCGAGCGACTGGGCAATGTTCAACGTCGACGGCATGAGCGGGCAGAACCGCGACATGACGCGGGAGGCGCTGGAGATCATCCTGAAGCTGTGGAGCGAGCCTGCGCCCTTCACTCACAAGGGCAAGTATTGGACGGTGACCAAGCCGGACACGATGTTCGATTTCCTCAAGCCGCACATCAAGCCGCTGCAGGCGCCGCATCCGCCGATCGGCGTTGCTGGCTTGTCGAAGAACTCGGACACGCTGAAGCTCGCGGGCGAGCGCGGCTTCATCCCGATGAGCCTCAACCTCAACCCGGCCTATGTCTCCAGTCATTGGGATTCGGTCGAGATCGGCGCCGCCAAGACCGGGCGCAAGCCGAACCGGCAGGACTGGCGCCTGGTGCGCGAGGTGTTCGTCGCCGACACCGACGAAGAGGCCTGGAGGCTCTCGACCGGCGACATGATGGGCCGGATGATGAGCGAGTACTTCCTGCCGCTACTCGGCCATTTCGGCTTCAAGGACTATCTGAAGCACGCGCCCGACGTGCCAGACAGCGACGTCACCGTCGAATATTGCGCCAAGCGGAACTGGATCGTTGGCTCGCCCGCAACCGTCGCCGAGAAGATCGAGAAGATCTACGACGAGGTCGGCGGCTTCGGCGTGCTGCTGGTGTTCGGCTTCGACTACAAGCACAAGGCAGAAGCCTGGCATCACTCGCTCTCGCTGCTGAAGAACGAGGTGATGCCGCGCCTTGCGCATCTCGGCTCCGCGAAGAAGGCGGCTTGACCGCCAGCGGGTGCGGCGCAATCCTGCCGCACCCATTCTTTTTTTCGGAGGTGATCGCGTGACGGTCGACGCCAGGGATTTCAAGCAGGCGATGCGCCAATGCGCCGGCGCCGTCGCGCTGGTCACCGTGGGCGCCGAGCACGGCAAGCGCACGGGATTGACGGTGACATCGGCCTGCTCGCTGTCGGACCAGCCGCCCTCGCTGATCGTCTGCGTCAACCGCAACGCCAGCGCGCATGCGCGCATCCGCGAGGAAGGCGCGTTCGCGATCAACTTCCTGCACGAGGATCACGCGCTGCTCGCGCTCACCTTCAGCGGCCAGAAGGGAATCAACGGCGACGATCGTTTCGCCTTCGGGCAGTGGACGCGCGGCGCGACCGGCGCGCCGGTGCTGACCGATGCGCTCGCCGCATTCGATTGCGTTCTGGCGCAGGAGTTCGAGACGGGGACGCATTCGATCTTCGTCGGCGCGGTGCGCAGCGCATCGCATTTGGCGTCCGTCGCGCCGCTGGTCTACCTGCGCAGCAATTTTCACACCCCGCAGCAGATGCGCGAGGGCGTGACGATCGGCGACCTCGATGCGCGACACCTGAGCTGGACGGATTTTTCCTAGGAAGCCGCGTCTCGCCGCAAGCGACTGACCGCTACTGCGCCGTCTCGATCTTCAGCAGCTTGATCTTGCGATACAGCGTGGCGCGGCTCAGCTTCAGCGCACGCGCCGCTTCGGTGACGCGGCCGCCATGCTGGCGCAAGGCTTCGATGATGGTCGTGCGTTCGGCGCTCGCAAGATCCGGCTCCGCCGCTTGTCCGCCGAACGGCGGCAGATCGAGGTCTGCATCGCTGATGACGCCATTCTCCGCGGTGCAGCCGGCGAGCCGCAACACGTGACGAAGCTGGCGCATATTGCCGGGATAGGGATAGGCCGAAAGCAGCGACCACGCTTCGTTCGAGAAGCGGCAGTTCGGCGCCTCCTCGCGCGCGATCTGGCGAATGATATCGTCCCGGTCGGCGCGCTCGCGCAGCGCCGGCAAACGCACCTCCAGGCCGCGCAGGCGAAAATAGAGATCGGCGCGGAAGGCGCCCTCCTCCGCCATGCGGCCGAGATCGCGGTGGGTGGCGCTGATCAGGCGGATATCGACCGCGACAGGCTTGAGCGCACCGAGCGGCCAGACCTCGCGGTTTTCCAGCACGCGCAACAGGCGCGTCTGCAGCGCGATCGGCATATCGCCGATCTCGTCCAGAAACAGCGTGCCGCCGTCGGCCTGCACGATCAGGCCCTTCGAGCCGTCGCGCCGCGCGCCGGTGAAGGCGCCGGCCTCGTAGCCGAACAGCTCGGCGTCGATCAGGCTCTCGGGCATCGCCGCGCAATTCAGCGCGACATAATTGTTGCGGGCCCGGTTGCTCGCCGCGTGAATGGCGCGCGCGAACACGTCTTTGCCGACCCCGGTCTCGCCCTGCAGCAGCACCGGCAGGTTGTGATCACTGACGCTCCGGAGCCGCTTCACGCCTTTGATCAGACCGGGATCGCGACCGGCGAGCCGATGCAACGCGTCGAAGCGGTCGACAGGCGCATCGCGGCGCGGCGCCCGCGACTTCGCACGCAGCGGCGGGGCGACATGTCCCTGTCCAAGCGAACTGCCGTCGGCGCGGCGCAGCTCGACCAAGCCGTCCGCGCCACGCACGGCATGGTGATCGAGCTTGATGTAGCGCGACAGATCGATGCCGGATGCGATCGTGCCATCGGTGAGGCCGAGCAGCGCACGGGCCGAGCGGCAGGCACCGACGATGCGGCGATCGTCGTCATAGGCGAGCAGGCCGCTGCTGTCACCGCCGGGTAGGCGCGCGATCCAGGCGTCGCGGAAATGATCGCGGAACATCGCGTCCTCGATGCGGCGCGTCGCCTCCATCGTGATCGCGAGCGCAAGCTGATGCGCGGTGCGGCTGAGATCGTTGCGGCACGAGGTGATGTTCACCGCACCCGCGATGCGGCCACTGGAATCGAACAGCGGCGCCACCGCGCAGGAGAAGATGCCCCACTGCTCGCGGAAATGTTCGTCGCGGTGCACCAGGATCGGCTTCTCCTCCGCCAGCGCGGTGCCGAGTCCATTGGTGCCCTCGAAGGCCTCCGAGAAGTTCGAGCCGGTGTAGACCCCCCAGTGCAGGAATACGTCGGCATCGGAGGCGCCGGGCAGCCAGCTCTGCAGCGCCGTTGCGCTGGGGTCCGCGAGATTGACGCAGTAGCCGGCCTCGCGCAGCACCCGCGCGAGGTATTCGAGCTCCGGCGTCGCGAGCCGGATCAATTGCTCCATCGGCTCCGCAACGTGACGGATCTCGGCTTCGGTCAGCGTCTGTGGTGGGCCCCGGCGGGCGGGATCGAGCTTGTGATTGACCAGGCAGCGCCGCCAGGAATTGGCAATCCGCGAGGAGGCATCGACGTCGGCCACATGATTGGCGACGGACAAGACACGGGCGACATGATTCGAGGCCGAAAGGCTGGCCATCGCGGACCTCTCCACCCTGTATTATTGTGCAAAGTCTGGCACCGCAGGCGGGGATGTCAATCGGGAACCCGGGACGCAGCTATTGCTGCGCCGCCCTCACCAGGTATCGATGCAGGGCCGCTTCTTCCCCGCCCGCGCCGGCGGCTTGGGCACGGAGCGCAAGCCGGCCATGATCCATCGCCGCGTCTCGGCGGGATCGATGACGTTGTCGATTTCGAACACCGAGGCGATCGAGACCGCCTTGCCGTTGGCGTAGAGCTCGGCGACCTTGTTGCGGTAATAGGTCTCGCGCTCCACGGGATCGGCGATCGCCTCCATCTCCTTGCGGAAGCCGAGGCGGACGTAGCCTTCGAGCCCCATGCCGCCGAATTCGCCGGTCGGCCAGGCCGCGGTGAAGAAGGACGCGTGGAAGCCGCCGCCGATCATCGACTGCGCGCCCAACCCGTAGCCCTTGCGCAGCACGATGCCGAACAGCGGCACGGTGAGGCTCGCGCCGGTCACGAACATGCGCGAGACGTGGCGCACGATCGCGGTCTTCTCGGCTTCCGGGCCGACCATGAAGCCGGGTGTGTCGCAGAGCGAGACGATCGGCAGATCGAAGGCGTCGCAGAGCTGGAGGAAGCGCGCGGCCTTGTCGCCGGCATCGGCATCGATCGCGCCGCCGAGATGGCGCGGATTATTGGCGATCAGGCCGAACGGTCTTCCTTCGATGCGGATCAGCGCGGTGATCATGCCGACGCCGTAGTCGCGGCGCAGCTCCAGCACGCTGTCCTTGTCGGCGACGAGATCGATCACGCTGCGGATGTCGTAGACGCGCAGGCGGTTCTCCGGGATGGCGCGGCGCAGCAGGCGTTGATCGGCCGCCTGCCACTGCGTCACCGCGCCCTGGAAATAGGACAAGTATTTCTGCGCGACCCTTGTCGCCTCCTCCTCGTCCTCGACCAGGATGTCGATAACGCCGTTCGGCGACTGGAACGTAACAGGGCCGACCTCGGCCGGATGATAGACGCCGAGGCCACCGCCCTCGATCATGGCGGGGCCCCCCATGCCGATCGAGGCGTTCTTGGTGGCAATGATGACGTCGCAGCAGCCGAGCATCGCGGCATTGCCGGCAAAGCAATAGCCGGAGACGACGCCGACGACCGGGACGAGGCCGGAGAGCCTCGCGAACTGCACGAAGGACGGACCGTCGAGCCCGGTCATGCCGAGCCGGTCGGTGTCGCCGGGCCGGCCGCCGCCGCCTTCGGCATAGAACACCAGCGGCACGCGCCAGTCTTCCGCAAGCGTCAGCATGCGGTCGATCTTCTTGTGGTTCATGTGGCCCTGCGTGCCCGCGAGCACGGTGTAGTCATAGGCGACGACGATGCAGCGCCCGCCCTCGGGGCCGAACTTCTCGGCGTTCACTGTCGCGACGCCCATCACCAGGCCGTCGGCCGGCGTGTTCTTGATGAGATCGTCGAGCTTGCGGCGACGCCGCTGCGCCGCAATGGCGAGGCTGCCATATTCCATGAACGAGCCGTCGTCGACGAGGTGGGCGACGTTCTCGCGTGCGGTGCGCTGATTGGTGTTGCGGCGGCGCTCGACCGCGGCCGGACGGTTTTCGTCGAGCGTATTGGCCTGGCGCGCGATCAGCTCGGCAAGATCGGGACGGACGTGGTCGAGATCGATATCGGCTTCCGCCGCGGCGCGATCGGCCGCAACGTCGAGCGGCTCCAGATAGAGGATCGCCTCGCCATGCATCAGCGTCGCGCCGTCGCCGGCGACGAGCTTCATGATGCGGCCACCCTGCTCGGCCATCACCAGATGCTCCATCTTCATGGATTCGATCACGGCGAGTTGCTGGCCGGGGCGCACGACCTCGCCTTCCTTCACCTGGATGGTGACGATGGTTCCTTGCAGGGGCGCGGCGACTATCACCGTGCCTTCGGGCACCGCTTGCACAATGTGCGCCTCGGTGCCGTGGCTTCCGCTTCGCTCGGTCGGTGCAAAGTAGAGCGGCTTGGCCGCGCCGTCGGCGACCTCCACGAGCTTTGCGATGTTGCGATCGATGAAGTCGGTCGCGATGCGGTTGGTCCTGAAATCGGGATGTACGAGGATGGCCTGGAGGAAGGCGATGTTGGTGACGACGCCGTCGATCCGGAACTCGCGCAGGGCGCGCGAGGCCTTGGCGACGATATCATGCCAGGCTTCGCCAGGTGTATGCACGATGACCTTGGCGAGCAGTGAATCGAAGGCCGCGCTGGTCTTGTAGCCGGCATAACCAAAACTATCGACGCGGACGCCGGGCCCGGACGGCGGCTCGAACACGGCGAGCACGCCGCCGGTCGGGTGCGTCGCGCCGATCTCGTCCAGCGTCTCCATGTTGACCCGAAGCTGCATGGCATGGCCGCGCGGCTTCGGAATAGAGCCTTGCGCAAGGCCGAGCGAGGCCAGCGTGCTGCCTGCCGCCACTGCGAGCTGGGCGCGGACGAGGTCGAGCCCGAGCACCTCCTCGGTGACGGTGTGCTCGACCTGAAGGCGCGGGTTGGCCTCGATGAAGGCAAAGCTGTCGTCTGCGCCGCCGTCGACCAGGAATTCGAACGTGCCGAGATTGTCGTAAGAGGCCGCCGTTGCAAGCTGCTTCGCCGCCTCGATGATGCGGCCACGCAGGGGATCGCTCAGCGAGGGGCTCGGCGCCACCTCGATCAGCTTCTGATGGCGGCGCTGGATGGTGCATTCGCGCTCCCAGAGATGGGAAATCGCGCCGTGCTTGTCGCCGATGATCTGCACCTCGATATGGCGCGCCTGCCGGATCAGCCGCTCGGCGTAGACACCGTCGAAGCCGAAGGCGGCCTTGGCCTCCGACTGGCAGCGCGCATGGGCCTCCGCGAGGTCGGACGCGTTCTCCACGACACGCATACCGCGCCCGCCGCCGCCGGCCATCGCCTTGATCACGATCGCCGCATTGCTGCCGAGCGAGGTGAAGAACGCGGAAATCTCCTCGAGGCTCGACGGTCCGCTGGTGCCGGCGATGATCGGCACGCCGCAACGCTTTGCCAGTTGCCGGGCCGCAACCTTGTCGCCGAACAGCTCGAGCGCGGCCGGCTTCGGGCCGACGAAGACGATACCTGCATCGGCGCAGGCCTTGGCGAATGCCGCGTTCTCGCTGAGGAAGCCATAGCCGGGATGTATGGCATCGCAAGCAGTGCTCTTCGCCGCCTTCACGACCGCATCAATATCGAGATAGGCCCGGGCGCCGCGGCCGGGGATTTCGACCGCTTCGTCGGCAACACGCACGTGCAGCGACAGCGCATCGTCGGCGGGATGGATCGCGACGGTCGCGATGCCGGCGTCAGCCGCCGCGCGCGCGATACGGATGGCGATCTCGCCGCGATTGGCGATCAGGAGTTTCTTGAACGACATGGTATCTCTCACTCAGACGGCAGGTGGCAAGCTTGGATTGAGGTCCTGCTTCTTCACCTTGCCCGTGGCCGTCAACGGCAGGGATTCAATGATACGGATCTCCGGGACCTTGTAGACGGCCATGCGCTCGGCGCACCAGGCGCGCAAATCCTCGGCCGAGACGCTGCCGACCGCCTCCGGCTTGAGCTGGATATAGGCCACCGGCACCTGCCCCTTGTCGGGATCGTCGCGGCCGACCACGCCCGAACCCAGCACCTTCGGATGCTGCCCGAGCAGCGCCTCGATCTCCGGCGGAAACACGCTCATGCCCTTGACCTTCAGCATCTCCTTGCGGCGGCCGAGGAAATGCAGGAAGCCGTCCTTGTCTATATTGCCGATGTCGCCGGTGCGTAACCAGCCGTCGACGAGCGACTCGGCGGTCGCCTCCGGCTTGTTCCAATAGCTCTTGAGCAGCGACGGCGTGCGCACGCGGATCTCGCCCTCCGCACCGAGGGGCAGCAGCGCGCCGGTCTCGAAATCGGTGATCTTGAACTCGGCGCCGGGGACCGGCAGGCCGACGAAGATCGGCTGATTGTTGAGGTCGAAGTCGTCGTCTTGGAAGCCCGCCGTGAATGTGTTGGAGGTGTGGGTTTCCGTCATGCCCCAGGCCGCCTCCATCAGCACCGTGCCGGTGAGATCCTTCCAGCGCTTGCGGTAGTCGGCATTGAGCTTCTTGACGAAGGAGACGACGCGGACCTGCCTCAGGGAGGAGAGATCGAACTCGCTCCAGCGCGGATGGTCCATCAGTTCGACCGCGGCGTCGACCGGCATCGCGGTGATCGTGACCTTGTACCTGTCGATCGCAGCCATCGCGCCGACGGCGTCCCAGCGCGCCAGCAGGACCAGCGTCGCGCCAGAGAACAGCGGGAAGATCAGGCCAAAGTTCTCACCAGCGATCCAGAACTCCGGGAAGAACGACAGGAACACGCTGCTCTCGTCAGACAGCACCGAGATGCCGTAATTGGCGGCAGCCGTGTAGACCATGTCGCGGTGGGTATGAACGCAGCCCTTGGGCATGCCGGTTGTACCGCCGGTGTAGTTGAGTGCGGCGACGTCATCGAGCCCGGGCGGCGGCAGCGGCGCTGGCGCCGCCATTGCCGCAAGCGTGGGCAACAGATCGGTTGCGCCCGGCACCGCGACGTGCGGCGCGCGGATCGAATCCGGTGCCGGGAATGCTGGCGTTGCCGGCACGACGTCGGCGAAGCTGGTGACGATGATCTCGCGCAGGCGCACCTCGCCGCGGACCTGCTCGACGACGGGGACGAGTTGGTCCAGCGCCACGATCACCTCGGCCTGGGTGTCGTTGAGCTCGTAAGACAGCTCGAATGCACGCGACAGCGGGCTGACGGGCACGTGGACCGCCCCGAGCTTCAGGATGCCGAAGAACACGATGTGGAATTGCGGGCAGTTCGGCAGGAACACTGCGACGCGGTCGCCCTTGCCCACGCCCTTGGCCTGCAACAGCGCCGCAAAGCGGTCGCTCTGCCGGTCGAGCTCCGCGTAGCTCGTGACGTGACCATAGAAGATCACCGCAGGACGCTCGGGACTGCGCCTCGCCCAGGCGCGCAGATATTCCGTCAAGGGAACTTCGCCGTGAAGATAGTTCGGCGAACGCGGCATGCCCTTCGGCCAGGCCTTGTCCCACAGGCCGCGCAAGGTGGCCAGATAGTTCTTCTCGTCGAGGCCTGCGCTCATGGCGTCTTTCCCGTGCTGCTTTTCTTTTCGCGAGGGCACGCGCGTGCCGTCAATCGACGTCGTTACACGTCGAGCACGGCAGACTTCATGTCAAGAAAAACAGCATCGCGTCGCGGCCGATGCCGCGACGCGGAAATACCAATGGTCTTGCGGCGCCTTTCGTTAGGCCGCGCGCACGCCCGCGACGAAGGCGCTGACCTCGTGTTCGAGGGATTGCAGCTTCTGCGTCAGCCGGCCGCTCGATTGCAGCACGAGGCCGGCGGCCTGTCCGGTCGCCGCCGTCGCGTCGGTGACGCCGCAGATATTCTGCGAGACCTGGTCGGTGCCGGAGGCGGCCTCCTGCACGCTGTGGGCAATCGCCTGCGTAGCCGCGCCCTGCTCCTCGACGGCGGCGGCGATCGAGGTGGAAATCTCGTTGACCTCCATGATAGTGGCGCGGATGCTCTCGATGTTGCCGACGACCTGATTGGTCTCGGCCTGGATCGCGGTGATCTGTGCGCCGATCTCGTCGGTCGCCTTCGCGGTCTGGCTCGCCAGCGACTTCACCTCGCTCGCGACCACCGCAAAGCCCTTGCCCGCTTCGCCTGCCCGCGCCGCCTCGATGGTGGCATTGAGCGCAAGCAGATTGGTCTGCGAGGCGATCTGGTTGATGAGGTCGATGACCTCGCCGATCTTGTGCGCGGCCGCAGCCAGCCCTTGCACCGTGTCGTTGGTGCGCTGACCGTCGGCGGCGGCCTTGTCGGCCACGGTCGCGGCCTGTGCGACGCGCTGGCTGATCTCCGATATCGAGGCCGACAACTGGCCGGCGGCGGAGGCCACCGTCTGCACATTGCTGGAGGCCTGCTGGCTGGCCGACGCGACGAAGCTCGCACGGTCGGTCGCCTTGTTCGCGGTTTCCGACATGCCTTGCGCGGCCTGCTGCATGGCGCGCGCCTCGTTGAAGACATCGCGGACGACGGCGTGGACGCTCGCCTCGAACTTGCCGGCGAGATCGGCCATCGCCTTGTGCTTCTCCACGTCGGCCCTCTGCTTGGCTTCCTGCTGTTCGGCATACATCCGGCCGACGGCCGACGCATTGTCCTTGAACACGGCGAGCGCCTTGGCCAATCCACCGACCTCGTCGCGGCGATCGGTGTAGGGCACCTCGAAGGCGCCGTCGCCGGAAGCGAGGCGCTCCGTCAGCGTGGTGATCCGGGCGAGCGGCCGGGTGACGCTGCGTCCGATCAGGAAGGAGGCGCCGAGAACCAGGACCAGCACGGCCAGACAGATGTAGCCGAACGTCATCGCGTTCTGGCGGAAGACGGCGTCGACATCATCGAGATAGATGCCGGTGCCGATGATCCAGCCCCAGGGCGCAAAGCCCTTCACATAGGAAATTTTCCCGACCGGCTGGTCGAAGCCGGGCTTCGGCCAGAGGTAGCCGTAGAAGCCCGCACCGTGCTTGTTGACGACGTCAACGAAGCCCATGAACAGCGCGTTGCCGGCAGGATCCTTCATGCCGGAGAGATCCTTGCCGTCGAGCTCGGGCTTGATCGGGTGCATGACCATCTTGGGGGTCATGTCGTTGATCCAGAAATACTCGACCTTGTCGTAACGCAGGCTCTTGATTTCGGCCATTGCGGCGGCCTGGGCCTGCGCGCGCGGGAGTTTTCCCTCGCTCTCGAGCTTCTGGTAGTGGGCGAGGATGCCGTAGCCGACATCGACCATCTGCTGCGTCTTGGCCTGGCGATCGGCGACCATCTGCGCGCGCAGGGTCGATAGCGCGATCGGCGTCAGCGCCATCATCCCGAGGAGACCGATGCCGACGATCAGAACCAGCTTGAAACTGATGCGGGAGAAAATCATCGAGCCTCGCAAAATTGGCGATACAGACATGCCAATTTATCTCGATCTCCTTAGCAAAGCTTTAAGCATTCCGGTTCCGCCAAGCGGCCGCCGAAGGCCTGCGGTCACCCATGGCTTTGGCATCCCTACGGCGCGGTCCCGCATCCGAATGTAAACCTCTTCAAATCTAGAAGACCTCGATATCGCCCCTCCGCGCGTTGACTTGGCGAAGGCTCTGGCAGAACGATCGGTGCAGAGACAGCGAGCGCAGCCAAGGGCCGGAGGCTCCATGCATCCATCGACATCATCAGGGTCTCCTGACCTTCCCGCCCTCAGCACGGCGGAACGGCTCTTCATCTGGGGATTCCGGGCAAAGGCACGCAGCGGAGGCGCCGTTCCGACGGCATCCGATATCCAGGAGGTCTACGACCATTTTCGCGTGGGCGATGCCGTGCCCTCCCTGGAATCCATCATCGAGATCTTTGCCTGCACGGCCCACACGGCCATCGAAGTGCATTGCCCGACCTGTCCGCGGATGTCGGACAGCGAGCACGGAATTCTGCACGCCATCGCTGCGGCACAACAGGATCGCATCGATGTCGTGCGCGAACGGCTGGAGAGCTGGCTGCCGCCGGTCGGTGTCGATTGGGCGCTCGCGCCCGTGCGCGGGTTGGCGACGATCTTCAGCATGGCGGGTCTCATCCTGCCCGACCGGCACGTGCGGTCTTTCAACCATGACCGGACCGTGGCGATGAAGAGCTGGCTGGTCGGAAGCCCGACCTTGCACTGACGAGATCATTCATGAGCCCAGATATTTGCAGTGCGGTGGCAGTCCCGCTCGCCGGCCAATCGCGGCTCTGTCCGCGCCAGGCGACGCCTGCAGCGCGCCCTTGCCTCGAGAGCTACGATGACTTTTGTCGCGTCGCGCTGGCGCTGTTCCGTTTCATCGGTGCGGCCTACGCTACCGGCGCCGCCGATTGCTGGGAGGCGGCCTATCGCTTTGCCGACGAGGCACCTGATATTGCCGACCGTCCGCTGCTGGTCGCGCGCGTGGCCGCGCTGGTCAGAATCCTGCGCAGCGGCCGGCCCTGCGAGCTGTGCTTCATGCCGCCGTCCTGCCGGCGCCTGTCGAAGGATGAGGCGGAATTGATGCGGCTGCTGGCGGCTGCGCGAAACAAGCAGCTTGGCGAGCTCAAATCCATCGCCGGCCAGTTCGTCGGCTCCGGTAACGAAGATGCGGCAACACGGGCGGTCAACGCGCTGGCGCTGTGCTGACACCTAGCCGCCTTTCCTGCCGAGCACGAGATCGATCGTGTGCGCGGCGATCTTGCGCAACTGCGGCTCGTCGCCGAAGGCGCGTTCGAGCACGGCGAGGCCGCGCGTCACCGTGATGATTTGCAGCGCTGCGGTCGCGGGATTGCCGCTGAACTCGCCACGCCTGGCACCCTCCGATAATGTGTCCTGAACCAGTGCGGTGATGCGCGAGATGAGGCTTGCGAAGGCCTGGCGCGCTTCTTCATCCAGTCCCTCGCCCTCCGCGGCGCCGAGCTCCATCAAGCCGCGCGTGGTCGGGCATCCGCGCGGCGGCGTGCCGGAGCGGAAATTCGTGATGGTGAGATCGAAGAACGCCGTGAGGCGTTTGCGCAAGCTACCCGTCCCGAGCGCCTTTTGCAGCGCGAGGAGATAGTCCCCTGCATAGCGCTCATAGGCCTGCAGGAACAGCGCCTCCTTGCTGCCGAAGGCGTTGTAGAGGCTGCCGCGCTGGACGCCGGCATCGCGCGCGACGTCCGACAGCGAGGTGCCGCGCACGCCGTTGCGCCAGAACTGGTCGAACGCGATGCGCAGGACCTCGTCATGATCGAATTCGCGCGGCCTCAAACTCTGCTCCTGTGAAAGGTATTTGACACACCGTCAATAACATGTTTTCTTGACGCCGTGTTAAAAACTGATTGGGCAAGAACCGATTGGATTGATAACCCGTTTCGACAATGGGCCGAACCGGCGGCGCACGCATTCGCCATGACGGCCGGGCCCGCATGCAAAGGGACGCGCGATGCCTCTCCTCCACATCTCGATGCGCGCCGGAAGAGCGGAAGCCTACCGGCAGGCGATTCTCGACGGCCTCTACCGCGCCATGCGCGAGGCGCTGAACGTGCCCGAGGACGACGCGTTCATGGCCATCACCGAGCATGAGCCGACGAACTTCCGCTGCGGCAATGCTTACGGGATCGAGCGGAGCGAGGACGCCGTGCTGATCCAGATCACCGTGTTCGCCTCGCGCACCCCTGAGCAGAAGAAAGCCCTGTACCGCCGGATCGCGGACCTGCTCGGCGAAAGCCCGGGTATCCGGCCCGAGGACGTGTTCGTCAATGTGCTCGATGCTCCCAAGGAAAACTGGTCCGTCGGCCACGGGCTGGCGCAATTCGCGTGAGCTTGGCGGGTACGGATCTGCCCGCGCCCTCTTGAGAATTGCCGGCCGAAAGGGTCTGATGGGGCGCAGAGCAAACCTCTGCACCCCCGGGACCTGAACGGCATGACCATGTCGGTCGAGCAATTGTGGAGCCTGCCCGAAACCGCTCTGGTCGGTGCCTATGCGGAGGCGCGGCGCCGCTATGCGGAGAAGAGGTTCGAGCGCGATACCCACCGGGCGCGGCTCGAATGGATGCGCGCAAAACTGTTCGTCAACACCCCCGGCCAGGTGACCGAGCGCAAGATGGCGGTCGACATGTCCGAGGAACTGGCGCGCAAAGGCCAGGAGGTGCGCGAGATGACGCGCGATCTCGACATGCTGAAGATCGAGGTCGACGTGATCGACACCATGATCCGGCTCCGCGGCGCGCACGGCGCATCCCCGGTCCATGCCGAAGAGGCGGCGGAGAAACCGATCGAGCCGGAGGGCGAGTGAGATGGCTGCATTCCGGGGAAGCTGCTTGTGCGGCGAGATCGCATTCGAGGTCGAGGGTCCGTTCGACCGCTTCCTCAACTGCCATTGCTCACGCTGCCGCAAGGCGACCGGGACGGCCCATGCCTGCGAGGTCATCGTGAACGCCGGGGCGCTGCGATGGTTGCGCGGTGAAGCATCCGTCGCACGCTTCCATCTGCCCAACGCGCGCAGCTTTGCGACCGCGTTCTGCAGGATTTGCGGCAGCCCGATGCCGCACCTCACGCGCAGCGGCCGCGAGGCGATCATTCATGCCGGCGCGTTCGACGAGCCGCTGGGTGCGACGCCCGACCGGCATGTGCAGTGGGCTTCGCGCGCGGCGTGGTATGTGCACGGGGATACGCTGCCGGTCGAGGATTGAGACTTGGTCCGATCTGACCGGACGCGCCCGCGGCTGGCGTGAACGACGCTACCCATCCGCAATGCACGCCGCCATGATTTCATCGAGCTCGGCCTTCGACAGCACCCCGAGCTCGGCGATGAAGACGACCCGCGCGCGCGGCACGCCCGCCGTCGGCGCTTCACCCGGGGCCAGCGTGGCGCGGCCGCCGGCGAACTGAAACATCACCTGCCGGCCGGGCTGTTCTATCGTCTCGAACAGGCCTTTAGCGCGGGCGAGTCTCGGCGCCAGCCGGCCGATGGCCTGCTGCAGGCGCGGCAGCGAGACCGGCCGATCCGAGATCCAGCTCAGCGTCTCGAAGCGCTCCTCCGCCGGGCGCTTCGACCCGGGCTCGCGCGGCGCGGCCACCGCGCGGTCGACATGCGCGGGGAACAGCAGCGCGGATGGAATCTCGCCGTGCGTCGCATCGACCACCACGGCAGGAACGCGCTGCGCGCGAATGGCCGCGCGCATCCGCGGCCCCGCGCCCTCGTCCGCAAGGTCGAGCTTGCTGAGCGCGACGATGTCGGCGACGCGGAGCTGCGAACGCTGGAGCGCGTCATCCAGCGCTGATGACGGCATCCCCGCGTCGATCACGCAAAGCACGGTCTCCAGCGGCGCCTCGCGCAGGATCACCGGGTCCATCAGATTGCGGACGATGTCGGCAGGGTCGGCGACGCCGCTGGTCTCGATGACGATATAGTCGGGCTTCGAATCGCGACGCAGCAGCGTCGAGAGCGTGCGCAAGAGATCGCCTTCCAGCGAGCAGCAGATGCAGCCATTGGCAAGGCTGACGACGCCGTCGCCGGCGCCCGCAATCAGCTCCGCATCGATGTTGATGGCGCCGAAATCGTTGACGATTGCGGCGATGCGCCGTCCGTCCGCATGCGCCAGCAGATGGTTGACGACCGTAGTCTTGCCTGCCCCCAGAAAGCCCGTCACCAGGAGAATGGGGACCGGCATCGGATCACCCCTCGAGGACGGGACGGCGTACGGGCCGACCCGGCCGCGCGGTCACATCCAGCACGCCGTCGGCGATCAACGGCTGACCGCTGACGATCAGATGCCGCACGCCTTCCGAGGGACGGTTCATCGCCGTGAAAGTGGCGCGGTCCGAGAGCTTCTCGTAGTCGAACACGACGACGTCGGCATCGGCGCCCCTGTCGAACCGGCCCTTGGCCCGCATCGCCGGCGTGCTCTGCGACAGGATCTCTGCGGGGATCAACGTGCATTTGCGCACGCCTTCCAGCAGCGACACCGTCTTGCGCTCGCGCACCCATTCACGGATGAATTTCGTGAAGCAGCCGGCCGAGCGCGGATGCGAGGTGGCATCTTCAGGCAGCGGCCAGGCATCGCCGGTATAGGTGCGACCGTCGGGCAGCGTCCACGGCATCGCATCGGAGGCGATCGCGCCGCCGGGATACAGCACGGACATGTCGAGCAGGTCGCGGTGATGCGCGTTGCTCTCGACGTCGAGGATGTGCCAGAGCACCAGCGAGGACGGCTCTTCGGCCTGCGCCTTGAGCAGCTCCTCGCGACCGCTGAAGCGATGGCCGTCGGTCACGCGCTGCACGGAATCGTAGCCGGTGCCGTTGCGCTCGACGAACTCCGGGTCGCTGAAGAACGCCGCCGCCAGCACCGTCGAGCCGGTGCCGTAGGGATAGGCTTCGACCGTAATGGGCAGGCCCTGGGCCTGCGCTTTCGCGATCAGCACGCGGCAACGCTCGACGTCGGTCTTGCTCGACGAGTTGAAGTGGCAGATGTGCATGTGCGCGCCGGTGGCGCCGGCATAGCCGATCAGGCGGATATAGGCTTCCGCCGCGCTTTCGGGATCGATGCGCGACATGTAGGCGACATGGGTGAAGGTGGGCACGTTCTGCGCCGCCGCGAGCTGGCAGACCGCTGTCAATTCCTGCACGCCCGCGCCCGGCGCGTAGGCGTTCAGAATACCGATGCCGATGCCGCCCTCGTTGAGGCCGCGCCCGAGACGTTCGAGAATGCCCGAGACCTCCGCATCGCTCGCGACGTTGTCCATCCAGCGGCGATCGCGCATCGCGTTGCCGAACGCCTCGAGCGAGCTCTCCGCATTGGAGCCCGTCATCGCGCCGATGCGCGCAAACGCCCAGTTGGTGGCGGCGCCGTAGTTCAGCACGCGGCCCTTCCTGGCCTGGCGCTCATACCAGGACCCGACCGGCAGCACGCCCGCTTCGAGATCGAGCGTCGTCGTCACGCCGTCGAACGCCTGCATGCGATCGGCCGGGATCGACTGGCCGTGCGCGTGCAGGTCGATGAAGCCGGGCGCAACCACGAGCCCGGTGGCATCGATCACCCGCTCGGCGTCGCCGAGCGAAGAGCCGACCGCGGCGATCCTGCCGTCCACCACCGCCACGTCGCCGACGGCATCCATGCCGCTCGCGGGATCCACCACCCGACCGCCAGAGATCACCAAGCCGCTCATATCGTCACTCCTCCACGTCGAACCGCATCAAGGCAGATTCCGGAAGAGACGACCACCTCCACTGAAGCCGACGCATCATGCTCACAAGGAAGATCATTTGGCAGCAAACCGCAGACATGCGCGTGCAGTCTCGCGGCATTGCAGTTCGTCCGGCTTCCTCGGGGTGTATGCCACGCGCGATCGGCTCGCGGTAGACGACACGCCCGTGCTTCCAGTGTTTGAGCTGCACCGCTTCGGGTGCGCTTGTTCATTATATCAAGGCGGGGAGGACGCTTGAGGCAGATTTTCCTGGACGGAATACAGCGCTTCGGCGGCAAGCAGGCGCCGGAATAATGCGATGTGCTTTCGCGGCATCGCGTCTTTCTCGGCGGCGTCGAGCTCGCTCCAATGCGAGACCACCCAACGATCGAGCGACTCCAGAAGCGACATCGTCGAATCGATCAGCAGGGATTGCGGCAAGTCGTTCCTCACCACGCCAAGGGCCTGGCCGCGCTCGATGATGATGGTGACCCAATTGCGCGCCACCTGAAAGATGCGCCCTGTGGCAGATCCTTTCCGTGGATCGCTGCGCAAACGGTAGAACATGCCGCCGAACTGCACGAGCCAATCGTTCTTGCAGAAGATGACGACGGCGCGCCTGTAGAGCTCCTCGAACGTCCGCCAGAATGTTTCAGCCGTGAGCGCTGCGGGGTCGAAGACACCGATCTCCCGGAACAAAACTGCCATCGATCGCTCGATCAGCGTCGTGAACAGATCGGCCTTGTCGTCGAAATAATAATAGAGCGAGCTTTTGCTCATTCCCGATTTTTCGAGGATCCGATTGAGCGAGGCGCCGTCGAAGCCATGTGCCGCGAATTCCTCCGCGGCACTCTCGAACAGGCGTCGCTGGCGCTTGGCATCAAGCTTTTCGAGACGGCGACTCATGGGTTGACCATACCCCATCCGATGTCATATGTACCAGATATGTACCAGTGGTACACACTATGGTCCTGCCGTGGAAACCTGCTGGTCAGTGCGTTGAACCCAAGTGGAGGTCGCCATGAAAATCGCCATCAGCGGAGCGGGGATTGCCGGGGGAACGCTGGCCTATTGGCTGCTGCGCGCAGGATACGAGCCACTCCTGATCGAGCGCGCACCGACCCTCAGAAGAGGCGGCTATGTGATGGATTTCTGGGGCGTCGGGTACGATGTCGCCGAGCGGATGGGGATTCTCCCCGGGGTGCGCGAGGCTGGCTATCAGGTGGAGAACGTCCGCTTTCTCGACGACAACGGGCGTAAGGTCGGTGGCTTTGCGGTCGATGCGCTGCGCGACCTGACCAGGGGACGACTCACGAGCGTAGAGCGGGGTGCGCTGGCAGCCGAAATCTATCGTTCGATCGAGGGTCGCGTCGAGACGATCTTCGACGACCAGATCACGGCAATCGATCAGCACGAAAGTGGCGTCCGGATCACGCTGCAGAGCGGTGAGACGCGCGATGTCGACGTCGTCGTTGGCGCCGACGGACTGCATTCGCGGGTGCGGGAGCTGACATTCGGCCCCGAGCACCGTTTTGAGAAGGATCTCGGCTATCGGTTTGCCGTGTTCGAGAGTGCCGGCTATCGACCTCGCGACGAAAACGCCTACCTCATCCACGCCGCAACATCGCGTCAGATCGCCCGCTTCTCGCTGCGCGATGACGCAACTCTCTTCCTGCTCGTCTTCAAGAGCGGACTGATGAAAGGCGGCGAACCCCGCAACACGTCGGAGATCCAGACGCTGCTGCGATCCGTATTTGCCGATGCGGGATGGGAATCAGCTCGGATCCTTGCCGCGATGGACACTGCCGAGGAGATCTATTTCGACCGGGTCAGCCAGATCCGCTTGCCATCCTGGCATGAGGGACGCGTCGCGCTCGTCGGAGACGCCGGCGTGGCCGTATCCTTCCTGGCAGGCGAAGGAGCCGGGCTTGCAATGGCCGAGGCCTATGTTCTTGCCGGAGAGCTCGCACGCGCCAAGGGTGACTATCAAACGGCGTTTCCCGCCTATGAAAGCCGGCTGCGGTCGTTCGTGGAGGACAAACAACGCAATGCGGAAGGTTTTGCCTCGACTTTTGTTCCGGAGACGCAGTTCGGCATCTGGCTGCGCAACCATGCAACCAAGCTGATGGCCTTGCCCGGCGCAGCCAATCTGATGTTGGGACGAAGCCTTCGTGATGACATTACGTTGCCCGACTTCTTGATGGACTGATCAGGAGAGTGCGCGTCCTGACGATGAACGGAACGATCGGATCGATCTGAGCCAGCCGGTCCGCCACAGATCGATGCATGAAAGCAGCAGGCGTTGCTATGCAACGGGATCGATGACGGCAATGGCTGAGCCGCGCTCCCCAGCGACGCGATCAAAGCCGTCATGATGCTGGATGCTCTTGAACGATCAGCGCCTCTGAAAGCCGCTGGCGCTCCCTAGGGGAATCGAACCCCTGTTTCAGCCTTGAGAGGGCCGCGTCCTAACCGCTAGACGAAGGGAGCGTGAGGGCTAGCCAATAGCCTCGAAATTTGTCCGCCGCAAGGACCCGAACGGCCCTTTTACGGCTCGTTGGCAAATTTCAGCTTTCCGGCCGGCTTCAGGGTGTGGGCATCGAAGGTGCGGATCTCGGTGACGCCGCCGAGATCCAGCGTGACCACGAGGCGGTCGCCGGCGACGCCGGTCGAGACGATTCTGGCGCCCTTCGGCAGCGTGGCGGTGACGTCGCCGACAGCTTCGGCCACCCTTCCCTCCGACTTGAAAAGGCGGTAGCCCACCGCGATCAGCACGGCGCAGATCGCCAGCGCCGTGGTCAACCCCGCGATCAACATCATCCGCCGCACCCGCGCGAACAGCGCGGCCTGCTCGGGGGTCGGTTCGGGAACAGCGGTATCAGTCGTCGTCATGGAAAACTTTGGCTCTGCGCAACGGTTGGAGGTCGTGGTCGCCGGCGACGAGGGCTCGGCCCGGCTCGACCGCGTGCTGGCGGCGCGCCTGCCGGAGCTGTCGCGATCGAGGCTGAAAGCCCTGATCCTGGCGGGCGCAGTACACCTTAAGGCCTCCGCGGTCCGCGACCCCGCTTATCACGTCGCCAGCGGCGATACGATCATAATCGACGTGCCGGAGGCGGCCCCGCCGGAGCCCAAGGGAGAGGATATCGCCCTCGATATCGTGTTCGAGGACGACGACATCGTCGTGCTCAACAAGCCGAAGGGGCTGGTGGTGCATCCTGCCGCCGGCCACGAGACCGGCACGCTGGTGAACGCGCTGATCGCCCATTGCGGCAGCTCGCTATCCGGCATCGGCGGCGTGCGCCGGCCCGGCGTCGTGCACCGGCTCGACAAAGACACGACGGGGCTGATGGTGGTCGCCAAGAACGACCTCGCCCATGCCTCGCTGACGGCGCAATTCGCCGACCACGGCCGTACCGGCGAGATGCGGCGCGGCTACATGGCCTTTGCCTGGGGCGTGCCGGGCCGGCACCGCGGCACCGTCGATGCGCCGATCGACCGCCACCCGCATGCGCGCGAGAAGATGGCAGTGCGCCAGGGCGGCCGCGAGGCGGTGACGCATTGGGAAATCCTCGAGAGCTTTGCCGGGCGCGACGGCAAGCCCGTGGCTGCGCTGCTCGCCTGCGAGCTCGAGACCGGCCGCACCCACCAGATCCGCGTCCACCTCGCCCATATCGGGCACCCTCTCATGGGGGATGCCGTCTATGGCCCGCATTTCAAGACCAAGGCGAACCAGCTCGGCCCCGAGTCGCAAGCCGCTTTGGCCGCGCTTGGGCGGCAGGCCTTGCATGCGTATTTGCTGGTACTGGAGCACCCGAGAACGGGAGAATTACTCCACTGGGAGGCGCCTCTGCCGGAGGATTTGCTTCTCCTCCAGGCCGCCCTGAAAGCGGCGCTATGACGCAGGGGGATTAAGAAAATCGTTACATTACAAAATCTTATAGCTGTCACACGGGGTCGTGACGTCAGCAATCCTTCCCTTTTTGCCCCCCGATGGAGTATATTGCGGGTGCGTTGGAAATGACCAATGCGGAACATCGCAGCTACGGCCGGCTTTAACACAGCGGTCGTCTGCCTGGCCCGCCGCTATCGGGGGCCTGAACCTTGGAGGGCTTCAGTATGGCCCGTACCGCTACTTTGCCGGTCCTCAATGGAGAATCCGGCCTCTCTCGCTACCTCGCCGAGATCCGCAAGTTCCCGATGCTGGAGCCCCAGCAGGAATACATGCTCGCCAAGCGTTGGCGCGAGCATGACGATCGCGACGCGGCACACCAACTCGTCACCAGCCACCTCCGGCTCGTGGCCAAGATCGCCATGGGCTATCGCGGCTACGGCCTGCCCATCTCCGAGGTCGTCTCGGAAGGCAATGTCGGCCTGATGCAGGCGGTGAAACGCTTCGAACCCGAGAAGGGATTCCGTCTCGCCACCTACGCGATGTGGTGGATCAAAGCGTCGATTCAAGAGTACATCCTGCGTTCGTGGTCGCTCGTGAAGATGGGCACCACCGCGAACCAGAAGAAGCTGTTCTTCAACCTGCGCAAGGCCAAGAGCAAGATCAACGCACTGGACGAAGGCGATCTGCGCCCCGACCAGGTGAAGATCATTGCCAAGCGCCTCGGCGTCACCGATCAGGACGTGATCGACATGAACCGCCGCCTCGGCGGCGACGCGTCGCTCAACGCACCGATCCGCGACGACGGCGAAGCTGGCGAATGGCAGGACTGGCTGGTCGACAACACGCCCAACCAGGAAGCCATGCTGGCCGAGCACGAGGAATATGACGAACGCCGGGACGCCCTGAACGGCGCCATGGGCGTGCTCAATCCGCGCGAACGCCGCATCTTCGAGGCCCGCCGCCTCGCCGATGAGCCGATGACGCTGGAAGACCTCGCCGCCGAGTTCGGCGTGTCGCGCGAGCGCGTCCGCCAGATCGAGGTCCGCGCCTTCGAGAAGGTGCAGTCCGCGGTCAAGGGTACGATCGCAAGGGCCGAACAGGCCGCGCTGGAAGCCGCGCACTGAGCGGAGCGCCTTCGCAGCAAGGGATTGGCGGATCGAAAGAGACCGAAAGCCGGCGGCAACGCCGGCTTTCTTTTTGCGCATGATGTCCAGCATGTTCGCGGAGCCGCGGAACAGGCAGCTTGAACCAGCCTCGCCGGTCAACCGACCCAAAAATGAGAGCGATCAGCATCAAGCAAACGGACCCCCACCGTGTCGATCATCCTGCAATCCACCGTCGGCGGTTTTTCCGCCCAGTTCATGCGCAAGCTGCCGTTGGTCGAGCAGGCGATGCGCGAGCACGGGCTCGAGCCGTCGGAATTCGTGATCTCCAAGGACTATGCGTCGACCGCGACGATCCCGCTGATGGGCCCGTTCTTCTATAGTTACAGCGTGTTCTTCGGCGACGAAAAATTCACCGTCACCGAGCCGAACGACATGGTGTTCCTGGATTATTTCTTCAAACGCGTGCTCGCCGTGGACGGCCCGCCGGAATGGCCGGAGCGGCCGGGATTGCTGCGGCGGTTTTTCGGATGGATGTCGGAGGCGGTTTGATCTTCGTCGTCATTCCGGGGCGCGACGAAGCGAGCCCGGGATCGATCGGGCGACAGAGTGAGTGGGTGAATGGATTCCGGGCTCGCGCTACGCGCGCCCCGGAATGACAATCACTCCCCCCGCACCCTCGCCAGCGTTGCAAGCCAGCAGCCCTCGCAATAGCGCGCGTCCTTGTAGTCGATCCAGTTGTGCGCATAGACGCGGTCAGACGGGATGTCGTAGCGCGCACGCAGGACCCGGACGAGCACGCGCCAAGCCGCGACCTGGGCCTCGGTCGGGCCGGTCGTCACATCAGGGTAGTTACCGGCGAACTCGACGCCGATCGAATTGCCGCGCACGACCTGGCGAAAGGTCGAGCTGTTGTCGACGTACTTGTTGTCGTTGCGGTTGGCGCCGTCGCCATGGGTCGGCACCAGGTTTTCCGCGACCGCCCAATAGACCGTGCCGTCGGTCTCGACCCACACCGTGACGCCGCGCCGCGTAGGGTTCTTCGCCTGCGCTTGCGCGCCACCGCGCGCCGAGCCCGCCGGCCCTTCGGTCTGGTGCACGATGATGTTGCGCCAGGGTCGTGCGCTATGAACGTTGCCCCATGGCGCCAGCCAGACGATCTTCAGGCCGGGAATGTCGGGCGTGCCAGCGGCGCGTGCGAGCTTTGCGAGTTCGGCGTCCCCGGCAGCAGCGGGGCCGATCAGAAGGAGAGCGGTGAGAATGGCCGCGAGCAGGCGAGAAATCATCAAGCGGGTCCAATGTGGGCCCAAATCGTAGCAGGCTTTACGCGAATGTGCGCCGGCTCTGGTTCGGGCCGATCGGCTCGGGCGAGAGCGGCGGCGCCGGATCATAGACGGCAAAATCGTTCTTGCCGTTCTTCTTGGCGGCGTAGAGAGCGTGATCGGCATTGGCCATCAGGCGGTCCGGGAATTCGCCGATGCCGCGATCCCATTGCGCAACGCCGATCGAGATCGCGATCGGGATGTCGTTGCCGGTGCAGGCCTCGGCGTCCTGACGGCACACGTCGAGCACGCGGCGGGCGATTGCGGCGGCCTCGCGCAAGGACGACGACGGCAGCACGATGCAGAACTCGTCGCCGCCGGTGCGGGCGAGCATGTCGCCGGGCCGTAACCGCGTCTGCGCCATCAGGGTGAAGTGCTGGAGGCAGGCATCGCCGGCGGCATGGCCATGGGTGTCGTTGATGGTCTTGAAGCCGTCGAGATCGATCACCAGCAGCGAGAACGGCGCACCGTTGCGCTCGGAGCGGGCGCATTCCTCGGTCAGGCGCTGCAGCAGATGCCGCCGGTTGGCGACGCCGGTGAGATCGTCGAGCAACGCGAGGTCGGCAACCTCGCCCCGCAGCCGGTCCATCGCCATCAGCAGGAAGCCGAAATTGAGTGTCATTGACAGGAAAAGCAGGCCCAGCACCATGATGGCATGGGTCTGGCCGCCGGCCTTCGCCGACAGGTCGTGGCCAAGCAGATTGCCCACCGTTCGCGCCAGGAAGATCGCGATGATGGTGAGAATGACGATGCTGGATAGCCGCGCGCCCGGGCTGACGCGGCCCTCCGGCGGCGACAGCAGCAGGCGCAGCGCCAGCGCAAGCGGCAGCGACTGACCGAACGTGTAGCTGAGCATGCGGAGCTGCATGTGATCGAAGCCGACCATGAAGACTACGATGCCGGCAAGGCTCAGGCTTCCCGTAACCGTCATGAGGCGCCATGAGACCGGCCTGTCATAGAATCGCTGAATGCCCATGGCCGCAAGGCAGCTCGCGGCAATGATACCGGCGGCGCCGAGCAGAAGCGGCAGGGGAGAGGCGACGAACAGGCGAACCAGGGCCGTCATCGCTCCGATCGCGCCGACGAAGCACGATGCCATCCAGAACCGCGCAGCGGCGAATTTCGGATAGGAGCGCGTCACGTAGGCCCAGATCACGCCAAGCGCCAGGAAGTTGACGACGAAGACGGTCCACAGCGTCGGCACGTTCAGCATGACGCGTGCAGCACGCGCAGCGTCGCGCCCCCCGTCCCTGGCAGTCGTCCATCCATGACCGATCCCCGTTTTCTTACGGGGATAATGCGCGGATTGCGCTTAACGGAGTCTCACCGCGATTTGCCAAAACGCGCCTTTGGTTTTGGATTCATGAACGGCGCCCGGCGGTTGTCGAATCGTTAGGGATGTCGGCGACGAAGACGTCGACGACGCGGTGATGCGGATTCGCCAACCAGAATCACCTGAAAATGCATCTGAGCTGTGGATAACGCGATGACACGGATGTGACAGCGCGGGGCAGAGACCTGCGAATCTGCTGAGTTCGTCGTCGAGGATGTTGCGAGGCTGGCCCTCCGCCGAGCATCCCTCGTGTCGCGTTTCACCATTAACCCTCAAGAGGATCCTATGGCTAAGAAAGCGAAGAAGGCGACGAAGAAGAAGGCGGCGAAGAAGGCGAAGAAGGCGAAGAAGAAGTAACGAGGCTTGTTCTTTGCCCGGGTGGAGCCCCGCTCCGCCCGGGCGTCGGGTCAGAGGCGAGAGATCGATGCGGCGGGCCCAGGGCCCGCTTTTTTATTGGGTGGGGTTTTCGTCGTCCGCCCGTTCTGACGAGGGACTATTCGCAGGTAGCTGTTGGGAGCGCGGAAGCCTCCATACCGTCATGGCTGGGCATAGCCCGTCCAAGGGACCTCTCGAGGGCCGAACGAAAGCCTTACCGGTCGGCGAATGCCAGCTTGGCGCCGAGCGCGGCAAAACCGGCGGCGAAGCTGCGGCGCAGCCAGGCCATGACGCGCGGGCGCGAGATGACGTGCTCACGCAACGAGGCGGCGCAGAGGCCGTAGACGACGAACACCGCAAAGGTCATCGCCATGAAGGCGCCGCTCAATTCCAGCATGCGCGCCAGCACATGGGCTTCGTCCGCGGCGACGAACTGCGGCAGGAAAGCGAGAAAGAAGATCGACAGCTTCGGATTGAGGATGTTGATAAGAAAGCCGGTGGCGATGACACGGCCGCTCGAGCGCTCGCGGATGTCACCCTCGACCGCGAGCGCACCTCGCTCGCGCAGCGCCTGCCAGGACATGTAGAGCAGATAAGCGACGCCGCACCATTTCAGCGCGGCGAAGGCGAGCGCGCTGGTGTGGAGCACGGCGGCGAGCCCCAGCATGGCAGCACACATGTGCGGCACGATCCCGAGCGTGCAGCCGAAGGCGGCCGCCAGGCTGGCGCGCGAGCCGCGCGTCAGCGCCGCGGCCAGGGTGTAGAGCACACCGGTGCCTGGCGAGGCGACGACGATCAGCGAGGTGAGCAGGAAGGACCAGGACATGGACGGACCTTATCACCGCGCCTGGCGGCGACAAGCCGGGTTCTTGCAGCCGACGTCAGGGCAGTTGGGCGATCTCGGCCTCGCGCAGAACGTCGAGCGGCGCCCAGGGTTTTGCCCAGAACTTCGCGCCCTCAGGCAGGGGCTGCATCAGGGGGCGGCCGGAGGTAACGACGACGTCGAGCTTGGGATTGCGATCCTTGGCGAGGTATGCGAGCTCGACTCCGGTCATCGGGCCGGCAAGCTGGACGTCGGTCAGCATCAGGCAGAGCGCGCCAGCGCTCTTGTCGAGCACGCGCTCGGCGGCCTCGGCGCTCTCGCACTGGATGACCCGGTAGCCGCTCTCCTCCAGTAACAGGCTCAGCATCTCCCGCTGCATGACATCGTCCTCAACGATCAGCGCAGTTGCTTGAAGTGGCCGTGCCTGTCCCATGGGCGGCTCCAGTGCTCGCTTGTGTAATGTATGTTAAGGAGCCAACCCGCTTGCGGTTCGGTTCCATGCTGAAAAAATGTAAAGCATAGTTCCACGGGCTGGGCTTGACGGGGGATTTCATGACTGCGGTTCGCGGCGCCGCTGCCATCACGGGAGCCGCCAGCGGCGTCGGCCGGGCGCTGGCGGTCGAGCTTGCGCAGCGTGGCTGCGATCTGGCGCTGGCCGATCGCGACGCGGCCGGGCTGAAGACGCTCGCAGCCGAGATCGGGCGAGACCGCAAGGTCAGCCTGCATCGGGTCGACGTCGGCGCGCCCGGCGACATCGCGCAGTTCGCAGCCGAGGCGACCACGGCGCATCCAGCGCTCGGCATCGTCGTCAACAATGCCGGCGTAGCGCTGCTGGGCTCGTTCGAGGAGATCGACCAGGCGCAGATGGAGTGGCTGTTCGACATCAATTTCTGGGGTGTGGTGCACGGCACGCGCGCCTTCCTGCCACACCTGAAGACGAGACCGGAAGCGCATATCGTCAACCTCTCCTCGATCTTCGGCATCATCGCGCCGCCCGGACAATCGGCCTATGCCGCGGCGAAATTCGCCGTGCGCGGCTTTTCCGAGAGCGTACGGCACGAGCTCGCGGTGGCGGGAAGCCCGGTCAGGCTGTCGGTCGTGCATCCCGGCGGCGTAGCCACCGCGATCACGCGCAACTCCCGCACCGGCGTCGGCCTCACCGATAATGCCCGCCGCGCCCAGTCGATCGAACGGTTCGAGAACGCGGCGAAGACCACGCCGAAGGAGGCCGCGCTGCGCATCATCAAGGGCATCGAGAGGAACGAGCCGCGCATCCTGATCGGCAACGACGCCCGCTTCATGGACCTGCTCCAGCGCTTCCGCCCGGGGACATACTGGGCGCCGCTGCAACGCAAGCTGGAGAGGATGGCGAAGGGGACGGGGAAGTAGCGCAGAGGACGTGAATGCTACAAGCGATGCACCGTCTACTGCCCCGCCAGCCGGTCCGCGAAATAGCCGATCGTCTTGCGATAGATCACCGCCCTGTTCCACTCGCGCATCGCCTCGAAATTGGCGGTGCCTTCGCCGTAAGGCGCTCCCATCTTGAAGCCGCTGGTGTGGAGCAGGTTGGCGGTCGAGGCGAGCACGTCGGGGACGCTGTGGCGGAGATCGACATGGCCGTCGCCGTCGAAATCGACGCCGTACTTGACGTAGGACGACGGCAGGAACTGGGTCTGGCCGATCTCGCCGGCATAGGCGCCGATGAGATCGCGCAGCGGCAGGTCGCCGCGCTGCACGATCTTCAGCGCAGCGAGCAGTTCGCCCTGGAACAGATCGCTGCGGCGGCAATCATGCGCGAGGGTTGCGAGCGTGCGGATCACCGGCAGCTTGCCGATGTCGCCCTTGCCGAAATCGCTCTCCAGCCCCCAGATCGCGACCAGGATGGTGCGGGGCACGCCGAACCGCTGCTCGATGCGCGAGAGCAGCGCGGCGTGGCGATGCAGCAGCGCGCGGCCGCCATTGATGCGGCCCGGGCCGACGCGGGTCGAGACATACTGCTCAAAACTCTTGTTGAACGTGTGGCGCTGGCGCCGGTCGAAGGCGAGCACCGCACCGTCCTGCGTCACGCCGCCGAGCGCCGCGTTGGTCACGCTTGCCGAGACGCCGGCCGCTTGCGCTTCCTGGGCCATGGTGGCGACGAAGCTGTTGAAGTCGCCGCCACAGCGCGCGGCCTGCGCCGACCCGCCGGCCAGGCAGACGATGAACGCGGCCGCGAGAAGCAGTCTTGGCATGTGGAGGAATCCCCTCAAGAATGAGCGCGGAAAGCGGCGCTCGATCATGCCCGCGAACCGGATTCGCGTCAAAGCGCCAGGCGACGTGCATCGGAACCACGTGTCGCACCCAACTCATATTTTATCGTCGCGCGGCGACACCAGCGCCGCCATTATAAGCCTTGCCATCGCGGGGCGCCTTCTATAATGTTCTATTTTAGGTTGTCGCCCCACCAGCCCCGGGCGACGCTGAAGACCAAAATGGACGGCGGGCTTTTCGGCCCGCCGTTTATTGAGGCGAGGATCTCGGCGGACAGCAAGCGTGGTGCTCCCGTCCCGCAAACCGGTCTCATTCACCAGCGGACAGCACGCCTCAGCGTCCCGCCCAGCGTCGATACCGGCAATTCATCATTTGACGGCGACCGACTTATCGACCACAAGCCGGCCATGGCCAAAAAACCCGGAACCAATCCCAAGGGCGAATTCGCCTTTTTCAACGTCTTCTACGAAGACGGCTCCCAACGCTCCAATCGGCGCGTGCCTTCCGAACTCGTTGGCGGCCTCGACGGCGACGAGCCCGCCCGCGGCTTCATCATGGAGCAGGACCGCGAGATCGCCGAGAAATCCGGCCGCCCGCCGCTGGCGATCAAGAGCCTCGACCGCGTCGGGGCGAAGAAGAAGTAGGCGCGCCCGCGCAACACGCGCAACGGCGGCACAAAAAAGAACGGCGGGCTTTTGGCCCGCCGGTTTGTTTTGGATGGATGCCCGGGTCAGGCCTGGGCATGACGATCCGAAATTAGTTATCCAAAAAGCTCCGCAGCTTCCTGGACCGCGACGGATGCTTCAGTTTCCTTAGTGCCTTGGCCTCGATCTGACGAATACGCTCGCGCGTCACGCTGAACTGCTGGCCGACTTCTTCCAGCGTGTGGTCGGTATTCATGCCGATGCCGAAGCGCATGCGCAGGACGCGCTCTTCGCGCGGGGTGAGCGAGGCGAGCACGCGCGTGGTGGTCTCGCGCAGGTTGGACTGGATCGCGGCGTCGATCGGCAGGATCGCGTTCTTGTCCTCGATGAAATCGCCGAGGTGTGAATCCTCTTCGTCACCGACCGGCGTCTCCAGCGACAGCGGCTCCTTGGCGATCTTGAGGACTTTTCGCACTTTCTCCAGCGGCATGCCGAGCTTCTCGGCCAATTCCTCAGGGGTCGGCTCGCGGCCGATCTCGTTGAGCATCTGGCGCGAGGTGCGCACGATCTTGTTGATCGTCTCGATCATGTGCACGGGGATGCGGATGGTGCGGGCCTGGTCCGCAATGCTGCGGGTGATCGCCTGCCGGATCCACCACGTGGCGTAGGTCGAGAACTTGTAGCCGCGGCGGTACTCGAACTTGTCGACCGCCTTCATCAGGCCGATGTTGCCTTCCTGGATCAGGTCGAGGAACTGCAGGCCGCGGTTGGTGTACTTCTTGGCGATCGAGATCACCAGACGGAGGTTGGCTTCCACCATCTCCTTCTTGGCCTGGCGCGCCTCGCGCTCGCCCTTCTGCACGGAGTGCACGATCTTGCGGAACTCGACGATCTCGAGGCCGGTCAGCGCGGCGAGCTGATGCACCTCGTGGCGGAGGTCCTTGATGCGGTCCTTCTCGTGGTGGACGAAATTCTTCCAGCCCTTGGCCGAGAGTTTCGAGACACGGTTGAGCCAGCGCGGATCGAGCTCCGAACCGGTGTAGTTGCGCAGAAAGTCCTCGCGCGCGACGCCGTGGCTGTCGGCAAGGCGCATCAGGCGGCCCTCGTGCGAAACGAGGCGCTTGTTGATGTCGTAGAGCTGCTCGACGAGGCTGTCGATGCGCGCCTGGTTGAGGCGCAGCGACTTCACCTCGACGATGATCTCGTCCTTGAGCTTGCGGTACTTGCGCTCCTGGTGCGGCGAGAGCGAGGGACCATGCGAGGTGCTCTCGAGCTGGTTCTGGATGTCCTGCTCCTGAAGCTTGCGCAGCTTCTTGTAGCTCTCGGCGATCTTGTCGAAGATCTCGACGACCTTCGGCTTGAGCTCGGCCTCGATCGCCGCGAGCGACATCTGGTTCTCGAACTCGTCGTCCTCGTCCATGTCGGCTTCGGCGGCGGCCTCGCCCGGATCCTTGGCGGCTTCGCCGGCATTGCCGGGCGCCGGCGCGGCGCGGAACGGGGTCGGGGACGGCGGCGCGGCCGGCGGAGCGACGTGCGCGGGCGCAGCGCCAGTGGCCTGGCCGCCCTCAGCCGGAGCTTCGCCGTTCTCGCCGGTGGGACCGGCGATCATCGCGTTGTTCATCCCGGCCTTGGCGTCGGGGCCGGCATAGGTGGCTTCGAGATCGATGATGTCGCGAAGGAAGATCTTGCCTTCGTTGAGCTCGTCGCGCCAGATGATGATGGCCTGGAACGACAACGGGCTTTCGCACAGGCCTGCGATCATCGCCTCGCGGCCGGCCTCGATGCGCTTGGCGATCGCGATTTCGCCCTCGCGGGACAAGAGCTCGACCGTGCCCATCTCGCGCAGATACATGCGCACGGGATCGTCGGTGCGCTCGCCCGGCTCGCTCTTCTTGACCTCGGTGACGGCCTTCTGGGTGACCTCGACGAGCTCGTTGTCGGTCTCGTCCTCGCCCTCGTCCTTCTCCTCCTCGCCTTCGCTGTCGTCGGCTTCGGTGACGTTGATGCCCATGTCCGAGAGCATCGACATGATGTCCTCGATCTGTTCGGGCGAGGTCTGGTCGGACGGCAAGACTTCGTTGAGCTGATCGAAGGTCACGAAGCCGCGCTTCTTGGCCTGCTTGATCATCTTCTTCACGGCGGCGTCGGACAGATCGAGCAACGGCGAGGGCGCGTCCTGGGAGTCCTTCTCCGGCGCGTCCGCTGCCTTGTCGTCTTTTTCCTTGTCCTTCGCCTGCAGCGTCTTTGCCTTGGTGGCCATCCATTGCTCCTAAACGCGCTTCATGCAGACGGCTCGCCCCGCCTGCCTGAATTCACATGAACCTGTTGCTCGACGCTCTCGCTTCGGCAGCTCTCGACACAGAAAGGGCGGCGCAAATATCTCTCGCCACCCCCAACTCTCTCTCGCCGGAATTGCCTAACGCTTCGTCAGCTCTTTGTCGCAGCGGATGCAGGTGTAGTGCCAACAGCGATTGCGCGGATTCATTCCTGACGCGTCTGTTCTGCCTGCGGCCGCCTGGTGGCCAAAGTGCTACAAGACCGTTAAGCCTCGATTAACCCTGTTTCTGCCGCCAAACCTCGGATTTGGCGAGTCTTTTAGCGGCTCCGGCTCCGGCCGTCCGCATGATTCTTTCGTCACACGCTCTTCTGGAACCGGCCCGACAGCTCGCCAAAACCCTCGATCAGGGCCTCAGTGCCGTCGACCTCGGCCATCCGGGCCTTGACGTCACGCAGCCACGCCATATTGGCCTCGCTGGGGTCCTCCCCCAAGGCCAGCTCGGCGTCTTTCAGCTCTCTAAGTAGTGAATGCCATTGCCGATGCAAGGCAACGAGCTGATGCCAGGTGGCGAGAACGTCGTCCGGCGCCGCGCCCTCGCGGGCGCCCCACACCGCCGCGGTGGTGATGCCGTTCTCAACCCTTTGAAGAATCTGTGAAAATCCGCCCTTATCGAGGTCGCCGCGCATCTTCTCGGCCTGCTCGGACAGGTCCGGGCTGTGGTGATGGTCGTTGGCGAAAGCGGCGATGATGCCGGCCCTCAGCTTGTGGGCTTCGGGATGGGCCAGCTCCAGGGCGGCGACTTCCTCCAGATGCTCGTGCAGCAGCCAGGGGTGGTTGATCAGGATCTGCAGAATCAGGGCCTCGCGGCGGGAGATGGCGCTGCGCTGGCCCTTCATGATCGGGCTCGCCGCGAGCTGGGGGCTCGCCGCCTGGTAAGGGCCGGAGGGCAGCGGCGCGGGACCGGACGCGCCGCGGCGGCCTCCACCAAATCGCTGGCCGCCGAATCGATTCGCACCTCCGCCCCGGGGCCGGAATTGGCGGCCACCTTGGCGGAAATGGCCTCGGCCGCCAAAGCCGCCGCGCCCGCCCTCGGGGGCAAAGGCGCGCTGCAGCCGCTCGACGAATTCGTCGCGGTAGTAGCGCCGCACCACCTCGTCGCGGATGCCGTTCGTGAGCTCCCTGATGCGCGCCTCCAGCGCGGCGCGGCGTTCCGGCGTGGCGAAATTGCCGCCCTCGAGCTCGCGCGACCAGATCATGTCCGCGAGCGGACGGGCAGCGCCGATCACCTCCTCGATCGCGCCGCGCCCGCCCGAGCGCGCGAGATCGTCGGGGTCCTGCCCCTCCGGCAGCAGCGCAAAGCGCAGGCTCTTGCCGGGTGCGAGGAACGGCAAGGCAAGATCGGCGGCGCGATAGGCCGCCTTCCGGCCGGCGCGGTCGCCGTCGAAGCAGAGGATCGGCTCGTCCGCCATCTTCCAGAGCAGCGCGAGCTGGTTTTCGGTCAGCGCGGTGCCGAGCGGCGCGACGCTGCCTGCAAAGCCCGCGGTCACCATGGCGATGACGTCGACATAGCCTTCGACCACGATCAGCGCGCTGCCGTCATGGGTGGCTTTGCGCGCGGTCTGGTGGTTGTAGAGATTGTCGCCCTTGTGAAAGAGCGGCGTCTCCGGCGAGTTCAGATATTTTGCCGGGACATCCTTCTCCAGCGCGCGTCCGCCGAAGGCGATGACGCGGCCGCGCAAATCCGTGATCGGAAACATCACGCGATCACGGAAGCGGTCGTAAGGAACAGGGATGTCGTCGCCAGCCACCAGCAGCCCGGTCTCGACCATGTCCTCGACGGAGATTCCGAGCTTGCCGAGATGCTCTTTCAGCGCAAAGCGATCGGGCGAGGCATAGCCGAGGCGGAACTGCAATTGCGTCGCCGGTGAGATGGCGCGGTCGGCGAGATAGCCGCGCGCCTTGGCCCCTAGGCGCGAGGCCAGCGTCTCCGCGAAATAGGTCGCGGCGAGATCCATGACGTCATGCAGCGTGCGGCGCCGCTGCTCGTGTCGCGCCGCATCCGGCGTCACCGCCGGCAGCGGCAGCCCCGCCATGCCGGCGAGCCGCTCGACGGCCTCGGCGAACGGCAGGCCGTCGGTCTCCATCACGAAGCTGATGATGTCGCCGTGCTTGCCAGAGGAGAAGTCGTGGTAAAAGCCCTTCTGGTCGTTGACGTAGAAGGAAGGCGTCTTCTCCTGCTGGAACGGCGACAGCCCCTTCCACTCCCGCCCGGCCTTCTTCAGCTTCACGCGCTTGCCCACGACTTCGGAGACCGAAAGCCGGGCACGAAGCTCGTCGAGGAATTGGGGCGTGAAGCGCATCGAGGAATGGAACTCTGTCAGTGGCCGCACGGAGCGCCCGTCTCAGAAAGACAAACCGCGGCCTTGCTTCAATCGCTTATTTAATGTTCCCTATATGTTCCGTCCATATCCACAGACTTGAAGACTCAAGAATACAATTGTATATACAGAGAGGCGAATGTCAGATTTCAGCTCCCTCGCCCCGGCCGGGTTTGAATGGGACGAGGAGAAGGGGCGGGCTAATCTTGTCAAACATGGCATTAGCTTCGACGACGCAAGTCAGATTTTCTATGGACCCGTCGTCATCAAGCGGTCGGACCGTAACGACGAGGAACGGTGGATCGCAGTCGGACAATTCAACGATCGAATTCTGACCGTGATCTTCACGCGGCGAGACAAAGCAATCCGAATCATTTCAGCGCGACGGCCGAGGCCAGATGAAAAAAGAGCATATCGTCAAGCGTCGATGGGGCGATCGTCGCAAGGGGAACACTGACTGGGCCCGCGTTGATGCTATGACCGACGAGGAATTGGAAGCCTCGATCGCAAACGACCCCGACTGGGCAGAGTTCAAGGACGTCGACTGGTCGGACGCCGTACTGGTGATGCCGCCGAAGAAAAAAGCCATCTCCATCCGCGTCGATGAGGATGTCCTCGATTTCTTCAAGCGCGAAGGCGATGGCTATCAGCGGCGCATCAATGCGGTGCTGCGCTCCTACATGCAGCAGAAGTCCAAGCCGAAGAAGCGGGCCTGATCCCAAGCAAATCGCTTGGAAGTTCGTGACAGAAGGCCTTGAACCGGAGCCGGTTCCACGCTTCCATATCCCCATGTTCAGGACCTTTCGAGGCGGCCAGAGCGGGGGCTGGCGTGTGACCTCGATTGTACCAGTGACGGGCGAGCCCCTGCCCTTCGTCCCCGCGCTGTCGGTGACCGACAGCGAGGCCGTCTCATTGCCGCTGGTGCCTTCGCGGAGTGCGTGGCGGCTGGTCGGCGTTGCCTCCAGCTTGCGCTACACCGAGCGGCCCGAGAAGCAGCAGCTCGTCGCCGTGCAGGCCGGGCTCGGCCGGATGGAAGCAACCAGTGCGGCGCTGATCCCGATCCGCAAATCGCAGGCGTGGTGGGAGCTGACGCAGGAGGAACGGCGCAAGATCTTCGAGGACAAGTCGCACCACATCGCGAGCAGTCTTCGTTTCCTGCCCGCAATCGCGCGCCAGCTCTACCACTGCCGCGACCTCGGCGGGCCGTTCGACTTCCTGACCTGGTTCGAATTCGCCCCCGCGCACGCCTCGCTGTTCGAGGAGCTGGTCGCGATGCTCAGGGGGACCGAGGAGTGGAGCTACGTCGAGCGCGAGGTCGACGTGCGCGTGGTGAAGGAAGTGCTGTCGGCTTGAGCATGACCCGGAAAAGTGTGAAGCGGTTTTCCCCGAAGATCATGCTCGAAAAGGAACTGGTGCTAGAGAAATCGCCCGGACTCGATGCTCGGCAGGTCAGTGACGGGCCAGTTGTAGATATAAGTCCAGGCCTTCTCGGTGGCGCCATCCGGCAACGTGACGTCGATCAGCTCGCGCAGATATTCGGTCGGCTCCGGAAAACCTTCGCCGCAGGCTTCATACATGTCGAGCTCGCGCAGCAATTCGCCCGCCACGCGCAGGCGAAACAGCTCGCCGTGGACGAGGTCCGACGGCGCGTCGGAGAGCAGCAATCCCGGATAGTGCTTCACCAGAACGAGCCGGCCGCGGCAGGTCGCTTCACCCAGAAAATCCGCATGCCCCGCGAGCAGCCGCGCCATCGGATGGTCGAAGCCGCGCATCAGTGTGCCGTAGACGAAGAGGCGATCGGAGGTCATGGTGTTCTAACGTTGCGACGTCGGTGCAATACCGTTACTCCGTTTACACAAATTATTGTCTCATAGGCAATCAGGATGGACCTGCACACAGTCGAGGCGACCGATCAACTGCTCGGCGAGGGGGACATTCCGCCGGTGCATGAGGTGAATGCGGCAGGCCGATCGCCCTTTCTGCTCACCTCGGATCACTACGGACGGGTGCTGCCATGCGCGCTCGGCGATCTCGGCGTTGCCGAGGCCGAGCTGACGCGACACATCGCCTGGGACATCGGCATTGCCGGCGTCGCCGAGCGGCTCGCCAAGCTGCTGGATGCGCATCTGATCGCGCAGCGCTATTCGCGGCTCGTGATCGACTGCAACCGCCCGCCCGCCGCGGCAAGCTCGATCCCGGTCATGTCCGAAGCAACCGCCATCCCGCGCAACGAAGGGATTTCGGAATGGGAGCGCGAGGCGCGGCGGCGCGAGATCTTCGCGCCCTATCATGATCGCATCGATGCCGCGATCAGCCGCCGCCTGCACGACGAACGGCCGACAGTGCTGGTCTCGCTGCACAGTTTTACGCCGGTTTATGCCGGCATGGCGCGGCCCTGGCACGTCGGCGCGCTGTACAATCGCGACGCCGTGCTGCCGCGGCTGCTGCTCAAGCATCTCCGCAGCCAGGGCGATCTCGTCGTCGGCGACAACGAGCCCTACGCGGTGAGCGACCTCACCGACTACACCATTCCCGTGCACGGCGAGGCGCGCGGCCTCGTCAACACCGGCATCGAGATCCGCCAGGACCTGATCACGGATCAGTCCGGCCAGCAGCAATGGGCCGAACGGCTGGCGCGGATCTTTGCCGAGATCGAGGTGGAGCTGAAGGCGGAGCTGTTGGTGTAAGGCCTCACTTCGCCCTGGTCAGCGCCAGCCAGATGCCGCCGCCGATCATGAAACCGCCGGAGATGCGCGACATCAGACGCGTACGGCGCGCCGAGAAGAATTTCCGGGCGCGGCCGGCGGCGATGGCGTAGAGCGCATCGGTCATCACGGCAGTGACCATGAAGGTGGCGCCCAGCAGCGCGACTTGCGGAAAGTGCGGCTGCTTCAGGTCCATGAACTGCGGAATGAAGGCGCCGAAGAACACCAGCACCTTCGGGTTCGACAGCAGCACCAGGAAGCCTTGCAGGAAGAAGCCGCCGCGTGGCGGCGCCGGCGGCTCGTCGACATTGACGCCTTCGACCGGCGCCCAGATCAGCCTGATGCCAAGCCAGACCAGATAGGCGGCGCCGGCAAAGCGCACCCAATCGAACCAGTAGCCCATGGTCGCCATCAGCGAGGTCAGCCCGACCGCGACGACGCCGATGACGATGGCAAGCCCGGCTTGCGCGCCCGCCACATTGGTCAGCGCGGCCCGCGTGCCGTGGCGCAGGCCGTTGGCGATGACGAGGGTGACGATCGGCCCCGGCAACAACGCCAGCGCGATGCAGGCGGCGACGAAGGCGAGATAGGCTTGCATGGACATCATGGGGAGGACCCTGCTGAAGCGGTTTGAAGACATTAATGCATGAGACGGGTGAGAACGGAAGCGAGGTGAGCGCAAGGACCGGCCTTCGCGGATCATGGCAAGGAAGAACGCGCGGCCGGGCCCGCGCGCCGCATCGTCAGTTCTTCGGCATGCCGGCGATGGTGCGCGCGGGTCCGGTCAGCTCGAGGATGTGCAGGCCGGTATTGGCACGGTCGACGATGTAGATGTAGCCGCGGTCATCGGTCTCGACATTGTTGGTCTGGATCGCGACCTTGCAGCGCTCGCCGCCTTCGATCGGAATGCAGCGCTTGTCGGTCGCGCTCGTAATCGACGGAATGAAGTGGCCGACCTCCTTGGGATGATAGGGGTCGCGGATGTCGAGCGCGCGCACGCCGGCATTGAAGAAGGCGATGAAGGCCATCTTCTTGTAATAAACCGGCGCCATGCTCTCGTTGGAGGAATGCGAGCCGAACCGGCCGCCGCGCTGGCAGAACTGGCCGCTCGCTTCCGGCACGGTGTAGCTCGAGATCATCATCGGCCGCGTCTCGGTGGTTACGTCGGCGAACCACACCATCTGCCGCGCCTCGCCGCATTCGTTGAGGATCGCCTCGTCCACGATCATGACGATGTCGCGGGTCCTGCCGTCCTTGTCCTCGGCGAATTCGGCGATCGGCATGTCGAGCATCGGGAACGTGGTGTGCGCGCCGTTGAAGGCCGACATCGGTAGACGCGATATCTCGGGATAACGCAGATTGTCCGGTGTCGGCTCCTTCGGCCCGTTCAGGAGCTTGTCGCGATCGACGATCTGCAGGATGCCGTCCTTGTCGGTGCCGTAGCCGAAATAGACGCGATTGCCGTTCGGCCCGGTCGAGATCGGCCCGTGCAACTCGGTCGGCACCGCGCCGGTCGACCCGGGCTCCTGGCCTGGCAAGCCGAAGTCGCGGATCTTCTGCGGATGCGCGGGATCGGAGAGATCATAGATCTGCGTCATGCGCCGCGTGCGCCAGTCCGGCGCGCCCGAGACGAGATAGGCAATGCCGGTGTCGCATTCCCACCAGCTCTTGTGCGTGTCCTTCAGGCCGCCGATACGCGTGATGAGCACCGGACTGGCGGGATCGGTGACGTTCCAGATCTCATGCGCCTCGCTGCCGAAGGTCCTGAGCATGTAGACCGCGTTGGGATCGCCCTTCGGCAACGCCTTGCCGTCGCAGACCCGCACCATCTGTGCGCCACCGGATTCGTACTTGCCTTGCTGTCCCGGAAGATGCCGCAGATATTTTGGATGCGCAGGGTTCGTGACGTCGACGATCGAGGTTCCGTTCGGCTCGGCCCTCCCCGTCATCGGATTGACGGGAGCGGGCACGTCATCGGTGCCGCCGTGATGGCCGATATAGGCGATCCAGCGATCGCCCTGGTGATGGATGGTCGGCTGATAGGCGCTACGGGCCTGGAGGTCGTTGCTGCCGACAAGCCTCATGTTGGACGCTTCAGGCGGCGCGCCGATGATTTGCTTCTGTGCCTGGACCGCGCTGCTGCACGCAAGAAGGACGAGGACGGCAGCAAGTGAGACGCGACGGAACATGAAGGTCCTCCCGGAACCAATCTGCGTTGGCTGAGCCTCAAAGCTAGCACGGCCGATTGCGGGCGCCAAAGACATCATCTTGACACGCAACCAATTGGTTGCCTATTATCGTTGCCATGGATGAGGTCTTCAAAGCGCTCGCGGACGCATCACGACGCTCGCTCCTGGACAGGCTTCACGCCAGGAACGGCCAGACGCTGAACGAGCTCTGCGAGGGCCTTGCGATGACCCGGCAGGCCGTGACCAAGCATCTTGCGATTCTGGAGGAGGCCAATCTGGTCACCACGATCAGGCATGGCCGCGAGAAGCTGCACTACCTCAACCCGGTGCCGATCCATCAGATCGGCGAACGCTGGATCAAGAAATTCGAGCGCGGCAAGCTCGCCGCGCTCGGCGAGTTGAAACGTCAGCTGGAGAAGCGCGATGAGTAAGCCGGAATTCGTCTACGTGACCTACATCGAGACCACGCCGGAGAAGCTGTGGGAGGCGCTGACCGACAGCGCGTTCACACGGCAGTACTGGTTCGGCGCCGAGGTCAAGTCCGATTGGAAGGTCGGCTCGCCGTTCGCGCTGATGCTCGACGGCGAGGTCACCGATTCCGGCGAAATTCTCGAGGCCGATCCGCCGCGGCGCCTGTCCTACAGCTTCAAGCACCACAAGTACGAAGAGCTCCGTGGCGAGCCGATCTCTCGTGTCGTCTTCACCATCGAACCGTTCGGCTCGCTCGTGCGTTTGACCGTGCTGCATGACGGCTTCGTCGAGGGCGGCAAGTATCTCGGCGCCGTGTCCAATGGCTGGCCGGCGATCCTGTCCGGGCTCAAAAGTCTGCTGGAGCGAGGCCAGGTGCTCGCCATCCCACGCACGGCGCTCAACAAGGGATTCGACGCAAAATGAAGCTCGACCAGTTCAAGCCGCTGACCGTCTACACCATCTACATCGCCTCCACGCCGGAGAAGGTGTGGGAGGCGCTGACCTCGGCCGAATTCAGCAAGCAGTATTTCTTCGGCAATACCGTGGAGGTCGAGCCACGCCTTGGCGGCGCGTTCATCGTGCGCACGCCTGATGGCGCGCTGCACATCAGCGGCGAGGTCCTCGCCTACGATCCGCCGCGAAAGCTTGCGGTCACGTTCAACGTCAACTGGCCCGAGTTGACCGAGAAGCTCGGTCCGACGCTCGTGACCCACGAGATCGAACAGGTCGGCGATGCGATTCGCCTCACCATGAGCGAAGGCCACGATCGGCCCCTCAGCGACGACATTCTCGAAGGCGGACGCCAGGGCTGGCCGGCGATCCTGTCCGGTCTCAAGAGCGTGCTCGAGACCGGCAAGCCGCTGGCCGTGACAATGGGTCCGCCGCAGCGGATGCTCGACGCCCTGAAGGCGATGGGGATCAAGACGCCGTAGGCAGTGGAATCGGAGCGTTCATCGCTTCTTCTTCACCGGCGGTGGATAAATCTCGTCAATCTTGCGACGGCAGTTCGCCTCCGAGTCGTGCGGGCCCGAGACAAAAGTCCCGCTGACCTTGACTGCGTACCAGCCGGATTCTACGCCGAGGCGGAGCGCTTCCTCTGTCTTGACGTGCCGTGGGGAGAGAATTTGCATCAGGTGCTTTCGGTTGGCGTTCGATCTGAGATCGAACTGTGCGAAGAACGAGGCGTTTCACGTCGCGCGTGAATAGTCGTGGCGCTGCGTATGCGCAGATGATCGCACTCTTCGACATTGCCGCACCGTGCGCGCAATCACTACAATTAGCTACCGTTTTCTCGCCGCGCCGCGCTTTTGAGCGTCGAGGCGTCTTTGCCATGGCCTAATTAGGGGGTACCCTCTAAAGCGCTTTCGTTGCTAGCCCCTTGCCCGCAGCTCGCGCCGCAGCACTTTTCCCGTCGCCGTCATCGGCAGCGTCTCGGCGAATGCGACGAAGCGCGGATATTCGTGGGCGGCGAGCTGCACCTTGACGAACTCCTGGATCTCGCGGGCGAGCGCGTCAGTGCCGGCAAAGCCGGGGCGCAGCACGATCCAGGCCTTGATCGATTCGGTGCGGATCGGATCGGGAATGCCGACCACCGCGGCCATTGCCACCGACGGATGCTTCATCAGCGTGTGCTCGATCTCGGACGGGCCGACGCGATAGCCGGCGGTGGTGATGACGTCATCCTCGCGGCTGACGTACCAGAAATAGCCGTCCTCGTCCTGCACGCCGAGATCGCCGGTGAGCAGGAACTCGCCGGCATATTTCTTCGCCGTCGCCTCCGGATTGCGCCAATATTCCAGCATGGTGACGGGGCATGGCTGGCGCACGCCGATGATGCCGCGCTGTCCGCGCTTCTGCTCCTCGCCCTTGTCGTTGATGATGCGGACGTCGAAGCCCGGCGTCGCCTTGCCCATCGCGCCGGGGCGGATCGGAAACAGATTCGAGTTGCTGCCGATCACGAGATTGCACTCGGTCTGGCCGAACACCTCATGCGCATCGATACCGAAGGTCTCGCGCACCCAGCCGAGCAGCTCGCCACCGAGCGATTCCCCGCCCGTGAAGATGCTGCGCAGCTTGACGCCCGCATGCTTCACGCCGGCCTGCCGCATCAGCTTGAGCGCGGTCGGCGGCAGGAAGACGTTGCGCACGCCGAGGTCGGCCATCATCTGCATCGCCGCCTGCGGCTCGAACTTTCGCGCACGGTGACCAACCAGCGGGATGCCGTGATACCAGAACGCGAGCAGGCCGTTGATGAGGCCGCCGATCCACGCCCAATCCGCCGGCGTCCACATGAGATCGCCGGGCCGCGGCAGGAAGTTGTGGCACATCTCCACGTTGGGGAGATGGCCGAGCACGACGCGGTGCGCATGCAGCGCGCCCTTGGGATTGCCTGTGGTGCCCGAGGTGTAGATGATCAGCGCGGGATCGTCGCACGAGGTGTCGACGGTCGAAAAGTCCTCGGACGCCGTTTCGATCGCCGACCAGAACGGTTTTGCTCCGGCGTGGACGGCGCCGCTCGTGACATAGATGTCCTGCAAATAAGGCAGCCGCTCGCGGATCCTCGTGAGCTTCTCCCAGCCGGCCTCATCAGTGATGATCGCCCTCGCTTGCGAATTCGACAGGCGGAATTCCAGCGCGTCCTCGCCAAACAGCGCGAACAGCGGAATGGAAATCATCCCGGAGCGGAACGCTGCCATGTGCGCGATCGGCAATTCCAGCGATTGCGACAGGAATACCGCGACGCGGTCGCCCCGCACCAGCCCATCCGCCTTCAGCACATTGGCAAAGCGGCGCGACATCTCGGCGACCTCGTCGAAGGAGGTGCGGCTGGTCGCGCCGTTCGCGTCGACATAGATCAGTGCGAGCTGGCCCGTGCCGTCGGCATGGCGATCGCAGCACGCTTCCGCCATGTTGAAGCGCGCAGGGATATCCCAGCGGAAATTGCGGCAGAGCTCGTCGTAAGTTGCGGCTTCGGTGAGCATGGGCTTGGCGTTCCACGATCTCGGCGTCATGGCCGGATTTGTTCCGGCCATCCACGTTCTTTTGGCTTTTGGAGATCAGTCTAAGGCCGTGGATGCCCGGGACAAGCCCGGGCATGATCGTGGGGAGAGATCCCATCTCTCAGTCAGCCCGACAGCGCAGCCTTCACGAGACCGCTGGCCTTGCCGAAATCCATCTGTCCCGCGTATTTCGTCCGCAGCACCGTGATCACCTTGCCCATATCCTTCATGCCGGCTGCGCCGGTTTCGGCGATTGCGTCCGCAATTGCCCTCTTCACCTCGTCGTCCGCCATCTGCTTTGGCAAATACGCCGAGATCACCGCGATCTCCTCGCGCTCCTGGGCGGCGAGCTCGGCGCGGCCGCCCTTGTCGTAGAGCTCGACCGCCTCCTGGCGCTGCTTGATCATCTTCTGGAGCACAGCGAGCAGATCGGCGTCCGACAGCGGCGGCTTGCCGTTGCCGCGGGCGTCGATATCGGCATTCTTGATGGTCGAATTGACCATGCGCAGCGTGGACAGCTTGCGCTCGTCCTTGGCCTTCATGGCCTCCTTGACCGCATTGTTGATGTCGTCGCGCAGCATGGTTGGGCCCTGTCAATCTCTCGCGCCTGATCTAAGCCGTTCGCAGCCGAGAGGCCATACCGGAGCAGACCCCGGTTCATTGTTTCCTCGCCGGGGGGCGAAATGGCTCAAAATTGCCGGTTCCGACCCAAGTGCCTCAAGCCGCCCGCCATATATGCAAAAACGCATGTGAATCCGCCCTTTCCCGCTTTGACGGGCGCGCGCGGGGGGACTATGAAGCGCGCTCATGACACAACATGACAACGATCCCGCCTGGCCGGACCACAAACCGACCGCGCTCCTCGTGCTTGCCGACGGCACGGTACTCGAAGGCTTCGGTCTCGGCGCCGAAGGCCACGCCGTCGGCGAGGTCTGCTTCAACACCGCGATGACCGGCTATGAGGAAATCCTCACCGATCCCTCCTATGCCGGCCAGCTGATCACCTTCACCTTCCCGCATATCGGCAATGTCGGTACCAACGAGGAAGACATCGAGACGGTGAACATGGCCGCGACGCCGGGCGCGCGCGGCGTGATCCTGCGCACCGCGATCACCGACCCCTCGAACTATCGCGCCACCAAGCATCTCGACCAGTGGCTGAGAGCCCGCGGCATCATCGGCCTGTCCGGCATCGACACCCGCGCGCTGACCGCGCTGATCCGCTCCAAGGGCATGCCCAACGCCGTGATCGCGCACGCCAGGAACGGCGAGTTCGACCTGCATGGCCTCAAGGAAGAAGCGCGCGAATGGCCGGGCCTCGAAGGCATGGACCTCGTGCCGATGGTCACCTCTGGCCAGCGCTTCACCTGGGACGAGACGCCCTGGCTGTGGGACAAGGGTTTCGGCCGGCAGGACAAGCCCGAGTTCAACGTCGTCGCCATCGACTACGGCATCAAGCGCAACATCTTGCGCCTGCTCGCCGGCGTCGGCTGCAGGGTGACGGTGGTGCCGGCGACGACCTCGTCCGAAGACATCTTGGCGATGAAGCCAGACGGCGTGTTCCTGTCCAACGGTCCGGGCGATCCGGCCGCGACGGGCAAATACGCCGTGCCCGTGATCCGGGACGTGATCAAGTCGGGCACGCCGACCTTCGGGATTTGTCTTGGCCACCAGATGCTCGGCCTCGCCGTCGGCGCCAGGACCAGGAAGATGCATCAGGGCCACCACGGCGCCAACCATCCCGTCAAGGACGAGACCACCGGCAAGGTCGAGATCACCTCGATGAACCACGGCTTTGCCGTGGACGAGACGACGCTGCCGAAGGGCGCGACGCAGACCCATATCTCGCTGTTCGACGGCTCCAATTGCGGCATCCAGCTCGACGGCAAGCCGGTGTTCTCGGTGCAGTACCACCCCGAGGCCTCACCGGGTCCGCGCGACTCGCACTATCTGTTCCAGCGCTTTGCCGATCTGATGCGGCAGAAGAAGAGCGCGTAAGCGGCGCCTCGCCCGCACAATCAGTCCGACGACAAAAAGCCCGGGGCTCACCCCGGGCTTTTTCGTCATTCCGGGGCGCGCGGAGCACGAGCCCGGAATTCATCAGGCGGCGGTTTCTGCTGGACGATGGATTCCGGGCTCGACGCTTCGCGTCGCCCCGGAACGACGGAGGAACACGCGTTCACGCACCTCGTTGATTCCTGCTACGCTCAATCCGGAGCCCAGCCATGTCCGTCGTCCCCGACCACGCCGAGCCGCTTGCCATCGTATTCGAGGATGACGGGCTCGTGCCGAACAACATCCGCCCGTTCCTGGTCTACCAGGGCGCGGTCAGCCTCGATCCCGATCGCCCTGAAGCGACCATCGAAGAGCTGTTCGAAGCGAACGGATGGGGCGGCACGTGGCGCAACGGCGTCTACGATTATCTGCACTATCATGCGACGGTGCATGAGGTGCTCGGCGTCGCGCGCGGCAGCGCTCGCGTCCGCTTCGGCGGAGACCACGGCCAGGAGTTGGAGATCAGGGCCGGCGACGTCGCAATCCTGCCCGCCGGCACAGGGCATCAATGCATCAAGGCGAGCAGCGATTTCTGCGTGATCGGCGCTTATCCGCCGGGGTCGAAGATGGAGATCACGCGCGCGACGCCGGAGAACCACGCCACGGCGCTGAAGACGATTCCGCAAGTCGCGCTGCCACCGGCCGATCCGGTGACGGGAAAAGATGGCGCGATGATGCGGTTGTGGCGGTAGCTACAAGCGCGGTGCCGTAAGGGTGGGCAAAGCGAAATGTGCCCACCATCCATCCGCGATTGACGGCAGTCACATGGTGGGCACGGCGCGCAAGATGCGCGCCTTTGCCCACCCTACCGCACCATCTCCTACGCCTCGTTGCCGCCCTCCTGGCGGGTGGCTTCAAACAGGAACCAGGTGCGGCGCTCGGTCTCGTCGATGAAGACTTCGAGGATGCTGGCACTGGCAACATCGCCGGCGTCGTCGCAAACCTCGTGCGCCTTGCGCATCGCAGCCGCGACGTGCTTGTTGTCCTGCATCAGCTCGCGCAGCATCTCGCGCGGCGGGACGTAGTCCTCATTATTGTCCTTGATGGTCTGGAGCTTTGCGACCTGGCCAATCGACTTCAGCGTGGTGCCGCCGATCTTGCGGACGCGCTCGGCGAGCTGGTCGGTGGTGGCGAAGATCTGGTCCGACTGCTCGTCAAGCAGCAGGTGGTAGTCCCGGAAGTGCCGCCCGCTGATGTGCCAGTGGAAATTCTTGGTCTTCAGATACAGCGCGAAGGCGTCGGCCAGAAGCACGTTGAGCGCCTCCGATATCTTCTTGACCCCGTCGGGCGACAGATCGGTGGGGGTATCGAGATCGGGCGAGACCTTGTTGCTGGTTTTGCTCACGGGAGACCTTCCTGTTAGGACGCGGACATTGACGGCGCGCCGTCGCACCCCTAACGCAAAGCGGCAGCGCAGGTTCCTGGATAGGAACCGTTTGGTCGGGGACATTCGAATACCATGGACGATTGGATCGATTATTACGACTCCACGCACACGATCTATGTCAGCAAGCTGCATCGCGACTTGCACTTCCAGATCATCGCGCGGGACATCATCGGCTACATCTCCGCGCCGGACGCGACGGTGCTGGACTATGCCTGCGGCGAGGCGCTCTCGGCGAGCCAAGTCGCATCGGCTTGCGGCCAGCTGATCCTCGCCGAGCCCGCGCCCGGCGTGCGCGGCCGGCTGATCGCGCGGTTTGCCCCGAACACCAAGATCCGCGTCCGCTCGCTCGATGACGTCCGCAAGATGCAGGACCAGTCAATCGACCTCGTCGTGATGAACTCGGTCGCGCAATACATGGCGCCGGACGAGCTCGATGCCGCGCTCCTCAATATCCGCCGTATCCTGAAGCCCTCCGGCAAACTGGTGCTCGGCGATATCCTCCGGCCCGATGTCGGGATGATCAGGGACGTCATGGCGCTGCTCGGCTTCGGCCTACGTCGCGGCTTCCTGAAGGACGCGCTGATCGGGCTGATCAGCACCGCGCTGTCGGATTACCGCCATCTGCGCACGCGCATCGGGCTCCAGCGCTACAGCGAGGAGGAAATCACCGCCAAGCTGAGGGCGGCCGGGTTTGCGGTCCAGCGCGCCCACACCAATATCGGCCACAATCGCTGGCGCATGACCTTCATCGCGCGGCCGCCTCTGGTTCGTTAAGCATAACAATTGGCCGGGGTGGCTTGTCGTACGTCGATCGGTCATGATTGCCACGGCCCGGTGGCGGAAGCGTCTACGCGAGGGCGGTGCAACGCTCTACATCCTGGTTCAAATCCAGGCCGGGTCTCCAGCCTTCGCTGGCTTCGCCAGCTTCGGCTAGGCAAGCCCTTTTGTCGCGAAGGCTGCCTCGGCGAAGCCCGAAGGGCGAAGACGGGCGTGGCGCAGCCACGCAAGGCCCGAAGGGGCGCAGCGTGTCCGGCGAAGCTGAAGCGCAGCGAAAGCGTAGACGGACTGTATCGGCGGCTCAATCTGCCTCAACCACACCACACTCGGGCACGAGCTGAAGCCGCTCGGCGTCCTTCGCCGCGGAGTTGAGCACGGCATCGAGCAGGCCGGGAAAGCGCGCGTCCAGATCGTCGCGGCGCAGCCGCATGAAGCGGTTGGTGCCCGCCACGCGGGTCTGCATCAGGCCGCATTCGCGCAGTCTGGCGAAGTGATAGGCGAGGTTGGACTTGCCGCCGAGACCGCTGAAATCGCCACAGCAGAGTTCGCTGCTGACACGTTCTTGCCGGGCGAGCTGGTAGACGATCGCAAGCCGGATCGGATCGCTCAGGCAATCCAGAACCATCGGCAGCTCGATCTGCTCGCGGGTGGGATGGTGAGGCGCGCGGCTCATGGTCCCGGGATCATAGCGAACCAGCCGTAATGTTCAATAGTTCTTGAACCAATTGACTCCGCCTTCTCGCACATTCAATAGTTCAATAAACGTTGAACCTAGGGATATTCGTCCAATGAGCGTGTTCTGGCTGGCCTTGGCGGCCTTTGCGATCGGCACAGAAGGATTTGTTATTGCAGGACTTTTGCCGGCTATCGCCACCGACCTGTCGATTTCGGTCTCGGCTGCCGGCCAATTGGTCACCGCCTACGCCCTCACCTATGCCGTGGGCTCGCCTATTCTGGCCGTCGCATTGAACAATATCGACCGCCGCACCGTGCTGGCCCTGGCTCTGGCGACCTTCATCGCCGGAAACCTCGCCGCGATCGTGGCATCCAGCTATGCCCTGCTGCTGGCCTCGCGCATGCTGATGGCGCTGGGCTCCGGGCTGTGCATGCCAACGGCGCTCGCGGTGTCCGTGGCGGTCGCCTCACCCGAACGGCGCGGCCGCGCGGTGGCCCTCGTCACATCGGGTCTTACGGTAGCGACCGTCATCGGCGTTCCCCTCGGCAATCTCATCGGCAGCTTCTTCGGCTGGCGTGCGACCTTTGCGATGGTTGCGCTGATCGGCACCGTTGCACTCGTCGGCCTGCTGCTCGGCTTGCCCCGCGGCCTGCCGCGCAGCACGGCCTCGCTCAGCGAGCGATTGGCGATCGCGCGTCACAGCAACGTCTTGATCGCGCTTGTGATCACGATCCTATGGGCGCTCGGCGGCTTCACGGTGTTCACCTATTTTGCGGTCCCGCTGCGCAGCCTCGGCTTCGACGCTTCGCAGATCAGCCTGGCGCTGCTGGTGTTCGGCGGCGCGGCCGCGATCGGCAACATGCTCGGCGGCGTCCTCGCCGACCGGCTCGGCACGCTCGCCACTGCTGCGCTCGGGCTCGCCGGCATGGCGGCTGCGCTGATCCTGCATTCGCTTGTCCTGAAGCTGATGCCCGGACAGGCGCATTATGCGGTGCTGGGCGCGATCTTCCTCTGGGGCCTTTCGGGCTGGGCGTTCTATCCAGCCCAGATCTCCAGCATCATCCGGATCGAGCCGCAGGCCTCGATGACCGCTCTCTCGCTCAACGCCTCCGCCATGTATCTCGGCTTCGCCATCGGTGGGGCGCTCGGCGGGGCAGTGCTGGCCACCCTCTCGCCAAACGACCTCGGCTGGATCGGCGGATCGAGCGTTGTGGCCTCGCTTCTGGTGCACCTCGGCCGCGGCTGGCAGGCACGGCCCAAAGCGGTCAAAATTGCCGGTTGATGCGCGTTTTTCGGGGTTTCGCCGCCCCAAAAACTGGTCTAAGACCCACCCGCGCGCGAGGGAAGACCCCGCGCTCTCGGCTCAGGGGACGCGCAGCGAGCGCGCCCTTTTTTTGTGCCCAAATTTCACTTCGGCGAGAGTTGATGCCCAAACGTACAGACATCACCACCATCCTGATCATCGGCGCCGGTCCCATCGTGATCGGCCAGGCCTGCGAGTTCGACTATTCGGGCACCCAGGCGGTGAAGACGCTGAAGGAAGAGGGCTATCGCATCGTCCTCGTCAATTCCAACCCGGCCACCATCATGACCGACCCGGAATTGGCCGATGCGACCTATATCGAGCCGATCACGCCCGAGATCGTCGCCAAGATCATCGAGAAGGAACGTCACGTCGTTCCCGGCGGCTTCGCGCTGCTGCCGACGATGGGCGGACAGACCGCGCTGAACTGCGCGCTGTCGCTGCGCCGACAGGGTACGCTGGAGAAGTTCGACGTCGAGATGATCGGCGCCACCGCCGACGCCATCGACAAGGCCGAGGACCGCCAGCTCTTCCGCAACGCCATGGAGAAGATCGGGCTGCAGACGCCGAAGTCGCGGCTCGCCAACGCGTCGGAACTGAAGAAGTCCTTCCGCGACAAATACCAGGCCGAACGCGAGAAGGCCTCCGGCGCAGCCCTCGAAGAGCTCGAGCGGCAGTGGACGCTGGGCGAAAGCGACCGCCGCAAGCGCTATCAGGAATATGCGCTGGGACAGGCGATGATGGCGCTGTCCGAGATCGGCCTGCCCGCGATCATCCGCCCCTCCTTCACGATGGGCGGCACCGGCGGCGGCATCGCCTACAACAAGGAAGAGTTCCTCGACATCATCGAGCGCGGCCTCGATGCGTCTCCCACCAACGAAGTGCTGATCGAAGAATCCGTGCTCGGCTGGAAAGAGTACGAGATGGAGGTCGTGCGCGACAAGAAGGACAATTGCATCATCGTCTGCTCGATCGAGAACCTCGATCCGATGGGCGTGCATACCGGCGATTCCATCACGGTGGCGCCGGCGCTGACGCTGACCGACAAGGAATACCAGATCATGCGCGACGCCTCGCTGGCGGTGCTGCGCGAGATCGGCGTCGAGACCGGCGGCTCCAACGTGCAGTTCGGCGTCAATCCGGACGACGGCCGCATGGTCGTCATCGAGATGAATCCGCGCGTGTCGCGTTCCTCTGCGCTGGCCTCCAAGGCCACCGGCTTTCCGATCGCCAAGGTCGCCGCCAAGCTCGCCGTCGGCTACACCCTCGACGAGATCGCCAACGACATCACCGGCGGCGCCACGCCGGCCTCGTTCGAGCCGACCATCGACTACGTCGTCACCAAGGTGCCACGCTTCGCCTTCGAGAAATTCCCTGGCGCCTCGACGACGCTGACCACGTCGATGAAATCGGTCGGCGAAGTCATGGCAATCGGCCGCACCTTCCAGGAAAGTCTGCAAAAGGCTCTGCGCGGGCTCGAGACCGGCCTCACCGGCCTCGACGAGATCGAGATCGAAGGCCTCGGCCGCGACGACGACAAGAACGCGATCCGCGCCGCGCTCGGCACGCCGACGCCCGACCGGCTGCTCCAGGTCGCCCAGGCCATGCGGCTCGGCTGGTCGAACGAGGACATCTTCAACTCCTGCAAGATCGACCCGTGGTTCCTTGGCGAGATGCGCGGCATCGTCGACATGGAGGAGAAGGTCAGGAAGAACGGCCTGCCCGGTAACGCCTTCGGCATGCGCACGCTCAAGGCCATGGGCTTCTCCGACGCACGGCTCGCGGTGCTCGCCGAGACGACGGAAGCCGAGGTGACGGCGAAGCGCCATGCGCTCGGCGTTCGTCCCGTCTACAAGCGCATTGACACCTGCGCGGCCGAATTCGCCTCTCCCACCGCCTACATGTATTCGACCTATGAGGCGCCGTTCGCGGGCGCTCCGGCGGACGAGAGCACCCCGTCCGACAAGAAAAAGGTCATCATCCTCGGCGGCGGGCCCAACCGCATCGGCCAAGGCATCGAATTCGACTATTGCTGCTGTCATGCCTGCTTCGCGCTGCACGATGCCGGCTACGAGTCCATCATGGTCAACTGCAATCCGGAGACGGTGTCGACCGACTACGACACCGCCGACCGGCTCTATTTCGAGCCGCTCACCGCCGAGGACGTGCTGGAGATCATCGACAAGGAACGCAGCAAGGGCACGCTGCACGGCGTGATCGTGCAGTTCGGCGGCCAGACGCCGCTGAAGCTTGCACGCGCGCTGGAAGCCGCCGAGGTGCCGATCCTCGGCACTTCGCCTGATGCCATCGACCTTGCCGAAGACCGCGACCGCTTCAAGCGCGTGCTCGACAAGCTTCGCCTCAAGCAGCCGAAGAACGGCATCGCCTATTCGGTCGAGCAGGCAAGGCTCGTCTCCGCAGATCTCGGCCTGCCGCTCGTAGTGCGCCCGTCCTATGTGCTCGGCGGCCGCGCGATGCAGATCATCCGCGAGGAGAACCAGCTCAACGACTATCTGCTCGGCACGCTGCCGGAGCTGGTGCCCGCCGACGTCAAGGCGCGCTATCCGAACGACAAGACCGGGCAGATCAACACCGTGCTCGGCAAGAACCCGCTGCTGTTCGACCGCTATCTCTCCGACGCCACCGAGATCGACGTCGACTGCCTCTGCGACGGCAAGGACACCTTCATCGTCGGAATCATGGAGCACATCGAGGAAGCCGGCATCCATTCCGGCGACAGCGCCTGCTCACTGCCGCCGCACTCGCTCGACGCGAAGATGATCGAGGAGCTGGAGCGGCAGACCCGCGAGCTCGCGCTCGGCCTTGACGTGGTCGGCCTGATGAACGTGCAATACGCGATCAAGGACGGCGAGATCTACGTGCTCGAGGTCAATCCGCGCGCCTCGCGCACCGTGCCCTTCGTCGCCAAGGTGGTCGGCACGCCGGTCGCGAAGATCGCGGCGCGCATCATGGCGGGCGAGAAGCTCGCCGATTTCAAGCTGAAGAAGACCAAGCTCAAGCACGTCGGCGTCAAGGAATCGGTGTTCCCGTTTGCGCGCTTCCCCGGCGTCGACACAGTGCTCGGCCCCGAGATGCGCTCGACCGGCGAGGTCATGGGCATTGACCGCAACTTCGAGGTCGCCTTCGCCAAGAGCCAGCTCGGCGGCGGCACGCGAGTACCGCGCAAGGGCACGGTGTTCGTCTCGGTGCGCGAGAGCGACAAGACGCGTATCGCCGAGGCGGTTCGCGAATTGCATTCGCTCGGCTTCAAGGTGCTGGCGACCTCCGGCACTCAGCGCTTCCTGACCGACCAGGGCATCCCGACCGAGAAGGTGAACAAGGTGCTGGAGGGCCGGCCGCACATCGTCGACGCCATCACCAATGGCGACGTCCAGCTCGTTTTCAACACCACCGAAGGCCCGCAGGCGCTGGCCGACAGCCGTTCGCTGCGGCGCGCGGCCCTCTTGCATAAAGTGCCGTATTACACCACTCTTTCCGGGGCCGTGGCGGCCGCGCAGGGCATCCGCGCCTATCTGGGCGGGGACCTTGAGGTTCGTACCCTGCAGAGCTACTTTTCGGAAACCTGATCGCTAGCGGAGGCGACGCTTCCGCTAAGTGATTGGCAATGAAGCCACAATGGCCGGAGGAACTGTCCGGCCAAGTGGCGGTTCTGTTCCGGCGCCAGACCCACATAACATCCCGGCGGGCGCTGTTCAGCTCCGGGAACACCGACGAATCAAGGTTGTCACACCCCAGGTCTTTGTGGGGCGCGCAGCTGAAGGACGAGAGAAGAGATGGAAAAGGTTCCGATGACCCAGGCCGGCTTTGTCGCGCTCGGAGAAGAATTGAAGAAGCGCCAGTCGGAAGATCGTCCGCGGATCATCGAGCATATCGCCGAAGCGCGCTCGCACGGAGACCTGTCGGAGAACGCGGAGTATCATGCCGCGAAGGAAGAGCAGTCCCACAATGAGGGCCGCATCGCCGAGCTTGAGGACAAGCTCGCGCGCGCCGACATCATCGACATCTCAAAGCTGTCCGGCGACACGATCAAGTTCGGCGCCACCGTGACCTTGGTCGACGAGGATACCGAGAAGAAGACGGTGTGGCAGATCGTCGGCGAGGTCGAAGCCGACGCCAAGAAGGGCCGTATCTCCGTCACGTCGCCGCTCGCGCGCGCGCTGATCGGCAAGAAGAAGGGATCGACTGTCGAAGTCAACGCACCCGGCGGCGCCAAGGCGTATGAGATCACCAAGGTGGAGTGGCGATAAGGATTTATCGCCTGCGAGTGACGTTCTGAAAGGGCCGCGCACTGCGCGGTCTTTTCGCTTCCGCATGTGCCCGCGCCTCTGGCGCGTCCCGGACGCACTGCAATGCGTAGCGTTGCTGCGCAGAGCCGGGATCCAGGAGACGACACGGCACAATGCGGCGAGATGGGCCCGGCTCAGCAACGCACCACGGCGTGATGCGCTGCGTCGGGGGCACGAGAGCGGAGCGTCCTACCGCCGTCCCTTCACATCCAGCGGCACGGCCGCTTCGTATTTCGAGTTGTGCAGCACCAGTGACGTCCGCACGTTGCGAACGTGAGGTGCGGCGGTCAGATGGGTGACGAAATCCTGGAAGGTCGCCATGTCGGGGGCGACGCATTTGAGGATGAAATCGACTTCGCCCGACAGCATCCAGCACTCGCGCACCAAGGGCTCGGCGCGGACGAACTCTTCGAAGGCACGCAAATCCGCCTCGGCTTGGCTGGAGAGGTGGACGGCGGCAAAGACCGTGACATCGAAGCCGAGCTTGCGGGCGTCCAGCAGGCCCCGATAGCCGTGGATGTAGCCCTCCTCCTCGAGCGTCCGGACGCGGCGCAGACAGGGCGGCGGCGAGATGCCGACGCGCTTGGCCAGCTCGACATTCGTGATTCGACCGTCGGCCTGAATCTCAGTGAGAATCTTCAGGTCGATGTCGTCTAGGTTCCGCGACACGTGATTGGAACTCCTGGCCTTGCGACGGCATTCGGTGGGGTTGTCGCAATGCTCATAGCCCAATCCGCCCAAGCAGCGCAATTTTATTGCGCGCGCAACGCAATCGACTTTTGTTCCCTGTTGGAAAAATCCGCCGACAGGGAATGCAATTCTTGCATAGCTCACCAGAAGGCTTAGATTGGCTCTGATATTTCAGCGCCTCCGCGAGGCCTCCCGGCATGTTCCGCGCCCGCGCTGCAAATCCCCCGTGAAAGGCATCCATCGGAATGTCCGCTCCTGTTCATGCAAAGGTCGTCATTATCGGCTCCGGCCCGGCCGGTTACACGGCGGCGATCTACGCCGCGCGGGCAATGCTGGAGCCGATCCTGATCCAGGGCATCCAGCCCGGCGGCCAGCTCACCATCACCACGGACGTCGAGAACTATCCGGGCTTCGCCGACGTGATCCAGGGCCCCTGGCTGATGGAGCAGATGGAGAGGCAGGCGGTCCATGTCGGCACCACGATTGTCACCGACCTGGTCATCAAGCTGGACACTGCGCAGCGGCCGTTCCGCCTCACCTGCGACAGCGGCGATGTCTATCTCGCCGACGCCGTGATTCTCGCCACCGGCGCGCAGGCGCGCTGGCTCGGGCTGCCGTCCGAAGCGAAATTCCAGGGCGGCGGGGTGTCGGCCTGCGCCACGTGCGACGGCTTCTTTTACCGCAACAAGGAGGTCGTGGTGGTCGGCGGCGGCAATACCGCGGTCGAGGAAGCCCTGTATCTCACCAACCATGCCTCGCAAGTCACCATCGTGCATCGCCGCGATCACTTCCGCGCCGAGCGCATCCTCCAGGAGCGTCTGTTCAAGCACCCGAAGATCAAGGTGATCTGGGACTCCGCCGTCGACGAGATCTGCGGCACCGAGAATCCGAACAAGGTTACCCATGTGCGCCTGAAGAACCTCAAGACCGGCACGCTTACGAACGTGAAGACCGACGGCGTCTTCATCGCCATCGGCCATGCGCCGGCGACCGAGCTCGTGAAGGACCAGGTCAAGCTGAAACCGTCGGGCTATGTCGAAGTCGCGCCGAACTCGACCGCCACCTCGGTGCCCGGCCTGTTCGCCGCCGGCGACGTCGCCGACGAGACCTATCGCCAGGCCGTGACGGCCGCAGGCCTCGGCTGCATGGCAGCGCTCGAGGCCGAACGTTTCTTGGCCCTGCGCGCCAGCGAGCGCGCGGCAGCGGAATAAAGATCATGCCTCGAACACGCGACGGATTTACGGATATGGACTGGGACAAGCTGAAGGTGTTTCACGCAGCGGCGGAAGCGGGCAGCTTCACGCATGCGGGCGAGCAGCTCGGCCTGTCGCAATCGGCGGTGTCACGCCAGGTCTCGGCGCTGGAGCAGGAGCTTTCGGTTTCGCTGTTCCATCGCCACGCCCGCGGCCTGATCCTCACCGAGCAGGGTGACCTCCTGTTCCGCACCGCGCATGACGTGTTCATGCAGCTGCAGGCGGCGCGCGCCAAGCTGACCGACAGCCGCGAGCGGCCGAGCGGCGATCTCAAGATCACCACCACGCCCGGCGTCGGCATCAACTGGCTGATCCCGCGGCTCGGCGAGTTCACCGCGCTCTATCCCGAGATCCGGATCTCGCTGATCGTCACCGACGAGGAGCTCGATCTGTCGATGCGCGAAGCGGACGTCGCGATCCGCACCCGCAAGCCGACGCAGCCGGATCTCATCCAGCGCAAGCTGTTCGCGATGGGCTTCCACGCCTATTGCTCGCCGGAATACATCAAGCGCTTCGGCACGCCGCGCACGCTGGAGGAGCTCGACTCGCACCGCATCATCACGCTCGCCGACGGCAACTTCGCGCCGCATCTTCAGAACCGCAACTGGCTGGTCGAAGCCGGCCGCAACGGCTCGGGTCCGCGCGAAGCCTATTTCAGGGTGAACAACATTCTCGGTCTCGTGCGCGCCTGTCAGCAGGGCCTCGGCATCGCCGCGCTGCCCGACTATCTCGTCGAGGAACAGAGCAAACTCGTGCAGCTGTTCGGCGAGTCGGATTCGATCCAGCTCGACACTTACTTCGTCTATCCCGAGGAGTTGAAGACGGTCGCGCGCGTGCAGGTGTTCCGCGACTTCGTGGTGAGCAAGGCGCAGCGCTGGCCGTCCTGATTTCCGCATGACTGACATGCGACCTCGGCTGTTGCTGCAGGACGCTCGTCAAGCTCATACTGTTTGCACGCTGAGCCTTCGCGTTGCGCATTTGTCCCCCTCCTCCAGTGGCGCGGGAGTTCAGTAATCCCTCTTGGAAGGTGATTGTGTCGGCCTCACGTGGCCAATACCTTAAGCCGGGCTCTTTGGGCCCGGCTTTTTTTCTTAGAAATCCACCTTCGCCCTCCGCGTGTATTGACAGTTCCACACCTACCCCGCATCATTCACAAATGATCACGAAGTCGTGCGCAATTTCGTTCGAGGCCGTCGCCTCGAAAAAAGGTCCCCATCCGGGGACCTCGGATTTTTGCGCGCCAGGCTGACTTCGTCATCGCAGCAAATCCCGAAAACCCCGCCGCCTGGACGGGGTTTTTTCATGTGCCCTCCGTCTCAGGTTTTTCACGAGAGAGGAGAAGGAACATGACCGATCTTGAAGATCATTTGCACGGACTGTGGCTGCCGCTGGTGACGCCGTTTCAGGACGGCTCGCTCGACGAGCGGTCGCTGCGGCGGCTGACGCGGCACTACAGCGCGCAGGCGGTCGACGGCTTCATCCTGGGTGCGACCTCCGGTGAAGGCATGACACTGCGCAAGGCCGAGCTCGGACGCCTCGTCGCCATCGTGCGCGACGAGATGGCGGCGGGCCGCCGCAACGTTCCGGTTTGCCTCGGACTGTCTGGCGCAGACACCTCGCGGCTGAAGGAACATCTCGACGAGACCGCGGACTGGCCGATCGACGGTTATCTGATCGCGAGCCCCTATTACGTGCGGCCCTCGCAGCGTGGGCTGCTGGCGCATTTCGAGGCGCTCGCCGATCACGCCGCCTGGCCGCTCGCGCTCTACAACATTCCCTATCGCACCTCGGTGAACATCACCAATCAGACCATGCTGCGGCTCGCCGAGCATCGAAACATCGTGGGCTTGAAGGATTGCGGCGCGAGCCGCGAGCAATCGATCGCGTTGCTGCGCGACAGGCCGAAGAATTTTCGTGTGCTCACCGGCGAGGACGCGAACTATTTCGAGGCGCTCGGCGACGGCGCCGACGGCGGCATCGTGCTGTCGGCCCATGTCGAGACTGCGACGTTTGCGGCCGTGTATGCCGAGCTGAGGCGCGGCAACCACGACGCTGCGCTGGCGCGCTGGCGCGAGGTCGCCGATCTGACGCGCCTGTTGTTCACCGAACCGAGCCCGGCGCCGGCAAAGTATTGGCTGTGGCGATGCGGCCTCATCGACAGCCCCGAGGTACGTCTGCCGATGGTGGAAGTGAGCAGCGAGCTTGCGGCCACGATCGACCGCGAGATCGAGCGACGGACGAGGGCTGCGGCGTAGCGGCGCGCACCCTTCCCCTGGAGGAGCCCCTCCAGGGGGAGGGTAAGAAGCCCGTGGTTAACCGCGCACCAACACCCTTCGCTGCCGCCGCATGGCGCATCCACGGCTCGTTTACCCAATCGCGCCTATCGTTGTCCTCCAAGACCTTCCACAGGGGGAATGACCATGGGGCATCGCATCCGGCCTACGGCCGCCCGGCAATTCGCGCCCACCGATCTCTTGCAGGGAATTCTCGTCGTATCGTCGTTCGGGTTCTGGGCGGTGATGCTCGGCCTGCTGCCGGTGCTGCTGTTTCGGATCTGGCTCGCCTGAGGCGGCTCTTCGCGCGGATGGTTAAGCCGCCGTCGCAAATGCGCTCAAAATGCGAGCGGGATTGCCAGCCAGAATCTTAAAACATCCCGCGTATCCTTCACGCCATAAGCGAAGAAATCGCGGGGGCGTTTGTGAATAGTCATAACGAGATGGCGTCGCATTACGACGCCGGACAGCAGAGCTTTACCACCGAGGACATTCTCTGGGCCGTCGGCATCTGGTCGGTGATCCTCACGCTATCGCCGGTCATCGTGTTCTACATGCTGATGGTGGCCTGACCCTCATCTCGATATTCCGGGCCTGGTGCTTGCTTGCGCATCACCCCGGAATGACAGGTGAAACCAGAAACGCAAAACGCGCGGCTCGCCCGCGCGTTTTTCGTCCGTGGAAATGAACAATGAAAATCAAGCAGCCTGCTTGTGCATTGCGCCGGATGCCGACGCCGTGCCGCGAATAGCCTTCACCGAACGCTCGATTGCCGCCCACAGCCTTGCGATTTCCTGAGCCGCACGGCTCTCGGCCTGGTACTCCCGCGCGCCTTCGCCGTGGCTCAGCGCCATCAAGAGATCCGAACGGTTGGTGATCTGGCCGCCCCACACCGGAGCCCGGAATTTCGCCAGCGCTTCGCGGGCGATGGTGACGATCGGGCTTTCCGCCTCGTCGCGCTTGGCCGGTGCACCGTTGAGCACGACCGCGTAGGGCTTGCGCGCCGCGCGGCACATCTGGATGGTTTCCTGCACCGCGTTGACGTCGAACACGCCGGGACGCGCCGGAATGACCACCATCGTCGCGTTGCGGATCGCATCGTCGACCACGGCCGAGAGGTTCGGCGGCGTGTCGATCAACACCCATTCATAACCGTCGCGCTTGGCAGCGGAGACGATGCCGCTGACGGAGTTCACGGCCGCCTTGATCGGCGGCTCGTTGGTGCCGCGCAGCTTGTGCCACAGTGTGAGCGAGCCTTGCGGATCGGCATCCACGAGCATGACCTGCTTGCTCGCCTTGATCTGTGCGGCAAGATGTGCGGCGAGGGTACTCTTGCCCGAGCCGCCTTTACGTGATGCAAAAACAATGACGTTCATACCTTCGGCCTCCAGATTGACCCCAGGCTACGAAAATGAATCACCACGCTGATTCGTGAAAGAAAAATTTCTCAGGGGTTGCGCTACAGCCACGAAATAACAAGGCGTGTTGGCTTTTGAGTCACACTGCGACGTGCGAGGCACGACACGACTGCAATGAAACGCTGCGCGCGCAGGCGCGTGTGCGTTTTTGAGCGGGGCGTCCGGGATAAAGCGGAATGCAACCTCGCCGCGCAGACCCGCATTCAACTCTTTTCCGTCGTGCCTGCCTGGCATCGCCGCGCGTCAGCTGCGCGAACAAAAGGAGTCCGTTACCTTACCAAGTTTCAAACAAGGAAAGCGCTTGCCCCGCGCTCAGCCGTCGCGGGCTGTCTTCTTCTTCGGCGCCGGCTTGGTGCTCCTCCTCGCGGTGTGAGGCGCGATGTTGGTCGGCTTGCCGGCGCGCATCCCGGTCGGCTCGGATCCGGAGTGGAAGAACACCCGGCATTGCGGCGAGAGCTGTGTTTTCTTCTTGATCATGCAGGCGGTGATGGCATCGACGTTCGGAACGAACTCGCCGCACAGCCGCATCGCATCCGGCGTGCAGGCCTGCTGCTCTTCCTGGGTGTAGGCGAGACCGGCACCGGGCTCGATCAGCGCGGCCAGAGCCATCCCGAGGGTGGCAGCAGCCAAGGATGTCTTGAAGCGAAGCGCCGGCATCGATTCCCCCACATGTCGAGTCGCTGGAATAGTGGGTGAACCGCGGTTCGTTGGCAACCAAGGGGAGATGCGAAACCCGCAACGTGTGCGGTCTCGGCAACAGGCCGGGAGAAGCCTGCCGTCTTCTCAAATGTCGTCGCCCAGCCTTGTGCGACCGGGCGATCCAGTATTCCAGAGACGTCTGAAGTTCCTCGATAGGCCTCGGCGTACTGGATCCCCGCTTTCGCGGAGGATGACGGTGTGCACCAGGAAAGACTGCCGACAGCCCCAACACAAAACTGCGAAAACAACCCCATGCACAGTAGCCAAGCCACTGCGATTCCCCGACTTTTCAAGCCTTAGGATTTGGCGAAATCGAATTTGACTCGTCGGGCGAAACAGGGGCATCATGTCATCGTCAAAATGATGCGCGTGGGGTGGTCGGCCTGTCTCCTGCGCTGGTCCAAAGCGCAAGGTGAGGAGGAAGGTCGCATGGATGGGAAGGAGGCGGAGCTGCCGCTGGCGGGCGTCACGGTTGTCTCGCTCGAGCAGGCGATCGCGGCGCCGCTGGCCAGCCGGCACCTGGCAGACTGGGGCGCGCGGGTCATCAAGCTCGAGCGGCCGGGCGCGGGCGATTTCTGCCGGGACTACGATCACGTGATGAACGGCATGTCGAGCCAGTTCGTCTGGACCAACCGGTCCAAGGAAAGCCTCGCCGTCGACATCAAGAGCGAGGACGGCCGCAAGGTGCTCGACGCGCTGCTGCCGCAGGCGGACGTGTTCATCCAGAACCTCGCGCCCGGCGCTGCGGAGCGGCTCGGCCTCGATGCTGCATCGCTCTTGCGCAAACATCCGCGCATCATCGCCTGCGACGTGTCGGGCTATGGCGCCGGCGGCCCCTACAGCGACAAGAAGGCGTACGATCTCCTGGTCCAGTGCGAGGCCGGCGTCCTCGCCATCAACGGCACGGAGGCGGAGCCGGCCAAGGTGGGGCTGTCGGTGGTCGATATCGCAACCGGCATGTACATCCTCAACGGCGTGCTGATGGCGCTGTACCGCCGGGAGCGGACCGGCAAGGGTACGGCGTTCCAGGCCTCGCTGTTCGATTCCATCACAGACTGGATGAGCTATCCCGCCTTCTACACCCACAGTACCGGCCGGCCGCTGCCGCGGACCGGCGCGAAGCACGCGACGATCGCACCCTATGGCCCATTCCGGGTCGGCGACGGCAACACGATCTTCTTCGGCATCCAGAACGACCGGGAGTGGCGATCGTTGTGCAGCCGCGTGCTCGGCGACGCCGGCCTTGCCGATCATCCGCGCTTCCGCACCAATCCGCTGCGCATGCAGAACCGCGACGATCTGCAAGGACATATCGAGCTGCGCTTTGCATCGATGACCAGCGAGGAGGTGCTACGGCTGCTCGACGAAGCCGGAGTCGCCAACGCGCATCTGAACTCGGTCGCCGCGTTCCTTGAGCACGAGCAGCTTCGCGCGCGCTCACGGGTGCAAGCAGTCGGCTCGCCGTGCGGGCCGGTGATGAGCTTTCTGCCGGCGTTGACCATTCCCGGCTTGAAGCCGCGGATGGATCCGGTGCCGGATGTCGGCCAGCACAACCAAGCCATCCTCGGCGAACTTGGTCTGGCGAAGGAGCCGTGACGATGGCGCAGCAGCGGCCAATGCGGGCCTACCTCGCCGTCCCCGCACATCGCACCCGTCTGGTCGCCAAGGCAGCGGCGTCAGCGGCGGATGCGGTGTTCATGGATCTCGAGGACGCGGTGCCGCCATCCGAGAAAGGCCTGGCACTCGACGCGGCTGTCCAATCCCTCGCCTCGCTCGACTGGGGCAACAAGCGCGTCACCGTCAGGATCAACGCCACTGGCAGCCCGTTCATCGCGCAGGAGATCCGCGCGCTGGCGGCGCTGCCGAGGCTGGATGCGGTGATCGTGCCGAAGGCGGAGCGCGTCAGCGATATCGTGGGAATTGCCGAGCAGTTGCGGGCCGCCGCTCCGAACCGCGCCGCCCCGGTCGCGCTGGAATTGCTGATCGAGACCGCGCTTGGGCTCGTCAATGTCGACGCGCTCGCCGCGTGTCACGCCAGCGTCGCCGCGCTCCATCTCGGCGTCGGAGATTTCGCGGCCTCGCTCGGCGCGCGAACCTCCGACATCGGTGTGTCGCCGGACGGCTACCGCCACGTCGGATCCGCGCACAGCGGCTATGCCTCCGCCCCGCTCGACCTGTTCGCCTATCCGATGATGCGCCTGCTGGTCGCCGCGCGCGCCTTCGGCCTCGTCGCCATCGACGGTCCCTGCGGCGCGTTCCGCGATGGAAGGCTTACCGAAGGCAGCGCGCAAAAGGCCGCGGCGATGGGCTTCGACGGCAAGCAGGTCATCCATCCCGACCAGATCGAACCGACCCGGCGCGCGTTCATGCCGTCGGCCGAGGAGCTGGCCCAGGCACAAGGGATCGTCGAGGCCATGGAGCAGGCCGAGGCGCAGGGCCAAGGCGCGGTGACGCTGGACGGCAAGATGATCGACTATGCCAATGTGCGCATGGCGCGCAGGATCATCGGGCTGGGGTCGTAGCGGCGCATGGCCACGTTGTTGATCGTCACGCCAGTGTTTGCGCTGATCGCGGCCGGCTATGCCGCGGTGCTGTTTCGCTTCGTCTCGGAGAGCGCGCACAAGGGCATCAGCGAATTCGCGTTCAGCATCGCGATTCCTGCGCTGCTGTTTCGCACCATCGTCGTCTCGGAATTCCCGGATGTCAGCCCCTACCGGATGTGGGGCGCCTATTACGGCGCGCTGGCCATCACTTGGATCGCGGCGCTGGCGATCTCGGCGCTGCTGCGCGCACGTCGTGAGGAGCGCGAGGACGGCGTCCTGTTCGCGATCGGCTCGGTCTACGGCAACATCGTGATGCTCGGCATTCCGCTTGTGCTCTCGGCGCTCGGCAACGAGGCCGCAGGACCGATGGCGCTGATCCTGTCGGTGAATACGCCGCTGCTCTGGCTCTGCGGCACGCTGCAGATAGAGTTCGTCAGTCGCAAGCAGCGGGGCTCGGTGCTGTCGGTGATCTGGCCCGTGCTCGCCGATCTCGCCCGCAATCCGCTGATGCTGGCGATCGGCTTTGGCGTGGTCTGGCGTTTCACCGGCCTCGGCCTCAATCCCGTCGTCGACAAGACGATCGGGCTGCTCGCGCAGGCGGGATCGCCGGCGGCGTTGATCGCGCTCGGCATCAACCTGTTCCGGTTCGAGGTGAAGGGCGAGAAGCTGAGCATTTTGATGATGTGCGCGCTCAAGCTGCTGGCGATGCCGGCGGCGGCGTTCGCGCTCGCAAAACTGCTCGATCTGCCGCCGCTTGCCGCCGGCGTCGTCGTGTTGTTCGCGGCGATGCCGACCGGCGCCAACGCGTACATCTTCGCTGTGCAGTATCAGCGGCTGGTGAACCCGGTCTCGGGCGCGGTGGCGCTGGGGACGCTGCTGGCGGCGGCGACGTTGCCGGTCGTGGTGGTGATCATGGGGCGGTGAGGTGGCGAATGGCCTCTCCAAACGCGTACGGCGCGACCGGGACCGGCCGCGCCGCTGCCGCGCCAGAGCGCTACGTTCAATTACCAGTCATCCGGCTCGTCGACCGGTGCTCCCCAGGCTGGCTCGGCATAGCCGTACGTATAGCCGGGGCTCCAGTACCCGTAGGTTTGGGGATAGCTTCCAACGCTCCGGCATTGGCCCACGCCGGCTGCAAGTTGGCCGCTGCTCATTGCAGGGCCCGCTGCGCCAACGGTGCTTTCGCTGCCGGGCGTGCACCAGCCGGGTCCACGTCCCGCGGCGAGACTCGGACTTGATGCGGCGAGCGGTAAAATCGCGGCCATCGCGGCAGCCACGCTCAGTCGTTTCAAGTGCGTCATCGTCTTCTCCATGTCTCCGATTGACACTCGACCAATCCCTGCCGCCAACGACCGTTCCTCCTGCACCGGTCGGGATTGCGCGAGCCAACAAGGGTTTCAATCGCGTTTCGCGGGACCGCTGCGGCTCAGTTCCATCATATGTTCAGGGGAACACGAGTTGCATCGACAGCGCCGCGCCTGACAAAGAGAGAGCTCCCTGGGGGAGCCCTCGTCCGGTTAGTCCCGAGAGGACCTTAACTGTCTGAGCCGAGAGGCTCCCAGCAGTCTTTCATGCATGTCACCGTAATTTCGTAGTTACGTAATTACAGGCGCGGACCGTCGACGCGATGGAGCAGGCGGAGGCGAAAGGCCAGGCGCGGTGACGCTGGACGGACTACGCTAATGTGCGCATGGCGAGGGATAGAGAACTCGGCCCGCCTAATCCTTGCCCGTTTTTTGCCCGAACAGCCGCGCGTCGTGAGGATAGCGCGCGACATGCGCAACGCGGATACGTGATGCGTCCTTGTGTCTGGGATTGATCAGATAGTTTTGCGCGAAGGGCACGATGACCGAGGGCACCGACACAACCGCCGTGCGCGCCTCGTCGAACCAGGGCCGTAGCATAGCGCGTGTCAGCCTGGGATCGTCCATCCAATGCTGCGATACCTTTTCGATGTCAGCCAAGCTCACGGTTTTGACGACGAGGTCGTCGGGAACGTCGATGCCGAGCAACTGGTAAGTCGTCGGGAGGTCCTCGAGATCGATTTCCAGATGCACCATCACTTCGAGCAGCGCCGAAGCCGGATGATCCGCGGCATAGATCACGTGCCGGCCGCGCTCGTGCCAGCGGCCGTCCGCCTTCAGGCCGCCAACGCCCGACAGATCGTCGAAATTGGAGATCCGCCAGATTCGCACGCTACATTCTTAACTAAGGATGCCGTGATCGATCCGGTGCAACATCTCTTCCACCACGCGAGCGCCCGCCTCGGTCGCCAGATAAGCGAGCGGCGTTTCGCCGCCCAGCGCTCGCTTGGATTTGCGCAGCCAGCGGTGCCCTTTCGCCGGCTCACCGAACACGTTCGCGGCGAGACGATCGATCCGGGCCAGCCGAACGGCCTTGTCGGTCTCCTCGACCGTCAGCGGCTCGCCCTCCGATAGCCGCCGCGCGAGCGTGCGTTTGGGCACCACGAGCGCGTGAATTTCGCCCTCGCTGTAATTGGCGAGGCGCTTGAGCGCCGCAGGCTCGATGCGAAACAGGCTGTTGGCGTCGATGACGACATCGAACAATTCGGCCAATGGCCAAGATTCATCCGGCGCGCTGTTGCCGAGCCCAAGCGAAGGCGCATCGGTGACAGTGGAGAGCCCCGTCACTGCATCGAAATGCCCCCGCACGACCTTCGCGCCGCCCTGCGGCTGATAGATTTGCTCCGGCTCGGCGACGGACAAACGTTCAGGGTTTGCCGACTGGCGCGATTTGGCGGGAGGGAATTTCTGCATCGGTTTCGATGACGGCTTGTGATCCGGCCGCTGATTCGGGGCTCCCGTTGCGATCGTCCTGATCTGTTTGCTGGTCAGCGAGCCGAGGCCGCGACGCCCTCGCGCAGCGGCCGAACCTGCGCCTTTACCAGTCCGCTCGTTCTTTGCCATGGGGCCCCCTCGCACATTGCCAGATGCCACAGAAACTTGGCCAACTGGCATTTAACCCTATTGGCGCGTGGATTCAAGTAGGGCGCTTGCAAAATCGGGGAATGCGTGCTGGTGAGCTTTGTGCACTGTCACCGTAATTGCCAGCCGGGGCGAGGAATGGTTTCGATCGCAATCGCTTAGAAGTTCAAATACATGCACCTCAAGGGCTGTGATACTCTCAGCACGATCTGGATACGACAGTGATGGCTGTAAGACCGGTGCGAGCAACCCCGATGAGCGATGACCTAAACGCCGTAAGAGAGAGTGCGAAGGCAATTCAAGAGGCGGCCAAGACTGCCGGGCAAGCAATTGAAGCAAGCCGCGGCGTTGGCTCTTGGCTCGATCGCATGTTCGGGAGAGCCATCGAAAATACGGTCGGACGGTATTGGACAGATCCAATGATGGCGCGCCGACTTGAGGCTGCGATCTTGAACAGGGAGATGTTGCTGCGGCTCGTAGATAATGCCGAGAAGAGACTTCGAACTGATGGGATTGACACGAGACGAATTGTCCCGCCCAAAATCATGATCCCGCTACTTGAAGGCGCCACTATGGAGCATGAAGACGATCTTCATGAACTATGGGAGAACTTACTCGCGACGGCCGTGAATCCGAACAAGGAGGAAGTAAAGCGGGCCTACGTTTCGATCTTGGGCGAGTTAGGTGGTAAGGACGCACACACGCTCAGAACGTTCTATGCTGAATGGCGGTACTACAATGAGCGCGACCAGCCGGAACCAGAGAACTCCAAATCTCGCTACTCGTCCGGCGTTGGTGTTGCCCCCATCGACTACGAGTGTGCCATTCTGTTTAATAGGTTAGGTCTAATCATGCCAGTACATGTTGCGGTGGAAGAATACAGCGGACAACGGCCGGTAACCGAGAATACCTGATCGTCGAAGGATCCGCCCTTCTATCTCGAAAGCGGCGACAGGACTCAGGTCCTTAGTGACCTCAGCGTAGTCTGCTTTACAGAGTTGGGAGAGAACTTCTGTCAAGCGGTGATACACAGCGTCGAGGGCCTCTATCAGCCTGCCAGACTGGCGTAACACCGGTCGACAGGCAACCAATTGAGCCGACTAACTCCCGGCTATCCGGCGGGAATTGGAGCGGTCCGCGAATAGGAGCGGCCGCTGGCTAGTTGGCTCGACCTTGATGCATATTTGATTCACTGCACCGCTGGTACAGTTGGGTGGGCTCGAACCACCGACCTCCTGTTCCACAGACAGGCGCTCTAACCAACTGAGCTACAACTGCATCCTGGCGAGCCGCGCCTCGGGACGCCCTTGATAGGGCCGGTGCCAAGGGGGCTGGACGGGGCGGAAACTAGGTGCAACGGGCGTTTTTGGCAAGGCCGCCGGGCGCCCAAATCGCTCCCCGATCAACGTTATTTCCAAAGCAAAACCCGGGCCTTTCGGCCCAGGTTTCCTGAATTCGTCCAGCGGCTTCGGATCAGGCGGCGGGCGGGGTGTAGAGCTTCGAGGCGGAGGCCTTGATCGGCTCGGCGGTCTCGGTGGCGACGCGCTGGGCGAGCTCGGCCAGCTCCTTGGCCTGGGACTGGAAGGTCTCGAGCTGGTGGCGGGTATGGCCCGTCCACAGCTCCAGCACTTCCGACGGCGACTTGGCGCCGAACAGCTGCTGGGCGAAGTCGAGCTGGGCGTTGGAGTTCGCCTTCATGAACTCCACCAGCTTGGCGGTGTATTCGCTCGCGCCCTTGCTGGCGCAGGTGAACACGGCCTCAACTGTGCCGTTGTGGCTCTCGGCAACGTCCTTGAACTTGGCGTAATTCTCGCGGGCCTGCGAGACGCCCTTTTCGGCGAACGCACGCATCTGCTCGGGAACCTCGAACGGAATGATCGAGGCAGAAAACGGATCAGTCGCACCTGTCATGGTTGTCCCTCACGATAATGAAAATGGAGTGAGCCTTCTGGCGCGCCCGCCGGCCCCCGGACTGGGCCTGCACATTCAGCGGGTACGAAGACTGGAAACGCGAAACAAAAAGATGGCTCGCCCAGCGCCCAGCATTATGGCTGCGTATCATGTCAACATTGTGCAGCGCAACGCGCCCGCGGGGTGCGTTGCGATAATTTAATCTCGGTGAGGGTGAGGTTCCGGAATGGGGGAACCGGGGGTTGCGGTAGGCGAGTGCGGCCCATGAAGGCGCTGCGCTCGCCTGCGGGAGAGGGTTGGGGAGAGGGCTGCTTCCGCCATGCGACAGCCCCGACGAGGAGAGAGCCCTCACCCGCGCCTTCGGCGCGACCTCTCCCGCAAGCGGGAGAGGTGACCACCCACGCCGCCTCCGAATCCCTTGGATGCAACTGCGCTGCGGCTTGCGGGGTTGGGCAGATTAAGGTTATCGCGGCTTTGGGCCGTCCCTGAAGCGCCGAGCCGTGGACCTGCCCGCGCCCGCGGGCAATACTAACCCTTTCTTAAGGCTGTCATTCCCGGCAGCCGCCACACCTGATGCGTGAGATACAGCCGGCCTGATGACGAGTTCGGATTTCCAGTTGCGAGGTGTGGGCGATCCCCGGCTGGCCGTGCACGCGACCTCTCCGATGCCCGCCTGGCTGTGGTCGATCGACGGCGCGCGCGTGCTGTGGGCCAATCCGGTCGGCGCAAAATTGTTCGGCGCGGCGCATAGCGCGGCACTCGCGGAGCGGATTTTCGGCCCGGCGGACGGCCATCGCCGCCAGGTCGCCCGGCTCGCCCGGCAGTTGGCGGCGAACGGCACGGTGCGGCTCGAACGCCTGCGCGGCTTCGGCGCCCGGCTCGGCACGCTGATGACCTGTGCCTGCGCCCGGCTCGATTTTGCCGACGGCGGCCATGCTGTGCTGGTCACCGCGATGGACCCGACGCTGCGCACCATGCCGCTGGTCGAGCGCCTGCATCGCCTCGTCGAAGGTGCGAAGATGCCGATGGCGGCGTTCGCGCCCGACGGCCTGTTCGTCGGCGCCAGCGAAGCCGCCCGTTCCCTGCTCGGCTTTCGCGATCTCGGCGAGGCCGGCCTCGACCGGGCGCGCAGCGAGGCGCTGCGCGAAGGCCGCGCCGCAACGCCGATCGGCATCGGCCAGATGGTGCTGCAACGGGTCGGCACGGGCGCCGATGTCGGCCTGGTCGCACTGATCGAACCTGCCGCCGCCGCGCACGCCAGGCCGGCCGAGCCCGCGCCTGAGAGCACGGCGGATGTTGCCCCTGGCGAAGCGCAGGTTGAAGCCGCGCAGCCCGCCGCGGCTATGCCAAGCGGGTCGCCATCATCGCACGATGCGGCTGAAGGCATCGCCCTGTTCGACGCCTTCACTGAACCGACTGAGGCGCCCGATGCAACCGAGACGATCGCGCCCGATCCGCAACAAGCCGCAACGGTTCGGGACGCGGCCGAAGAGACCGTTCGAGAACCAACTGACGAAACGCCCGACCAGAGCCCCGATATCGCGCCAAAGACTCCGGTTGAAAACCCGCCGGAAGCCATCGTGTCGCCGCAGGCTGCGCCGATCACTACCGGCATGGTCGAGCCGCCGTCGGGCCACGAAGAGCCGCCCGCACCGCGTCAGCATCCGCTGCGCTTCCTCTGGCAGATGGATGCAGTGGGCCGCTTTGTGCTTCTCTCCGACGAATTCATCCGCCTGATCGGCATGCACACGGCCGCCGGCTTCGGCCGTCCGTGGCGCGAGATTGCCGAGGAATTCTCGCTCGACCCTGAAGGCCGCGTCGCGCAGGCGCTGGCAAGCCACGACACCTGGGCCGGAATCACCGTGAACTGGCCAACCGACGGCGGCGAGCCTCTGCCGGTCGAGCTCGCGGGCCTGCCGGTCTACGATAGCGAGCGCAATTTTGCGGGCTTCAAGGGCTTTGGCGTCTGCCGCGATCTCGACGGCCTCAACCGGCTCGATGCGCTCAGGCGATTCGAGTTGCGCGCGGAGCCGCCGGCGCAGCAGGAGCGATCAGCCGACTTGGTCGCGCCCGATCCGGAGCCTGAGCCAGAGACCACGGCAGAGGCGCCGCCTCCGCCGGTCGAGCCGCCTGAACCTGAGCCTGAGCCAACGGCCGAACCCGAACGACCCGAACCTACAAGCGACGCGACTTCACACCCAACCGATCCGGAAACGTCAGTGGAAACGCCTGTCGAAACCCCTCCCAATGTCGTGCCGTTCCGCCAGCACGGCGATGCGCGATCGCCGACCCTGACGCCTGTCGAGAACAGCGCGTTCAACGAGCTCGCCCGGCAATTGTCAGAACGGTTAGAGCGCGAGCGCGAGACGATTGCGGCAGAAAGCTCCGAGCCGGCCGCGGAGATCGCCACCGAGCCACAAGCGCCGGCGCCCGAGCCGCCGCACGTTGCGGCCGAATGGCTGACCGAGCCCGCGCCGCCGGCACGCGGCGCCAGCGCGCGCGACCGCACGCTGCTCGATCTCTTGCCGACCGGCATCCTGATCTACCGGCTCGACCGCCTGCTCTACGCCAACCCCGCCTTCCTCGCGCGCATCGGCTATGCCGGCCTCGGTGCGCTGGAGGATGCCGGCGGGCTGGATGCGCTCTATGTCGAGCCCGGCGTGTCCTCGGCGAGCAGCACTTCGCAAGGCGGCACGCCGGTCACGATCAGCGCGACACTCGCGAACGGCGAGCAGCCGCTCGCGACCGAAGCGCATCTGCATACGATCGACTGGGACGGCGAGAGCGCGCATGCGCTGATCTGCGCGCTGCCGCAGGCTGCACCGGTCGTCGCGCCTGTCGTCGCCGAGCCTGCCATCGCAGAGACGGTCGTCGCCGAGACCATTGTCGCCGAGTCCTACCCCTACGCACCCGAGCTCGAACCCGCGCCGGGCGAGGCCGAGGCCGAGGATCTCGCCGCGATCCTCGACACCACGGCCGAGGGCATCGTCATGTTCGATGCCGAGGGCAACATCCACGCCTGCAACCGCAGCGCCGAGGCGCTGTTCGGCTATGACGGCACGGCGCTGCTCGAGCAGAATCTGGTGACGCTGTTTGCGCCCGAGAGCCAGCAGATCGTCACCGACTATCTCGAAAGCCTGAAGAGCCATGACATTTCGAGCCTGCTCGACCACGGCCGCGAGGTGCTGGGGCGCGAGAAGAAGGGCGGCGTCATTCCGCTCGCGATGATCATGGGCCGCACGCGGCCCGACGGCCCGAACTTCTTCGCCGTGTTCCGCGACCTCTCGCAGAGCAAGAAGGGCGAGAGCGAATTGACGCAGGCCCGCCGCCTCGTCGACGGCGCGGCGAATGCCAAGGCCGACATGCTGGCGCGGATCAGCCACGAGATCCGCACGCCGCTCAACGCCATCATCGGCTTTGCCGAGGTGATGATCTCCGAACGTTTCGGCACGCTCGGCAACGAGCGCTACGGCGAATACATGAAGGACATCCGCGCCTCCGGCGAGCGCGTCATCGCCATCATCGACGATTTGCTGGAGCTGTCGCAGATCGAGACCGGCAGGCTCGATCTCAATTTCGCCAACCTCAACCTCAACGACCTCGTCGAAGCCTGCGTCACGGTGATGCAGCCGCAGGCCAATCGCGGGCGCATCATCATCCGCACCTCGCTCGCGCATGCACTGCCGCAGGTGAGCGTGGACGCGCGCTCGATGCGGCAGATCACGATGAACTTGATCTCGAACTCGATCCGGCTCGCCAGCGCAGGCGGTCAGGTCATCGTCTCCACGGCGCTGACCGACCATGGCGAGATTGCGCTTCGCATCCGCGACACCGGCCATGGCCTCACCGAGCGCGAGGTCGCCGCCGCGATGGAGCCGTTCCGCACGCCGCCGCCCGGGGACGCCGCGGACAGCTCGGCGCTCAGCCTGTCACTCACCAAAGCCCTGATCGAAGCCAACCGCGCCCGGTTCAACATCAAGAGCGGCGCCAATTCCGGCACGCTGATCGAAGTCGTGTTCGCGCCGGCGCTGGCGAAGGCGTAGGGCGCGTCCTGCGGTCCGGCCTCTGCCTTCGGGAGAGGTGAAGCAAAGCGGCTGCGCAGGAGCTCGTTCCGGAGCCGGCCTCCGCCGCGATCACCTATTGCTTCGCCGGCGGACCGCTCTTGTTGCCCGGCAGACCCTTGACGTGCGCGGAGTCCTGCTCCTGGACGGAAAGGTTATGGGAAGCTGAGCCGACTGTTCCCTCCTTGGCGGGCGGACCGCTCTTGCTGCCGGGTTCTCCCGGGATGCCTGCGCCTGAATTCTGCGCGCTGGGGGAGCTGGCAACGCTACCGGTGGCATCGGCACCGGTTCGATCGCCCGGCATGGTTGCCGCCGAGCCCGGCTTATCCTGCTCTCTGACATATCCCGAGGCGCCGGAGTTCTCCGTTTTGACGCCCTTGTCCGCCTCATTCTGCAGGTTCTGGTTCGGTGTTGTCTGCTGTGCGATCGCCGGCACCGCCAGGAGCGGGATCGTCGTAAGGATTGCTGCCATTGTTGAGCGCATGAGCTTTCTCCTCCATTGCTCCGTCGCGCTTTAACGCCCAACCCGGCAAAGATTTCCTGCGCACGACGAATAAGGTTGGGGCAAGATTGCTGTACGGCAGCACGGCGATACGGGCTCTCCTCTTCAAGAGTGCGCGAGGTTACATGCGCTCGCTCGGCCAGGTTCACCTCGCCGCAGCGTGAGAGGTGATCAACATTCTCGGCACGAATCCGACCGACAGCCCGCCCTTGCCTTGCCCCTCGCGCGCTTACGCCGCGCGGACCGTGTCCAAAAACCTGCTGACCTCGAGCTTGAGACGGTTGCTGTCGTTCGACAGCGATTGCGCCGCGGAGAGCACCTGCGAGGAGGCCGAGCCGGTCTCGGTCGCGCCTTGCCTGACGCTGCTGATATTGGCACTGACCTGCGTGGTGCCGGCAGCCGCGTTCTGGACGTTGCGCGAGATCTCGCCGGTCGCGGCGCCCTGCTCTTCCACCGCGGCGGCGATGGTGGAGGAGATTTCCGACAGGCGTTCGATCGTGCCGCCGATGGTCTTGATGGCGCCGACCGAATCCTGCGTGGCGACCTGGATGCTGGAGATCTGCTGGCCGATGTCGCCAGTCGCCTTCGCGGTCTGCTCGGCCAGCGCCTTGACCTCGGAGGCTACCACGGCAAAGCCGCGCCCGGCTTCGCCAGCGCGCGCGGCCTCGATGGTGGCGTTCAGCGCCAGGAGATTGGTTTGGCCGGCAATGGCGTTGATGAGTTCGACCACGTCGCCGATGCGCGCGGCCGCCTTGGACAGTTCGCCGACGCGATCGTTGGTTTGCCCGGCCTGGCTGACGGCCTCGCCCGCCATGCGCGCGGAGGCCTGCACCTGGCGGCTGATCTCGGTGACCGAAGCGGTGAGCTCCTCAGCGGCGGACGCCACCGACTGCACGTTGGTTGCGGCCTCTTCCGAAGCGGCCTCGACCAGCGTGGCAAGCTCGGTCGAGCGGCTCGCGGTCGAAGTCAGCGAGGTCGCGGACGCCTCGAGCTCGGTGGCGGCCGATGACACCGCCTCGACGATGCGGCCGACCGCGACTTCGAAATGGTCAGCCATGTTGATCATGTCGGCGCGGCGCCGCTCGGCGGCGAGCTTGTCCTGCCTGATCTTCTCTTCGGCCTCCTCACGCGCCTTGCGTTCGGAATTGATCTTGAACGTCTCCACCGCCTGCGCAATCTCGCCGATCTCGTCCGGGCGGCCGAGCCCCGGCAGGACGATGGCGAAATTGCCGTGGGCGAGCTCGACCATCGCCGCTCGCATCGCAGCGAGCGGCTTCGACACCGAACGGCCGATGAAGATGCCGAGCCCGAGCACGCTGCATGCGATCAGCGCAATCGCAATCCCGATCCACCACTGGATGCCGTCGCGCTCGGCGTCGTTCAGCCGGTCGGCTTCGATGCGGATCTGATCGACCGACGTCGAGACCTGCTCGATCACGGGTTCGACCGCCGCGAAGGCTTCCGACATGGCCTTCTGCCTGGCCGCCAGATTGAGCGCAGTCTCCATCCAGGCGGCGAAGTCACGCTGGTAGTCGGCGAGCTTCTGGCGCAGCTCCGCCTTTCCCGCGTCGGGAATGGGGGCGCCGTCGACGCCGGCGGAAAATTCCGCCGCGCGCTTCCTCATCTCCTCGCCATATTTGGCGTCACGGCGCAGCATGAAATCCTTCTCGTGTCGGCGCATCATCAGCATGCTCACCAGGAGCGATGCGTCGTGCAGCTGGCCGACCTTGGCTTCGATGTCGTGCACGGAGGAACGCAGGCGTCCCTCGAGGCCGGACTTCTCGTCCAGCCCGAGCCGCTGCTTGGTGTCGAGCACCGCGCCGAAATGGCTTTGATAATCCTGCAGCGAGGCATTCATCGCATCGATCTGGCGCGCCAGCTCCGGCTTGCCGAGCGCGGCGATCCTGCCGCGCAGTTTCTCGATGTCGCCGGCGACATGCCTGCCGATCTCGATCTGGCGCTGGGCCTTGGCGGCATCGTTGCGCAGCAGAAAATCCTTTTCGGCGCGGCGGCCTTCGAGCAGTTCGACCGCAATCCTGCCGTTCAGCTCCTGGGTCGCACGCGCGCTCTCGGCAGCGTTGCGAGAGACGGCCATCGCCTTCTCTCCATAGAGATGGATGCCGCCGATCAGGATGACGCCGAGGACGCCGATCACCCCGATCGCGGTGATCTTGTGCGTAAGACGAGGGGAGAAGAATCGCATCTTGGGTTCCAGATGGCTTCTGGCCGGTGCGATCAATGAAACCTCAAGGCACGGAAACTTCCGTTAATTTTACGACACGTAGTAATACGTGATTATGCATGATACCCGCAATACGAGTGGTATCCTAATGCCAACGAGACGTTGTCCTGCTAACTTTTGCGCGTTGAGATGAACGCACATGGTCAAAAAAACACGGCGCTCGTGGCGCCGTGCTTTCGTGCCTTCAAGTGACAGCGACAGATCGGATCAGCTGTAGATCTCGAACAGGCCGGCGCCGCCCTGACCGCCGCCGATGCACATCGTCACCACGCCCCACTTGGCCTTGCGCCGCGCGCCTTCCTGGAGCAGATGGCCGGTGAGACGGGCGCCGGTCATCCCGAACGGATGGCCGATCGCGATCGAGCCGCCGTTGACGTTGTACTTGGCGGGATCGATGCCGAGCTGGTCGCGGCAATACAGGCACTGGCTGGCGAAGGCCTCATTGAGCTCCCACAGATCGATGTCGTCGATCTTCAGGCCGGTGCGCTTGAGCAGCTTCGGAATCGCGAACACCGGACCGATGCCCATCTCGTCGGGCTCACAGCCGGCGGTCGCCCAGGCGACGAAGCGGCCGAGCGGCTTCAGGCCGCGCTTCTCGGCGTCCCTGGCTTCCATCAGCACCACGGCGGCGGCGCCGTCCGAGAGCTGGCTGGCATTGCCGGCGGTGACGAACTTGCCCGGGCCCTTCACCGGCTCGAGCTTGGCGAGCCCCTCCATCGTGGTCTCGGGCCGATTGCACTCGTCGCGGTCGACGACGTAGTCGACGATGCTCTCCGCCTTGGTCTGCTTGTCGACCACCTTCATCCTGGTCTTCATCGGGACGATCTCGTCCTTGAACTTGTTCGCCTGCTGGGCCGCGGCCATGCGGCGCTGCGATTCCAGCGAGAACTCGTCCTGGTATTCGCGGCTGAGCTTGTAGCGCTCGGCGACGATGTCGGCGGTGTCGATCATCGCCATGAAAATGTCGGGCGCGACCTTGAGCAATTCAGGATCGACCGATTCCTTCGGCGTGCCGCCGCCCGGGATCGAGATGCTCTCGACGCCGCCGGCGACGATGCAGTCGGCACCGTCGGAGCGGATCGAATTGGCGGCCATCGCGATGGTCTGCAGCCCCGAGGAGCAGAACCGGTTCACCGAGACGCCGGCGGTGGTCTTCGGCAGGCCGGCGAGCAGCGCGGCCTGGCGGCCGATGTTCGGCGCGCCATGGGCGCAATTGCCGAGATAGCAGTCCTCGACATAGTCCTTGTCGACGCCGGCGCGATCAACAGCGTGGTGGATGGCATGGGCCGCGAGCGACATCGGCGGCGTGATGTTGAATCCGCCGCGGCCTGATTTTGCGAGGCCCGTGCGCGCATAGGAAACGATGACGGCTTCACGCATTTTTTTCTCCCTTGAACGATTGATATGGAGCGTCCTGACGCCATTGGTACACAAAGTTTGGCGTGCACGGGAAAGAAAAACGCCGCCTCCCAGCAAGGAAGCGGCGTTGTTCCGCGGGTCGGAATATGTCGGCTTCTCAGAACGTCAGTGCCTTGGCCTGCTTGACCTGCGGCAGCGCCTGCACCTTGGCGAGCAGATCGGCCGGCACCGCGCCGTCGACCTCGACGAGGGCAATGGCATCGCTGCCGGGCGCGACGCGGCCGAGATGGAAGGTGGCGATGTTGAGCTTGGCGTCGCCGAGCAGGCTCGCGAACCTGCCGATGAAGCCCGGCTTGTCCTCGTTGGTCACGTAGATCATCGACTTGCCGAATTCGGCGTCGACCCGGATGCCCTTGATGTCGACGAGGCGCGGCTTGCCGTCGGCATAGACGGTGCCCGAGACCGACCGCTCCTGCCGCTCGGTGGTGACGGTGACGGTGATCAGGCTTTCATAGTCGCTCTGGGCGGCGCGCACGATCTCGTCGACCACCATGCCGCGCTCCTTGGCGACGACGGGCGCGGACACCACGTTGATCTCGCCCAGCATCGGCCGCAGCAGGCCCGACAGCACGGCCGAGGTGATCGCCTTGATCTTCATCTCGGCGACGTGGCCCTCATAGGTGATCTCGACCTTGAGGATGCCGCTCTCGGTGAGCTGGCCGGCGAACGAGCCGAGCTTCTCGGCGAGCGAGATGAACGGCTTCAGCTTCGGCGCCTCCTCCGCCGTGATCGAGGGGAAATTGACCGCGTTGGAGATCGCGCCGGTGAGCAGATAATCCGACATCTGCTCGGCGACCTGGAGCGCGACGTTTTCCTGCGCTTCGGTGGTCGAGGCGCCGAGATGTGGCGTGCAGATCACGTTGGGGTGGCCGAACAGAACGCTCTTGGTCGCGGGCTCCTCGACGAAGACGTCGAAAGCGGCGCCGGCGATGTGCTTGGAATTGAGCGCGTCGACCACCGCCTGCTCGTCGACGAGACCGCCGCGGGCGCAGTTGATCAGGCGCACGCCCTTCTTCATCTTGGCGATTGCGGCAGCATCAATGATGTTCCTGGTCTTCTCGGTCAACGGCGTGTGCAGCGTGATGAAGTCGGCGCGCTTGAGCAGGTCGTCGAGCTCGACCTTCTCGACGCCGATGTCCTTGGCGCGCTCCGGCGACAGGAAGGGATCGAACGCGATCACCTTCATGCGCAGACCGAGCGCGCGGTCGGCGACGATCGAGCCGATATTGCCGCAGCCGACGACGCCGAGAACCTTGCCGGTGATCTCGACGCCCATGAAGCGGTTCTTCTCCCACTTGCCGGCCTGGGTCGAGGCGTCGGCCTGCGGGATCTCGCGGGCGAGCGCCAGCATCAGGGTGATGGCGTGCTCGGCGGTCGTGATCGAATTGCCGAACGGCGTATTCATCACGATGATGCCCTTGGCCGTGGCGGCGGGGATCTCGACGTTGTCAACGCCGATGCCGGCGCGGCCGATCACCTTGAGGTTGGTCGCCTTGTCGAGGATCTTTGCGGTCGCCTTGGTCGCGGAGCGGATCGCAAGGCCGTCGTAATTGCCGATGATCTCGGCGAGCTTGTCCTTGTCCTTGCCGAGATTGGGCTGGAAGTCGACCTCGACGCCGCGATCCTTGAAGATCTGCACGGCAGCGGGCGAGAGCGCGTCGGATATGAGAACTTTGGGTTTGGTCATGGGGATGTGTCCTTCACACCCTCCCCTGGAGGGCGAGGGTCGGCGCAAAGCGCCGGGTGGGGCGAAGCTGCAAATTCGAACTCGCCGGTGCGCCGTGTGGAGAGATCACCCCACCCCGCCGCACCGTCTTGTCTGAGCATGATCTTGTCCGAAAACCGGAGACCACTTTTCCGGATCATGCTCGCCGGTGCGTCGACCCTCCCCCTCCAGGGGAGGATCAGAACATTACGCCGCCTTGGGCAGAGCGGCCCTGGTCTCGGCAAAAGCCCAGTCGATCCACTGCGTCAGGAGCTCGACGTCCTTGGCCTCGACGGTGGCGCCGCACCAGATCCGCAGGCCGGCCGGCGCATCGCGGTAATAGGCGAAATCGTAGCCGGCGCCTTCCTTCTCGACCAGCGCAACCAGCTTCTTGCTGAAGTCGGCTTGCGCATCCTCGGACAGCGAGGTGATGGCGGGGTCGGTGAACTTCAGGCAGACCGACGTGTTGGAGCGGATCGCCGCGTCCTTGGCCAGGAAGTCGATCCAGGGCGTCTTCGCCTTCCAGTCGGCGAGCACCTTGGTGTTGGCGTCGGCACGCGCGATCAGCGCCTTCAAGCCGCCGATCGACTTGGCCCAGTTCAGCGCGTCGAGATAATCCTCGACGCAGAGCATCGAGGGCGTGTTGATGGTCTCGCCGAGGAAGATGCCTTCGTTGAGCTTGCCGCTCTTGGTCATGCGGAAGATCTTCGGCAGCGGCCAGGCCGGCTTGTAGGTCTCGAGCCGTTCCACCGCACGGGGCGACAGCACCAGCATGCCGTGCGCAGCCTCGCCGCCGAGCGCCTTCTGCCAGGAGAAGGTGACGACATCGAGCTTGGCCCAATCGAGAGCTTGCGCGAATGCGGCCGATGTCGCGTCGCAGATCGTCAGCCCTTCGCGGGTCGCGCTGATCCAGTCGGCGTTCGGCACACGCACCCCGGAGGTGGTGCCGTTCCAGGTGAAGACGACGTCGCTCTTGGGATCGACCTTGGAGAGGTCGGGGATTTCACCATAGGCCGCGTTGAGCTTGGTGACGTCCTTGAGCTTCAATTCCTTGACGATGTCGCTGACCCAGCCTTCGCCGAAGGATTCCCAGGCGAGCGTGGTGACGGGCTTTGCTCCGAGCAGCGACCACAGCGCCATTTCGACCGCGCCGGTATCGGAGGCCGGCACGATGCCGATGTGGTAATCGGCGGGCACCTCGAGCACTTCGCGCGTCAGATCGATCGCGAGCTTGAGCTTGGCCTTGCCGACCTTCGCGCGGTGTGAGCGGCCGAGCGCTGCGTCCTTGAGATTTTGGGCGTTCCAGCCGGGGCGCTTGGCGCAGGGGCCGGAGGAGAAATGCGGCACGTTCGGCCGCGAAGCGGGCTTCGCTACAGTCATAATCTACCCTTCCAGATAGTCAGCCTCCCGTTGGGGGGAGGTGTCCCGCCGCGGCTGATACGGGAATCGAGAAGGGCAGTCAAGGAAGTTCCGGGGCCTCACGCGCCAGTGATGGCGCTTCCGGTGCGATATCAGGGGATTCGACCATAGCGAGCGCGTTCAGCAAGCCTGTGGCGTCGCTGATCAATTGCGCGGCCCGGCGCCGGCTGCCGACTTTCAAAATGCATTTGTCATTGGCCTGCACGACATAGTCGTTGCCGACCTTGATCATCGAATAGCATGTCATCGAAATCCCCGAACCGACCGAGCTCGGTGTCTGACGCTGCCGTAGCACCGTTCGTTCCTCGTCCAACATGAACGACGGTTGGGTAGTTTACCGGCTCTTAACATGAACGCATGCGCGATTCGAATTCGCTGATTGCGCAAGGCTCGCGAGAGGCTGCCTCAAAAGCGGACAGTCATGCCGACGTGACTCGCTGCGAATCCGAGCCGCTTGTAGAAGCGCTGTGCATCGACGCGGCTCGCATGCGTCAGCAATTCGACCAGATTGCAGCCGCGCGCTTTGGCTTCCGTGATCGCCCATTGCACCAATTGCTCGCCGATACCGCGGCTGCGACAATCAGTGGCAACGCGCACGTCTTCGAGCAGGCCGCGCACGCCGCCTTGCGAGCTGACGCCCGGCAGGATCGCGAGTTGCAGGCAGCCGACTACCCTGCCCTCGCTCTCGGCAACCACGAGCGTCAGATTCGGATCGCGCTCGACCCGCGCGAATGCGTCGTAATAGACGGCGGGCAACGGATCCTCGACGCGCTCGCGCGCGCGGCCGAGATGATCGTCGGCGAGCATCGCCACGATCGCGGGAACATCGTCGCGGCGCGCGCGGCGAATGGAGATGGATTCGGCACCCATGTCAGACAACTCCCGACTCAGCGCGCCGGCGGAAGGCCGAGAAACATTTCGACTTCGCCAATCCAGCGGCGGACGGAAGCATAACGGCCGAGATCGAAGCCGCCTTCATGCGCCACGCGAGTATAGGCGAGCAGCGAGACCTCGGCGAGCGAAGCCGCATCACCCGCAAAAAAGCGGCTGCCGGAGAGATGCTGCTCCATGCGGTTGAGCGCCGCATAGCCGCGCTTGACCTTCTCAGGATCGAGCTCGGACGCATCCTTGCCGAGATAGACGAGCAGGAAACGGCATACCGCGATATAGGGTTCGTGGCTGTACTGTTCCCAGAACAGCCATTCGTCCATTTTGGCGGCGGTAAAGGCGTCGCGCGGAACGAGCGCGCTGTCGCGCGCGAGATAGCGGATGATGGCATTGGACTGCGCCAGCGTGCGGCCGTCGTCGAAGGCGACGGTGGGCACCTGGCCGGCGCCGTTCATTGCCAGAAATTGCGGCGTGCGGGTCTCGCCCTTGCGCGTGTCGATGTCGATCCACTGGTAGGGCAATGCGAGCTTGTCGCAGACCCACTTCACCTTGAGACAATTGCCGGAATTGCTATCGCCGTAGATCTTCATCGCTGCCGCCCCGCTTTGGAGCGACAGAGCATCAGGACGGAGCGGAGCTGTCAACCGCGGCGCAGCGAAGCCGCGTCAGAACTTGTAGCCGAGCCCGGCGCGGACGGTATTGATGCTGGTGTCGACCTGGGAAGTGAAGCGAATGTATTCGTACTCCGCACGCATGAACAAGCCGCCGACCAGATTGACATCGACGCCAAGACCGGCGGTGTAGCCGTAGATCAGGTGATTGTGCTGGGCGTCGGTCGAGCTCAACGGCGCCAGCGGCGTGTAAGTCCCCAACTGGGTCGCGCTCACGCGATCCTGCACATAGGCAGTGCGCACAATGTCCGCATTGCCGAGTGCGAGACCCGCAAACATATAGGGCAGGAAACATCCCCAGGCGTAGGCGGCGCGGCCGCGGAACGTGCCGATGTCGCTGATGCTGATCGAAGACGTTGACGTCGCCGTGACGTCGTGGAAATTTCCGTCGGACAGTGCAGTGGCGCTGACGCGCCTTTCGCTGGCCGACGACATCCCTCCGAACTTGCCATGCAGCCAGCTCACTTCGAGGCCCATCACGACGTCGTCCCACTGCTCGTTGTAGCCGACGAAGGCGCCGTAACCGGTCGTGCGCTGCGAGGCCTTGCCCAGTCCAAGATTCCACTGGGACACGCCCATCGAGCTCTCGATCAGCGTATCCGCCAACAGCGCAGCCATCATGTTGCTGGTCGAGCCGTTGAAGTTCTCGTCGGACGAGCCATAGCCGGCCTGCGCTCCGATATACGAGCCTTGCCAGTTGACGGCGGACCGCGTCAGGCCGTCGGTGAAGCTGCCGCGCAGGATCGGCAGATCCGGCATGTCGGCCGCGTGCGCGGCCGACACCGTCCCCAAAATCGCCGCCGCCAACAAAAGCCTACGCATCGAACGCTCCATCGAACTCGAACTTTTTCGCCCGTGATGATGGCCCGTTAACCTTAACCAATGGTTGCGTCGGAGGCCTTCATCGCCGCTCGCCATGAAAAATACGCAAAGCAAAACGGCGCGGGATGATCCCGCGCCGTTAAGAGACGTTAAGCGATGCGGCTGACGATCAGCCCTTGGTGACCAGCGGCGGCATGTAGGCCGGCGGGCTGTTGAGATCCCAGCGCACGCCGAGCTTCACGTCGTGCGAGGTGATGTCCTTGACCTTGATCGAGGTCGGGCCCGATTGGAGGCCATCGAATGTGTGATAGTTGCCGGGCGCCGCGTCGCCGAGGTTCATGTAGCTGTAGGCCAGTTCGACGGTGAAGCCGGGATTGACCCTGTAGGCCAGACCGGCGTGGGCTGCCCAGGCGAAATTCCACTTCCCGTTATCGGCGAAGTAAGCGACGCTGTTATTGAGCCCCGGGCTGTACGACACGCCATCGTCGCGGAAGCCGCTGATCTTGTTGTAGGAGCCGCCGACACCGGCGCCGATGAACGGCGTGATGCACCACCAGGTGCCGAGATCGACGTAGGCATTCGCCATGACGACCCACTCGGACTTGCTGCCGCTGTAATTGTTGGCGCCGACGAAACCGGGTCCAACGACGTTGTCGCTGGCGTGCAGGTTGGCTTTGCCCCGGTATTGACCGATCACGTCTGCACGGAACCAGTTGTTGAAGCGATAGCCGGCGCCGAGATCGAACAGCGGCGAAGAGTCGAAGCCGAGGCCCTCCGTCGACTTCGTATACCCAGCCGGCAGGGCACTATCGAGGCTCTTGGCGCTCTGGTTGGTCATTCCGATGTCGCCGCGCAGATACCAGCCGCCGAAGTCGGCGGGCGGAGCCGGCGGCGCGTACATGGGAGGGGGCACCGCGATCGGCATATCGGCGGCGAACGCCATCGACGAAATCAGGGTTGCCGCACCCGCGGCAAGGAGAGACTTAACGCTACGCATTGGCTTCGTCCTTTTGGCCGGTGAGGCAAATACGCAGGCCTCACGTTCTGGAAACTCACGGAGCGGACGATGGCAGCAAATGTTTAAGCGCCACTTAACCCTAATTTTTAAGGTTGATTTTTCCTGACTGCTCGCGCGCATGGGCGGAAAGCGTTGCAAAATTGCAGCGCCTCGCGCGTCGCAATTGCTAACGATATGTGAAAGTGCGCTGCAGCGAGAGAGGAAGCGTTAACGCACGTGCCGCGGCAGCCTGGGCAGGAACACCGCAAGCAGGCCGATCGCGGGCAGCCAGGCGCAGACCTGGTAGACGAACGCGATCGAGGTATGGTCGGCGAGATTGCCGAGCACGGCGGCCCCGAGGCCCCCAATACCGAAGGCGACGCCGAAGAACACGCCGGAGATCATGCCGAATCTGTGCGGCACCAACTCCTGCGCGAACACGATGATCGACGACGTCGTCGAGGAGATGATCAGGCCGATGACGACTGACAGCACCGCGCTGGCAGCGAGCCCGGCATAAGGCAGCGCCAGCGTGAACGGCAGTGCGCCCAGGATCGAAATCCAGATCACGATCTTGCGGCCGAAGCGATCGCCCAGAGGACCGCCCAGAAACGCGCCGACCGCATTCGCCGCGAGGAAGATGAAGAGATAGATCTGCGCCGCCTGCGTCGACACGCCGAAGCGATCGATCAGGTAAAAGATGTAGTAGCTCGACAGGCTCGAGACGTAGAGCTGTTTCGAGAACAGCAGCGCGACCAGCACGGCCAGCGCGACGGCGACGCGGCGCGAGCTCGGCGCGTCGGGATGGGATTGAATCGCGGCCGTCTTCTTCGCCTTGATCTGCGGTGCGTACCAGCGGCCGATGCGCCAGAGGATGATGATGGCGAGGAACGCGATCGAGGAGAACCAGGCGATGCTGCCCTGCCCGAACGGCACCACGATCAGCGCCGCCAGCACCGGCCCCATCGAGGTGCCGAAACTGCCGCCGAGTTGGAACACCGACTGCGCAAAACCGTAGCGTCCGCCCGAGGCGAGCCGCGCAATGCGCGCGGACTCCGGGTGAAACACCGCCGAGCCGAGGCCGACCAGCGCGGCGGCGACGAGGATGACGAGATATTGGTGCGCGGCGCTGAGCAGCAGCAGGCCGAAGAAGGTCGAGGCCATGCCGATCGCCAGCGAATAGGGCTGCGCCTTCTTGTCGGTGTAGTGCCCGACCACTGGTTGCAGCAACGAGGCCGTGAACTGAAAGGCCAGCGTGATCATGCCGATCTGCGCGAAGTCGAGCGCATAGGTGTCCTTCAGGATCGGATACACCGAGGCGATCAGCGACTGCATGGTGTCGTTGAGGAAGTGCGAGAAGCTGATGCCGGCGAGCACGACATAGGCCGGCCCCGCGGCTGCCTTGGCGGCCGTCGGCGCGGCATCGCTGACGACGACGGGCTCGGTCAGCATTTCCTCTGAGACGACGACAGGCTTGTTCAATGGAGCATTCCGGCGCGGCAGATTGCCGCGACCTCTTAGCTACGATGCAAGCGGCAGTAGAACCAGCGTCAATCGCAAATAGCTGGGATGCGCGGGTCTTCGATCGATCTGGATCGGTTTACCCCTGGAGGGGGAGCGTAAGAGGGACTTACGCCGCCGCCTGTCCCAGCGCGAGGACGATGGTGTCGACGATGTCCTCGACCAGGATGCGGTCTTCGCCCTCGCCCATGACGCGGATCACCGGCTCGGTGCCGGAGGAGCGGATCAGGAGGCGACCGTGGCCGTTGAGCCGCTTCTCGCCGTCGGAGATCGCCGATTTGACGTCGCGATCGTCGAGCGGCTTGCCGCCCTTGTGGCGGACGTTCTTGAGGATCTGCGGCAGCGGATCGAAGCGATGGCAAACCTCGGATACGGGGCGGCGCAGCTTCTGCACCACCGCCAGCACCTGCAATGCAGCAACGAAGCCGTCGCCGGTGGTGGCGTAGTCCGACAGGATGATGTGGCCGGACTGCTCGCCGCCGAGATTGTAGCCGCCGTTCAGCATCTGCTCGAGCACGTAGCGGTCGCCGACCGGCGTGCGCACGAGATCGAGCCCCTGCCCTTTCAGAAAGCGCTCGAGCCCGAGATTGGACATCACGGTGGCGACGATGCCCGGCCGCGACAGCCGGCCGTCCTCCTTCCAGCTCTGCGCGATCACCGCGAGCAGCTGGTCGCCATCGACGAGATGGCCGCGCTCGTCGACCAGGATGACGCGATCGGCATCACCGTCGAGCGCGATACCGATGTCGGCGCGCATCTCGCGGACCTTCTTCGACAGCGCTTCCGGCGAGGTCGAGCCGCATTCCTTGTTGATGTTGAAGCCATCGGGCTCGACACCGATCGACACGACGTCGGCACCCAGCTCCCACAGCGCTTCAGGCACCACCTTGTAAGCGGCGCCGTTGGCGCAATCGATCACGACACGCAGGCCGTCGAGCGACAGGTCGCGCGGCAGCGTACGCTTGGCGAACTCGATGTAACGGTCATGCACGCCGTCGATACGGCGGGCGCGGCCGAGGCTCGCGCTCTGCGCCAGCCGTTTGTCGAGGGACTCGTCGAGCAGCTGCTCGATCTGCTTCTCGACGTCGTCGGAGAGCTTGAAGCCCTGCGGGCCGAACAGCTTGATGCCGTTGTCCTCGAACAGATTGTGCGAGGCGGAGATCATGACGCCGAGATCGGCGCGCATCGACTTGGTCAGCATTGCGACCGCCGGCGTCGGCATCGGGCCGACCAGCAGCACGTCCATGCCGACCGAGGTGAAACCTGCGACCATCGCGTATTCGATCATGTAGCCCGACAGCCGAGTGTCCTTGCCGATCACGACCCGGTGACGATGGTCACCGCGCTGAAACGCAAGGCCTGCCGCCTGGCCGACCTTGAGTGCGAGCTCCGGCGTGATCAGTCCGTTGGCGCGGCCCCGGATCCCGTCGGTCCCGAAATATTTGCGGCTCATATCGTCCCCCAGGCAACAACCAGGGACCCCTCAACAACCACGGGCTGCCCGAACGGGCCCCGCATCCCTGATTTGCTGGGTTCTTTATAATGCCTGTGCGGCTAACTTGCCTTCAAAAAATATGATGAATCGTTACGGAACCGGGCGCACCGCGTCCTCGATAACGTCTTGTTAACGCTATATTTCCGGACCACACCCTCGGAATGGGCGGAACCCGTCTCTAGTCGCTGCGCTTCACATGGCCGTCCCCGCGGCTCGGCGCCGGCTGGGTGACGTTGACGGGATCGGAGCCGGGAAAGGTCTCCTCCAGCCCCTCTTCCAACGCAGCATCGAGATCACGCTTCTCCTTGATCTCTTCCGGGGAAGGTCCAGCGTGCGGCCTCGTCATGGCGCCCTCCTGCAAAACGTTCTGCAAACGATTTGGCTGTGCATCCAACCATGCTAGATGACCCCGAAATCTTCCGATGCAAGACTTCCGAGTAAGACGGGCCGGGGAAACGAACATGAAGCATATCACCTGTATCGACGACCTCCGCGCGTTGCATCAGCGCCGCGTGCCGAAGGCGTTCTTCGACTATTGCGACCGCGGCTCCTATGCCGAGGAGACGCTGCGCGCCAATCGCGAGGACATGCAGGCGATCAAGTTCCGCCAGCGCATTCTGGTCGACGTCTCCAAGCGCGACACCTCGACCACGATCCTCGGCGAGCCCTCGACCATGCCGCTGATGCTCGCGCCTGTCGGCCTGCTCGGCATGCAGCATGGCGACGGCGAGATCCACGCCTGCCGCGCCGCGCAGGCCGCCGGCATCCCGTTCACGCAATCGACCATGTCGATCTGCTCGATCGAGGACATCGCCGCCAGCGTCGAGAAGCCGTTCTGGTTCCAGCTCTACGTCATGAAGGACCGCGGCTTCATCAAGGAATTGATCCAGCGCGCGATGGCGGCCAAGTGCAGTGCGCTCGTGCTCACCGTGGACCTCCAGGTGATCGGCCAGCGCCACGCCGACATCAAGAACGGCATGACGGTGCCGCCGGAATGGTCGCTGTCGAAGCTCTTGGATTTCGCCAGCAAGCCCGCCTGGGTCTCCGGCGTGCTGCAAGGCAAGCGCCGCACCTTCGGCAACATCGCCGGCCACGTGAAGAACACCGAGGATCTCAACCGCCTCGCCGAATGGACGGCATCGCAGTTCGACACGTCGCTGAACTGGAAGGACGTCGAGTGGGTCCGCAGCATCTGGCCGGGCAAGCTCGTCATCAAGGGCATCCTCGATGTCGAGGACGCCGAGGAAGCCGCCAAGACCGGCGCGCAGGCCCTGGTCGTGTCCAACCATGGCGGCCGTCAACTCGACGGCGCGCCGTCCTCGATCGAGGTATTGCCCGAGATCGCAGATGCGGTCGGCGAGAAGATGGAGATCATGTTCGACGGCGGCATCCGCTCCGGCCAGGACGTGATGCGCGCGCTCGCGCTCGGCGCCAAATCCTGCATGATCGGCCGCGCCTATGCCTATGGACTGGGCGCCGGCGGCCAGGCCGGCGTCGCCAAGGCGATCGACATCATCCAGAAGGAGCTGCTCACCACCATGGGCCTGTGCGGCGTCAACCGGATCGACGAGATCGACGATCACGTCATTGCGGTAGCACCGTAGTCTCAAGGTAGGCGAAGCGAAGCGTGCCCACCTCCGCTCCAATATGAGAGATGAGGTGGGCAACGCACTGGCGCGCCTTGCCGTGCCTACGACGCTTCCGACTCACATCGGGGGCGTCAGGCCGTCGCGGCCGACGCTGACGCGGTTGGTCTCGAACGAGCCGTCCGGCAATTGCTTCATGAAGGCGATGATGCTGGCACCCGGCTTCAACTCGGATTTGTCGCTCGGGACGAAGGTCACCACCGGCGTGTTGTCGGCGACGAACACCTTCTTCTCGCCGTCCTTGTATTTCACCAGCAGGGTGTGACCGTCATTGCCGACCACGCTCTGGGCGACTGTCGCGTTGGTCATGCTGGAATTGGGCTTGAGGTCCCAGGGCCGCGAGCCTTCTCCCGTGCCGCGCATGCTCTCCGGAAAGACGTGCACCTCGACCGCATTCTGGCCGCCATCCGGCCCCGGCACCGTGGTCGCGCCGACGAAGGATCCGACCTTGACGTCGGCGAGCGAAATCTTCGTAACGCCCGATACGCGCACGTCGGGGGCGATCTGGAGCTTGACGTCCTCGCCGCGGCGCGACTTGACCTGCATCGTGTCGCCGTTGACGGCTTCGATGGTGCCGCGCACGCGCGTCGGCACCGGCGCCTTCTGCGCGATCGCGCAGTAAGTTGAGGCGGCCACCATCGCGACGGCGATCAGCGGACGCGTGAAAGTTGCACGTTGAACAGACATGACGGTCTCCGATTGTCCCCACGGAATAGAGAACGCCGGAGCTCGCGCACTATTCTCTCAAGTCTTTGTGAGATCGGCTTCGACCAATGCGCGCAGCTCGGCCGAGACCTCGGGCCGCCGGCCGAACCACAGCTCGAAGCCGCGCACCGCCTGATGCAGCAGCATGCCGAGCCCATCGGCGGTCTTCAGGCCACGCGCCGTTGCCGCGGCGAGCAGCGGCGTCACCAGCGGGACATAGACGAGGTCGGCAACGACCGCCGTCTGCGGCAGGCGTCCGACATCGACATCGAGTGAGGGCTGGCCGTGCATGCCGAGCGAGGTCGTGTTCACGAGAAGCTTTGCCCGCGGCAGGAGGTCGTCGATACCGTCCCACGGCAGCGGATGCACGCTCGGCCCGAACTGCTTGGCCAGCGCTTCAGCCCGCGCGACGGTACGGTTGGCAAGATGGACGCGCTTGACGCCGCGTTCGAGCAGCCCGAACACGACCGCGCGCGAGGAACCGCCGGCGCCGAGCACCAGCGCCTCCTCGGCCGCTTCCCAGCCGGGCGCACCGGCATCGAGATTGTTGATGAAACCTTCGACGTCGGTGTTGGTCGAGCGCAGCTCGCCATCGGCGAACCACAACGTGTTGGCGGCGCCCACGGCCTGCGCGCGCGCGTCGGGGGTCGAAAGCTCGAGCACGTCCTCCTTGTGCGGGATGGTGACATTGGCGCCGACAAAGCCGCGCAGCGACAGCCGCAGCACGAAATCGCGCAAGGCCTCGGGTGGAACCGCCTCGATGACATAGCCGCCCTTGATGCCGAGCGTGCGCAGCCAGTAATGATGGATCAGCGGCGAGCGCGAATGCGCGGCCGGCCATCCGATCAGACAGGCTGCGGGAGCCTTGGTCACGGTCATCCTTCCCTCGAGGAGAGTGTCGGAGGCGATCCATTTCGCGTCGCGCCGGCCCTGTCAAGCGCGCGGGCGCCGCAGCGTCGGTCTGGCCGACCGGCTCGAGCGCAGCGCGCCGTCAGCTTGCGGCAGCCTCGTCGGCCGAAGAGCCCTTGATGTCGGCAATCGCGCGCTGAAGGCTCTGGCGATAGCGCGCGCGCGGCGGCGTCACGCCATGGGTGAGCAGCGCGCGGCGGACCGCCGGCGAGGCCCCCGTGATGAACAGCCGGATGCCCTGGCGGTGCGCCTTGGCGACGACGCGGCCGAGCACGTTGGCCGCCGTCGAATCCAGGAACGGCACCGCCGCGAAATCGACCACGAAGGCCTTGCGCTTGTCGGCGACCCCGTCGAGCACGCTTCCGATGGCGGAGGCCGCGCCGAAGAAGAACGCGCCGGTGATGCGATAGACCAGCACGTCGCGATCGACCGCGAGGGCGGGATCGTAGGGAACGCGGTCGCCATTGCCGTCGTCGGGACGATCGGCCGCGACCAGTGGCGAGCGTTCCTCGATGCCGGTCATCTCCGCCATGCGATGGATGAACAGCACCGCGCCGAGCGCGAAGCCGACCAGGATGCCTTCGGTCAGATCGCGGAAGATCGTCAGCAGGAAAGTCGCGAGCAGCACGACGGCGTCGCCCCATGACGAGCGCAGCAGCGTGCCGAACTCATGCTTCTCCGCCATGGTCCAGGCCACCACGACCAGCACCGATGCGAGCGCAGCGAGCGGAATGTAGCTCGCGAGCGGCGCTGCGATCAGCATGAACAGCAGCAGGAAGACCGAATGCAGCATACCCGCGAGCGGCCCGCGGGCGCCGGCACGGATGTTGGTCGCGGTGCGCGCGATCAGGCCGGTGACGCAGATGCCGCCGAACAGCGCCGAACCGACATTGGCCGCGCCTTGAGCCACCAGCTCGCAATTGGAACGGTGACGGCGCCCGGTCATGCGGTCGGCGACCACCGCCGACAGCAGCGATTCGATAGCGGCCAGCAGGGCGAACGCGATCGCATCCGGCAGCACGGCAGTCGCCTTCGCAACCGAGAAGGCGGGCAGCACCGGTGAGGGCAATTCGCGGGGAATGCCGCCGAAGCGCGAGCCGACGGTCTCGACCGGCAGCGATAACACCGCACACACGACCGCCGCGAGCGCGACTGCGATCAGGATGCCGGGCCAGGATGGTCGCCAAATCCGCAACGCCGCGATGATGGCAATACTGACGATGGCGACCGCGACGGCAGACGGATTGATGGTGTGAAGCCCTGCCGCGAGCGCGACGAGCTTTGGAACGAACTCGCTGGGCTCTTTCCCCGCAAGCGTGATGCCTGAGAGATCGCGGAGCTGGCTGGCGAAGATGATCACGGCGATGCCGGCGGTGAAGCCGACCGTCACCGGATAGGGAATGAACTTGATGTAGGTACCGACGCGCAGCAGGCCCGCGGCGATCAGGAACAGGCCCGCCATCATGGTGGCCATAATGACGCCATCGACGCCGTGACGCTCCGCGGTCGCAGCGACCAGGACGATGAAGGCGCCGGCAGGTCCGCCGATCTGGAACCGGCTGCCGCCGAGCAGGGAAGCGATGAAGCCGCCGACCACGGCCGTGTAGAGGCCGCGGTCCGGCGTCACGCCCGAGGCGATCGCGATCGCCATCGACAGCGGCAGCGCCACGATCGCAACCGTCAGGCCCGCGAAGACGTCGGCGCGGAAATCCGCGACGCCATAACCTTCACGCCAGACGGTGACGAGCTTTGGCAGATACAGTTCGGCAAAGGTTGGCCGACGCAGCTGGTGCAGCTGGCTTGCCTGATCGCCCGTGATGCTCATTTCAGGAAAGTGCTCCGCTGCCCCACGATGCTCCCAAGCATCGTGCGTCCCGCCTTGCCGGTGCGACGATGCGCTAGCCCATCTTGATCCCGAGCGCGATCAACGTCCGATCATGCTCCGACGCGGCGCGGCGGCCCGGGCTGCTTCAGGCGAACGCCACGCCCGCCGCTGTCGCTGCGGACCTGCTCGCCGATCAACTCGACGCCGGCCCGGTCGAACGCCTCGACCACCTTGATCAGGGTCTCGACCACGCCACGCACATTGCCGGTGCTGGCCTCCATCCGCTGGATGGTCGGCAGCGAAACGCCGGCGAGCTCGGCCAGGGTTTTCTGGTCAATGCCGAGCAGCGCCCGGGCTGCCCGCATCTGGAATGACGTGATCACCTTGGCCTCACTTACCAGCAGCTATAAATGATATCTGAAGCATGCACAATGGTGTAAAATACATCATACCAAGCCGGACGCAAGCTCTTTAGCTCTCCCGTCTCGCTGCGGAAGAAGCTCCTGCCAATCCTATGTCGGCTTGAAGGAAATCCGCATCCACACTGTCATTGCGAACGAAGCGAAGCAATTCAGACTGTCGCCAAGGAAGCAGACCGAATTGCTTCGTCGCAAGAGCTCCTGACGGAGGGGGGAAGACCGCATAAGTCCCCGCGACTGCCGAAGAGCCCCTCACACCAGACTCTCCCCGCAAGAACGGGGAGAGGGGCGAGAGCGTGGATCGTCCCTAACCGATCACGCCGCGTGTTGATGCGCGGCGATGATCTGGTCGGCGGCGCGGCCCGTGACTTCGGCCATGTGGTCGAACTGGCGGGTGAAGCTGCCGGCGCCGGCGGTGGCGGAGCGCAGCTCCACGATCAGTTCGCCGATCTCGGCTTCCGGCATCATGGCGCGGACGCAATCCCAGCCACTCCAGCCGTCGCGAGTGTCGAAGCCGAGGATCTGACCGCGCCGCGCCGACAGGATCGCGTTGATCTTGGCGGTGGCCTCGGTCGGGCAGACGATCTCGACCACGTGGATCGGCTCCAGCAGCACCGACTGGCAATGCGGCAGGCCTTCGTTGAGGCCGATTCGCGCCGCCGTGCGGAAGGCGAGGTCGGAGGAATCGACGCTGTGATAGGAGCCATCGGTCAGCGTCACCTGCACGTCGGTGACGGGAAAGCCGAGCGGACCGCGCATCAATCCGTCGATGACGCCCTCCTCCACCGCCCCGATGTAGTTGCGCGGCACCGCGCCGCCAACCACCTTCTCGGCGAACTTGAACCCCTCGCCGCGCGGCAGCGGCCTGATGTCGAGCACGACGTCGCCGAACTGGCCGTGGCCGCCGGACTGCTTCTTGTGGCGGCCGCGCTGGACGATCGGCTTGCGGATGGTCTCCTGGTAGCCGATCGCGGGCGGATGCGAGGTGACCTTGACGCCGAAGCGGTCGCGCAGCCGCTCGCCGGCGACGCGCAAGTGCATCTCGCCCTGTCCCCACAACACAGTGTCGTGGGTCTGGGCATTCTGCACGACGACCAGCGAGGGATCCTCCTCATGCAGCCGTGCCATGGCCTGGCCGAGCTTCACGTCGTCCTTGCGATCGGTCGCTGCGATCGAGATCGCGAGCACTGGCGGCGTCGGCTCCGGGACGGGCAGCGCAGCCGGCTGGGTCTTGCCGGTCGAGACCGTGTCGCCGGTCCTGACGGGATCGAGCTTGGCGAGCGCCACGGTATCGCCGGCTTCGGCCGAGGCACGCTTGGTGTCGTAGGCGCCGTTGACGGCGAGGATGCCGGAGACGCGCCCCACACCGCCGGAGGCGGATTGCAGCGTGGCCCCGTCGTCGAGATGGCCGGCAAGAAGCCGCGTCAGCGACAGCTTTCCGCCATGCTGCGAATGCAGCGTCTTGAAGACATAGCCAAGCGCATCCGTGGTCTCGGACACGCCGAGCCGTTTTGCGGTCTCCGCGATGCCGGGCGCTTCGTGGCGCAGCGCCTTCATCAGCCGGAGCACGCCGTTCTCGCGCGCGGCAGCGCCCAATAGCACGGGGCAGATCAGCCCCTCGCGCAACTCGCGGGCGAGATCGTCGAACACCGCATCGCGCGGCGGCTGGATGTCCTCGAGCAGTTGCTCCATCAACGCATCGTCGTGATCGGCAAGCTTCTCCAGCATCGCGAAGCGGGCTTCCTTCTCGCGATCGAGATTGCCGCCTTCGAGCGCGACCACCTCGGAGGCTTTGTGCTCGCGATAGACGAAGGCGCGCTCCAGCGCGAGATCGACGAAGCCCTCGATCAGCTCTTCCCTCCAGATCGGAATCTGGCGCAATACCAACGGCACGCGGGAGGCGGGCTGCAGCACTGCGAGCGTCTCGCGGACGCGCTGGCTGGCGCGGTCGATCTTGTTGAGGAACAGGAAACGCGGGATCTTCAGTTCCTCCAGCTCGCGCAGGATGATCTGAAGCTGCGGCAGCTTCTTCTCGTCGGCTTCGCAGACCACGATTGCGGCATCGACCGCGGGCAGCGCGGCGCGCATGTCGTGGGCAAACTCGACGGAACCGGGACAATCGAGGAAGGTGTAGCTGTCGCCCATGAAACTCGTGGTGGCGGCAGTCAGCCCGACGGTCATCTTGTGATGACGGGCCTCTGGCGTGGCGTCCCCGACGGAAGTTCCGGCGTCGACGCTGCCGGCGCGCGGGATTGCGCCCGTTCGCGCCAGTATTGCTTCGAGAAGTGTGGTTTTACCGCTTTGGAAAGGGCCCACCAGCGCGATGCACCGTGGACCTCGGGGACTTCTGACGTCTTGTCCCATTCGCCGCCTCCTTGGTGTGGAGCTCGGCCCATGATTGGGTCGGCAAACGCAGATGCTCTGCCCGTCCCCGAGGTTTGGCAAGCATCAAACGTCGCTGCGGTGCGTCGGCGGCAAACTCGCGCCGCTTAGCGCGGCACGATCACACGCGAAAGTGTTAACGGCCCGGACGGAGTTCCAGACTCTCGAGGCCGGCGGCGACGTTGAGGCCGACCTGCCCCTGCACGCTAAGCGGCTGAAGCGCGATTGAATTATTGGAGCCGCCGACCAGCACATTGCCCCCCAGGCCGACACCGACCGAGGCGCTGCCATGCGCACCGGCATAATTGCCGGAGAGGTCGCCCGGGCCGAGCCGGTCGACCGGAGCGAAGACGCCCCACGCCAAAGCCGTCTCCTGGGTGATGCCAATATCGAGACCCATTTTACGGATCGTCGCGACGTAACGATCGTCGGGCAAGCCGTCGGCGCGCAGCACGCAGCCGAGATGGGTCACCGATCCCACGATGAAGCCGACGCTGGCGCCGCCACGGCATTCGAGCACGCCGACCCGCGCCATCCGCTGCTGCGCGCTGCCGCCGGCGACGGAGGCGATGAGGCTCACGACGGTGAGCCCGGCGAGAATGAACGAGCGGCGCATGAAATATCTCCGGCGAAGATGTGATGCGAGCAGAGAGAGCGCCCCACCCGTGTTGCCCAACATTCTATGCCACAAGAGCCGTGGTGGTGCCAGATCGCGCGCGACGACAGGCATGCAAACATTGAAAAGGCCCGCCAAAGGCGGGCCTTTTCCAAGCTCATTGCAACGCGATCAGCGCAGATCGCCGCAGAAGCGCTGTATGCGCTTGCAGGCATCTTCGAGATCCGAGGTCTTGGTCGCATAGGAGATGCGGAACGCAGGTCCAAGGCCGAAGGCCGAACCCTGCACCACGGCAACGCCTTCGGTCTCCAGGAGTTCGGTGACGAACGTCTCGTCGTTGTCGATCACTTTGCCCAACGGCGCGGTCTTGCCGATCGTGCCGGCGCAGGACGGATAGACGTAGAAGGCGCCCTCGGGACGCGGGCATTCGATCCCCTTGGCCTGGTTGAGCATGGAGACGACGAGGTCGCGCCGCTCCTTGAACACCTTGTTGTTGGCCGGAATGAACTCCTGGGGACCGTTCAGCGCCTCGACCGAGGCCCACTGGGCGATCGAGCACGGGTTCGAGGTCGACTGCGACTGGATCGTCGACATCGCCTTGATGAGCTGCGCGGGGCCGCCGGCATAGCCGATGCGCCAGCCGGTCATGCAATAGGCCTTCGATACGCCGTTCACGGTGAGCGTGCGGTCGTAGAGTTTCGGCTCGACCTGCGCGACCGTGGTGAACTGGAAGTCGTCATAGACGAGATGCTCGTACATGTCGTCGGTCATCACCCAGACGTGGGGGTGCTTGAGCAGCACGTCGGTGAGCGCTTTCAGTTCCGAACGCGTGTAGGCGGCTCCCGTCGGGTTTGACGGCGAGCACAGGATCACCCATTTGGTCTTCGGCGTGATCGCGCGCTCGAGCGCCTCGGCCTGGAGCTTGAAGCCGGTCGCGGCGGTACAGACCACCGGCACCGGCTCGCCGCCGGCGAGCGCCACCATTTCGGGGTAGCTGACCCAGTAAGGCGCGGGAATGATCACCTCGTCGCCCGGATTGATGGTGGCCATCAGCGCGTTGTACAGCACCTGCTTGCCGCCGGTGCCGACGATGATCTGGTTCTGCTTGTAAGCGACGCCGTTCTCGCGTTGAAACTTGGCGATGATCGCGTCCTTCAGCTCGGGAATGCCATCGACCGCGGTGTACTTGGTCTTGCCGGCCTCGATGGCGCGGATCGCCGCCAGCTTGATGTTGGCGGGCGTGTCGAAGTCGGGCTCGCCGGCACCTAAGCCGATGACGTTGCGGCCCGCCGCTTTCAGCGCGCGTGCTTTATCCGTGACCGCAATGGTCGCGGACGGCTTCACACGGTCGAGCGCAGCGGCAAGGAAGGACATCGTCATCTCCTGACAAGCGTCGTGAAATCTTTCGCCTCACGACTCCGATTGTGGGAATGGACCCACCCTAAAACGTGAGCCGCTGCACCGCAAGAAACTTCGGCCCGGTCCGGGAAAAGTTTTCCGAAAACCGGCATGCCAAGGCACGATTGACCGCAATGTTCCGCAACTTTGGGCCACCAAATTGCTCATATCCGGCAAGACCTGTCCTCGGAGCAATTTTGCGTGTTGTGAACTGCCGCTTCCATGCCGTCAGGGCTGGGCTTGTCGGCCGAAGGCCGCTGCGGCTTTGTGGCGGTGCCCTAAACCAATTGCTCAAGGTCTCACATCAAGGCACGCCTCGATGCTTCCACGCATTGATGCGAGCGTGAACTGATTGCTCCGTCGCGTGGAAATGATTTTCCGGACCTTTGCAGTGCGGTAGGGTTTTCGAGTTTTTCTATTGGCTGGCTCTTGCGGCGGATTCGCATCGGCATCATTGTTTAGCCCGCGCTGCGGGGCACCAAGCGCCGCATCTTCCCGTCCTCGGATTCGAACTCCCAGAATGTACAAGCTCTATTCGATGCAACGCTCGGGCAACAGCTACAAGGTCCGCCTCGCGCTGGCGCTGCTCAACGTGCCTTACGAAGCAATCGAGGTGGACATTCTGCGCGGCGAGAGCCGCACGCCGGACTTTCTGACCAAGAACCCGTCGGGACAGGTGCCGCTGCTCGAGGTCGGCGACGACCGCTATCTCGCCGAGTCCAACGCCATCCTCTGGTACGTCGCCGTCGGCACCCCGCTTGCGCCCGAGAACCGCATCGACCGCGCCGAGGCGCTGCAATGGATGTTCTTCGAGCAGCACGCGCTCGAACCGAACATCGGCGCCGCCTATTTCTGGCTGTCGCTGGTCAAGGGTGGCCGCGACCTCCAGACCCATTCGCTGGAGGACTGGATGGAGCGCGGCTATGGCGCGCTCCAGGTGATGGAGAATCACCTCAAGACCAACGCCTATTTCGCCGCGCGCCAGCTCACGGTCGCCGACATCGCACTGTATGGCTACACTCACCTCGCCGACCGCTGCGACTTCGATCTCCAGGCCTTCCCGGCGATCCGGGACTGGCTGAAGCGGGTGGAGGCCGCGCCCGGCTTCGTGTCGATGGACTGGCGGCCGGCCGACATCGACGACCCCGCCAGCATCGCCGCCGGCGCATGACGGGCCCACCCCTGCTCTGGGAAATAGCGGGCATAAAGGTAACATTTGCCGCAATGTGGCCATTTTCAGCGCGCTAGCCGCCGCAATATTGCCGGTTGAAACTGGGAAATTGTGAAAAGTCGCGGGTGATTCGCTCGCGCGTTGAAGGATTTAGACATGACACGGGCGTCCGGCACGGCAGGCTTTCAGGGCCATCCCGCTACCGTCGCGTCTTCCCGGCTGACCAGCGCGGTCGCGGCCTCGCTGGCCGTCGCCGCGCTCTCGCTGTGCCTGATCGTCACCCTGACGGTTCTGTCGACCAGGGCGACCATGGCGATGGGCCTGCCGGTCTGATCCCCGTTTCGTCCTTGACCAGCTTTCAATGCGCCGTGCGACCCGCGCCTATCGCCATCACGACGGGACGTCGATGAAATCGCCTGTGGTAGTCGTTGCAATCACCCTGACCGCGGCCATCCTGGTCGCTGCGTCGCTGTTGATATTCGTCGGGACCCGCAAGGGCCCGGGGACGTCGACGCTGAATGCGCCTGCGCTGCAACGGCCCGTCAAGCAGGCGAATCTGGTCTAAAATCATCTGAAAGCCTTAGGCTTGTACGCAAACGTGCCTTAAGCACGCCGCGCGAAAGCGTATCGCAGCGGTGCAACGATCAGTCAGTGTTGCGGTCTTACCTCGTTCGGGAGGAGCGAGACTGGTCCATGCGGTTCGGATGGCGTGCGATCTCCGGTCCGGTACTGACGGCGGCGACCCTGCTGCTGGCGATGCTGTTCGATCGCTTTATCCCCACTCCCTCGCCGGCGCCGCTGCTTGTCGGCATCGTGGCGCTTGCAGGCGCACTGTCGGGGCTCGCCTCCGCCATCGCCAGCGCAGCCGTCGCGGTGATCGGTGCGGCGCTGATCTTCCTCAGCCGCCCCGGCGTTTCCATCCCTTCCGCCGATCTGATCCAGCTCGGCCTTCTGGCCATCACGGCTGCCGGCACCGCCAGCGTCACCGGCTTGATGCGCGAGCGGCTGCTCGGCACGTTCGCAGCCGAGCGCCGAAGCCACGCGCGGCTGTCGGCCGCACTCGACCAGGTCGATATCGGCATCGTGCTGCTCGACGCCGAGACGCGGGCCGAGTTCATCAACCGTGCGTTCCGCGATTACTTTGCGGTGCCGGACGAGATCGCCGACGGCAAGCCGCCCTTCATCGCGCTGATGTATCACGGCCGCGACACCGGCGCGTTCGAACTGCCGGAGGGCGAGCTCGGCAGCTTCATCGCGCAGCGCATGGAGATGGTGCGGACCGGCGATGCCACGCCGATCAACATCGCCTTGCGCAACGGCGAGGTGCTGCGCTTCGTCTGCGCCGCGCTGCCCGACGGCGGACGGATGCTCAGCTACACCCCGGTGACCGACCTCGTGCGCCACACCGACGCGCCGTCACGCGCCGATTACTACCGCTCGCTGCGCGATCCCACGGGCCGCGGGCTGATCCGGGATCTGCGCGTCGCGGAGTAGAGCCACGGCGCGATTGATCGCCGCACCCATCATCCCGTATGAAGGACTCTTCATCGATCGCGGAAATCCACATGTCGCTCACCATTCGCTCCGTCGCCAGGCAGGACTACGATCAATGGCTGCCGCTGTGGGACGGCTACAACGCCTTCTACGGCCGCTCCGGCCCGACCGCGCTCTCGGGCGAGATCACGCGCGTGACGTGGCAGCGTTTCTTCGATGCCTATGAGCCGGTGCATGCATTGGTGGCCGAGGACGACGGCAAGCTGCTCGGGCTGACGCACTATCTGTTCCATCGCAGCACCACCGCGATCGAGCCGTCCTGCTATTTGCAGGACCTGTTCACGCTGGAAGCCGCGCGCGGCAAGGGCGTCGCCTCGGCGTTGATCTACGGCGTGTACGAGCGCGCGAAGCTGGCGGGATCGCCACGCGTCTATTGGCAGACGCACGAGACCAATCTCACGGCGCAGCGCCTGTACGACAAGGTCGCGGAGCGTTCCGGCTTCATCGTCTATCGCAAGCTGTTCTGATCCGCGCGCGCACCCTGTGGATAACTCCCGCTGTCACCCGCGCGTAACATGGCGGGGCTAGGCTACACCTGCGTCTGATCAGGCCCCCCGTCACCGATCAAGCGCCCCAAAGCGGTCCCCGTCAGTCGCCGCGTCTGACAGGGGCCGCATCTTTTTGTCCGCCTTGTCAGCATGGCAGCAGCGCGGCGAGCGCCTTGCTGGCGCGGCGCACGGTGGTCACAATGTGCCCCGGCTCATCTGGCAGGATCTCTCCATGGAAATTCGCAATCTCGGCGCCTCCGGCCTTCGCGTGTCCGCGGTCGGACTCGGCTGCAACAATTTCGGCCAGCGTACCGATCTGGAGACCTCGCGCAAGGTGATCCATCGCGCGCTCGATCTCGGAATCACGCTGTTCGACACCGCCGACATCTATGCCGGCATGGGCGGCTCGGAGACGGTGCTCGGCACCGTGCTCGGCGACCGCCGCAAGGACATCGTGCTCGCCACCAAATTTGCCAAGCCGATGGCCACCGACGGCACCCGGCAGGGCGCCTCGCGCCGCTACATCATGGACGCGGTCGAGGCCAGCTTGAGGCGGCTCAAGACCGACTACATCGACCTCTACCAGCAGCACGATTACGACCCGCTGACGCCGATCGAGGAGAGCCTGCGCGCGCTCGACGATCTCGTCCGGCAGGGCAAGGTCCGGTACATCGGCAATTCCAACTTCCCGGCCTGGCGCATCGCGGAAGCCGAGTTCACCGCGCGCGCGATGAACGTCAGCCGCTTCGTCTCATGCCAGGACGAATACAGCCTCCTGGTGCGCGATATCGAGAAGGACCTGCTGCCGGCGGCGCAAGAATACAAGCTCGGCCTGTTGCCGTTTTTCCCGCTCGCGAGCGGCCTGCTCACCGGCAAGTACCAGCGCGGCACGGCGGCGCCCGCTGACACGCGCTTTGCCAAGGTACCGGCGCTGCGCGACCGCTACGTCACGCCACGCAACGAGGACATGGTCGAGAAGCTCCAGGTCTTTGCGAAGGCGCGAGGCCATTCGATGCTGGAGCTCGCCTTCTCCTGGCTCGCGGCACGCCCGCTTGTCTCGAGCGTGATCGCCGGCGCCACGCGCGCCGAGCAGATCGAGGAGAACGTCAGGGCGATCGCGTGGAAGCTCAGCCCGGAGGAGATGGCGGAGATCGACAATATCACGCTGGGATAATGGCAGCGCTACTTCGCGCCGCGCCCCACAGTCTGCATCACCTCGAAGCCCTCGAACTGGGGATGGCCGAGATAGAGCGGCTTGTTGTCGCCCGCCCGGTGATGCGCGGCGCGAAACGCCTCCGATTGGGTCCAAGCCTCGAATGCCGCATGGTTCGCCCACACCGTGTGCGAGGCATACAGCGTATGGTCCTCGAGCGCGGGGCCGCGCAGCAGATGAAATTCGACGAAGCCCGGCACCTTGTCCAGATGCGTGTCACGCGAAAGCCAGACCTGCTCGAAGGCGGCCTCGGAGCCTTTGGCGACGCGGAAGCGGTTCATGGCGATGTACATGCGGGTGTTCTCCTGATGCTCCAACGATTATCTCGTCATTCCGGGATGCGCCGCAAGGCGCAGGTACGGAATCCATCCTTCTTCGGATGCATGGATTCCGGGTTCGCACTGACGCGCGCCCCGGAATGACAGTTTTGAGCTATACAACCAGCCCCTTCATCGGCCGGGCTCCCGCGCTGTCCGGAAACACCGTCTCCGCCAGCACGAGATCGGACAGTCCGAACTGCCCTTGCAGCACGCCCTTGATGACGGAGCGGAGATCGGTCGTCGGCTTGAGGTCGCGCCCTTCATGAAGGTTGGCGAGCTTGAGTCCCGGCCAGTCGGAGATGACGCGGCCGCCCTTCACCGCGCCGCCGGCGAGCAGCACAATCGTGCCAGTGCCGTGATCGGTGCCGTCGGTACCGTTGATGCGCGCGGTGCGGCCGAACTCGGTGGCGACGACGATGACAGTGTCGCGCCAGCGATCCCCCAAGGCGCTTTCGAACTCGGCGAGCGCGCCGTCGAGGCCGCCGAGCAGGAAGGCAAGACGACCGACCGGACCGCCCTCATTGGCGTGCGTGTCCCAGCCGTCGAAGGCGAGTGCGGCGATGCGCGGGCCGTCATCGGCAGCCATCAGCCGGGCCGCGCCGCGCGCCACCTGGCGCATCTGTGCCACGGCATTGCCGGGCTTCCGCTTCATGTCGTCGCCACTCGCGGCCTTGTCGAGCTGGAGGCCCTGCGACAGGGCCGTGGCCAACGCAGGATCGCGGTGACGGTAGAGATCGACGAGGCGCATCGCGGTGTCGCCATCCGCCTGCGGCAGCGCTAACGGCGCCCAGCCGACGGTCGGCGCATTGCCGCGCAGCACCAGCGGCGTGGTGGGTCCGACCGCAAGACCGCTCGATACGCGCTCGCCGCGCGGCAGCGCCTCCAGCGCACGATTGAGCCAGCCGGACTGCACGCGGCCCGGCCCGGCATAACCGCTTTCGAGCACGTCCTGGCCGTCGAAATGCGAACGGTCGCGATAAGGCGTCGCCACCGCATGGATCGCAGCGGCGTGCCCGTCGCGATACATGCGCGCAAATTCCGGCATCGCCGGATGCAGCGCGAAGAAGGAATCGAGCATGATCGCGGGATGCGCACCATCAGCCGTGAGCGCAATCGAGCCGTGCAGGCCGGCATAGTCGGGGTCGCCGATCGGCGCGACGGTCGCGAGCCCGTCGAGCGCGCCGCGCAGGATCACCACGATCAGCCGGGGATCGCGCCCACCGGCCGCATGCGCGAATTTCGGCAAATAGGCCCAGGCTGCGAACGAGGCGCCGCCAAGCAAGAGGCCGCGACGCGAGGTGAGGAGCCGGTTCTCGACGCAGTCGATCATCATCATCTCCTCTGCATTTCCGGCGACATCAGCAGCAGCGCCAGCGCCTGCTGGCGCGACTCCGCGCGCTCGACGGTTCGCCGCGTTTCGATGGAGGCCGCATCGGCCGCTGCGAATTCCAAGAGGTCGAGCGGATCGATGTTGTTGCCGAGCCGCGCGCCGATCTGCGCGGCGATGTCGAGCCTGAGCTTCATGCCTTCGGGTGCAGCCCAGGCGGCATTGGTGTCGGGAAAGCCATTGGGACCGGCGGGCGACCATAGCGGTTGCCCAAGCAGCTTGAGGCCATTGAGATAGCGGCTCGGATCCTCCGGCACATGCGCGAGCAGCCGGCCGCTCGCAACCAGGAACTCGTAAGGGCTGCGCATCTTGGTCAGCGGCGTGCGCCAGGCCTCATCGGAATCGACCAGCGCCGTCGCGAGCGCCTTGAGATCGCCGTCGGTCCTGACGAAGACGTCGCGCAGGCGCGCAACGAGCGCCGGTGGCGGATCGTCGGCGACGAAGTGGCGGACGAACTTGGTGGCGACGAACTTCGCGGTCGACGGATGCCGCGCGATGTCGGCGAGCGCGGCTTCGCCCTGCGCGAGCCCCGCCGCTTCATAGGTCTTGCCGAGCAGGACTTGCGGCCCGGGCTGGTGCGCATTGCTGTTGAACACGAACGAGCCGGGGGGTCCTAACTGCCCTTTCCTTCCGGCGAAGGTCCAGCCGGTGATGATGCGCGCGAGCGAGGTGACGTCGCCTTGCGTGTAGCCCCCGCCGACGCCGAGCGTGTGCAGCTCCATGATCTCGCGCGCGAGATTTTCGTTCAGGCCGCGCTTGCGGTTCTGGCCTGCACGCGAGTCCGGCCCGAGCGATTGCTGGTTGTCGAGGAAGAACAGCATCGCCGGATGCTGCTCGACGGCCCGGAGCATGTCGGCAAAGCGCCCGAGCACGTGCGGCCTGATCGCCTTGCGCTCGAACGCACCGGCCCAGATCCGCGCCAGCTCGCCCTTGGTCGCGGAGATGCAGAAATGGTTGGACCAGAACACGACGAGGCGTTCGGTGAAGCCGCACGCGACCAGCGTCGCGCGCTGAAGCCGCGCCAGCGCCTCGGCGCGGAAGGTTTTCCGGATCACGTTGAGCGGCTGCAGGGCCGGCTTTGCGGCCGGCGGCGCGGCGGCGGTGGGCTGCATCGCGGCTGGCCTCGCCGCGCTGTCCGCCGGCTTTGCCTCCGTCATCTGGCCGGCGATCTCCGTCGCGGTTGCGTTCAGCGAGAGATTGCGGCGAAGGACGGATTTTTGTTCGGTCGGCGCCGGCGTCCCGGCGGGCGCGGCGGCCTTCGCCGCTTCGCGCGCCTGCTTGACCTGATCCTGATAGGCGAACACGGCTTGCCCGAGCTGCGACGTCGATTGCAGGCCCGGCGCTTCCAGCAACACGCCGCTCGCATGAGCGAGCTCCGCCTTCACGAAACCGCGCGGATCGGACGCAGCATTGACGAGATCGCCCGAGGCACCGCCGCGGGCGCCGAAGCCAAAACGGTTGAGCGCGACGAGCGCAGCTTGCGAATCGCGGGCCATCGATTTGTCCTTCGCGTGCCGGGAGCCGCTTTCCGAGTCCGCGCGCGATGCCTAATATACTGCACCTGATATACCGCAATGACCGATGAACCCGACATGAAAATCACGGCGAAGCTTCGACGTAGATCATGACAAATCCGAAAGAATCCTCGGCGCCGGAACCGCGCCGCCTCACCTGTGCGCGCTGCGGCACCGAGTTCGGCTGCGATCTCTCCGGCACCTGCTGGTGCGCGGAGGAGGTCGCGAAGCTGCCGATGCCGGTCGAAGGCGAGGACTGCCTGTGCCGGGAGTGTTTGCGGAAGGCGGCGGAGGCGAGCGCTGCTCGTTAGACGCAAGCGTCCGCGCACCTCGCCCTACACCGCGTGCCCCGGCGACTTTCGCGCCATGCCATCAAACGCATCGAATAGCTTCTCGCGCCAGCCATAGACCGGATCGTCCGCTTCCAGCAGCTTGAACGGGCTCACCACGCGCGCCCATTGGAAACCGCCGAACACGATGTAGTCGGCATAGTTCGGCGCCTCGCCGCCGAGATAAGGCTGCTTCTTCAGGGTTTGGCGCATCACCTCGAGCGACTTGCGGAACGCGATCACGCCGGTATCGCGGCTGGCCATGACCTCTTCCAGCGACTTGCCGCCAAAGCGCGCCTCGCGCGACTGGCGGAAATAGGCGGCGTCGACCTCGGCGAGATTGTTCGGGATATCGGCGACGATCAACGGAAAGATGCCGCCGACGATGGCGATGTCGCCGAAGGCGTTGATCATGCGCGCCATGGCCCGGCCGCCCTCGCCGCCGAACAGCGAGGGGCGATCCGGAAAATTGTCTTCGAGATAGGTCGCGATAGCCCAGGAATCGACCACGGCTTTGTCATCGTGCAGCAGCACGGGAACCTTCTCCGAGCCATGCGGCGCGATCGAACTCTTCTCGGTGAAGCGCCAGGGCAGCGATTGCGCCGACAATCCCTTGTGCGCCAGCGCCATCCGCGTCCGCCAGCAATACGGACTGAAGGGACGCGAGGCGTCGGTGCCGACGAGTTCGTAGAGTTTGAGTGACATGGAAGGCCTCCACTTGCTCCGTCATTGCGAGCCAACGAATCCGCGGGCCGCGCGGCCCGATGACAGGCTCCGCGACACGATCCAGACTGCCGCCGCGGGAGCATTCTGGATTGCTTCGCCAGCGCTCGCAATGATGTTGTAGTGACCTCACCGCCCGTTCGTCCGCAACAGCCTCTCGCCGCCTTCCGTCACGGCGATGATCAGCCCTATTCCCGGCACCGTCTCACGCGCGACATAGCCGCGATCGGCGGCGTCTTCCCAGATGGTGAGGCGCGGGCACGACGTCTTCCAGGTCGCGATCACCTCGGCATAGGCGCGCGGCTCGCGCGCGACCCATTCGACGAAGTCCAGCACCAGCGGATCGGCGGTCTCGCTCACTGCAAACCTCCGTTGTCGAAGGCAGCCAGCACCGGCGTTCGGAGCATGAGCCAGCCGCCATAGGCGATGTAGTAGCAGCCAATGGTGGTGATCAGCTTGTTGGACCAGGCCACGAATTGCTGGTCGGTCATGGCTTCCAGGATACGCCGCGCCAGCGTGGTGCCGAGCATCGAGGCGAGAATCGCAACACCGGCGAGCACGGGATCGAGGCTCGCGGCCTGGTCGATCACGCCGCCGAAATAGATCAGCTTGGTGAAATGGCTGACGAGCTGGCACATCGCCTTGGTCGCCACCTTCTCGCGCCGGCCGAAATCGCCGCCGAGGAAGAAGGTGTCGAGCAGCGGGCCGGAGACGCCGGTCATCAGCATCAAGCCCATGCAGATCGAGCCGTAGGCGGTGCCCTGCCACAGACGGTCCGGATTCGGCTTGATGTTCGCGGGCAACAGCCGCGCCATGAACGGCGTGGCACCTAACATCAGCAGCGCCGTCGGCTTGTCCGGCACGTAGCGGGTGATCGACCAGGCGGTGAGCGCAATGGCAGCGCCGACCATGTAGTTCGCGACCGGCCGCCAGCGGATATGCGCCCGCCACAGAAACGCGCGCCAGCCGTTCGAGGCCATCTGCGTAATCGCGTGCAACACCATCGCGGTCGGCAGCGGCATCAAGGCCAAGAGCACGCCGATCAGGATCAGCCCGCCCGCCATGCCGAACAACCCCGACAGGAAGGCGGTGGCGACCATCAGCAATCCGAGGGCAGCGATCATGATGGGCGTCACGAGGGATCTCCTGTGGTGGGCACGTAGGGGACGCAAGCTGCCGGCACTCTCTTGCGCGGCTCGCGGGAAGAGGCGAAGGAGAATCTGCCTTGCTTGCCTTGCCTTCGCAAACTGAGTTATCTTGGCCTGGCATCAGCTTTCCTGAGGGTCAGTCACTTGCGGCGACTGCTGTTTCTCAACGGCATCAAGGCATTCGAGGCGGCGGCGCGGACCGGCAGCTTTGCCGCGGCCGGGCTCGAGCTGAGCGTGTCGGCGGCCGCCGTCAGCCGCATGGTGCATCTGCTGGAAGAGCGGCTCGGCGTTGCGCTGTTCGAGCGCAAGGCCAATCGCCTGGTGCTGACGCAGGCCGGCCGCGCCTATCAAAGCGGACTGACGCCGATCTTCGATGCGCTCGCCAGCCTCACCGCACAGGTGACGGCGCCGGCAAGCGTTCGCGTGCTCACCATCGGCGTCGGGCACACCTTTGCGATGCGCTGGCTGATCCCGCGCCTGTCGGAGTTTCGCAGCGAGGAGCCCGACATCGAGGTGCGCTTCACCACCGGCGGCGCGTCGGTGCCGTTCGGCGAGGACTGGAGCTGCGGCATCAAACTCGGCACCGGCGACTGGCCCGGGCTGGTCGCCGAGCCATTGTTCGCCGGCGACCTCACGCCGGTCTGCGTGCCCCGCCTCGCGAGCGGCCTGAAGCGCCCGGCCGATCTGAAAGGACCGAGCCTGATCCGCGTCGAACATTCGCCGGAGGACTGGCCGATCTGGCTGAAGGCCGCGAACCTCACCCGCATCAATCCGCGTGGGCCGGAGTTCCAGTTCTACGGCCAGGCGCTGCAGGCCGCCGCCGACGGGCTCGGCATCGCCATGGGCATCCGCCCCTATATCGACGACGACCTCGCCGCCGGCCGGCTGGTGGCGCCCTTCGACCTCTCGGTGCCCAAGGGCATGCGCTGGTATCTGCTCTATCGCAGCTTCCAGACCGAGCAGCGCGACTTCGCCGCGTTCCGCCGCTGGATCATGCGCGCGGCGGCGGAACCCGCCGCACGCCCCAGGCGGATCGGCCGTGGTACGCGGCTGACTCATCACCCGATCGGGTGAAAAAGCCGGCCGCTTGTGAACGGCTTCACATCTGCAAATCGGCAAATGTGGTCCCCTGACCTCCGATCAGAGAATTTGGGGACTATCTATGACGACCCTCTACGACGGCTTTGACATTGAATCCTTTGAAGCTGGCAAAGGCCTCTGGCACGCCCGCATCCGCCGCGCCGATCTCAGCCCCCTCGCCATCGACGGCGTCCTGTTTCCGGCCATGGAAGTCGGCTTCGCCTGGCCCGATCAGAACGCCGCAATCGCCGACGCCAAGCACCACATCGACCGCTTCCGCCGGCGGGCCGACGGCGACGACGAATGAGTGGGCGAGACGGCAAGCGAACCAGGGACAGCGCAGCGTAAGAGGGGGCAACCAGTCATGTCGGTCATCGAACTCGAAGACAGGCCGAGAATCTACAGCCGGACTGTGCTGTCGAAATGCCCGGAATGCGACGGCGATCTCACGGTGCTCCGTGTGATCGGCGGCCGCGCGGGGAGCGAGTACTGGGCCATGCGCTGCACCGATTGCGGCGGCATCCATCTCGACATCCTGAAGCCGTATCAGGCAAGCGAGGACGACGAGGATCCGCAGCCGGCGGCGTAAGCCCGCGGCCTGCTGCCAACCTGCTGTCAGCAGCCTGCATCGCGACGGGCATTCGCCCTTTATCGGGACGCGGACTCGTCCCATATTCGCCTCATGGCGAAGAAACCCGTATCCTCCGAAAAATCCAGCAAATCCTCCAAGCCCAAGGTCTCGAACTCGAAGGCACCAAATTCCAAGGCACATCGTCCCGATGTCCAGCCGATCGGGCCGGCGCTGGCCGAGTTGCTCAATCCCGCGATCAATCGCGGCGATGCCGGGCTTGGATCGGGCACCGGCCTGCAGCCGCCGCCGGACAATTCACGCGACCGTCGCGCCGGGGGCGAGGCTGCCGCGCATCGTGCGCGGGCCTCGACGCCGAAGGAGTTTCCGCAGGATGCGGCGCGCCCGACATCAGGCAGCGCGACTCGCGGCTTACCCCCTTCCCCGAGCCTCCCCCACAAGGGGGGAGGGAGCGGAGAGACCAGTGGTTTCGAAGAAGCGCCGCAGGCCAACTACGGAACCGCGGCCACGATCCCGACGCTCGATCCGGAACTGGCGCGGCAGCTCGGATTGCCCACCGAGGAGGACGATGCCGAGGCGCTGGCACGGCCACCGCGCAGCAAGATGGAGGCGCTCGGCGTCAAGGCGACCGCCGACGCATTGGAATCGCTGATCCGCGAGGGACGGCCGGAGTTCCGCAAGGACGACGGCTCCATGAAGGTGTGGACGCCGCACCGTCCGCCGCGCCCGGAAAAGTCCGAAGGCGGCGTGCGCTTCGAGATCAAGTCGGAATACCAGCCCAAGGGCGACCAGCCGACCGCGATCGCGGAGCTGGTCGAGGGTGTCCAGCGCAACGACCGCACCCAGGTGCTGCTGGGCGTCACCGGCTCGGGCAAGACCTACACCATGGCGCAGGTGATCGAGAAGACGCAGCGCCCGGCGCTGATCCTGGCGCCGAACAAGACGCTCGCCGCCCAGCTCTATGGCGAGTTCAAGAACTTCTTCCCGGACAATGCGGTCGAGTATTTCGTCTCCTATTACGACTACTACCAGCCGGAAGCCTACGTCCCGCGCACCGACACCTATATCGAGAAGGACTCCTCCATCAACGAGCAGATCGACCGCATGCGCCACTCGGCGACACGCGCGCTGCTCGAGCGCGACGACGTCATCATCGTCGCCTCGGTGTCCTGCATTTACGGTATCGGCTCGGTCGAGACCTACACTGCGATGACCTTCGCGCTGAAGAAGGGCGAGCGCATCGACCAGCGCCAGCTCATCGCCGACCTCGTCGCGCTGCAGTACAAGCGCACCCAGGCCGATTTCACCCGCGGCACGTTTCGCGTGCGCGGCGACGTCATCGACATTTTCCCGGCGCACTATGAGGACCGCGCCTGGCGCGTCAATCTGTTCGGCGACACCATCGAGACCATCGAGGAGTTCGATCCGCTCACCGGCCACAAGCAGGACGAGCTCGAATTCATCAAGATGTACGCCAACTCGCACTATGTGACGCCGCGCCCGACCTTGGTGCAGGCAATCAAGTCGATCAAATCAGAGTTGAAGCAGCGGCTCGACCAGCTCCATGATCAGGGCCGCCTGCTGGAAGCGCAGCGGCTGGAGCAGCGCACCACTTTTGACCTCGAAATGATGGAGGCGACGGGAAGCTGCGCCGGCATCGAGAACTATTCGCGCTATCTCACCGGCCGTCGGCCCGGCGAGCCGCCGCCGACGCTGTTCGAATACGTGCCCGACAACGCGCTGATCTTCGCCGACGAGAGCCACGTCACCATCCCGCAGATCGGCGCCATGTTCCGCGGCGACTTCCGGCGCAAGGCAACGCTGGCGGAATACGGCTTCCGTTTGCCGTCCTGCATGGACAACCGCCCCTTGCGCTTCGAGGAGTGGGACATGATGCGGCCGCAGACGGTCGCGGTCTCGGCGACGCCGAGCGGCTGGGAGCTCAACGAGAGCGGCGGCGTGTTCGTCGAGCAAGTGATCCGCCCGACCGGCTTGATCGATCCGCCCGTCGATATCCGCCCGGCCCGCACCCAGGTCGACGATCTCGTCGGCGAGGTCCGCGCCACCGCGCAGGCCGGCTACCGTTCGCTGATCACGGTGCTGACGAAACGCATGGCGGAGGACCTCACCGAGTACCTGCACGAGCAGGGCATTCGCGTCCGCTACATGCACTCCGACATCGACACCATCGAGCGCATCGAGATCATCCGGGACTTGCGCCTCGGCGCCTTCGACGCGCTGGTCGGCATCAACCTGTTGCGCGAAGGCCTCGACATTCCCGAATGCGCGCTGGTCGCGATTCTCGACGCCGACAAGGAAGGCTTTTTGCGCAGTGAGACCTCGCTGATCCAGACCATCGGCCGCGCCGCGCGCAACGTCGATGGCAAGGTGATCCTCTATGCCGACCAGATGACCGGGTCGATGGAGCGCGCCATCGCCGAGACCAACCGCCGCCGCGAGAAACAGGTGGAGTACAACAATGCCAACGGCATCACCCCGGAAAGCGTGAAGAAGCAGATCGGCGACATCCTCAACTCCGTCTACGAGCGCGACCACGTGCTGGTCGAGGTCGGCGGCCACGACATGACCGACGACGTCATCTCGATCGGCCACAACTTCGAGGCCGTGCTCGCCGATCTCGAAACAAGGATGCGCGAGGCCGCCGCCGATCTGAACTTCGAGGAAGCCGCCCGCCTGCGCGACGAGGTCAAGCGCCTGCGCGCCACCGAGCTCGCCGTGGTCGACGACCCCACCGCCAAGCAGCGCACCGTGCAGGGCAAGGCCGGCGCCTATGCCGGCACCAGGAAATACGGCGACGCGGCCAACCTGCCGGTCAGCGCGATGAAGAACAAGAGCGCCGCAACAGCGCTCAAGGCCGGCGGCGGCAAGGGCTCCCGCATACACAAGCCGCATCTCGACGAGATGCACGGCCCGGAATCCCTGCCCTACCGCGACAGCCGGGCGCTGCCGTCAAAGCCGTTCGGCGGCGACAGCCGGATCATCCAGCCGACGGACTCGAGGCAGTCGGGGCCGGAGTTCGGGCCGGCGCCGAAGTCGACGGGGGGCATGCCGGGACGACGGGGCGGGTGGAAGAAGAGGTAGGGGGAGCGGTCGTTCTAGAGCTTCTCGTAACGATCCCGGATATCGGTACACTTCTTCACGTTCTTGAAGAGCGGGGCCAAATAGGCATCTTCATAATGCTCGTCTATGATTGCCCCGACATTAGAGAGTACATGCAACACGGCACTTTGCACTATGCTGTCAGGAATCGCATTACTTGTACTAAGATCTTCAACTTTTCCTATGCGTCGCAAAATACAGTGCAATGTAAATCTATTGCCGTGAACAACGATTCCGCGCTGCGTAGGTGAAGCTGGATCTGCTTGCTCCTTTATCGACTTATCGACCCTTCTTGCTAACTGGACAAGACTCCAAAGCCGAAGCGAGGAAGTTGAAGGATTGAAAAGCGCCTTATACGGTGCAGTAGTAATGTCTGCGTAGAGGCCTCCCACGTAACCTTTCGACAAAGCTACATAAGACATCTCATCGCTGGCACATGCCAACGTGGTGACCGCTTCGATGAATTCGAAGCCATCGACAGTCGACTCGAGAGGCTCGCCCTCTCGGTATTCGTAGCTCACCTTTTCGATCAGGAGTTCGGTTCGAAGCCTTTCCTGCTCAGGATCCAGAGCGACGAAATTCCGAGCATCAATCTTATTTTGCGTATTGGATGCGCGGGTAATCTGTTTGCCCAGCGAAGAATCAGGGTCGCTTACCTCGATAATTCGAGCTTGTAAAAAAGCGGCATTCTCATCGTCAGCAAGAAAACGCCCAATAGTGCCGACGGTTTGAGCACCATTTACAATAGTGACGTTGGTACAGTCGAAGATGCCAACCGACCTATCGTTGCCACCAATGGCCTGCCGCTTAAAGCCTTCAGCAATGATTGTGATGCCATTATTGTAAAACCAAAAATGTTCCGCATCGGTCGCCAATGTGTTCGCGATGGCCGAATTGACCTCAGAGGACCCTAAAAAGTTGCGGATATTGCCGGCAAATAAATTGTTGCCATAGCTCTTATACCACGCAGAAACATCCAAGGCCGAGACTTGCCCGTATACGGCCCTCAATGGGCTCTCGACTAGTCCGTAGTGTGAGAGGCGGATTGTCAAATTGATCTGTGGCGGAGCCGCCTCATGCACAAAATGCTGAAACAGTTCTCGCTGCGTAATTGGCGAGAAAAAGAATAATTCTGACGTGTCATTTTGACTTTTTACGAAGTCGTCAATCTTCGCCTGAATATCGCCATCGATCTTGCCAGAGCCGGGATAGGCAATGACAAGACGAACACTTGTCAGCCTCTTCAGAGCATCCTCTATTAAATTCCAACGCTTCTGGACCTTCTCGTTGAATCGGCTTTTCTTAAGAGAGACCAAATCCTGGACTCCCTGCAAAAACTTGAGAACCTCACCGCTTGCGATCGAGCTGGTGTGCGAGTTGCTCCACTTGGATTGAACGAGGAAAAGGGTTTTGCTTTGAGTATCGTAGTAGATGGCATCGAGGCCATTGTCTTTTCCACCATCGACTAGCGACGCACACGCAACGTCATATTCGACTTCCGCCGAGATCTTGATGGCTGCGGCAGCCATTGCCCGAGATAACGCATGGGCTTCCTTGTCCTCTTGCTTGCCAAAAATATCCGACTGATCGATCAACGGGACGACAATTTCGAGGAGTTTGCTCTTAATTTGTGAGTGCTGTACCTCGGCCATCAGTTACTCCGCGGCAATCAGTCCAGTTTGGGAATGATTCGCATATGTCTTCCAAGTTAACTTGTAGTCACAGGCCTGATCACCCCAGGTCGTCCAGCCCCTTCGTGGTCCGCGACCGAAAAGCTCTAAGAATGGTCCGGGCGAACACGCCTCAATAATCCCGTACTGTTCATCGGGTTTGCGAGAATGTTCGCGCTTGCGCGTTCCCAACAAGTTAACCTGACGCCGTCCCGGAGCTAATGTACGCGCATTCTTTCCGCGCACTCCGAACAAGATTAGCTCCGTAACATTCCGAAAGTAAAAACCAACCCCCCGCCCATCGGATCCCCCATCCTTGCGGATCTTGTGCCAGACAATGTTGGACTTGTAGTTGAAGCCCCATGCCTTCATAACCGCTAGGCCTTCGGGCAGTAGTGCGTTGGGGCACCAAAGGTACAAATGCGAAGTCGGCGCGGATATCACTGCGACTGGCAAGCCACTAATTTCGTCCAGCTTCATTGTCCCGTAGCGTGCGAGCCGCTTGTGCTCGGGAGCCACTTTGCCGGTCTTATTCGTGAATTGCCACGGAGGGTCCGCTAAGATCGTGGAGAAACGTCGGCCTTCAGCAAAGCGCAGCAAATCCTCACCGGCGGAAAGCATCGGCGACTCCAAGATGTTAGCCATCCTTAGCGGTATAGGCGTTAGTTAAGGCTCATAATAGCGCGTTCTTGTTACGTTCTCAAGATGGATAGTGGATAATTATTCCGTTCCGTTGCTAGCCGTATGGATCCCGAGACGAATGTCGACCCTGCATCTGGTCCCCGCTGATCTCACAGACCGCTATCATGTCAAGGAATGGAGGAATGCTGCCGGCATCTTGTCGACTGCGTGCCCCAACGAGTGGGCCGAACTTCAAGAGGTTCTCCGTCAGTTCAAGCTTTTGAACTCGGAAGTTCGTATCGGAGGCGGAAACCGGTCACTGATCAGCCGACGAATTGACGAGCCTCTCTATGCGAAGGGCTGGATCGAAAAAGAGTTCGACACATCCATCACTGTCGACGAGGACACAATCGAAAGCCCGACCCATGCGGTCGATTGCTTCAAGAACGGCGTGGCCGTTGAAATGGAGTGGAACAACAAGGATCCCTTCTTCGATCGGGATCTCAACAACTTCCGCTTGCTCTTCGAGCTACGCGCGATCCAAGTAGGAGTGATCATCACTCGCTCTTGGGAGCTTCAAGAGATTTTTAAGAGCATCGGCAAGGGCTCCTCATACGGCAAAGCCACGACACATCATGAGAAGCTCTGGCCTAAGATCGAGGGCGGCGGCGGTGGCGGATGCCCCGTTCTAACATTCGCCATCAAGCCATCAATTTTTGTAGATGATGGCGAGGCTGCCTATCTGGCGTTGAAAGCTAAAGTCGACGCGGAAAAGGCAGCGAAAAAAGCGGCCAAGAAAGCCGGGCTGCTGAAAGACGAGGAAGACGGCGACGAAGACGAGGAATAGCTCGGTGGTGATAACGGCACGATCATCACCCCACGCTCGCCGTCACCACCGCCATCACCGACAGCAGCAGCACGATAGTCACAAGCTGGAGCGAGGCGACCGGCTGGGTCCGCCATGCCGGAATCTTGTCGGACAGCGACAGATGGGCCTCGAAGAACTTTGGCTCATAGACGGTCTTGAAGAAGGCTGGGATGCTCGGCCCCGTTGTCACGGCGAGCATGGCGTGAGCGAGCCAAGCGGTGGCGACGAAGATGGCGACGCCGGGGTCGCCGGCGAGATTGAGCAGGAAGGCGGCGGCGAAGGCCGGGAAGCTCTGCAGGATCGCGGTCAGCGCGAGGCCTTCGGTCGCGTTGTGCAGGCGGGACCTTCTGGCGGTGCCGATGGTGGCCATGGCACGTCTCCCTGATGAGATGGGGATGACGTTAGTGGCGGTGGGGGTCAGGGATGTGAGATGGGTCACGCGCCTCTTGGGCCCGGAGCCGGCGGCTAAATGGATTCCGGGCTCGCGGCTTCGCCGCGCCCCGGAATGACGGGGCTACAACTTCCCCTGCCCGTTCACATGGCTCTGCTGCTGCCGCTGCTTCTCCTGCTCCCTGGCGTGGTGCCTGCCATAGAGGCAGCCGGCGGCGGCGCCCAGCATGCCGTGATGACCAGCATAGTGACCGGCGACGCCGCCGACGATGGCGCCCTTGATGCAGCCCTTGGCGCTGGCGGCGGAGGTCGCGCCGGATATGAGCAGCGCGGCGGCGACAACGAGAAGCGGGGCTTTCATGGATCGATGTCTCCGGGATGCGGTGTCGGCGTCTCAACGAGCGCGGGCGGATGACGGTTCCACCGCGCGGCGCACGGGCGCAACCCGCAATTGCACCCCATGAACCGGGCATTGCACTCGTGCGTCATGACCTGCAACGACCTGTGATTTCGCGGATCGATGAGCTGGCGTACCGCGCGGTAGCGCTTGCAATCCACGGCCGACGAGGCGGGAGCAGCATGACGGTTGAATCGCTGAACAGGCAACGCGTGCTGCATCTGCTCGACGCCTTTGCGCGCGGCGATCTCGAGGCCGCGCTGGCGTGCTGCACCGACGACGTCGACTTCCTCATCCATGCGCCGATCGACGTGCTGCCGCATATGGTGCCGCGCCACGGCAAGGCCGAGCTGCGCGAGCTCTGGCAGACGATCTCGGCGCGCTATTCCGAGATCCGCTACAAGGCGCCGCACATCCTCGCCGAAGGCGAGGAGGTCGCGGCCTACATGCAGGCCTATTTCAGGAAGCGCAGCAATGACCGCATCGTGCAGTTCGACATGGCGGCGTTCTACACCTTTCGCGGCGGGCTGGTGGCGCAGATCCGCGAGATCATCGATTCCTACGATCTGGTGCAGCAGGTCCTGGAACGCGAGATCGGGCCGCTCATCGTGGGCGCGCGGGCCGACTAATCCTTTCTTTCCCCTCCCTGGAACCGCACCAGAAGCTCGCCCCGAATCCGGGAAATTACGGGGTTCTGTTGTAAATCTCACGAAGCCGCTTCAATGGCGCCTTGCGAAAACGTGAATTGCGCGTTTTGGCCGAAGTCCGGTATTTTGTTCGCATACAAATGAATTGAGTCCCCGGCGCCCGACTGCGCATGGGGTTGTTTTCCGTTTTCTTCGCAAGCCAGCTTCAGGACTGCCCAAAATGACAGAGCACAGCCTCTGGCGTTTCTCGCGCGCGTTGCATCGCGCGATCAACGACCGGCATTTCAGGGACATCGAGGCCCTGATCGACGAGGACGTCGAGTGGGCGCTCTACGGCCCGATCGACATGTTTCCGTTCCTCGGCGCGCGTCAGGGCAAGGACGCCGTGCTCGACGTCATCCACCAGCTCGCCGACAATTTCAGGGTGCGCCGCTTCGATCGCGAGAGCATCATGCTCGGCGTCGATTCCGCCGCCTCGATGGTACGCTATTCGCTGACGGCACTGGATTCCAACAAGCCGATCAGCTTGCGCGTCGCGCAGTTCGCCCAGTTCCGGGCGGGCAAGCTCGTCAGCATGCGCGTGCTGATCGACACCTTCGACCTGGTCGAGCAGGCACTCGGCCGCGCCATTCACCTGCCGAAGATAACCAGCGTCGGCTGAAGGAAACACCAACGGGCTCCGTTGTTCGGGACCGATGACAATGCCGGCTGCGATGTCCTGGCCCCCAGCCCCGCCGGATGCTGTCGCGCCGCAAGCTCGTCATCGGGCGCGCGCCTTGCGCGCGGCCCGTTGGTTCACTGTCTTGAAGGCACCGCCACAATTTCGCAACGATGAACCAGCATTTCCAGCGCGGAATGGCGCATGGCCTACCGCCGATATATATCTCTGGAAGCATGCGCTGGGGCTCGCGGGCAGGACGATGGAATTCTCGACAGGTTTTGGCTGGACCCGGCTGCCGGTGCTGGCAGCCGCATTGATTCTGGGCTCGGTGCTGAGCGTCTCGGCGCAGATCATTCCGCCGACGACGACAGCGTCGGCGCCTGACGACGTGTCCGAGACCGAGGCGGCGAAGGCCCCCGACGTCAACGACCCCGACGTGCTCAAGGGCATCGATGTGGACAAGCTCGACTGGAGTCAGCTCGCGGTCGATGCCGGCACCGGCATTGACCCCATGGCCGCCAAGAAGCGCGCCAAGGCCGCTGCCAAGACCGCCGCCAAGGACGGGCTGAACTGGTCGTCGAACACCAATGCGAATGGCTCCTCGGCGGTGACGGTGAAGCAGTCCGTGTTCTCGTTCTGGGATACGCGGATTGGAGCCGACATGACGGTGACGAGGGAGCCGCGGACGATGTCCGAGCTGCTGGCGCAGAAGGCCGCCAATGGCGGCAACGTGCCGCAATCCTCCGGCAGCGCCTGGGCGACGGCGACCGCGCCCGGCGCGGGCTCGATCTGGGACAAGACCGCGGTGGAAGCCCGCGTCGATCCCGGCACTGAACAAAGCAAGATCGGGGCGTTGCTGACCAAATCGGTGCCGCTGTCGAGCGACACCTCGCTGACGCTCCAGAACGGCTACAGCGTCAACCAGCAGGGAACCATTGCGGTGCCCGGCATCGGCGGCCACATCACGCGCAATTACGAGACCGATCAGACTGCCAAGGTCACCCTCACCGACACCGGCACCAGCATCATCGCCGGCCAGACGCTGTCGACCACCGACGACAAATGGCTGCGCAAGGTCGGCGCCGAGCAAAAGCTGTTCGACAACGTCACCGTTTCCGGCTCGGTCGGCGAAACCTCGCAAGGCGCGATCAACAAGAGCCTGACGGCCGGCTTCAAAAAGAGCTGGTAGCCCGCGGCACCTCACTCTCACTCCCCATCCTGAGGCGAGTTCGGAAGAGGGCATCTCGAAGGATCGAGGCCCGCTGCGGCAGCGGGGCCTGCATGGTTCGAGACGCGCGCGAAGGGCGCGCTCCTCACCATCTCCGCGATCCCACATTCACGCTTCCCTAACCATACGCCACGGCAAAACCCCCGAATGGTCCGCCCTTGCCGCATCTCGGCCCATTTGCGGTCAAAATCACACGCCCTGATAGGGGAGCCTCACAGACGTCGTCGTGCGGGGGACACTCGCGCTGCGCTCAACGCGAACAGGGGAATAACGATGAACGCCATGCGTCCGGAAAAGATCGAAGCCACCGAGACCGAGACGGTCGACACCAACCTCGCCGCCGTGACGGAGGTCGAGGCCGGCATCCGTGACTTCGTCCGCAACGATATCGCCTATCTGCGCCGTCCGGCGTCGACCACCGACGCGCCGCCGCTGGACGCGAGCGCGGAAGCCACCGTCAACAACGTCAACTCGCTGATCCAGCGCGTCGCCGGCACCTCGCTCGCCGAGATCGAGAACCTGATCTCGGAGCTCGAGAGCCTGCGCGACCTGCTCCACGCCGAAGGCCAGCGCGTCCAGCGCGAAATCTCCGGCTATGCCCAGCTCAGCCAGGCCGCGATGAAGTCGACCCGCATGATCGCCGATAACGTCGCGCAGTGGAAGCGCGCCGCCGACGGCCTGCGCAACAGCTGATCACGAACACACGGCATCGCTAGCCGCCGCGTTCCCGGAAGGGGCGCGGCGGCTTGATTCTGGAGGTGGAGCGGCCCACCCTCGCTTTCCAGAACAGGTGTCATCGCCCGACTTGATCGGGCGATCCAGTACTCCGAGACGATTGCGAGTCCTCGATGGGCCGCGGCGTACTGGATGCCCCGCCTTTGCGGAGCATGACAGCCGAGGGTGAGACAGCGCGGCGCGCGGGTCCCGGCTCTGCGCAGCAGCGTTGCACGCTGCAGCGCGTCCGGGACACCTGCCCCCGTTGAACCCTCTTGCCGTCCCCCACGACCCATGCCAAGCGCCCGCAGTTGTTGCGGCCGGGCCTGGGGACATTTCAGATGGGGAGCATTCGGCCCGACACCGCGGACCCGATACCGTTGCGGCCCGCGCCGAATCAATTCGGCACGATCACGATGCGCTTTGTCGGGCTGTTGGCGGTTGCGATCGCGGTGCTTGCGTTCGTCTACAGCCGCTGACACCGGGGCCGGACGTCGGCCCCGAACAATTAACGAATTCTTATCGGGAGGCTTCCACGGTCGAGGCTTCCAGGGTGTAGCCGCCATCGGCATAGCCCTTCACCACCATGCCGGCGACCAGCATCACGGCCAGCGTCGCAGTAGCGAAGATGAATCCAACTAATTTCAGTGCGCCGCGGTCAGCCATGGTCCTCGTCCCCTGTCTCTGCCAATTCGTTTCAAATAGGCAGCGACAGGTTCATAATTGGTTAGCAACTCGATGGTTCCGCAAACTGCTTCGCGGTAACCATGTTGCGCAGGCTTATGGCAGCCGTTCCGAATCGCGTCCATAGCGCGCGTGCAACACTCACGCGCTCATTTCGGCCGTTCATCTTGGAACTGGCCTAACCGCTCCTGCGCATCGGCACGAAGGCCGAAGCGGTGATGGAATAGACCTCCTCGCCGCGCTGGTTGGTGCCGGTGGTGCGGGCGGTCAAAATGCCCCAGCCGGGGCGTGAAGCGGACCTGCGCTTGTCGGTGACGACGTTGACGTAAGCGACGGTGTCGCCGGCGAGCACCGGCTTGATCCAGCGCAGGTCGCGAAAGCCCGGGGACGGGCCCCACACCGCAACCTCCTCGCCACGCGACGCGGCCTCTCGCGCCAGACGCTGGCCGTCGGCGACAAGCAAGCTCATGCAGGCAGAGCCGACATGCCAGCCGGACGCCGCGAGCCCGCCGAACAGCGAGTTCTTGCCCTCCTCCTCGTCGAGGTGAAAACGCTGCGGATCGAACTTGGCGGCGAATGTCTTGATGGACTCCGCCGTGAATGTATAGCTGCCGATCTCGCGGCGCTGGCCGACCTCGATGTCGTCGAAGAACCGCATCAGACCGCCCCCTCGCGCCGCTTGATCAGGATCGGCGAGGTCATCTCGGCGAGCGCCTGCCCCGCCGCATTGCGCGCGGTGCACTTGAACTTGACAATGCCGAGCTCCGGACGGCTCTTCGAGGTGCGCGCCTCCACGACGTCGACGTCGAGCATGAGATCGTCGCCGGGCCGAAGCGGCGACAGCCAGCGCACGTCGTCGACGCCAGGAGATCCCAGCGACGCGGCGCGGGTGATGAAGCCGTCGGCCATCATCCGCATCATCAGCGAGCAGAGATGCCAGCCCGAGCCGGACAGGCCGCGCAACATGCTCTTGTTGGCAGCCTCCTCGTCCAGATGCATGGGCTGCGGATCGAACTCGGCGGCAAAGGCCAAAATCTCGTCGCGGGTGACATGGCGCGGGCCGAATGTTCCGAACCGGCCGGGCGGAAAATCTTCGAAGGTCAGGGTCATCTTGGGAAAGCTTTGCGGGAATGACAGATTGTGGCCGCACTTTGCGGCAATCTCAACCCGCTGGGCCGCATGGCTCATGCTACATACGGGGTGGCGGCGTTGGTCCTGAGTCGGATCGACCGAGGGCCAAGATCCATCTACACGGCCCGATTTGAAGGCTCGATTTGCCTTGGGGAGAGCAATGTTTTCATTCAGCGATCTGTTTCAGTGGGACCGGTTCATAACCCCCACCATCATCAAGACCTTCTATTGGCTGGTGATCGCGCTGATCTGCCTGTTCGGCCTCTCCGGCATCTTTTCAGGATTAGCTGCGATGGCGATCAGCCCATTCGGCGGCTTTCTGGTGCTGCTGTCGTCGATCGCGAGCGTCGTCGTCGGCGTGGTGTTCTCGCGCATCCTCGCCGAGCTGATCCTGATCGTGTTCCGCATCAACGAGCATCTCGGCGCGATCCGCGACCAGGGCGGCGGGATGCGGTAGGTTCGTCATTCCGGGGCGCGCTACGCGTGTCCCGGAATGACAATCTCGACTTACGTATTGAACCTGAAATGCATCACGTCGCCGTCGGCGACGACGTATTCCTTGCCTTCGAGGCGGAGCTTGCCAGCATCGCGCGCGCCGGCTTCGCCGCCCAGCGTGACATAGTCATCGTATGCAATGGTTTCGGCGCGGATAAAACCTTTCTCGAAATCGGTGTGGATCACGCCGGCCGCCGCGGGCGCCTTGGTGCCGCGATGGATCGTCCAGGCGCGGGCTTCCTTCGGGCCCACGGTGAAATAGGTGATGAGGTCGAGCAGCATGTAGCCGGCGCGGATCAGGCGATCGAGGCCGGCTTCCTCCAGCCCCAGCGTCTCCAGGAAGTCGGCGCGCTCTTCACGCGAAATGGTGGCGATCTCGGCTTCGATCTTGGCAGAGATGACGACGGCGACGGCGCCTTCCTTGGCGGCCTGCTCCTGCACCGCCTTCGAGAACGAATTGCCTGACGCGGCCGAGCCTTCCTCGACGTTGCAGACATAGAGCACGGGCTTCGACGACAACAGGCCGAGCATCCCGAAGGCGCGCTCCTCCTCCGCCTTGCGCTCGACCAGCCGCGCGGGCTTGCCCTCGCGCAGCAGCACCAGGGTGCGATTGACGAGGTCGAGCTGCTCCTTAGCGTCCTTGTCGTTGCCCTTGGCCTTCTTGGTAAGGTTGTCGACGCGCTTCTCGAGGCTGTCGAGATCGGCGAGCATCAGCTCGGTCTCGATGGTCTCGATGTCGGCGAGCGGGGCGATCTTGCCCTCGACATGGGTGATGTCGGAATCTTCAAAGCAGCGCACGACATGCGCGATCGCGTCAACCTCGCGGATGTTGGCGAGGAACTGATTGCCGAGCCCCTCACCCTTGGAGGCGCCGCGGACGAGGCCCGCGATGTCGACGAAGGTCAGCCGGGTCGGGATGATCTGTCCCGACTTGGCGATCGCCGCGAGCTTGTCGAGCCGCGGATCGGGCACGGCGACCTCGCCGACATTCGGCTCGATGGTGCAGAACGGATAGTTCGCGGCTTGCGCCGCAGCCGTCTCGGTCAGCGCATTGAACAAGGTCGACTTGCCGACATTGGGCAATCCGACGATCCCGCATTTGAATCCCATGGTGTCTTCCAGTCCTTGCGCCGCGGGCGCATGCGTTCGTTGAGGTCGTCATGCCCGCCCTCGTGCCGGGCATCCACGTCCTTCGCTCCGCGGAGAAGAAAGACGTGGATGGCCGGGTCAAGCCCGGCCGTGACGGAAAGAGATCAGTTCGATTTCTCTCCGTTGTCGTCCTTGGTCAGAAATCCCTTCGCCTGCATGGCAAGATGTACCCTGTTGGAGAAGGTCGCATCCGTGCCCTTGGCAACCAGCGGCGCGTGCTCGGCCACCGCCTCGCACAGCGTCGCCACCCAGTCGTTATCGGCCTTGGCAAAGTCCGACAGCACGTGGCCGTGCACCAGCTCCTTGACGCCGGGATGACCGATGCCGAGCCGCACGCGGCGATACTCGTTGCCGATATGGGCAGAGATCGAGCGCAGGCCGTTGTGGCCGGCGATGCCGCCGCCGATCTTCACCCGCACCTTGCCTGGCGGCAGTTCGAGCTCGTCGTGAAACACGGTGACGTCGCCGGGAGCGATCTTGAAGAAACTCGCCGCCTCCTGAACGCTGCGGCCGGAATCGTTCATGTAGGTCGTCGGCTTGAGCAGAATCACGCGTTCCGTGTCGAGCGTGCCTTCCGAGGTCTCGCCCTGAAACCTGCGGCGCCATGGCGCAAAACCATGACGCCGCGCGATCTCGTCGACGGCCATGAAGCCGATATTGTGCCGGTTACGTGCGTATTTCGCGCCGGGATTGCCGAGCCCAACAAAGAGTCGCATGACGCGGCGCGCCCCTCGCTCGGCGCGCGATCAAGGACTGCGCGCCGGCTCTTTTGAGAGATTACTTCTTCTTGTCGCCGCCGGCGGGAGCCTTGGCAGCCGCTGCGGGAGCGGCAGCGGCCGGAGCCGCAGCGCCAGCCGCCGGAGCAGCCGCAGCAGCGCCCGGAGCTGCAGCCGCAGCCGCGGCCTTCTGCTCTTCGGCGTAGCCGGACGGCGGCACGATGGTGACGAGCGTCGCGTCCTCGCGGGCCAGCGCTTTCACGCCGGCCGGCAGCTTGACGTCGGACAGATGCAGCGAGTGACCGATTTCCAGCGAACCGACATCGGCCTCGATGTACTGCGGAATGCTCTCGACGCCGCATTCGAGCTCGATCGCGTGGGCGACGATGTTGACGGTGCCGCCGCGCTTCACGCCCGGGGACGTTTCCGACTTTACCACGTGCAAGGGCACGCTGATGCGGATGGTGGCGCCTTCGCCGAGCCGCATGAAATCGACATGGATCGGGAAGTCCCTGACCGGATCGAGGTGATAGTCGCGCGGAATCACGCGGTATTTCTTGCCTTCGAGGTCGATGTCGACCAGCGTGGTCAGGAACCTGCCGGCAAGGATGCGCTGGCGCAGTTCGCGATCTTCGATCGAGATCGTCACCGGGGGCTGGTTGTTGCCATAGATCACTCCGGGCACTCGCCCGGCGCGACGCTCAGCCCGGGCGGCCCCCTTGCCGCTCTTCGGACGTGCGGTCGCCTTCAATTCCTTGACGGTCGTCGCCATAACGTTAAGTCCTTGTTTTTGCAAAAGTTAATGGGCCGCAAGGCGGCCCATGGTGCTGTCCGCAGCAAGCCTCCAGGGGTGCGGGGGCCGCGAACGTGGCGGGCTTTTACCCGGAAGAGGCGGAAATGACAAGGAAATGCGAGGATTTTTTGCGGGGACCGCCAGGCAGGAGGATAGACGTGGATGCCCCGGAAAGCTCGGGCATGACGACCTCAGCTGGTCGCCCCGCCGAGCTTCGCCTCCAGTGCCGCGATGCGTGCCTTCAGCGCCTCGTTCTCCTCGCGCGCGAGACGCGCCATGTCCTTGACCGCCTCGAACTCCTCGCGCTTGACCAGATCCATGTCGCGCAGGAATTTTTCGGCCTGGGTGCGCATCACCGTGTCGAACTCGCGCTTGACGCCCTGGGCGGCACCGGCGGCATCGTTCATCAGGCGGCCGATCTCGTCGAAAAACCGGTTGTTGGTCTGGGTCATTTCGGGCTCCTGGCGGCCTCAGATAAACTTTGCGCGACCGCTCCGAAACACAATGGCAATCCGATCGGGCGGGTTCAAGGGCCGAGCGGAGGTATCCTTGTCATGAACCGGTTTCCTTGCAATCGTATTCGACGTCCCTGAATAAGAAGAATCACAAGGCGCACGAGATGATCGACCAGCAGATCGCGATCCCCACCAGGGACGGTCACATCGCAACCTTCGTCAGCCATCCCGAACGCGGCGGGCCGTTCCCGGTCATCGTGTTCTACATGGATGCGCCGGCGATCCGCGAGGAGCTGCGCGACATGGCGCGCCGGCTCGCGACCTCGGGCTATTACGTGATGCTGCCGAACCTCTATTACCGCTCGGGCGTCATGGAGCTCGGTGCACTGCCGGCTGATCCGAATGCGCCGGAGCGCAAACGCATGTTCGCCCTGATGGGCTCGCTCACGATCCCCATGATCATGGACGACACCAGGGCGCTGCTCAGCTATGCCGAGGGCGAAGCGGCCGCGAACACGAAGATGGTCGGCACCGTCGGCTACTGCATGAGCGGCCGCTACGCCATCAACGCCGCCACGCATTTTCCCGATCGCGTCAAGGCGGCCGCCTCGATCTACGGTGTGCAGCTCGCGACCGACCAGGACGACAGCCCGCATCTCGCGGCGGGCAAGACCAAGGCCGAGCTCTATTTCGCATGCGCGGAGACCGACATCTACGCGCCGACCGAAATCATCGAGAAGGTCAAGCAGGGCATGAGCGGCGCAAACGCCGAGGTCGAGATCTATCCCGGCACCCATCACGGCTTCGCCTTCCCCAAGCGTCCGGTCTATGACCGCGACGCCGCCGAGCGGCATTGGGAGCGTCTGCTGGCGCTCTATCGCCGCAATCTCGTCCAGATATAGAAGGCGCGATGCAACTTCTCCTGATCGACTTTCCCGCCTTCAAGCCGATCGCGCTCGAGATCGGCCCTTTCGCCATCCGCTGGTATGCGCTGGCCTATATCTGCGGCATTGTGTTCGGCTGGCTCTATGCACGCTCGCTCCTGAAGAACCAGCGCCTGTGGGGCGGCCCCGCGCCGATCTCGCTGCTCCAGGTCGACGACTTCATCCTCTGGGTCACGCTCGGCATCATCCTCGGCGGCCGCACCGGCTACGTGTTGTTCTACAATCTGCCCTTCTTCATCGATCATCCTGCCGCGATCTTCAAATTGTGGGAGGGCGGCATGTCATTCCATGGCGGCTTTCTCGGCTGCGTCGTCGCGGTGATGTGGTTTGCCTATCGCAACAAGATCCCGATCCTGTCGCTCGGCGACATCACCACCGCGGTCGCCCCGATCGGGTTGCTACTCGGGCGCATCGCCAACTTCATCAACGGCGAATTGTGGGGCCGCGCCACCGATGCCAGCCTGCCCTGGGCGATGATCTTCCCCCGCGACCCCACACAGCTGCCGCGCCATCCGAGCCAGCTCTACGAAGCCGGCATGGAAGGCATCCTGCTGTTCACCGTGCTCGCGGTCATGATCCGGCTCGGCGCGCTGAAGCGGCCCGGCATGATCCTCGGTGCCTTCATCCTGATCTATGGTCTGACCCGGATTGTCGGCGAACATTTCCGCGAGCCGGACGCGCAGCTTGGCTTCCTCTGGGGCGGGTTAACCATGGGCATGCTGCTGTCGATCCCGATGCTTATCGTAGGCCTCATACTTATTGTATTGGCAGTCAGGCGCGGAGCGCCGAAGCCCGCAGGGGCCATTCGTTAGTTCATTTCGAGAAGATAGCCGTGACCGAACAGCCGCTGCTCAACGAGATCAAGGCGCTGATCAAATCCTCAGGCCCGATGCCGGTCTGGTGGTACATGGAACTGTGCCTGATGCACCCGCGCTACGGCTATTACGTCTCGCGCGATCCGCTCGGGCGTGAGGGCGACTTCACCACCGCGCCCGAGGTCAGCCAGATGTTCGGCGAACTGCTGGGACTGTGGACCGCCTCGGTATGGAAGCAGATGGGCTCGCCGCAATTCCTGCGGCTGATCGAGCTCGGGCCCGGCCGCGGCACCATGATGGCGGACGCGCTGCGCGCGCTCCGCGTGCTCCCGCCGCTCTACCAGGCGCTTCATATCCACATGGTCGAGGTCAACCCCGTGCTGCGCGAGCGGCAGAGCGCGACGCTGTCCGCCGTGCGCAACATCACCTGGCACGACAGCATCGACGACGTGCCTGAAGGACCGAGCATCATCCTCGCCAATGAATATTTCGACGTGCTGCCAATCCACCAGATGGTCCGCCACGAGAACGGCTGGCACGAACGCGTGATCGAGATCGACGCAAACGGAAAGCTTCAATTCGGCGCGGCGCCGGAGCCGACGCCGCGCTTCGACGTGCTGCTGCCGCCCTTGGTGCGCGCCGCGCCCGTCGGCGCCGTGTTCGAATGGCGGCCCGACAACGAGGTCATGAAGCTCGCCACGCGCGTGCGCGACCAGGATGGCGCGGCGCTGATCATCGATTACGGCCACTTACGCAGCGATGCCGGCGACACCTTCCAGGCGATTGCCCGCCACACCTTCGCCGACCCCCTGAAGGCGCCCGGCCAGGCCGACGTCACAGCCCATGTCGACTTCCAGGCGCTGGCGCGTGCCGCCGAGGATGTCGGCGCGCGCGTGCACGGGCCGGTGACGCAAGGCGACTTCCTCAAGCGTATCGGCATCGACACAAGGGCCGCCGCCTTGATGCAGAAGGCAACGCCGGAAGTGGCCACCGACATTTCGATCGCCCTCAAGCGGCTGACGGACACGGGGCGCAGCGGCATGGGCTCGATGTTCAAGGTGCTCGGCATCTCAGAGCCGCGGCTGACAGGCCTTGCCGGCCTCAGCGATCTCGAGCAGGCCGGAGAAGCCTCATGACGCTCGTTTCGTCGCTGCTGTCGGCCGTGCCCGGCCTGCGCCACTCGTTCTTTACCCGCGAAGGCGGCGTCTCCAGCGGCATCTATGCCGCGCTGAACGGCGGGCTCGGTTCCAACGACGATCAGGCCCTTGTCGCGGAGAACCGCCGCCGCATGGCCGAGCATGTCGGCGTTGCGCCGGAACGCTTCCTCAGCCTGCACCAGATCCATTCGCCCGACGTGCTCGTCGCAGATCGCGCGTGGCCGAGCGGGCCGCGGCCGAAGGGCGATGCGCTGGTGACGAGAACACCCGGCATTGCGCTCGGCGTCTCCACCGCCGATTGCGGGCCGGTGCTGTTCGTCGATCCCAACGCGCGCGTGATCGGTGGCGCGCATGCCGGCTGGAAGGGCGCGCTGACTGGCGTTCTCGAGGCAACGATCTCGGCGATGGAGAAACTCGGCGCCACGCGCGGCGGCATCATCGCCGCGATCGGCCCGCTGATCCGCCAGGAGAGTTACGAGGTCGGCAACGAGTTCGTCGCCCGCTTCATCGAAGCGGATGCGGACAATGCCATGTTCTTCATCCCGTCGGTGCGCGAGGGCCACGCGATGTTCGATCTCGCCGGCTTCATCCGGAAACGGCTGGATGCCGCCGGCATCCTGATGATCGACGATCTCGGTCTCGATACCTATGCCGACGAACGCTTCTTCAGCTATCGCCGCTCGGTGCACCGCAAGGAGCCGGATTACGGCCGCCACGTCCACGCAATCGCGCTGGAGGGGTGAGGTCTCGTGCCCCGGACGCAGCGCAGCACGCAAGTGATGCGCTGCTGAGCCGGGGCCCACGTCTCCGCGATTTCGATCTCGTCGGCCTGCTGGGTCCCGGTTCAGCGCAGCGGCACTGCGCGCCGCAGCGCGCCCGGGACACGAACACTGCCATCTGGCGCAGATCCGGGTGACAACACACGAATTGCTGTGCCCCCTGTTTTGTGTCGCCCCTGCCCTAGACCTTAACCGATTTTAACGATATCGCTGCCCGCCATAATGAGGGATGCGTCATCTTTTCTGCGCCGCGCGGGCTCGTGCATGCTGGCGGTCATGCTGCTGGGGGCTGCAACCGCACTCGGCGGCTGCGCCGGCGGCGGCGGTGCCGCCAACTCCTATGCGATGGCGCCGAGTTCGGGCTCCGGGGCGACGGTGGCCTTCGAATCCATCGACGGCCCGCCTCCGGAAGTCTTCGACCGCATGGTCGGCGTGCTCGACAGCGAATCCAAGCTCCGCAGCCTGTCCGTCGTCTCGCGCGAGGGGACGGCCGCCTACCGCGTGCGCAGCTACCTCTCCGCCCAAATCGTCCGCGGCAAGACCGTGATCGCCTGGGTCTGGGACGTTTACGACGCCAACCAGCAGCGGGCGCTGCGCCTCTCCGGCGAGGAACCGACCTCCGGCAAGGGCGGCCGCGACGCTTCTCGTGACCCATGGGGGGCGGCCGACGACCTCGTGTTGCGAAAAATCGCCCAGGCCGGATTCAGCGGACTTTCCAACATGATCGACGGAACGCCGGATGCGCCGAGCGCAGCTCCGGGCCTGCGCGAACCGGCGGTAGCGAGCACGATCAAGCAAGCCCCGGCGGCGGAGATGCCTGCCTCAGCCCTGGGCTATGCCGAGCGATAACCCCCGCTAAACCACGGCCTCAAGTTGCGGCCAAGCCGTTGGCCTGACTCAGGATTTTCGAAGGGAAAACGTAGCATCCCGGGTTGCCATTGCAGCCTCCGGCCTGATATTTCCTCGCCCGTCGTAACCGTGCTGCCAGTGGGTATTTTCTGATGTTGAACGTCGTATCCAGCAAAGCGCGGGAGGAAGCGTCCATGTCGGCCAAAAACGGCTCCATCAAGCTCGTCGCCGGCAACTCCAATCCGGCCCTCGCCCAAGCCATCGCGCAAGGCCTGGACATGCCGCTGACCAAGGCTGTGGTGCGGCGCTTCGCCGATATGGAGATCTTCGTCGAGATCCAGGAGAACGTCCGCGGATCGGATGCCTTCATCATCCAGTCGACCTCGTTCCCGGCGAACGACCATTTGATGGAATTGCTGATCATCACCGACGCGCTGCGTCGCTCCTCGGCGCGCCGTATCACTGCGGTGCTGCCCTATTTCGGCTATGCCCGGCAGGACCGTAAATCGGGCTCGCGCACGCCGATCTCGGCCAAGCTCGTCGCCAACCTGATCACGCAGGCCGGCGTCGACCGCGTCATGACGCTCGACCTGCATGCCGGCCAGATCCAGGGCTTTTTCGACATCCCCACCGACAATCTCTACGCCGCGCCGCTGATGGTGCGCGACATCAAGGAAAGGTTCGACCTCTCCAAGACGATGGTGATCTCGCCCGACGTCGGCGGTGTGGCCCGTGCCCGCGGCCTCGCCAAGCGCATCAACACCCCGCTCGCGATCGTCGACAAGCGCCGCGAGAGAGCGGGCGAATCCGAGGTCATGAACGTGATCGGCGACGTCGCCGGCTACACCTGCATCCTGATCGACGACATCGTGGACTCCGGCGGCACGCTGGTGAATGCGGCCGATGCGCTGATCGCCAAGGGCGCCAAGGACGTCTACGCCTACATCACCCACGGCGTGCTCTCCGGCGGCGCAGCCGCCCGCATCACGGGCTCCAGGCTGAAGGAGCTCGTGATCACCGACTCGATCCTGCCGACGGATGCTGTGACCAAGGCGCCGAACATCCGCACGCTGCCGATCGCCAGCCTGATCTCGGATGCGATTGCGCGCACGGCGGCTGAAGAGTCGGTGTCGAGCCTGTTCGACTGAGCACACGACCTCGTGGGGCGGGTTGCCCCGTGGACCTGCGCGAAGCACGGACCGCTCGGCCTAACGCAACACCTGCTGCGGAGAGAGACAGCGGTGGGTTACGCCGTTCGCTAACGCGACTGACGCACCGCAGCAGGCCCTGGAGACCGCGCGAGTTGTCGGCGGCGGCGGCCCATGACATCATCCAGATACGGAGTTATCCCTGTCCTCTGGATGCCTGATGCCTCGCCGGAAATTTGCTTGGGAAAACCTGTCGGACGACGAGTTGCTCAAGCAACGCCTCCGCAACCTGAAGGTTACGGTCGAAGGCACCTGGGTCGAAGGCTGCGTCAGCACGCTCTACGAGGAGCTCGAAGAGCGGGGCATCCGGCTGCGGCCGCACACATGGGTCTCGAGCGAATGGTTCAGCCCGGGCGGCGTTCCTGGCATCGCCATCCCCTTCTATCTCACCCATCCGCGGCTGATGAAGCTGGAGAAGAAGATGATGTTCGACGTCGAGGGCGGAACGTGGCGCGAGTGCATGGCCATCCTCCGTCACGAGGCCGGGCATGCCTTGCAGCATGGCTACCAGTTGCAGCGGCGCCGGCGCTGGCAGCAGCTGTTCGGCCCGTCGTCGAAACATTATCCGCGCTATTACCGGCCCAACCCGGCCAGCAGGCGTTACGTCCAGCACCTTCGGCTCTGGTACGCACAGAGCCATCCGGACGAAGACTTCGCAGAGACCTTTGCCGTATGGCTGAGGCCCCGTTCGAACTGGCGAACGCGATATGCCGGCTGGCCGGCGCTGAAGAAGCTCGAATATGTCGACGAGCTGATGAGCGAGATCGCTGGAAGACGACCGCCGGTCACGACGCGGGACCGTGTCGACCCACTGTGGCGGCTCAGCGAGACGCTCGAGGAGCACTACAAGAAGAAGCAGGCGTTCTACGCCTTCACGCCGCCGAAGACCTATGACCGCGACCTCTCCCGGCTGTTCTCAGCCGATCCGCGGCACCATCGGTCAATGCCCGCCTCGACCCTGATCAGGCGGCACCGCGCCCAGATCAGGCAATTGGTCGCGCGATGGACGGGCGAGAACCAGCTCACGCTCGATGCCGTGCTTGACGACATGATTTCCCGCTGCCGCGATCTCGATTTGCGGGCCGTCGGCCCCGAACAGAAGCTCGTTCTCGATTTCATCGTCCTCGTGACCGCCAAGACGATGCACGCGCTGTTTGGCCCGTCTCGGCGCAAATGGATCGCGCTATGAGACGCCTCCGTATTCTCGTTCTGATGCATCCGGACTTCATGCCTCCGGACTCCTCCGACGGATACTCCGCACAGGAAATCAACGCGTGGAAAACGGAATACGACGTGGTGAGCACCTTGCGCGCGACCGGCCATGATGTTCGCCCGCTCGGCGCCCAGGAGGAAATCAAGCCCGTCCGCGAAGCGATCGAGGAGTTCAAGCCGCACGTGGTCTTCACGCTGCTGGAGGAATTCCACTACAACGTCGCCTACGACCAGCACATCGCCAGCTATCTCGAGCTGATGAAGGTTCCTTACACCGGGTGCAATCCGCGCGGCCTGATCCTCGCGCGCGGCAAGGATTTGTCCAAAACGCTGGTGCATCACCGCCGGATCGCGGTGCCGGCCTTCGCCGTTTTCCCGATGCGCCGCCAGGTGAAACGACCGCCTCGTCTTGCGCTGCCACTGATTGTCAAAAGCCTGAACATGGATGGCTCGTTCGGCATCTCGCAGGCCTCCATCGTCGATACCGACGAGAAGCTCGCGGAGCGGGTCGCCTTCATCCACGAGCGGGGCGAATCAGCCGCCATCGCCGAGCAGTTCATCGAGGGGCGCGAGCTCTATGTCGGCGTGATCGGCAACAACCGGCTGCGCGTTCTTCCGGTTTGGGAACTGAAATTCGGTAGCATGGGCGGGCGCAGGTCACGGCACATCGCCACTGAAAAAGCCAAGCACGACACCGATTATCAAGAGCGCGTCGGTATCGTCGACGGACCGGCAAAGGACCTTGCGCCCGAAGTCACCGCGCGCATCCAGCGCGCCGCAAAACGCATCTACCAGGCACTGGGCCTCGATGGCTATGCCCGCGTCGACTTTCGCCTCGCCGCCGACGGCACGCCGTATTTCATTGAAGCAAATCCAAATCCGGAGATCGCAAAGAGCCAGGAGTTCGCCACGGCGGCTCAACATGACGGGCTCAAATATCCGGATCTCCTGCAACGCATCCTGACTCTCGGGATCAGCCGGGCCAAGGCGGGTGTATCGTTGGGCTGATCTCCGACGCGATCGCGCGCACGGCCGCGGAAGAGTCGGTCTCGAGCCTGTTCGACTGATTTTTAGGTCTTGTCATTCCAAGGGGCGGCGCGTCAGCACCGAACCCGGAATCCATCTTGCAGCGATCCGTGTCGATAAATGGATCCCGGGCTCGCGCTTTGCGCGCCCCGGGATGACCATCTGCCTACCCCGCGATCCCCGCCGCAACCTGGCCGCGCAGGCGCTCGAGGCCATGCAGCGTATTCGCACACGCCTCGGCCACCTCGACACCCTTGATCGCAAAATGCCTGCGGAAGAAGTCGTAGTGCACCTCGGTCTCGTGGAATTGCTGCGGCGTCAGCACTGCCGAGAACACCGGCACCTCGGTGCGCAGTTGCACGTCCATCAGCGCCTTGATCACGGTGTCGGCAACAAATTCATGGCGATAGATGCCGCCGTCCACGACGAGGCCCGCCGCGACGATCGCAGTGTAGCGCCGGGTCTTGGCGAGGATCTGCGCGTGCAGCGGGATCTCGAACGAGCCTGGCACCTCGAACACGTCGACATGGGTGAGATGCCGCGCCTCGGCCTCCTTCATGAAGGCGATGCGGGCTTCCTCGACAACGTCGCGGTGCCAGCAGGCCTGCACGAAGGCCACCCGCTGCGGCTTTGCGAAGCGCGGGTGCCCGGTCGCCGGGCCCTGCGGAACCGGCGGTCGGGTGACTTCGGAAGTTTCGGCTTGGGTATCTTGCAACATCTGATTCATGGCTTTCCTCGGTTTAAGGACCAGAATCAGGGCACACGGAACGACAAACAGCCGCATCTAGCGATGCGTCTGCCACCGACCGTTCTCTTTCATCCGGACTTTGACCGTCGGCTTCGGAGTTGCACCGAATCTGCTGACCCTTCCCTTCAGCAAGAAGACTTTGGGGAAGGCGCTCGCGGGCTTAGGCCTTTCGGCCCTTACCGCCGGTGGGGACTTTCACCCCGCCCTGAGAACATCGGCCGTTCGGGATGAACGGCCTGAGCGGAAATATGACGCCGGCCGGCGGCCACAGCAAGCATGTTCCGCATGGGGAAAGCGCATGGTCCCATGCCATCGTGATGGGAGCGGCTCTCATGGGGCGGAATTAACGATTGGCGCCAGCCAACCCGCTCCGATCCGATTCCGGTTTGTTCTCTCCGTTAAGAATTGTGGCGGAGATGAGCTGTGGACGAACGAGTCCTGGCTTGTGGACGGACTCGCGACCCCGTTGCGCAGATTCCGCAAATCACATCACTTGATCCGCGACAGGCCCGCGCTGATCCGAGGGATCGCAAGACTCCGAGGAGATCGCAAAGGCGATTCCGAGGGGACTCCATAGCGACGTTCAGAGAGCGCGCGCCGGGCCCAACCGCGTGCGTATCAAGGACAACAAGAAGGCAAGAGGTCGAGACGGCATGTCCCTGCTCGAAGGCACTATCGATTCCAGAAGCCACCCGCTCGCGGTGGTCGAGGACATCGCTGCCAGCAACAACTGGCCGTTCGAACGCTGCGGCGAAGACGAACTCACGATTGTCTCGAAGGGACAATGGACCGATTACCAGCTCTCCTTTACCTGGATGGGCGAGATCGAGGCGCTGCATCTGGCCTGCGCATTCGACATGAAGATTCCGGTCGCGCGCCGCGGCGAGGTGCAGCGGCTCGTCGCCGCGGTCAACGAGCAGCTGTGGGTCGGCCATTTCGACCTGTGGACCACCACCGGCATGGTCATGCACCGCCAGGCCCTGGTGCTGCCGGGCGGACTGACCGCCTCGACCGCGCAATGCGAGGCCATGCTCGCCGGCGCCATCCACGCCTGCGAGCGCTATTTCCCGGCGTTCCAGTTCGTGGTGTGGGCGGGCAAGACCACGACGGAAGCGATGGACGCGGCGATGTTCGATACGGTGGGAGAAGCGTAGGTTTCGCTCTCCCGGCGGTATGAGGGGGCCACTGCACTCTCCTCACCGTCATCCCTGCGAACACAGGGACCCATACCGCGTGATTTCGCCGTTGCGGACGATGCTTGTTGCTCTGGCTTCGATCCATTAGAACCGGCTGTGGTTATGGGTCCCTGCGTTCGCAGGGACGACACCTCTGCTTGGGTGATCACAGTGGCAAACAGCACTCTCCAAAACATCACCGGCACCATCCTGCTCGCCGGCGCCGGCAAGATGGGCGGCGCGATGCTGACCGGATGGCTTTCCAGCGGGCTCGACCCGCGCCGCGTCGCGGTGATCGATCCGCACATCTCGCCTGAGATCACTGCACTTGCTGCCACGGGCGTGACACTCAATCCGGATGTGAAAGCGACAGGCCCAGTCGAGACGCTGGTCGTCGCGGTGAAGCCGCAGATGTTCCGCGAGGCCGGCGCCAGGCTGAAGCCGTTCGTCTCGGACAAGACGTCGGTGGTCTCGATCATGGCCGGAACGACGATCGCATCGCTTGCCGAGGTCTGCGGCGGCGCCGTGGTGCGCGCGATGCCGAACACGCCGGCCGCGATCGGCCGGGGCATCACCGTTGCAGTGGCCGCGAACGATGTCAGCGCTGCTCAGCGCGCGGTGGCCGACGCGCTGCTGCGCGCCACCGGCTCGGTCGAATGGGTCGAGGATGAAGGCCTGATGGACGCGGTGACCGCCGTATCCGGCTCGGGGCCCGCCTATGTGTTCCTGCTCGCCGAAGAACTCGCTCGCGCCGGTGTCGAGGCCGGACTGCCCGAGGCGCTGGCAACCAGGCTTGCGCGCCAAACCGTCGCCGGCTCCGGCGAACTGCTGCACCGGTCAGAGCTTGCTTCCAGCACGCTGCGCCAGAACGTCACCTCGCCCGGCGGCACCACGGCCGCAGCGCTCGGCGTGCTGATGGGTGAGCCCGGCCTGCGCGATCTGATGATCCGTGCGATCGCAGCGGCGACCAAGCGGTCGAAGGAGCTGGCCAAGTAGCGCGGCGGCCGCCGCTATTTTCCCAACCGCTTGTTGAACATCTCGACATTGACGAGGCCGCGCGCGTGGCGGCCTTCGCCGAGCTTGCGCGTGCCCTCGAACGCCTCGACCTCGAAGCGGATGACGCGGCGCTCGACCGCGACGACCTTCGCGGTGGTCCGCACCGTCGCGCCGACAAGGGCTGCGGCGAGATGCCGGATGTCGACCTCGGTGCCGACAGTGACCCAGCCCGGCTGAAGCGCGGCGCGGATCGCATCGCCCGCCGTCATCTCCATCTCCAAAATCATCATCGGCGTCGCATAGACAAAAGGCATGCCGGGCACGAAATGCCCGACCGTGCGCTCCGCCGGGACCACCAGCGTGCGCTCGGCACTCATGCCGATCGTGATGAAGTCGCGTGCGTCCATGGACCCTCACACACGGTGTCGTCCCGGACAAGCGCGCCCTAAGCGCGCGCCGATCCGGGACCCATAACACAGGACGTCGTGATTACGGGGACTCGGGATTACCGCTTCACTACATAACCACTCCCTGTGGTTATGGCTCCCGGATCTGCGCTTACGCTTGTCCGGGACGACAGCGGAAAATGCCGCGCCGCCAGTGGCTACTTCTTCGCCGCCGCTGCGCGCTCCACAAACGTCTTGCCGCCTTTCATCTTGTGGCGGAGCGGGGCTTCGTTGATCTGGATGACGACGGCATCGGCGTCGACGCCGAGATTCGTCACCAGCGCCTGCGTGATGTCGCGCATCATGCCGGCCTTCTGCTCGTCGGTGCGGCCTTCGGCCATGCTGATGGTGATCTCAGGCATCGTCGTCTCCCTGCTGCTCGTTCATCGTCCACTCGCCATTGCCGGGCTTGACCCGGCAATCCATCATTTTGAAGATGGATGCGCGGGTCAAGCCTGCGCATGACGACGTCAGCGAATGGCTAGCCCCAGCTCACGTCATGGCGCGCCAAGACCTCGCGCACCTTCGCGACGAGGTCGGCTTCGCTGCACGAGAACTGCGCCGGCCGGGTCTCGCGCCATTCCTGGTTGGAGGCGATCGCGGCCGCCGCCTTGGCGCCTTCGATCAGATCCTTGATCTGCACCTCGCCGCGCGCCTTTTCATCCGAGCCCTGGATGATCACGCAAGGTGAGTTGCGGCGGTCGGCGTATTTGAGCTGGTTGCCCATGTTCTTGGGATTGCCGAGATAGAGCTCGGCGCGGACGCCGGCGGTGCGCAAGGACGCAACCATCTTCTGATAGTCGGCGACGCGGTCGCGGTCGAACACGGTGACGACGACCGGACCGAATTCCGGCCGCGTGTCGAGCTTGCCGAGCAGCGTCAGCGCAGCCTGGAGCCGCGAGACCCCGATCGAGAAACCGGTCGCCGGCACCGGCTCGCCGCGAAAGCGCGAGACGAGGCCATCATAGCGGCCGCCGCCGCCGACCGAGCCAAAGCGCACCGGCCGGCCCTTCTCGTCCTTGGTCTCGAGCAGCAGTTCGACCTCATAAACGGGGCCGGTGTAATATTCGAGACCGCGGACGACGGAGGGATCGATCTTGATGCGATCTTCGCCATAGCCCGCGGCCGCCACTAACCGACCGATCTCTTCCAGTTCCTCGCGACCTTGTTGTCCAATTTTGCTATCGCGCAGTCGGACGTCGATCTGAGCAATTTTTTCTTCGGTGTCATTCACCTGCTCGATCACACTGGTCACCAAAGCAATGTCCGCCGGACCTAGACCGGCTCCCTTAGTGAAGTCACCGGACTCATCTTTCCGCCCCTCACCCAAGAGCTGCTGAACACCTGCGATTCCTAACCTGTCCAGTTTGTCGATCGCGCGCATGACCGTAAGCCACTGACCATCATCGGTGATGCCGAGCGCGTCGCGCACCCCGTCGAGCACCTTGCGGTTGTTCACCCTCACCACATACTGGCCGCGCCGGACGCCGAGCGCCTCCATCGTGTCCGCAGCCATCATGCAGATCTCGGCGTCTGCCGCCGGCGTCGCCGAGCCGACCGTGTCGGCGTCGAACTGCATGAACTGGCGGAAGCGGCCGGGGCCGGGCTTTTCGTTGCGGAACACATAGCCGGCGCGATAGCTGCGATAGGGCTTTGGCAGCGTGTCGAAATTTTCGGCGACGTAGCGGGCGAGCGGCGCGGTCAAATCGTAGCGCAGGCTGATCCATTGCTCGTCGTCGTCCTGGAACGAGAACACGCCCTCGTTCGGACGATCCTGGTCGGGCAGGAACTTGCCGAGCGCATCCGTGTATTCCATCGCCGGCGTCTCCACCGGCTCGAACCCGTAGAGCTCGTAGACAGCGCGGATCTTTTCGACCATCTCGCGCGTCGCCCGGATCGCTGAGGGGTCGCGATCCTCGAGCCCGCGCGGCAGGCGCGCCTTCAGTTTCTGGGGTTTGTTGGGTTTCTCGGCCATGCGCGGCGTTTACCAGCCGGGGCGCGAGGCGGCAACCACCGCAAGGCGTCGTCATTCCGGGGCGATGCGGAGCATTGAACCTGGAATGACGAGATTCCGGGTCTGGTCCTTTGGACCATCCGGGAATGACCTCCTCGATCAAAACAGCTTGCGGATCCAGTTGTGCGGATCGTTGGTGCGGCTGTACTGGATGTCGACGAGCTGCTTGCGCAGCCCCATGGCGACGGGGCCGGCGGCGCCGCCGCTGATGTCGAAGTCGCCGCTCATCGAGCGCACCTTGCCGATCGGTGAGATCACGGCCGCGGTGCCGCAGGCGAACGCTTCCTTCAGCCTGCCACTGGCCGCATCCTTGCGCCACTGGTCGAGCGAGTAGGGCTCCTCGCGCACCGTCTTTCCGGCATCCTTCGCCAGCGTGATGATGGAATCGCGGGTGATGCCGGGCAGGATGGTGCCGAGCGGCGGCGTCGAGAGCGAGCCGTCGTCGAACACGAAGAACACGTTCATGCCGCCGAGTTCCTCGACGTAGCGGCGCTCAAGCGCGTCGAGGAAGACGACCTGATCGCAGCCATGCTGGATGGCTTCGGCCTGCGCGCGCAGGCTCGCAGCATAATTGCCGCCGCATTTGACGGCGCCCGTGCCGCCGACGGCTGCGCGCGTGTAATTCTCCGACACCCAGATCGACACCGGCGCGGGCCCGCCCTTGAAATAGGAGCCGACCGGGGAGGCGATGACCGCGAAGATGTATTCGGACGACGGCTTGACGCCGAGGAAGGTCTCGCTCGCGATCATGAAGGGGCGCAGATAAAGGCTGCCCTCGCCGCCCGGCATCCAGGCGCGGTCGATGCGCACGACCTGCTCGACCGCCTCGATGAACACGTCCTCGGGCAGCTGCGCCATCGCCATGCGGTCGGCCGAATCCCTGAAGCGCCGCGCATTGGCGTCGGGACGGAACAGGTTCACACCGCCATCGTCGCGCTTGTAGGCCTTCAGGCCCTCGAATATCTCCTGGGCGTAGTGCAGGACCGCGCCGGCCGGATCGAGCCGGAAATTGGCGCGCGCCTCGATCCGCGCCTCGTACCAGCCGCCCTTGGCCTGATTGTAGCGAACGATCGCCATGTGATCGGTGAAGACCCGTCCGAAGCCGGGGTCGACCAGCTTGGCCACGCGGTCCTCCTCAGGCGTCGGATTGGATGCGGGCTGGATGTCGAATTTCATGCTCATGTCCTTGCCTCCCGCTGCCGATGGCGGCGCTGTCCTGGCGCCGACCTGCCCTTTCCGGGCCCGGCTGGCTTGATTGGTTTTAGGCCGGACCGCCGCCAGCCTTGTTACGGCCGGTTTCCGTGGCCAGCATGCCGCCCAGGACATGCTTTTGCGGAAGGCAGAAGTCCAGTATGTTTTGCCGAAATGCCGCTCGACAATCGCACGGTAAACCTGATCCGGCCGTCGTCGCCTGTCCGGCTCTCTCCGGCCACTCTGCTTCGAGGCCACCCGGCGCGAAACGATCTAAAATTTCGTGCGGGCTGATCGTTTTGTAACATTGAGCCCAAGATACGTCAATATGCCTGACATAAATTTCGCGACTTCCTCTCACGACGCCGCCGAACCCGGGCCGGCCGCAGACGATGGAGGCCATTTGCGCTGGGATATCATCGAGCTACTGTTCTTCGCCTATCGCGACTTCGTCGGCGATCCCGACCAGGAGCTGGAGGCTTTCGGCTTCGGCCGGGCCCATCACCGGGTCATGCACTTCGTCTACCGCTATCCCGGCCTCAAGGTCGCCGATCTGCTCGACGTCCTGCGCATCACCAAGCAGTCGCTCGGCCGCGTGCTCAAGCAGTTGCTCGACGAGGGCTATATCGTGCAGAAGACCGGCGAAAATGACCGCCGCCAACGCCTGCTCTACGCGACGCCGAAGGGCGAAGCGCTGGTGCAGAAGCTCGCCGGCCTGCAGACCACGCGGATCACCAGAGCGCTCGCCGAGATAGGTCCGCAGGATACCGAGACGGTCAAGCGCTTCCTGCGCGCGATGATCGATCGGGACGATCCGGACAAGGTGCTCGAGACCATCTTCGCTTCCGTCAACCACGACGCCAAGGAGTGACCGTGCCGCTCGCTGCCACTCTCGCCCGCCCGCCGGCGCGCCCGGCCGATGACGCGCCGCATCTGCTGCTCGTCGACGACGACCGCCGCATCCGCGATCTGCTCTCGCGCTTCCTCGCCAGCGAGGGCTACCGCGTCACCACCGCCGCGAGCGCCGGCGATGCACGATCGAAACTGCTGGGTCTGCATTTCGACCTGCTGATCCTCGACGTGATGATGCCCGGCGAGACCGGCTTCGATCTCGCCCGCTTCATCCGGACCTCCTCCTCGGTGCCGATCGTGATGCTGACGGCACGACACGAGGCGGAAGCGCGCATCGAGGGCCTGCAAATCGGCGCCGACGATTACGTGGCAAAGCCGTTCGAGCCGCGCGAGCTGGCGCTGCGCATCAACAACATCCTGAGGCGCGCCGCCCCGCCGCCGCAGGCCGCAGCGGTGGAGAAGATCGCGTTCGGCCCCTACGTCTATCATCTCGATCGCGGCGAACTGCGCCAGGGCGAGGAAGTCATCCACCTCACCGACCGCGAGCGCGAGATGCTGCGCATTCTGTCGGAGACGCCGGGCGAGACCGTGCCGCGCAGCGCGCTGACCGGCAATGGCAGCGTCAACGAGCGCGCTGTCGACGTGCAGATCAACCGCCTCCGGCGCAAGATCGAGACTGACCCCGCCAATCCGCTGTTTCTCCAGGCGGTGCGCGGCATCGGCTACCGTCTGGTGGCCTCGCCATAAATCAGTGAAGCGCGACCGATGAGCACGATCGATACCGGCCTGACGCTGCTCCGAAGCGCCGCCGGCCGCGTCTCCGCCGCCAATGGCTGGATGGGCAACGCGTTCAAGGGCTGGATGCCGACCGGTCTCTACGCCCGCGCGCTCCTCATCATGATCGTGCCGATGGTTGTGCTGCAATCGGTCGTCGCCTTCGTGTTCATGGAGCGCCACTGGAACACGGTGACGCGCCGCCTGTCGGCCGCGGTGGTGCAGGACATCGCCGCGCTGATCGACGTCTACAAGGGCTATCCGCAGGACAAGGATCGCGACCAGATCCGCCGCATCGCCCAGCAGCGCCTCGGCCTCGTCGTCGATTTCCTCCCCGCCGGCGACATGCCGCCGCCGGGACCAAAGCCGTTCTTCTCGCTGCTCGACCAGACGCTGTCGGTGCAGCTCGGCCGCCAGATCGGGCGCTCGTTCTGGATCGACACGGTCGGCCGCTCCAATCTCGTCGAGATCCGCATCCAGCTCGACGATGCCGTGATGCGCGTGTTCGCGCAGCGCAGCGCCGCCTATGCCTCCAACTCGGAGATCTTCCTTTTCTGGATGGTCGGCACGTCGTCGATCCTGCTGATCGTCGCAGTGCTGTTCCTGCGCAACCAGATCAAGCCGATCCTGCGGCTTGCGGACGCCGCCGAAAGTTTCGGCAAGGGCCGCGAGGCGCCGAACTTCAGGCCCCGCGGCGCGCGCGAGGTGCGCCGCGCGGCGGTCGCCTTCCTCGAGATGAAGTCCCGTATCGAGCGCACGATGGAGCAGCGCACCGCGATGCTCGCCGGCGTCAGCCACGATTTGCGCACCATCCTGACCCGCTTCAAGCTCGAGCTCGCGCTGATCGGCGACAGCCCCGAGCTCGAGGGCATGCGCAAGGACGTCGACGAGATGTCGATGATGCTGGAGGATTACCTCGCGTTTGCGCGCGGCGATTCCGGCGAGCAGTCACAGCCGACCGACATGGCGCAGGCGCTCGAGGAGCTGCGCAGCGACGCCGAGCGCCACGGCCACACCGCGACCGTGGCGTTCCACGGACTGCCCGTGGTGACGGTGAAGCCGGCCTCGTTCAAGCGCTGCCTCGCCAACCTCGTCACCAACGCGGCGCGCTACGGCAGGGCCATCGCCATCACCGGCCAGCGCGATCACCGTTATTTGACCGTGACGATCGACGACGACGGCCCCGGCATTCCCACTCATTTGCGCGAAGAAGTGTTCAAGCCGTTCCTGCGGCTGGACAATGCCCGCAACCAGGACGAAGGCGGCACGGGCCTCGGCCTTGCCATCGCCCGCGACATCGCCCGCTCGCATGGCGGTGACATCACCCTCGGCGACAGCCCGATGGGGGGACTGAGGGCGAGCGTGCGGATACCGGTGTAGGCACCGTATTCACCTCTCCCCGCAACAACGGGGCGAGGCAGCACGCCGATGTTGGATCTCACCTACTTCGGCAACAGCGCCTTCAGCTTGTCCATGTCGCGCACGTTCATCTTGAAGCCGCCGGGCATCACGATGTCGCCGGGTTTCTGGCCGGGCTTGCAGGCCCCGAGCCATTTGGCTTCAAGCGTCATGGTGGTATCGCGGCCGGCCGCGCCGGCGGCGCCGCCTTGTGCATGTGACGAGGTCTTCACCGTGTAGGCCGAATTGAAATCGCCCGTGATCTCGGCGTGCGAGGTCGTGTTGATGCCGGCGACGCTGCACTCGGAATCGCTGACATAGCCGGTCGCGGTCTTCTTGATGTCCTGCCTGGAGCAGATCTGCTTCGCCATCGGCGAGACGTTGTTGTTCATCTCCCTGTCGACCGTCTCGTCGGTGCAATGCTGGATGGTCATCTCGGGCACGGGCGTGCCGGTCCTGACCATCTTCATTTCCCAAAGACCGGCCTTGCGCACCGGCAGATCCTCGGCGCTGACGCTGCCCGCCGACACCACGAGGCAGAGCATCGAGCCGAGCAAAGCGAGTTTGCGCGTCATGCGAGAAGCTCCCCGGCTGAGATTGCGGCGTTACGACAACGCCTCAGTAGAGCGTGCGGATCGGCCGGTCGGCGGCGCCATAAGGCACCCAGCGGCAGGAGAACGAGATGTAACCGCCCTCATAGGCCTGCACCGCCAGAAACTTGACCACCTTGCCGTAGCGCGCGCAGTGATCGACCGCGACCTGTCGTGCATCGACCTGGGTGGCCATCGAATAGGCGATGATGCCGCCGGTGTCGTTGCCCTTGAACGGAGGCACCGGAAAGATGTCAGCGTGCGCCGACTGGCTCGCCATCACACCCGAGACAACCAGGCTGGCGAAAAGGCCCGCAGCCGCAATGATTCGCATTCCCATCACTCCAATTGGCTGTCGGCAGTTTACGGCGCCGGGGCCGCCGTGAAAAGAACTGAAGTCCCGTGGGCGACAACGGTGCGGTCAAGTCCTGGCGAAGTGTTGCCGCGCTGCACTTGACCTGCCCCGGCCTTCGCGGCACCGTCCGGCCTTCGCAAGAACTTTAGCTGTCCGGATTGACCATGCGCGCCCCCTCCCCGACATCGCTCCGCTTTGCCGCCGTGCTCGGCCTCATGTTCGGGGCGCTGTGGCTCGGTGAGGCCAGGGCCGCCAATCCGCTCGAGATGAATTTCTGGCTGAGCGGACCGCGCTATGACGGCGCCGTCGCTGATTGCGACAGGGCGCTGCCGAGAATCGCGAACGAGTTCGCCGAAAAGGAATACTCATTCTGGAATTCCTCGTTGAAGATCACCGGCTTCTCCGCCGTTCGCGAGACCGCGTTCCGGCCCTGGCAGTCCGACAACATCCCGCGTCGCTATTGCACCGGCGAGGCCATGCTCAACGACGGCAAGGTGCGCAAGGTGCATTTCTCGATCATCGAGGACGGCGGCTTCGCCGGCTACGGCAACGGCGTCGAGTGGTGCGTGGTCGGGCTCGACCGCAACTGGGCCTATAATCCGGCCTGCCGGGCCGCCAGGCCTTAATTCGAAGAGCTCTGATTCGGCCCGGTCGGGCGGCCAGACAACCGTTGCCTGAATTTTGTTCTTGAAATGTTCTCGCTGCCTGCTAGGCTCGATTGCACAGTCTAGTTGAGGGGCGTTGCCATGTTTCATTCCAGATTGCATTCGTTCTCCCGCCTGGTGATCTCGCTGGCCCTTTCCCTGATCCTTGCTGCGGGCCTGGCCTCGTACGCCGGTGACGCAAAGGCCCAGGACAAGCGGCAGAACGCGCCGGGCGAATTCGACTTCTATGTGCTGTCGCTGTCGTGGTCGCCCTCGTTCTGCGAAGAGGCGGCCGAGCGCGGTGGCCGGTCCCAGATCCAGTGCAGCGGACGGCCCTACGCCTTCGTGGTGCACGGGCTGTGGCCGCAATATGAGAATGGCTTTCCGGAATATTGCCAGCGTCCCGCACCGCGGCTGAACCGCAGCATCGTCTCCTCGATGCTCGATTTGATGCCGGCGCCGGGCCTGATCTTCAACGAATGGGACAGGCACGGCACCTGCTCCGGGCTCGAGGGCCGCAGCTATTTCGAGACGATCCGGAAAGCGCGCGCCGCGATCAAGATTCCGGCCGAATATCTCGACTTGTCGCAAGCCAAGACCGTGGCGCCGGCGGAGGTCGAGGAAGCCTTCATCAAGGCCAATCCGGGGCTGAGTAATGCCGGCGTCTCGGTCACCTGCAACCGGACTCGGCTCTCCGAGGTCCGCATCTGCCTCAGCAAGGATCTGCAATTCCGCGATTGCGACGAGATTGAACGCCGCGCCTGCCGCCGCGATGAGGTCACCATGCCGCCGATCAGGGGCGGGTAGTCCGAGGCCCCTCTGATCATCATTCCGGGGCGCGCGGAGCGCGAGCTCGGAATCCATCTATCCGCGTTGCCGGCAGCGAGATGGATTCCGGGCTCGGTGCTGGCGCACCGCCCCGGAATGACGGCAGTTACTTTCGGCGCGCGATGTCGTAACTGTCCACCATGAACTACCGCCACGCCTTCCACGCCGGCAACTTCGCCGATGTCATCAAGCACATCGTGCTGGCGCGCATCATCACGTATCTGCAGGACAAGCCGGGGGCGTTCCGCGTCATCGACACCCATGCCGGCGCCGGCCTCTACGATCTCGACAGCGACGAGGCACGGCGGAGCGGCGAATGGCTGACCGGCATCGCGCGGCTGATGCAGGCCCGCCTGTCGAACGAGAGCGCGGCGCTGACCAAGCCTTATCTCGACATCGTCCGCGCCTTCAATCCGAAGGGTGAGCTCAAGGCCTATCCGGGCTCGCCGTTGATCGCGCGCGGCCTGCTCAGGCCGCAGGACCGGCTCGTCGCCTGCGAACTCGAGCCGAAGGCGCGAAAAGCGCTGATCGACATGCTGCGCCGCGACGAACAGGCCCGCGTGGTCGACCTCGACGGCTGGGTGGCGCTGCCGGCCTTCGTGCCGCCAAAGGAGCGGCGCGGCCTCGTGCTGATTGATCCGCCCTTCGAGGCGAAGGACGAGTTCGAACGGCTGGGTGAAGCCTTCTCGACGGCCTTCGCGAAATGGCCAACCGGCATCTATGTGATTTGGTATCCGGCCAAGAGCCGGCGTGCCACCGACATGCTGGCCCAAACGGTGGCGCGGCTCGCAGCTGCAGCAAAACCAACGGGAAAATGTCTGCGCCTCGAGTTCAGCGTCGCGCCCCAGCTCGATGGCGGGGCTCTCGCCTCCACGGGGCTCCTGATTGTCAATCCGCCCTACACGCTGCAGGGCGAGCTCAGGACGATCTTGCCCGAGCTGGAAATCCCGCTCGGCCAGGGCGGCGCGGCCAGATTCCGGTTGGAGGTACCGAGGCCGTAACACTCCGGCATTCTTGGGAAAAATATGCAGGAGCGGTAGTCAATCTGGAGAGAACCGTATTATGCTGATTCTGTGACTGGCTTTACGTTCCGCTTCCGCGAATGGTTGCGGCGGAGTGAAGGCCTAAGAAGGATCCGGCCGGACCGTTGAGGTCCGCCCAAGGATTGGCCAGCTCCCGGGCTTCGTAACGCCCGGTCATGTCGTGACGCGAGTCTGCGTCGCGGCGGAGGAGCAATGAGGGGGAGTTTCCCGATGGCCATGACGGGAACGGTTAAGTTTTTCAACGGCGAACGCGGCTACGGTTTCATCAAGCCTGACGACGGCGGCCGCGACGTCTTCGTGCACATTACTGCTGTGGAGCGGGCCGGACTGAAGGACCTTGCGGAAGGGCAGCGTATTACTTTCGAAGTCGAACCGGACAAGAAGGGCAAGGGGCCGAAGGCCGTCAATCTGGTCATCCTCTCCTGAAGCATGATCCGGAAAAGTGCGCAGCGGTTTTCCGAAAAGATCATGCGTAAACAACAATCTAAAGCGCGATGACGATTCATCCTGATCGCATCGCGCTTTAACGGGCCTGACGCAAAACACGCGGCGCAATCCTTGGCGAAAAAAACCGGCCGCGAGCGGCCGGGAGGTTGTAGTCCGGTATTTTCTTCTTCAGCTATCAGAAGCGATAGTTTACGCCTGCGCGCACAACGCTGGCGCTATAGCCGTTTGACACGCCCGTAATTGCGAACTGGCTCGTCGACAGATCGATGTAGAGATATTCGAGCTTGGCGCTCCAGTTCGGCGCGAGGCCCATTTCCGCGCCGCCACCGATGGTCCAGCCGGCAGTGGTGTGCGACTCCGTCCCGCCGAAGGTCTGCCCGCGCAGTTCACCGAAGGCGAGGCCGGCGGTGCCATAGAACAGCACATTGCTGAAGGCATAGCCGGCACGGCCGCGCAGGGTGCCAAACCAGGGATTGGAGAACTTCCACGGTGCGAAAGTGTCGTCGGCACCGGCGGCCTGGATGTCGCCTTCGACGCCGAACACCCACGGGCCATTCTGGAAGTTGTAGCCGGCCTGAACACCGCCGACGAAGCCCGACGGCTTCGAGGGATTGTTGTCGACCGAGCCCCATTCGTAGCCGACATTGCCGCCGAGATAAGGACCGGCCCAGCTATACGCATTGAGCGGCTGGTTGACGGTATAGGGGGCACGCTGCCCGTAATTGAAATCGGCGGCCTCTGCCGAAGCTGTCCAGCCGGCTGCAACCAACGCAGCTGCGCCCACAACGAGCCTCTTCATCGCACACTCCAACGCAACTGCTGCAACCCGTGCGATGCCTGCGCCGCCGCGCGAGGCAAAACCGCATGGTTACGGAACCACCACTTCTTCGCGCAGGATTTATCGAGAGTTTTAAGTTAAAGGCCTGTTAAGCCGGGTTACTGCGCTGTTAACAGGCTTAAGCAAGCGTTACCCGGAACTGCGCCACCATTCTGTGCGTGTCGCATGGCCGGAACTTCAAATCGGCCCCCCCAGCGCCTAAATTCGCATCATGGCTCACGATTCCACCGACAATCCGGACGACGCACGCGCGCGCAAATCGCCACGCCGCGCGACGACCGACGCCCCGCCAGAGAGCCTGGCGCCGGACCTCGATCCTGCCACCATTGGTGGCGAGGACGAGGACGATGCGCGTCTGCCGGACATCCTGGAAGAGAGCGGCGCCGTCGGCGAAGGGCCGCTGGCGACCGGCCACGAGGCGATCGAACGCGCGGTCCGCCTCGCCCCCACCTCGCCGGGCGTCTATCGCATGCTCAATGCGAATGCCGACGTGCTCTATGTCGGCAAGGCCAAGAACGTCAAAAAGCGCCTCTCCAACTATGCGCGCCAGAATGCGCCGCAGCCGGCGCGCATCCTGCGCATGATCGCAGCCACTGCTACCGTGGAAATCGTCTCGACCAACACCGAGACCGAAGCGCTGCTGCTGGAAGCCAACCTCATCAAGCAGCTTCGGCCGCGCTTCAACGTGCAGCTGCGCGACGACAAGTCTTTTCCCTATATCCTGATCACCGGCGATCATTGGGCGCCGCAGATCCTGAAACATCGCGGCGCGCAGAGCCGGCCCGGGCGTTATTTCGGTCCGTTCGCCTCCGCCGGTGCGGTCAACCGCACCATCACGGCGCTGCAGCGCGCGTTCCTGATCCGCTCCTGCACCGATTCCTTCTTCGAGAGCCGCACCCGGCCCTGCCTGCTCTACCAGATCCGCCGCTGCGCCGGCCCCTGCACCCGCGAGATCGACTTCCCCGGCTATACGACGCTGGTGCGCGAGGCGAGCGACTTCCTGTCCGGCAAGAGCCATGCGGTGAAGCAGGAGCTCGCCGGCGAGATGGAGAAGGCGGCTGGCGAGCTCGAATTCGAGCGCGCCGCGCTCTACCGCGACCGTCTCGCCGCTCTCTCGGCGATCCAGTCGCAACAGGGCATCAATCCGCGCACGGTGGAAGAAGCCGACGTGTTCGCCATCTACCAGGACGGCGGCTTCTCCTGCGTCGAAGTGTTCTTCTTCCGCACCGGGCAGAACTGGGGCAACCGCGCCTATTTTCCGCGCGCGGAGAAGACATTCACGCCGGAAGAGGTGCTGGGTTCCTTCCTCGCCCAGTTCTACGACGACAAGCCGCCGCCGAGGAACATCCTGCTCTCGCACGAGATCGAGGAAAGCGAGCTGCTCGCCAATGCGCTCTCGATCAAGGCCGGCCACAAGGTCGAGGTCATCGCGCCCAAGCGCGGCGAGAAGAAGGAGCTGGTCGCCCACGCGCTGACCAATGCGCGCGAGGCTCTCGGCCGCAAGCTCGCGGACACCGCGACGCAGAGCCGTCTGCTGGACGCCATGGCCGCGACGCTGCACCTCCCGCACTCACCCAAGCGCATCGAGGTCTACGACAACAGCCACATCCAGGGCACCAATGCGGTCGGCGCCATGATCGTCGCCGGCCCGGACGGCTTCGTGAAGAACCAGTACCGCAAGTTCAACATCAAGTCGGAAGGGATCACGCCTGGCGACGACTTCGCCATGATGCGCGAGGTCCTCGAGCGCCGCTTGAAACGTCTGATCAACCCGCCCGAGGAGGGGGCGGCCAGGGAAAACAACAAGGCAAAGGACGACGATTTTCCGCAATGGCCCGATCTCGTGATCATCGACGGCGGCCGCGGCCAGCTCAACGCCGTCCGCGAGATCTTCGCAAATCTCGGCCTGACCCAGGTGTCGCTGATGTCGGTCGCGAAGGGGCCGGACCGGGATGCCGGCCGCGAGACCCTGTTCATGCCCGAGCGCGAGGCCATCAAGCTGGAGCCGCGGGACCCCGTGCTCTATTTCATCCAGCGCCTGCGCGACGAGGCCCACCGCTTCGTCATCGGCTCGCACCGCAAGCTGCGCAAGAAGGACATCCGCGAGGCCGGTTTGCAGGAGATTCCGGGCATCGGCCCGTCACGCAAACGTGCCTTGCTGCATCATTTCGGAACCCTGAAGGAGATCGAACGGGCCTCGATCGCCGATCTCGGCAAGGTTCCGGGGGTGAGCGCCGAGAGTGCGCGCAGGATTTTCGAGTATTTCCATCCCCAGCCGGGATGAATTAAAGGGGACGCGGTCATATGGTCGTTGCATCCCGTGCCCCATTTGGGAGCGGGACGGTTGACGTTCAGGCACCAGCGGTATTGGTAGGACGGATGAACATCGCGACGACACGAGGGGCAACCAGGCGCTCGATGTCCCTTCCCAACATCCTGACCTATGGCCGGATCGCTGCGATCCCGGTCGTGGTCGGGTGCATCTACGCGCAGTCGATCATGGACGAGCCGCTGTGGCTGCGCTGGGTGGCGGTGGCCATCTTCATCGGCGCGGCTGTGACCGATTATCTCGACGGCTATTACGCGCGAATCTGGAATCAGCAATCGGCCTTCGGCCGGATGCTCGATCCGATTGCCGACAAGCTGCTGGTCGCCTCGTGCCTGCTGATGCTGGCCGCCGACGGCATCATCCATGGCTGGTCGCTGTGGGCTGCCATCGTGATCCTGTGCCGCGAGATCCTGGTCTCGGGCCTGCGCGAATACCTCGCCGCACTCCGCGTCAGCGTGCCCGTGACCAAGCTTGCCAAGTGGAAGACCACGGTTCAACTCGTCGCCATCGGCTTCCTGCTCGCTGGTCCGGCCGGCGACGAGGCGGTGCCCGTCGTCTCGATGGTCGGACTGGCGCTGCTGTGGGCCTCGGCGATCCTGACCATCTACACAGGCTACGATTATTTCCGCGCCGGCATCCATCACCTCATCAAGGAGGACGAGGGATGAAGGTGAAGTATTTCGCCTGGGTGCGCGAGCGCGTCGGCAAGGCGGAGGAGACCATTGAGCCGCCTGCGACCGTGCGCACCGTCGAGGAGCTGATCGCCTGGCTGTCCAGCCAAAGCGAGGCCTATGCCTATGCGTTCGAGAAGCCGAAGGTGATCCGCGCCGCGATCGACCACGCCCATGTCAAATCGGACGCCGCGATCTCGGGCGCCCGCGAGATTGCGTTCTTCCCGCCGATGACCGGCGGCTAGGCCATGACGTCCCCCGTCACCACCTGTCCCGTCACCATCCGCATCCAGGAGGACGACTTCGATGTCGCCCGCGAAATCGCACTCCTGACCAAGAGCCGTACCGACATCGGCGCCGTCGTGACCTTCTCTGGCATCTGCCGCGGCGATGAGGACAGCGCGAAGATCGCTGCGCTTACCCTGGAACATTATCCCGGCATGGCCGAGGAAGAGATCAAGCGTCATGTCGACGAGGCGATCTCGCGTTGGCCGCTGAACGGCGTCACGGTGATCCACCGCGTCGGTCGCTTCGTGCCGGGCCAGAACATCGTGCTGGTGCTGACCGCCTCCCAGCACCGCCAGGCCGCATTCCAGGCGGCCGAGTTCCTGATGGACTATCTCAAGACCAGCGCGCCGTTTTGGAAGAAGGAAGAGAGCGAATCCGGCACCGGCTGGGTCGAGGCGCAGGCCCGCGACGACGAAGCCGCCGCACGCTGGACAAAATCCTGATGGCACGCGCAGCCAAAAAGACCACGCGCCGCGCGGCCGCGCCAAAACTCGCGAAACTGGGGCGCGGCGAGCTCCTCACGCTGCTCGATTTCGTCCGCTATGCGGTGAGCCGCTTCAACGAAGCCAAACTCGCTTTTGCCCATGGCACTACCGATCCGGTCGCCGAAGCGGCTTTCCTGGTCTGCGAGGCGCTGCATCTGCATCCCGAACAGCTCGAGAGCTTCGCCAACGCCCGCGTCACGGCCGCGGAGGGCAAGACCGTCCTTGATCTGATCCATCGGCGCGTGACCACGCGCAAGCCGGCCGCCTATCTCGTCAACAAGATCTACATGCGCGGCCTGCCCTTCTATGTCGACGAGCGCGTCATCGTTCCGCGCTCCTTCATCGGCGAGCTGCTGGATTCGCACTTCGGCGGCCACGGCGAGGCCGGATCGCTGATCGACGATCCCACGGCCGTCGAACGCGTGCTCGATCTCTGCACGGGATCCGGATGCCTCGCCATCCTCGCCGCGCATCATTTCCCGAACGCCACCGTCGATGCCGTCGATATCTCCAAGGGCGCACTCGAGGTCGCCACGCGAAATGTCGGCGAATACGGGCTCGAGGAGCGAATCAGCCTCTATCGCGGCGACCTGTTCGCCCCCCTCGGCGACGATAGGTACGATTTGATCATCACCAACCCGCCTTACGTCGACGCGGACGGCATGGCCGCGCTGCCGCCGGAATGCCGTGCCGAGCCCAAGCTCGCCTTCGACGGCGGCGCCGACGGTCTCGACGTGGTGCGGCGGATCCTGCGCGAGGCGCCCGATCACCTGACACCGGATGGCGGGCTGATCTGCGAGATCGGCCGCGGCCGCGCATTGGTCGACGAGGTCTTTCCGGAACTGCCGCTGCTCTGGCTCGACACCGAGGACTCCGAGGGCGAGGTGTTCTGGATCGCGGCCGCCGATCTCGGCTGATCCGTTACCGCGACTGCGCCCCGGCGGAACAAGTCAAATTCCGCCACGTTCATCCCCGACGAACTGTCTTGCTCTCGGAGGATGTCCGCATGCTCGCGCCATCGGGCGAATTGCTGCGCGCCGGCATGGCGCTCAAGCTCAACCACCTCAAACGCGCCGCGCGATCGTATTTGCGTGACCGCACCAGTCAGGCCACGGGACGCGCGACGTCATATGCGGTCGCGGCGGGACTATTCGCGGTCGCCGGAGTGTTCCTGATCGCGACCTTCTTCGTCGGCCTGATCGCCCTGTACCGCTGGGTCGCGATCGCCTACGGACAATTCTGGGGTTTTGGTGCCGTTGCGGCCGTGCTGCTGGTGTCGGCTGCTGTCTGCGCCGGCGTCGCCATGGCGATGATGAAGCGGCCGAGCAAGGCAATCGTGCCGCTTGCCAGCCGCATGCGCGTTGCGATCGCGACGCCGCGCATCCCGCGCGGAACGGTCAAGCAGGCCGTGAAGGAGGTCGCGACGACGATTCCCCTCGTTCCGCTTGCGCCGGGTGAACGTAGTCATGGCAGCAAAGTCTGGTCGACCGGGGCCAGCCGTCCCGTGCAACTTGCCCTGATGCTCGCAGCCATCGGTCTGGTCGGGTTGACGGCCGCCAGGCGTCGGCGCAGGCATGATCTGGAGGCGTGAATGCCGGAGCGGCGTTCCGAGCAGATCGACAGTTGGATGCTGGTGGCGGCGACGGCCATCTTCGTGCTCACCGCGGAGCGCTACTTCCAGGATTCGAACCTTGCCAGGTCGGGCTCTCCGCAAGACCGGCGCAACGGCGAGGCGAATTCACCGGAAACGAACCCGGCCAACGCCGCGGTGCAGCCTGGCCATGGCCGCCGCGCCAAGAGCCCGTTCGCAATCCCTTGGGCGGGCTGGAAGGATATCTTCTGGCGTACCTATCAGCGGATCGGCGACGACCGTCTGCTCGCGACAGCGGGCGGCGTCGTGTTCTTCGGGCTGCTCGCGATCTTTCCGGCGGTCACGGCGCTGGTTTCCTCTTACGGCCTGTTCGCCAATCCTGCGACGATCAGCGCCAATCTGCAGACGCTTGCGGCCATGCTGCCGGAGGGCTCGTTCCAGATCGTCGAGGACCAGGTGGCGCGCGTGGTCTCGAACGGCAACACCACCCTCGGCGCCACGTTCCTGTTCGGCCTCCTGCTTGCGATCTGGAGCGCCAATGCCGGCGTCAAGGCGATCTTCGACGCTCTCAACGTGGCCTATGAGGAGCGCGAGAAGCGCAGCTTCATCAAGCTCAACATGGTATCGCTGGCCTTCACGGTCGGCGGCATCGTGGCGCTGCTGGTGATGGTGGGGGTTGTCGTCGCCTTCCCGCTGACGCTCAATCATCTCGGCATGGCGCCCGAAAGCAAGCTGATCGTGGCGCTGGCACGGTGGCCGCTGATGTTCCTCATCCTGCTGGTGGCGCTCGCGATCCTCTACCGCTTCGCGCCCAGCCGCGATGCGCCGCGCTGGCAATGGCTGAGCCTCGGCGCGGTCATCGCCGCCATCCTCTGGATTGCTGGCTCGGCGCTGCTGTCCTGGTATCTCTCGGAATTCGCCAACTACAACGCGACCTACGGCTCGCTGGGCGCCGCGATCGGCCTGATGATGTGGATGTGGATGTCGGCGATCGTCGTCATGTTCGGCGCCGAGCTGAATTCGGAGGTCGAGCGGCAGACGCTGAAGGACACGACCGAGGGGCCACCCAAGCCGCTCGGCACCCGCGAGGCCGTCTCTGCTGACACTGTCGGAGCCGCCGCGCCAGCCTGACCGCGCCTGAGAACGCGCCGCTATCCCCTCGAATCAACAATGATGTTAAGCTCCTGCGGGCTTGGGGACGCATGAGGCGTGACGGGATCGTACAGCGGCCCGTGTTTTCCCGGGTGAGGCAGTCAGATCTTGAGGCGTAACGCGCGGCATGATTCGCATTTCGACGATCTTCATCGCCATCTGCATGGTCCTGGTCGCGGCCTCGCTCGGGCTCGTGCTCTACGCCGTCGCCGGGATCAGCGGAACCGAATCCGCGATCGTGGCGCTGACCGCGCTGACCTTCCTGATCCTCTACAACGCGGTGTCTATGCGGCTGCGCGACCGCAGCGACGTCGGCGGCCAGATCGCCGATCTATCCCGCGGCACCGCCGACCTCGCCCGCCAGGTCGCCGAGTTCGGCCGCCGGTTAGCTGCGATCGAGGGACGCATCGCCTCGTCCAATTCGACCAATTCCGAGCGCATCCAGTCGGTGGCCGGCGAGATCAACGAGCTCGGCGGATTGGTCAGACAGCTCGCCACCACCGTGTCGGTCCATGAGGATTTGCTGGCCGGCGGCGTGCCGGCGCCGGCTCCCGCCCCGGTCGCCAGGCCCGAGCCGGAGGCGCCGATCGACCTGGTTGCGCCGTTCGAGGAGCGGCCGGTCGCTCCTCCCCCGATGCCCGCACCGCCGTCACGGCCGGTACCGGCAGTCCAGACCCGGGCCGCCAATCCGATTGCGACGGCCACCGGGCGCAACCAGACCCAGCTGCTGGCGACGCTGCGCAACGCGATCGACGAGAATCGCATCGACATCTTCCTCCAGCCGATGGTGACATTGCCGCAGCGCAAGGTGCGGTTCTACGAGGCTGTGACGCGCCTGCGCGACGAGCGCGACCAGCTGATCGCAGCCGAGGAGTTCATCAGCATCGCGGAGGCTTCCGGGCTGATCGGGCGTATCGACAACATGGTGATGCTGCGCTGTGTGCAGGTGCTGCGGCGCCTGATGGTGCGCAACAAGGAGGTCGGCGTGTTCTGCAACGTCGCGGCCTCCACCCTCGGCAATTCCACCACCTTCGCACAATGCCTCGACTTCCTCGAAGCCAACCGGGCGCTGGCGCCCTCGCTGGTGCTGGAGTTCAAGCAATCGACGTTCCGCAATCTCGGCCCGGCCGAGACCGAGAATCTCGCAGCGCTCGCCCAGCGTGGCTTCCGTTTCTCGATCGACCATGTCACCGATCTTCGCATCGAGCCGCGCGAGCTGGCCGACCGCGGGGTGCGCTTCATCAAGGTGCCGGCCACGTTGCTGCTCGACCCGAAACAGGCCTCGGCCTCGGACATCCATCCCTCCGACCTCTCCGACCTGCTCGGCCGCTTCGGCATCGACCTGATCGCCGAAAGGATCGAAGGCGAGCGCGCGGTCTTGGACCTGCTCGATTATGACGTGCGGTTTGGCCAGGGCTTCCTGTTCGCGCCGCCCCGGCCATTGCGGCCGGAGGGGGCATCTGCTACCGGCGGGGCCTCGCCGAACCAGGCGCAGGACATTCAGGGATCCAATGGCTCCGCTTCCCCCAGCCAAGGCACGACTTCGGCCGCAGCTCCAGCACAACGCATCACCGGCAACGCCGCACTCGCGCGCCGCATCTGATCGGCCACGCACGTCATGACCACGCTGCATTTCGCCGAAAGCCTGCGCGAGCTCGTAGGCGGCGTCGAAGTCGTGCTCAGCGACATCTGGGGCGTGGTCCACAACGGCCTCGAATCCTTTCCCGAGGCCTGCGAGGCGCTGCACACTTATCGCGGCCATGGCGGTACGGTGATCCTGATCACCAACGCGCCGCGTCCCGCCGACTCCGTGCAGCGGCAATTGCGCAAGCTCGGCGTCGCCGACGAGACCTACGACGCGATCGTCTCGTCGGGCGACTTGACCCGGCTCTACGTCGCCGAGCATCCGGGCCGCAAGATGTTCTGGCTCGGCCCCGAGCGCGACAACTCGATCTATCGCGGCCTCGACGCGGCGACCGCGCCGCTGGAGGAGGCCGATTACATCGTCTGCACCGGCCTCTATGACGACGAGACCGAGACGGCCGAAGACTATCGCGGCATGATGCTGAAGGCGCGCGAGCGCAAGCTGACGCTGGTCTGCGCCAACCCCGACATCGTGGTGGAGCGCGGCGACCGGCTGATCTATTGCGCCGGCGCCATCGCGGAGCTCTATCGCGAACTCGGCGGCGAAGTGATCTTCTACGGCAAGCCGCACCGGCCGATCTACGAGCGCGCAATGGCGCTCGCCGGGGAACGCCAGGGCCACCAGATCGACCGTAAAAAGGTGCTGGCGATCGGCGATTCCGTCCGCACCGACTTAACCGGCGCACGCGAATTCGGCATCGACTGCCTGTTCGTGACCCGCGGCATCCACGCCGAGGAGTTCGAGGGCCTCGATCAACTCGACCCGACATCGGTGATGGAATTGTTTGGCCACCCGCCGAAGGCGCTGATGCGCGAATTGAAGTGGTGACGATCCGGCTCGCGCGAATCGTTAAGTGCTAGACGTTGTCATGGCCGGGCTTGACCCGGCCATCCACGTCTTTCTTCTGGCGCTCAAGAACGTGGATGCCCGGGACAAGCCCGGGCATGACGATCGCAATGGAAAATTGTTGTTTGGCGAAGTGCGCGCTTACGCGCTCGCCATGTCCGGGAAGACCGCCTCGATCTTGGTCTTCAGCGTCGCCGCATTGAACGGCTTGACGATGTAGTTGTTCACGCCGGCCTTCTTGGCCGCGATCACGTTCTCGGTCTTGGATTCCGCCGTGATCATGATGAAGGGCGTTGTGGCGAGGTTCGGATCCGCGCGCACTTCGCGCAACAGGTCGTAACCCGTCATCGGCTCCATGTTCCAGTCGGAAATCACGAGTCCGTACTTCTTGCCGCGCATCTTGTTCAGTGCTGCCGAACCGTCGCTCGCATCATCGATGTTCTCGAAGCCAAGCTGCTTCAGCAGATTCCTGATGATACGGATCATGGTGCTGTAGTCATCCACCACCAGAACCGGCATCGACAAATCAACCGCCATCTCGACTCCCCCCACGCAAACCCAGGACTACTACGATCGGACCTGCCGGGCCGGAGCCCGCCTGTTCCAGACGCAAGAACTAGCACCAAGGCGTTAAACAGCGCGTTAACTGGGGCCCGTCCCGAAAGAGCTGAAGTCGCATTCGACAGGCTTGCCTCCCTCCCGCTTGACTTCATCGGGCCTGTCGCGCCACCGTTCCGGCCGGTCCCGCCGGTTCGAGAATTCCCCTGATGGCTCCGCATTTTAACGTTATCCGCGACACCACGCCGGACTCCGCGATTCCAAGGGGCGCCGTGGTCGCCATGGGCAATTTCGACGGGGTTCATCTCGGTCACCGCGCCGTGATCGCCGCAGCCCTGGAGATGGGCCGCGCACATGGCCGCCCTGCGCTGGCGCTGACCTTCGAGCCGCACCCGCGGCGGTTTTTCAGCCCCAACACTCCGCAGTTCCGCTTGACCGACGAACGGGCCAAGCTGCGGCTTTTGGCCGGCACGGGGCTTGCCGGCGCCGTGGTCATGACCTTCGACAAGGCACGCGCCGGGACCAGCGCGCAAGATTTCATTCACCACGACCTGATCGGTCGGCTCGGCGTCAGCGGGATCGCGGTGGGTTACGACTTCCATTTCGGCAAGGGACGGGTCGGCTCGCCGAGCCTCCTCGTCAGCGAGGCGCCCCGGCTTGGAATCGAGGTCGACGTGCAGGCGCATGTCGATATCGATGAACGGCCGGTGTCCTCCAGCGCCATCCGGATCGCACTCGCCGAAGGTCTCCTTGGTGAGGCTACCGCCATGCTGGGCGCGCCCTGGTTCGTCACTGGCGAGGTTATCCATGGCGAGAAGCGCGGCCGTGATCTCGGCTATCCCACCGCCAACATCCGCCTGGACGCCAATTGCGGCCTGAAGCACGGCATCTATGCGGTGCGGGTCGGCCGCGGCGCCGAGCGGCTCGACGGCGTGGCAAGCTTCGGCCGCCGCCCGACCTTCGATAATGGCGCTCCGCTGCTCGAGATCTTCCTGTTCGACTTCAAAGACGATCTTTACGGGCAGGCGCTGGACTGCGCCTTCATCGGCTTCATCCGCGAGGAGCTGAAATTCGAGGGTATCGAGGCCCTGATCCGGCAGATGGACGAAGATTCCGCCCGTGCCCGCGCCATGCTGGCCGCCGCCCCGGACGCGTTTCCGCAGCTCGGCGCCATCGATTGAGCCCGAACCGGGCCTCCCCGAACCTTTGCGCTTCCCTTAGCCCCCTGCTATGGAGAGCCCATGTTTGCGCGGCGCATCATAGGGATTAGCGGCCCGGCTTCCGCCTGAGCCTGAAGGCTCGGCGCAAGACCGGGATTTGTCGTTTCACCCCGCGATTCCGCATCGCCCTCCGTTCCCGCGCCCTTCCGAGCCAGTCAGCCTCATGTCCGAAAAGCCGCAAAAGTCCCAAAAGTCTGAAGTCAAAGACTATTCGAAGACCCTGTTCCTGCCGCAGACCGAATTCCCGATGCGTGCCGGCCTCCCGCAGCGCGAGCCGGAGATCCTCAAGCGCTGGTACGAGATCGGCCTCTACGAGAAGCTGCGCCAGGCTGCGAACGGCCGCGCCAAGTTCGTGCTGCACGACGGCCCGCCCTATGCCAACGGCAACATCCATATCGGCACGGCGCTCAACAAGATCCTGAAGGATCTCGTCACCAAGAGCCAGCAGATGCTCGGCTTCGATTCCAACTACGTGCCGGGCTGGGACTGCCACGGCCTGCCGATCGAATGGAAGGTCGAGGAAGAGCACTATCGCAAGAAGGGCAAGCAGAAGCCCGATTTCCGCGACAGTACCGCGATGATCGATTTCCGCCGCGAGTGCCGGGCCTACGCAACGCATTGGCTCGGCGTGCAACGCGAGGAGTTCAAGCGCCTCGGGGTGATCGGCGACTGGGACCATCCCTACGCCACCATGAGCTATCCCGCCGAAGCCCAGATCGCGCGCGAACTGATGAAGTTCGCCGCCAACAGCACGCTCTATCGTGGCTCCAAGCCGGTGATGTGGAGCGTGGTCGAGAAGACCGCGCTGGCCGAAGCCGAGGTCGAGTACGAGGACTACACCTCCGACACGGTGTGGGTGAAATTCCCGGTCACTTCGCCCGCGCATGGCGCACTCGCCGCTGCAAGCGTGGTGATCTGGACCACCACGCCCTGGACCCTGCCCGGCAATCGCGCCATCTCGTTCTCGCCGAAGATCGCCTATGGCCTGTACAAGGTGACGGATGCGCCCGCCGACAATTGGGCCAAGACCGGCGATCTCCTGATCCTCGCCGACGCGCTCGCTGAAGAAGTCTTCAAGCAGGCGCGCGTGACGGCCTATGAGAAGGTCCGCGACGTCCCCGCCGACACCATCGACGCGATCGAATGTGCCCATCCGCTGAGGGGCGTTGCCGGCGGCTACGATTTCATCGTGCCGCTATTGCCCGGCGACCACGTCACCGACGACACCGGCACCGGATTCGTCCATACTGCGCCCGGTCATGGCCGCGAGGACTTCGACGCCTGGATGGCACAGGCGCGCGATCTCGATGCGCGCGGCATCAACACGGCGATCCCCTACACCGTCGACGAGAACGGCGCCTACACCGATCATGCGCCGGGCTTTGCCGGCAAGCGTGTCATCAACGACAAGGGGGAGAAGGGCGACGCCAACGAGGCCGTGATCAAGGCGCTCGTCGAAAGAGGCATGCTGCTCGCGCGCGGCCGGTTGAAGCATCAATATCCGCATTCCTGGCGCTCCAAGAAGCCGGTGATCTTCCGCAATACGCCGCAATGGTTCATCGCGATGGACAAGCCTGTTGTGGACGCGCCGGGCAAGCCTGGCGCTATGGACGTTACGCAGGGCGGCCAAGCCAGGAGCGGCGACACGCTACGCACCCGTGCGCTGCACGCGATCTCGGTGACGCAATGGGTACCGCCGTCGGGCGAGAACCGCATCAATGGCATGATCGAGGCGCGCCCCGACTGGGTGATCTCGCGCCAGCGTGCCTGGGGCGTGCCGATCGCCGTGTTCGTGCGCGAGAAGGGTGACGGCTCCGCCGAGATCCTCCAGGACGAGGCCGTCAATGCCCGTATCGGCGAAGCCTTCGAGAAGGAAGGCGCCGACGCCTGGTACGCGAAGGGAGCCCGCGAGCGCTTCCTCGGCCCGCGCGCGAGCGAGGACTGGCAGAAGGTCGACGACATTCTCGACGTCTGGTTCGATTCCGGCTCCACCCACGCCTTCGTGCTCGAAGACCCCGTGCATTTCCCGGGCCTCGCCGGCATCAGGCGCAAGGTCGACGGCGGCACCGACACGGTGATGTATCTGGAGGGCTCGGACCAGCATCGCGGCTGGTTCCACTCCTCGCTGCTGGAGAGCTGCGGCACCCGCGGCCGCGCGCCCTATGACATCGTGCTGACCCACGGCTTCACCCAGGCCGAGGACGGCCGCAAGATGTCGAAGTCGCTCGGCAACACCATCGAGCCGCAGGCCGTCATCAAGGAATCTGGCGCCGACATCCTGAGACTCTGGGTCGCATCCTGCGACTACACCGACGACCAGCGCATCGGCCCCGAGATCCTGAAGAATACCGTCGAGACCTACCGCAAGCTGCGCAACACCGTGCGCTGGATGCTCGGCACGCTGCATCATTACAGGCCGGCCGACGCAGTGGCGCCTGCCGAGATGCCGGAACTCGAGCGGCTGATGCTGCACGAGCTCGCGATGCGCGCCGCAGCGATCGGCAAGGCCTATCGGGAGTTCGACTTCAAGACCGTGGTCGCGATCCTGTCCGCCTTCCTCAACAGCGAGCTCTCGGCGTTCTATTTCGATATCCGCAAGGACACGCTGTATTGCGATCCGCCATCCTCGCTGACGCGCAAGGCGGCGCTGACGACGATCGACCTGCTGTGCGCCTCGATCCTGAAATGGCTGGCGCCGATCCTCAGTTTCACCGCGGAGGAAGGCTGGCGCATGTACCGGCCAGATGCCGAACCGTCTGTTCATCTGACGCTGTTCCCGGTCGATCTCGAAGGCTTACGCGACGACAAGCTCGCCGCGAAATGGGAGACGATCCGCAACGTCCGCCGCGTCGTCACCGGGGCGCTTGAGCTCGAACGCGCCGCCAAGAACATCGGCTCGTCGCTGGAAGCCTCGCCGGTGATCCATGTTGCCGACCGCAACATGCTGGCGACGCTGTTCGACGTCGATCTCGCCGAGATCTGCATCACCTCGAATTACGAGGTGCGGGAGGGCGAGGCGCCGGCGGGAGCGTTCCGGCTCGATGCCGTGCCTGGTGTCGCTGTCGTGGTGGAGAAGGCGCTCGGCACCAAATGCGCCCGCTCCTGGAAGATCTCCCCAATGGTCGGCGCAGACGCTGAATACCCCGACGTCACCCCGCGCGACGCCAAGGCGCTGCGCGAATGGAAGGCGTTGGGGGTGGCGGTCTGATCCCCGGCATGAGCCCGCTCCGCGCCGGCATCCTCGCGGCCGTGACCACGCTCGTGGCCGACCAGGCTTCAAAGCTCTGGCTGCTGAACGTGTTCGACCTCGCCCGCCGCGGCGTGGTGAAGGTGACGCCGTTCTTCGACCTGGTGCTGGCCAAGAACGTCGGCATCAGCTTCGGCTGGCTCCAGAACGACGGCCAGGCAGCGCAGCTCGCGCTGATGGCTGTAAAGGTCGTTGCTGTGGTCGCCCTGGCGATCTGGATGGTCCGCTCGCACACCCGGCTTGCCACTATCGCGCTGGGGCTGATCATCGGCGGTGCCATCGGCAACGGCATCGATCGCTTCGTCCATGGCGCGGTGATCGATTTCGCCCTGTTCCATATCGAGATCGGCGGAAATACCTACAATTGGTATGTGTTCAACCTCGCGGACGTGGCGATCGTTGCCGGGGTAGCGGCACTATTGTATGATTCCTTGTTGGGGGTACCCGCCGCAAAAGCGCCCTGATCCCGGCCGATACGGACCGGCAGGCGGAACCCGGTTTTTGCGAGGGTGGAGCCGCGTGCGAGCGGCGATCTGCCACAATATGGAACAGGTACAGTACAGGTACAGTGATGCGCAGCTCGAAAACCAGCGGTTCGATGCTTCGAGACTCCCAATGGGGATTCTGGCGAGCATTGAGATTGTCCGCTGTCGCGCTCGGCATTGGTCTCGTCATGTCGACCGGCGCCGCCCGCGCTGGTGACGACGACGAGGACGACGACATGACCTTCGAAGAGAAGCTCATCGATAATCTGATGACCGGCCTCGGCGCCAAGAGCATGGAGAAGCCCGGCATCGAGTACCGCGAACGTTCGCCGCTGGTCGTGCCGCCCAAGCTCGACCTGCCGCCGCCTGCCGCGACGGAGGCCGCGGTTGCGCCAAACTGGCCGAAGGACCCCGACGAGAGGCTCCGCAAGGAAGCCATCGCCGCGCGGAAGAAGGCAGGCAACAAGGTGACGGAGTACTGGAAAAATGCCCAGCCGCTGTCGCCCGCCGAGTTGAACGCCCACAAGACGGCTGCCGCAGAAAAGACCGGCAATGATCCGGTCCAGCCGGGCAACAACCCCGCTAATCCGACGCTCAGCCCTGCCCAACTTGGATACACCGGCGGCCTGTGGAAACTGTTCAAAGGGAACGGCCCCGAGTCCAAGCAGTTCACGTCGGAGCCACCACGCCAATCGCTGGTGGAGCCGCCGCCGGGATATCAGACGCCGTCGTCGAACTACGCCTACGGCTCCGGCCCGGATAATTCGAAGAGAACCTATTTCGACATCCTGTCCGGCAAGGAGAAGGAGCAATAGCGCTCCTGCCCTGCCCCGACGTTTCGGCAGGCAGAGCTGGCTGCCGGCCCTTTATGCAGCTTCGGGCAACTGGCTTGCTCCCGAGTTGATTGCGTTCTCTGCTTCGTGACGCGAAGCCTCAACCGCACGGTGTACCATGCCGTGCCTCCGAGCCGGAGATCCGGACCTCGGCCTTTCACCAGGGATCATGATGTCCGCAAATCGATCGGTTGCCTGCCTCCTTGCCGCACTGCTTTCGGCTACTGTCCTGACGGCCGGCGCGGCCCTTGCCCAGACCACGGTAACATCGGCCCCGCCCGCCAGCTTCACGCTCGGCAACGGCATGCAGGTCGTGGTGATCCCCGATCACCGCACGCCGGTCGTCACCGAGATGATCTGGTACAAGGTCGGCTCGGCCGACGAGACGCCCGGCAAGTCCGGCCTCGCCCACTTCCTCGAGCACCTGATGTTCAAGGGCACCTCGAAGCATCCGGTCGGCGAATTCTCCCAGACCGTGCTTCGCGTCGGCGGCAACGAGAACGCCTCGACTTCGCTCGACTACACCAACTATTACCAGCGCGTGCCGCGCGAGCAGTTGCCGACCATGATGGAGTTCGAGGCCGACCGCATGACCGGCCTCATCCTCAAGGACGAGAACGTGCTGCCGGAACGCGACGTGGTGCTCGAAGAGTACAACATGCGCGTCGCCAACAATCCGGACGCGCGGCTCAACGAGCAGATCATGGCCGCGCTCTATCTCAATCATCCCTACGGCCGGCCGGTGATCGGCTGGCATCAGGAGATCGAGAAGCTCGATCGCGAGGACGCGCTCGCGTTCTATCGCCGCTTCTATGCGCCGAACAACGCGATCCTGGTGATCGCCGGCGATGTCGAGGCCGCCGACATACGCCCGCTGGTCGAACGCAATTTCGGCTCGATCCCGGCCCAGCCCGCGATCCCGGCCCGGCGCATCCGTCCGCAGGAGCCGGAGCCCGCAGCCCCGCGCACCGTCACGCTGGCCGACCCGCGCGTCGAGCAGCCGACCATGCGGCGCTATTATCTCGTGCCCTCGGCGACCACGGCTGCTGCCGGTGAAAGCGCAGCCCTCGACGTACTTGCGCAGTTGATCGGCAGCGGCAGCAACTCCTATCTGTACCGCGCCCTCGTCGTCGACAAGCCGCTCGCGGTCTCCGCCAGCGCCAGCTATTCGAGCACCTCGCTCGACCCGACCCAGTTCGCGATTTCGGCCGCGCCGAAACCCGGCGTCGGCTTCCCTGAGATCGAGCAGACGATCGACGGCGTCATCGCCAATGTCGCGCAGAACCCGATCCGCGCCGAGGATCTGGAACGCGTGAAGACCCAGCTCATCGCGGAAGCGATTTACGCCCAGGACAACCAGGCGGTGCTGGCACGCTGGTACGGCGGCGCGCTGACCACGGGCCTGTCGATCGAGGACATCAGAAGCTGGCCCGACCGCATCCGCGCGGTCACCGCCGAGCAGGTCCGTGCCGTCGCCCAGAAATGGCTCAAGAAGAAACGCTCGGTGACGGGCTATCTGATCAAGGACACCAGCACCGCCAAGCGCGAGGAGAAGCGTTCGTGACCTATCCCTTCCTTCGCGCAACGCATTTTCTGCGCGCGAGACATTTCGCATTGTCTCTTGCCACTGGCGCGGCGCTCGCGCTGGCTGCGGTCTCGCCGTCGCTGGCGGCTGCAAAGATCCAGCACCTGGTCTCACCGGGCGGCATCGAAGCCTGGTTCGTGCAGGACGCGACCGTGCCGCTGATCGCCATGGAATATTCCTTCGCCGGCGGCTCGGCCCAGGATCCCAAGGATAAGCCCGGCGTCGCCAACCTGGTCGGCGACCTCCTCGACGAAGGCTCCGGCGACCTCGACTCCAAGTCTTTCCATGAGCGGCTCGACCGCCGCGCGATCGAGCTCTCCTTCAGCGCCAGCCGCGACACGTTCCGCGGCAGCCTGCGCATGCTGCGCGACAACAAGGACGAAGCCTTCGACCTGCTCAGGAGCGCGCTGACCTCGCCGCATTTCGACACGGTCGACGTCGAGCGCATCCGTTCGCAGGTCATCTCGGGCCTGCGCCGCGAGACCACCAACCCGACATCGCTGGCGAGCCGCAAGTTCCTCGAAGTCGCCTTCGGCGATCATCCCTACGGCCGACAGACCAACGGCAATCTCGACAGCGTGCCGACCATCACGATCGCCGATATGAAGGACTATGTCGGCCGCGTGCTTGCGAAGGACGGGCTGAAGATTGCGGTCGTCGGCGACGTCGATCCGGCCACGCTCGGCAGGCTGCTCGACCACACCTTCGGCAGCCTGCCTGCCAAAGCCAATCTCGTGCCTGTCCCCGACGTCGAGGCCGCCAAGCCGCCGCAACGCGCCTTCGTGACCCTCGACGTGCCGCAGACTGTGATCACCTTCGGCGGCCCCGGCGTGAAACGCAGCGATCCCAACTTCATGGCTGCCTATGTCGTCAACCACATCCTCGGCGGCGGCGGATTGTCCTCGCGCCTCTACCGCGAGGTACGCGAGAAGCGCGGGCTGGCCTATTCGGTGTTCGAATCACTCCTCTGGATGGAACATTCGGCAGTGTTCGTCGGCAACACCGGCACCCGCGCCGACCGCGCCGGCGACACCATCGATGCCATCGAAAAGGAGGTGCGCCGGATCGCAGAAGAAGGTCCGACCCAGAAGGAGCTCGACGAGGCCAAGTCTTACCTGAAGGGGTCGCAGATGCTGGCGCTCGACACCTCCTCCAAGCTGGCGCAAGCGCTGTTGCAGTACCAGCAGGACAAGCTGCCGATCGACTACATCGAGAAGCGCAACGCCATCGTCGATGCCGTGACACTGGACGACGCCAAAGCCGCCGCCAAACGCCTCTGGGGCCAGGGGCTGCTGACCGTGGTCGTCGGCCGCGCCCCTCAGGCCGCGGCGCAGCCGGCCGCGGCTGTGGCTCCGGCGACCAAGTCGAACTGACTTCCCTCTCGCGTTTCCTGAAATGGCCGGGCTCGCCCGGCCATTTGCGTTTCCAGAAGCACCATTGCCGAACGTAGGGGTCCGCGATATGTCCTGAGATCACCAATGGTGCCACCATGCTGCGGATATCCCGCGATCTCGTCATCGACGAGGACGACATCGAGATCGGCTTTGTCCGCGCCTCCGGCCCGGGCGGGCAGAACGTCAACAAGGTCTCGACCTCGGCCCAGTTGCGATTCGACACGCGCAAGCTGACCCTGCCTGAGGATGCGGCGATCCGGCTCGCCCGCATCGCCGGCCAGCGCATGACCAAGGACGGCGTGATCGTGATCCACGCCCAACGCTTCCGCACCCAGGAGCGCAATCGACAGGACGCCATCGACAGGCTGGTCGAGATCCTGAGCGAGGCCATGGTGCGACCAAAGCCGCGGCGCGCGACAAAGCCGACTTTCGGCTCGAAGCAACGCCGGCTCGAAGGCAAGAAGCGCCGCAGCGACGTCAAGGCCGGACGCGGCCGGAGCTTCGACGACTAAAGCGCAATGAGATCGGGATGAATCCTCATCGCGCTTTAGTTATTGCTTGAGCATGATCTCATCGGAAAACCGCTTCACACTTTTCCGGATCATGCTCTAGCAGGCGCAACAACGAACTCCGGCCGCAATGGCGGCCGAAGTTCTCTCGCTTCCCCGTTCGGGCTAGTAACGCTTGGACGGCGCTGCACCGCCCGTCGTGGGATCGCCGGCCGTCCCCTTGTGCGTAGCGCTGCCCGTGGTGCCGACCATGCCTCTGGTGCCTTTGGTGGACTTCATGCCCGTCTTCTGACCCGCGGCGCGCGGCTGAGCATTCATCTCCTCATCCCCGCTGCCCATCGTGCTGCCTTGCATGGGTTTGCTCTGCACGGTGCCTGCCTTGGCGGGTGGCGCCCCTTGCGCGAGAACGGGCGTGGCAATGAGAGCCGACAGAGCGCATGCGATCAACGAGGTCTTCACCAACTTCATCCATCTCTCCTGGACTTTTCCGCGATGAATGGCACGGCTGCTTCCTGCGCCGCTCGCCTGTACCGGACCGGTTCATCGGGGAGAGAGTTTGAACGGCGCGGTCGAGATGCAACCTGCGTCGTGTGGTCATCGTTTAGGGATTTCGCGGCAGTTTCGCGGAATTGCGTCCCGCATATGCGGCGGCTTGCGGACGCACGCCGCATTCATCGGAACTGCCCGAGGCTCGGGATTCCCACATCTGGTGTGTGGGAAGTGCGACCTTCCCCATGCATTTGTTGCGAGGTGGCGTTAGACTGGGACATTCGCCGAGTGAACCCATGCCCGTCCGTCAACTTCCCGAACAGATCGTTAATCGCATCGCTGCCGGCGAGGTGGTCGAGCGTCCGGCGAGCGTGGTCAAGGAACTGGTCGAGAATGCGATCGACGCCGGCGCGAGCCGGATCGACGTCTTCACCGATGGCGGCGGGCGGCGGCGAATCGGCATCACCGACGACGGCGGCGGCATGACCGCGAAGGACCTCGCGCTGGCGGTCGAGCGTCACGCCACATCCAAGCTCGACGATGAGGACCTGCTGCAGATCCGCACGCTCGGGTTCCGCGGCGAGGCGCTGCCCTCGATCGGCTCGGTGGCACGACTGTCCATCACCACCCGGCATGCCAGCGAGCCGCATGCCTGGGCTCTCACGGTCGAGGGCGGCGAGAAGTCCGAGATCATGCCGGCGGCGCTGGCGCACGGCACGCGCGTCGAGGTTGGCGACCTCTTCTATGCGACGCCGGCGCGGCTGAAATTCCTGAAGACCGACCGCACCGAGGCGGAAGCGATCCGCGAAGTCGTCAGGCGCCTCGCAATGGCGCGCCCGGACGTCGCCTTCACGCTGGCAGGCGAGGAGCGCGCGCCGGTGAGTTGGGCCGCGGCGCTGCCCGGCGCCGCCGGCCGCCTGACGCGGCTCGGCGATATCCTGGGCGCGGAGTTTCGCAGCCATGCCATCGAGATCCGCGCCGAGCGCGAGGGCGTCGTCGTCGCCGGTTATGCAGCAGCGCCCGCCCTGACCAAAGCCAATGCGCTCGGGCAATATCTGTTCGTCAACGGTCGCCCGGTGCGCGACAAGCTGATTCTCGGCGCGGTGCGCGCGGCCTATTCCGACTACCTGCCACGCGACCGCCATCCGGTGGTTGCGCTGTTCGTCACGCTGGATCCGCGCGAGGTCGATGCCAATGTGCATCCGGCCAAGACCGAGGTGCGTTTTCGCAATGCGGGCCTGGTGCGCGCGCTGATCGTGCATGGGTTGAAAGAGGGGCTGGCGCGGGAGGGACGGCGCACGGCCGCCAACGGCGGCGAGAGCGCCTTGTCCGCGTTCCGGCCCGCTTTCACGCCGCGTCCCGCGAGCTGGGACTGGCGGGCCTCGCCAGCCGCCCCCATCGCCCCGATACCGTCATTCGATGGCTCCGCCGCGCCAGCCTTTGCCGAGCGCGCGCAGGCCGCCTTCGACGTCGGCGCGCCGAGCGCTGACGTGCGGTTCGAGGTGCAGCCCGCCGGCGATCTGGTCGACCGCCCGCTCGGCGCCGCACGCACCCAGATCCACGAGACCTATATCGTCTCGCAAACCCGCGACGGGTTGATCATCGTCGACCAGCATGCCGCGCATGAGCGCATTGTCTATGAGCGGCTGAAGGCCTCGCTCGCTGCGAATGGCGTGCAGCGGCAAATCCTCCTCATTCCCGAGATCGTCGAGATGGACGAGGCGACGGTGGAGCGCCTGCTGGAGCGCAGCGGTGAGCTCGCATCGTTCGGTCTGGCCATCGAATCCTTTGGCCCTGGCGCAGTGGCAGTGCGCGAGGCGCCCTCGCTGCTCGGGAAGGCCAATGCGGGCGGCCTGTTGCGCGATCTCTCCGAGCACATGGCCGAATGGGACGAGGCGCTGCCGCTGGAGCGGCGCCTGATGCATGTCGCCGCCACCATGGCCTGCCACGGCTCGGTGCGCGCCGGTCGCAGGTTGCGACCTGAGGAAATGAACGCACTGCTCCGCGAGATGGAGGAGACGCCGAACTCCGGCCAGTGCAATCACGGCCGGCCGACCTATGTCGAGCTGAAGCTAAGCGATGTGGAGAGGCTGTTCGGACGGAGGTGAGAAAGCGAAAAGCTACGACCGCCTCAAAAACACGAACTCCGTATCGTCGTAAGCCCGCCGCTCCAACTCCTCGTATCCTTCCGGCGGGACGAACTGCGCGGCCTTCGCCTCCTCCACCACGAGCAGCGCGCCCGGCGTCAGCCAGCCGCCGTCACGCAAGGACGCCAGCGCCTTCTCCGCAAACTCCTTGCCATAGGGCGGATCGAGGAACACCAGCGAGAATGGCTCGACGGGATGGGCGGGGCCGAGATCGGTCGCGTCGCGGCGATAGACCTTGGTGACCCCGCCGAGGCCCAGCGACTCGACATTGTTGCGCAGCAGCGCCCGCGCCTCGGCGCCGTTGTCCACGAACAGCGTGAACTTCGCCCCGCGCGAGACCGCTTCGATGCCGAGCGCACCGGTGCCGGCAAAGAGGTCGAGCACGCGCGCGTCTTCAATCGGATCGTCGTAGGCGTGCATCAGGATGTTGAACACGGATTCGCGCAGTCGGTCCGCCGTGGGACGGATGTCGCGCGACGACGGCGAGGCGAGATTGCGCCCCCTCAATCGACCGCCGACGACGCGCAAGCTCAGTCCTCCCGCGGCGTCAGGTCGCGCTTGCCGTGATAGCCGCGCTTGGGACGGCGCGGCGGGCCGTAGCCGCTGGCCTCTTCCTCGTTGCGCTCGCGCGCCTCGTCGCTGCCGGTTCGCTGCACCACCACGCGGCGGCCCTTGCGGTCGTTGATGACGGCGCGCTTGCTGGCGAGCTTCTTCTCGCGGGGCGCCTCGTCATCGCCCGCGGCAGATTTCTGCGGCACGTCGAACTGCGCACCCGACTTCTCGATCACCTTGTCGCCGAGCTGCTCGCGCAGCACGCGCGACCTGATCTCCTCGACCTGGCCCTCCGGGACCTCGCCGAGCTGGAACGGGCCGTAGGAGACGCGGATCAGCCGGTTCACCTCGAGGCCGAGATGGGCGCAGACATTGCGCACCTCGCGGTTCTTGCCTTCGCGGATCGCAAACACCAGCCAGACATTGGCGCCCTGGTCGCGCTCCAGCATCGCTTCGATCGGACCGTATTTGACGCCTTCGATCTCGACGCCGTTCTTGAGTTCGTCGAGCTGTGCCTGCGTGACGTCGCCATGGGCGCGGACGCGATAGCGGCGCAGCCAGCCGGTATCCGGCAGCTCGAGCGTGCGCGCGAGCCCGCCGTCATTGGTGAGCAGCAGCAGGCCCTCGGTGTTGAAGTCGAGCCGGCCAACGCTGATCAGGCGCGGCAGGCCTTCCGGCAGATTGTCGAACACGGTCGGACGCCCCTCGGGGTCGTCGTGCGTGGTCATCAGCCCGCGCGGCTTGTGATAGAGAAACAACCGCGTGCGCTCGCGCTCCGGCAACGGCTTGCCGTCGACGGTGACGACATCGTTCTTTGTGATGTCGAGCGCCGGCGAGTTGATGACGCGGCCATTGACCGTCACGCGCCCCTGCGTGACCATTTCCTCGGCATCGCGGCGCGAGGCGAGTCCGGCACGCGACAGCACTTTGGCGATGCGCTCGCCGGCCTTCTTCGGCTTCGGCGCCTCTTCGCGCCGCGGACGACGATCGACATCACGATCGCGATAGGCGCCACGGCCGCCGAAGGCCGGGCGCTTCTCGAAGATCCTGCTGTCGTCCTCGTTTTCGCGGCGCGGACGATCGCCGAAACGGCCTTCGCTGCGGGGATGCTCGTGCCAGTCGGAACGGCCCTCGGAGCGCTCGCGCGGGCGATTGAATTTCGGCCGGTCACCGCTGCGCCCACCGCGTTCGCCGTCGCTGTCACGGCGGGGCCGATCAAACTTGGGACGGTCGAATTTGGGTCGCTCGCGGAACGGACGATCGCCCGAGGCACGATCGTCGCGCGAGCGCGAGAACCGCGGACGATCCTCGCCGCCCTCGCGCTTCCGCCAGGGCTTGTCCTCGCCGCGATCGCGGCCGCCGAAATCCTTGCGCGGCGGTCGATCGCCGCGCGGGCCTGCATCGCGCTTCTGCCAAGGCTTGGAATCGCCGCGCTCGCCACGATCGCGTGGGCGGTCGCCGCGATCCGGTCCGCCTCGCGAAAACTTGCGCTCGCCGTCAAACTTGCGCTCCGGACGGTCGCCACGCGGCGCGTAGGGACGCTTGTCGCCAAACTTCTTGTCGCCCGGCCGGCCGGCCGGACGGGAATCGTCGCGATCCCGGCTGCGCGGCGGACGGTCGTCGCGCGCGAAAGACGGACGATCGCCGCGCGGCTTGAATGAGCGCTTCTCGCCGTCGCGCGAGGAGCGATCGGAAAAAGGACGATCGCCGCGCGGCTTGAAATTGCGCTCGCCACGGCCTTCACTGCTGCGCTCGTCGCGCTTGAAGCGCGGACGGTCGGAAAAATCGCGGCGCGGGGCATCGCTATCTTCGCGGCGGCGGAACGGACGGTCCTCGCCGGCGGCGCGGGGCGGACGGCTGTCGCCCTTGCCCTCGAAGCCGCGCTTGGCGAACTTCTTCTCGGGACCGCGCGCCTTGCCGGAACGGCCTTTGGCCGGGCCTCGATCACGCCGGCCGCGGGAATCGTTGTCTTTGTCGCTGTCGCGAGGCATGAATAATCTCACTTAGGGGTGGCCGTTGAGCATTGTGCGCGCTCGTTCCGAGCCGCATGCTCAGGCAAAATCGGTATCCACTCTTGCTGAAGGCGGAGCTAGTAGCAGGTTTCTGGCGATGATACGAGGCATGAAAGCCCCTTCTTTCATGGATTTGGCGCTTCTGACGGCCGAAAATGCCGGAAAATCGGGCGAAGTTCCGATCGGATGCGTGGTGGTCCGCGATTACGAGGTGATCGCCACCGCCGCCAATCAGACGCTGACCGATCACGACCCCACGGCCCATGCCGAGATCATCGCACTGCGCGAGGCGGCGAAAAGGATCGGCAGCGAGCGCCTCGTGGACTGCGACCTCTACGTGACGCTGGAGCCCTGCACCATGTGTGCGGGCGCGATCTCGTTTGCAAGGATCAGGCGCCTTTACTACGGCGCCGCGGACCCCAAGGGCGGCGCGGTCGAATCCGGCGTGCGGTTCTTCACCTCGCCGACCTGCCATCACGCCCCGGACGTCTATTCCGGCGTCGGCGAGAGCGAGGCGGCGCGGCTGCTCAACGAGTTCTTTCGGGAGCGGCGCTAGCTGCCCGCGAAAAACTCGCGCAGCGCCCTCGCGGTGACCTCGGGATTCTCTTCGGTCAGGAAATGGCCGGAATCCACGGGCATGCCGACCACGTTCGTCGCCCATTGCCGCCAGGTATCGAGTGGCGTCGCCGCGGCCTGGGCCACACCGGCATTGCCCCACAGCGCCAGCATCGGGACCGTGATCTTCTTGCCGGCTTCGAAATCCGCCTTGTCGAGGTCGTAGTCGAAATAGGCGCCGGCACGGTAGTCCTCGCACATCGCATGCACGCGGGCGGGATCGCGGAACGGGGCGATGTAATGTTCGAGCGCGCGCGGGTCGATGGCATCCAGCGTCTTCGACCTGGTCTGGCTCGCCATCTTGAAGCGCAGGAAGAACTCGCCATTGCTCGAGATCAGCGTCTCCGGCAGCGGATAAGGCTGCGCCAGGAAGGTCCAGTGATAGATCTTCAGTGCATAGGCGCGGTTCATCCGTTCCCAGTAATTATAGGTCGGCAGGATATCGAGCACGGCGAGACGGGACAGCCGGCCAGGATGGTCGAGCGCGAGGCGGTAAGAGACGCGGCCGCCGCGGTCGTGCCCGGCCAGCGCGAAGTGCACGTGGCCGAGCCGCTCCATCGCCTCGACCATGGCTTTCGCCATCGCGCGCTTGCTGTAGGGAATGTGCAGCGCATCGCTCTCGGGCATGTCGGACCAGCCGTAGCCCGGCAAATCGGCGATGATCAGCGTGAAGGCGTCGGCGAGCTCAGGTGCCACGCGATGCCACATCACATGGGTCTCGGAGAAGCCGTGCAGGAGCAGAAGCGGCGGCCCGCTGCCGCCGACGCGCGCGAAGATGCGGCCGAAGGAGGTGTCGATCCATTCGGAGGCGAAACCCGGATAGAGGTCGGCGAGATCGGACATCTTTTTGCATCCTTGTCTGGTCGGTCCGGAGCCGGCCCGACAACCAAAAACGTCGAAACAACCCCATGCACAGTAGCGGTATTATCGACGGGGCTGCTAACCCAAACAGCCCATTGTATATTCTGGGATGTCGTTGTGGCGGCGCGGTGGCGTCAGACGTCGAGATTTCGCATCGGCGCGCGCTTCGTACGCCGTCCGGGGTCGGAAGCTAATCCCGCTAATTCCTGGCCTTCTCCGCCTCCACCGCCTGCCAGCCAATGTCGCGGCGGCAGAAGCCCTCGGGCCAGTTGATGCGATCGACGGCCTGGTAGGCGCGGCCTTGCGCTTCCGTCACGGTCGCCCCTAACGCGCAGACATTGAGCACGCGGCCGCCATTGGCGAGGATTGCGCCGTCCTTCGCCGCGGTGCCGGCATGGAAGATCTCGACGGTTTCCACCTGCGCGGCCTGCTCCAGCCCTTCGATGCGCGTACCCTTCTGGTAGTCGCCGGGATAGCCCTTGGCCGCCATCACCACGGTGAGCGCGGAATCCGGATGCCAGCGCAGATCGAAATTCTTCAACTGCCCGTCACAGGCAGCAAGGAAAGCCGGCACGATGTCCGACATCATGCGCAGCATCAGCACCTGGCATTCGGGATCGCCGAAACGGACGTTGAACTCGAACAATTTCGGCCCCTGCGTCGTCAGCATGATGCCGGCATAGAGCACGCCGCGGAACGGCGTGCCGCGCTGCTTCATGCCGGCGACCGTGGGCAGGATGATCTTCGCCATGATCGCGTCGTGGATCGCAGGCGTCACCAGCGGCGTCGGCGAATAGGCGCCCATGCCGCCGGTGTTCGGGCCGACGTCGTGGTCGAACACGCGCTTGTGGTCCTGCGCGGAGGCCAGCGCAATCGCGGTCTCGCCGTCGCACAGCGCAAAGAAGCTGATCTCGCGGCCCGGCAAAAACTCCTCGATCACGACCTCCGCGCCGGCCTCGCCGAAGGCGCCCTCGAACATCATGGCGATGGCGTCCTCGGCCTCGCGCACGGTCTTGGCGACGACGACGCCCTTGCCGGCGGCGAGCCCGTCGGCCTTCACGACGATCGGCGCGCCCTGGCTCTGGACATAGGCGCGCGCGTCATCGGCCTTGGTGAAGCGCTTGTAGGCGCCGGTCGGAATGCCGAATTCGGTGCACAGCGCCTTGGTGAAGCCTTTGGAGCTTTCGAGCTGGGCCGCCTCCTTGCTCGGCCCGAACGCCTTGATGCCGGCGGCAGCGAGATCATCGACGATGCCGGCCGCCAGCGGCGTTTCCGGCCCGACCACCACGAGTTCGACCGCATTCGTCTTGCAGAAATCGATCACCGCGGCGTGGTCGGCGACGTCGAGCGCCACGCACTCCGCCTCGCGCGCGATGCCGGCATTGCCGGGCGCGCACCAGAATTTGGTCACCAGGGGCGAGGCTGCGATCTTCCAGGCCAGGGCATGTTCGCGGCCGCCGGAACCGAGCAGGAGAATGTGCATCGAGGGCTCAGAATGAGGGGTTTGCTGGGGCGGAGGTCGCACGAATCGGAGTGGGGCTCAAGGGGGGACACCCAACCCTCCCCGTCATTCCGGGTCGCGCTCCCTTAGGCGCAAGCCCAAATTCATCTGGCCGGGCTGAGCCCATAATGATGGGGACGCCCCTGAACCGTCTCCACTTCGGCTGAACAAAGAACATTGCCGAAGCTGCCAGTGTCCCTACCGGTCGGTTCGCGAGGACGATCGCTCTTTTCCCGCCGTTGCCATCAATCCTGCTCCATTCGTTGAGTTGCTGAGAGATGTCCCAGAGCCCCACGCGAGAATAAGTTTGAGCGCCGCAGAATTATACAGCGTATACGTCCATTTTGACTTTATGCGACTTGAGTTCTGGAATCCCAGGGATTCCGTTCTGCATATCTCAGCCCGTTATCCGATGCTCCGCTCAGGGAAGACGAGAGGTTACGCTCTCAGGTCTGTATAGACCTATCGCGCAGGGCGAGTGTGCCGGCCGGGGCACAAAGAGTGTTTCCCTTTTTGGCGGGCCTGTATGTCGAGGCTCAGAAGGTCAGGCTGCCCAAGAGGCAACCAGCATTAGTCGCCCCTTCGCTTGGTTTGCGGCAACGGCTTCACGGCGGCCGTCGTGGGGAGACGCTTCGGGGCAGAAAAGCGATTTCGTGTACCGGAAAGGGGGCCTTGAGCACTTCATCACGTGCGAAGCCAATGTAGGCGGGGAGGATGGCTAGATGCGTACGTTGAAGCCAGGTGACCAGGAGACCAAAAATTACTCTCGCAATCACGAGCAGCAGTTGTGTAACCACCGTACGTGACCTCGGTGGCCTGCGCGAGATTTCGCCCAGGCCACACGTCGTTGTATGAGACAAGCACTAAAGCCAATCATTAGTTCGATGAATCCATACCGAGGTATCGAATAACCCGGGTGGGCCTTCGTTCAATGCCTCCAAGAACTTCTCGCTTCCCAGCGTGAACTCCTCGCCCAGATCGGCGGCGATCCGACGCAGTCTGCTGCTTGCTATATTGACTCTGTCAAGTCTGAATTCAGCAATTGAGTTGAATACGGCGGTAAAGACGCAAAGCCGCTTCCACACATCGTCGTCCTCCGATCTCAAAGCCAAGTCCCTCAGGAAGCCTGTAATCGATAGATCCCCACGCAAGAAGGTTCGGTAGTAAGAGCTGATACCGCAGTAACTCTCGATGCCCTGGAAAGGGACCTCAGGTGAAGCCAGCCACAGCGGCCCTCGCAACGAGTTTTGTCGTCTCACCTGCCGAGAACCTTCGTTCCGCATTACGAGGTCATCGAGATATCGCATCATCCGCTCGTCGAATTGAGTCCTAGCTCGCTGATCCTTCCGCATCATAATCTCATCAACTCGTATCCATTTGTCCGGGGCTCGCGGTCCCCATTCAATATCGGCCCGGCGCAAACTCTCACTCGCGATCACGTGAAGCGGTTCAAACTCCCGTTCCACCGAGTCGCGCAACGGCGTGCTTATATCCATGTTGTAGAGGATCGTTCCTGACGGGAGTTGCTGTGCCTTGTCGCCCAAAGCGTTCACGACACTTGCGACAGTTGAATCCGCTTTCGACTCTTTAACCAGTCCTTCTGCCGACTGAACCAATTGGCAGTCTACTGTCCAAAAAGTCTTCTCCTTCGTAAGATCGTTAAAAGCAATGTTCGTGCGCTTCCCGTTTTTCTCAACGATGTAAACCGGCAAGGTCTTCATGCGTTCGCGCAATTCACTGGGAAGCAAGGCATCTTGTGCATTAGAAAAGCCGAACGGGACTAGCATAATTGCGTTGTTCGCTGCCCAGGTAAGCGAATACTTTTCTTCTCGCACAAGACGGTCGATTTCGTTCTTCACGTGATCTACGTACAACCCGTACAAATTCGAGATTAGAGCGTCTCGTTCAGGAGTAGCTTCGAGCGTCGATCTAGCCACGTTAGTCTTGGGGGCAGTTGGACCGCGTGCGTTCGCAAGTGCGATTAAGGAGCGCGCCGTTAAACCTGGCGTGCCGAAGACGACTGCCACGCCCTCGACGCACGTACAGGGGAGGCTCGGTGTCTTCTCCCGCCCGGGCAAGACGTTAGCGATTGTCCAATCGCGGTATGAGGGCGACCAGCGAACTGCATAGGCAAATTCGAGGCCCGGGATATCACGAGAGATTACCTTGTACTGCGGCTGATCGCCGCCGATGCTCAGGCCTGCCTCCTGAAGATACGAGGCTACTGCTTCCGCAACCGAAGCATGACCAACTTTAGCAGGAGCGTCATCGTCGATCTTAACCGTTACTTGGCAACGTGGTACGACCACCCATTGCCGCATGATATCGAGAACGGAACCAAGCCTCGCGGTGGACCGCACCTTGAGTCGAACCTGTGTGCCATGAGGGGCTAGAATGGCGGCTTCGGCGTCGCGAGATTTATCCAGAAGTCGTACTAGATATTTTCCATGCACAGACCGCAGCGAAATTTCCGAGCTTTCTCTTCGAGTGGGGAGCACGTGGTTATCTCCACCTCGTCCGAAACCATGAATGCCGATAAAACGCCGATTCCGAAGCGACTTATTGCAGAGAAACTTGGGTGCGCTTCTTTGAATTTCTGATCTTGGTATCGCGACGAACCAACCTTGAGCAGGTGGTTTTCGATTATTTCCTGGGTCATACCAGTTCCGTTGTCGGTAACTGTCAGAACCCTTGAACCACTGTTCCACTCCACTGCTAAATGACCGGTTCCCCTCTTTCTGGTCTCGTCTTCTTGAAGACGGATCGCATCCAATCCGTTCTGCGCGAGCTCTCGCAGCACAACACCAGTGTCATTGTAGAGGGTGTGACCGATCAGGAGGTCAAGTATCTTATCTTGGTCAAGATCAAACGAATAGGTTTCCTTTAGAAATCCCTCGGTTTCGATTTGATCATCAGCAATTCGTCGCCAAATGAACGAATGTTTAGCGGCCTTAGCCTTCCGTGATTTCTCCGACCACTCGTGGCACTTGCGAATCTCCTTAGTGGCGTAGGCTAAGAAGGAGGTCAGCCCGAAAAACCCATTCTCCTCGGTGAACGTCGCGTGGACTTCGATCGTGTCCTTGGGCGCCTTAGGATCGGGTAAGCGCTCCTCATTCAAGCCCATCCTGGGCATCACGCGGCGTACGGCGTTTTGCTTTGCCCATTCGCGCTGACTTATAGGGTCTTTGGGATTGATGATCCGAAATAGGACGGAAGGCGTCCGGTCCCGACGCATATGAAGCAGATCGGCCGCTCTGAGGATGATCGCGCAGTATTGAATATTGGCCGTCTCGCCATCGGATGAGCCGTACGGCTGCACGATTTTGTATTTTGTCAAATTATCTAGATCATCCAGATGGTGGCTTTCCGCGATGAGGGCCAAGTCTCTGCGTAGTGTTGGATCCAGATTTGAAAGGACGCGCTGCACTTCTGCTACAGCAGTATCCGATACACCGAGTGAGGGTGAAACGCTTCCTTCGATCCATTGGCGGACACGTTTTGCGTGATTGTATCGAACAAACTCTTGGTACAGGAATAGGTCACTCTCTTTCTGCTCCAACTCGCTGACGCGCGCTTTGTACTCGGCTGATTGTGGACCAGCAAAGAGGACGTCTGAACAGAAAGAAGCGAACGAGGACTGGTCACGGCGCTCAAACTCATCTTTCGTAACGAGCATTCCCATGTCGTGGAAATAGATGGAAAGGGTAATTAGGAACCAATCCGCATCCGACATCACCTTCTTGGTGTCATCGTCGACAAGCCAATCGGCCAACTTAAGCACCTCGTCGATGTGCGAGATGTCGTGCTTGGAATATTCTTCAAAGAAGCCATACTTCCCAATTTGAGATAACAGATCAGCAGTAGTTCTCTTAATTTCAGCCAGGCTGACTCCGAAACCCTCATAAGCAGTTGCGGCTGCCGCACGTTGCTCGGGATAAGAATCTAAAGTCACGTCCGCCATATCGGTCTCCCCCATTCTTGTCCGGAATCCGGAGCAAGCCGCCGTCCCACCGGATTGTGTATCCAAGGCACGGATTTTGCCCCGCTGAATCAGGCCGGTATTGGTTGTAGCTCAAACTCAATATGTCCGCTCGCGTGTGGGAAGCGGACAGTCCGTATTGTTGTGGACAGCAAGCAAGGACAATTGCGTTCACCAGCGCAGCTGAAATGGGCGATATTTCAATTCCTTGCCAGACTGACAGCCTCTCCCCTGCGGAAGTTCAAGTACTTGTGGGTAAGTTGTTCAGAGTTTCCCGATTTGCTGCTCAAGCAGTCCATTCCTGCGGCGACAGTAGCGGCTGCTCAACGTCATGAACTATCTCGAACGCTTCACCTCAATACAAATCTCGTCTACAAAACAAACTCTCGCGAAGCCAAATTCGTTAGGTTTTTCAAAGATGAACTGGGGCGGTGGTAGTACCCACCCAACTGTACCGGTCTTGCCAATGGGCCTAGAATTGCTTCCCAGCAATAATCTCCTGCAACGTCGCCACATGCCGGGCGAACGCGCCGCGGCCCGCGGCGGTAGCGGTCACCGTCGTCTGCGGCTTCTTGCCGACGAAGGCTTTGTCGACCGAGACGTAGCCGGCCTTGGCCAGCGTCTCGATATGCGCGCCGAGATTGCCGTCGGTCGCGCCGGTCAGCTTCTTCAGCCGCGAGAATTCCAGCCCTACCGAGGCCGGCAGCGCGTTCAGCGCCGCCATGATCTTGAGCCGCAACGGCTGGTGGATGATGTCGTCGAGTTCGGCCATCGCCTCAAATCCGACGCATCCAGAGGCCGCCAGCAATCAACCCGCCGCCATGTGCCACCGCCATCCACAACAGGAAGGCCGCACCGGCATAGTAGTAGCCGATCAGCGTCAAGGCGATCGTGCAGATGGCAATCGCGATGAAGGCGTAACCGAACCAGAGGCCAGCAATCGCATAGAACAGCATCCCATAGAGGGCCCAGAACACGGTCATCTGCCGCGGCCCGAAATGGCCAAGCACGACCGAGCAGAACACGCCGAATGCGATGATGAGCAGGAAGGTGGTCAATGAACGGATCGGGAAACGAGGGGTGCCGGAGCGACGATTGATGAAGACGCCCATAGTAACGCTGATCGCAAGACCGAAGAGATTGGTGACCGTCCAGATCGTGTAGCCCTGACGCGGCCAGGCGTAGTTGGCGGTGTACGCAGCAAACAGCAACACGCCCCACGTGACGACGATGACGCTGGCAATCTGGTAGATCCGCGACTGGCGGACGCGCTGGACCACGTCGTTGATATCTTCCAGCGCTGCGCTGGCTTGTTGGCTGTCGATCATGACCGCACTCCGCTCTGCTCGGCCAGCCTGGTGGAAACCGTTGACGCGTCTGGTCGGCTCCGACGACGCGCAACCGCAATGCTGCGCATGGTCGCGTATCCGACCAAGAACAGGACGAGCTTGCTCGCGATGCCCCAGATCGACATGATCGCCGACCACATCACCACGCTGAAGTTGAGGGCAACGATCAGGTTGAGGGCTGCCGAAAAGAACATCAGGCCCGACCAGGCGTAACCGAAGATGATCGCGACGTCGGGTATCAGTTCGAGCGCGATCGGCGGCAGATAGCGGTTGATCCATCCCCGCTTCAGCATCACGATGCCTGCGACCACATAGATCACGCTCGGCTTGATCATCACGAAGCGCGGATCGTGGGTCAGCAGCGTGACGGTGCCGGCGCCGAGCACCAGGAACAGGCTCATCCACTGCATGGTGTCGATCGGCTTGCCGCGCGCGAGCTGCCAGCCGATCTGGGTGATCCCGAGCGCCATGCCGAGCACCACAGCCAGAGTGACATTGTGCGTCAGGAGATAGAGCACAAGAAAAAACAGCGTCGCCGCCATGTCGAGCAACAGCAGCCTGCTGGCTTCGAACAGATTCCTCACGCGATCCTCCAATATCCCTAATGTGGGCCCCGGCTGAACGCATCAGCGCGATCGGCAGCGGTTAGGCATTGCATGTTGGGCGCCCCAAGATAGCTCTATATTACAGAGTACTCTGTCGATCAATCCCGGGATTGGCGCCGCGCCGTGAAAATCCTTAACGTCGGATCCGACCCCAAAATGCCGAATCGTTTGCCGATGCCGCCTGCGGAACCACTGCTCAACGCCCCCGAATTCACCGTTTCCGAGCTCTCGCTGTCCCTGAAACGGACGGTCGAGGACGCCTTTGGCCATGTCCGGGTCCGCGGCGAGATCTCGGGCTTTCGCGGGCCGCACTCGTCCGGGCATTGCTATTTCGCGCTCAAGGACGAGAGCGCCAAGATCGAGGCGGTGATCTGGAAGGGCGTGCACGGCCGGATGCGCTTCAAGCCCCAGGAAGGGCTCGAGGTCATCGCCACCGGCAAGCTCACGACCTATCCGGGCTCCTCCAAGTACCAGATCGTGATCGAGGCGCTGGAGCCGGCCGGCATCGGCGCGCTCATGGCGCTGATGGAGGAGCGCAAGAAGAAGCTCGCCGCCGAGGGCCTGTTCGACGAGGCACGCAAGCAGCTCTTGCCCTGGCTGCCGGAGGTGATCGGCGTCGTGACCTCGCCGACCGGCGCCGTGATCCGCGACATCCTGCACCGGCTGGAGGACCGCTTTCCCCGCCGCGTGCTGGTGTGGCCGGTCAGGGTGCAGGGCGAAGGTTCGGCCGAGCAGGTCGCGGCCGCGATCCGCGGCTTCAACGCGATTGCCCCGGGCGGCAAGATTCCGCGGCCCGACGTCCTGATCGTCGCGCGCGGCGGCGGCTCGCTGGAGGATCTCTGGTCGTTCAACGAGGAGATCGTGGTGCGCGCGGCAGCCGAGAGCATGATCCCGCTGATCTCGGCGGTGGGGCACGAGACCGACATCACGCTGATCGATTTCGTCGCCGACAAGCGTGCGCCGACACCGACGGCTGCGGCCGAGATGGCTGTGCCGGTACGCGGCGAATTGTTCGTCGAGGTCGCCGATCTCGCCCGCCGCACCCGCGCCTGCTGGCAGCGCGGTCATGAAATCCGGCGCAACGAGCTGCGCGCCGCCGCGCGCGCGCTGCCGGGGGCCGGCGACCTGCTGGCGATTCCGCGGCAGCGGCTGGATTCGGCGGGCGCGTCCCTGCCCCGCGGCCTCAAGGCCAACACGCACGCGCATTTCCGCAGGTTTACCGCCGCCGGCGCCAAGCTGACGCTGCGGGTGCTGCACGGCCAGATCGCGCAGGCAGATCACCGCCTCACCGTGTGCGGTGAACGGCTTGGTCTCTCGGCGCGATCGCTCTTGCGGCGGCGGCGCGACCGCTTTGCCGGGCTGGAGGTGCGCTTGCGCGCCTCAAAGCTCTCCAATGCGCAGGCGCAGCGCAACGCAATTGCCCGCCAGCGCGAGCGCACGCACCGCCTTGGCGAGCGTGCCAGCCGCGCGCTCGTCACCTTGCTGCAGCGGTTAGAGGCCCGCATCGAGAACAGCGGCAAGCTGCTGTCCGCGCTGTCCTATCGCAGCGTGCTCGCACGTGGCTTTGCGCTGGTGCGGGATGAAGCCGGCCATCCGCTGCATGCGGCGGACAGCGTCGGTCCGAACGCACGGCTCGAGATTGAGTTTGCGGATGGACGTGTTGCAGCGACCGCGGACGCTGATCGCCCGGCCCCGACGGCAAAGCGCGCGCCATCGCAGCCGAAGCCCGCCGCGCAGGAGACAAAGCCCGCACCGAAACGCGTGGCCAAGCCGGTGGATCAGGGCAGTTTGTTCTGAGGGCGCGCGCGCTCCACCATCGGTGTCATTCCCCGCCTTGTGCGCAATAGCGCACTGGAGCGGGGAATCTACGCCGCAGCTTCTCGACTCAATCCCTGCCGTCTCGGAGTACTGGATCGCCCAGTCAAGGCCCTACGATATGCACACTTCTGATTCGAACTTCTTGGTGGGCGAGACGAAAACGTGAGTCGTCAGAGTCACTTGCTTCGGCTGTGACGACATTGGATTGCCGAAGGCAGGCATTCGGCTAAGCCATTGAAGATGATTCTGTTTTTGAGATGTGTGAATCTAATAGAGTCAAGGCCGGGCGATGACAGCGAGCATGGGGCACGAGCGTGCCACGGACTCGTCATTGCAATGACGACTTGGAGACAGAATGCCCTAGCGACAGGACAATCCCGCGTCGATCGTGGTCCAGAAGCCGCAATGTTCCGGCGCCAGCATTCGCGCGCCGGCGTGGGCTTCGAACAGGAAGACCGCGCCGGTGAAGACGAGCAGCGCGGCGGAGAACAGGACGATGCGGTTGCGCATGAGGATTGCGTTTAATCGACATCATGGTCGAACTAAGGCGCCGTCACGTGCTGAAACCGGCACGCTGCGCGATCCCTGGATTCCCGGTCGGTCATCACGGCGGTGCAGGGCAGCGGTCGATGCGGGGCTGTCCGCCTGACGTTGTTCCTCGGGCGGCCTCGCCTGAAGCCCGCAGATGTAGCCGGCACGAGCGGAGCGACATGCGGGACCTATTGCCCGGATATCGCTTTGCTCATCCGGCCTCCCGGGCCTCCCTCACCGCGCAAGCCACTCCGCGACCGCTTTCCGCGACTCCACTCGCGCCTCCGCATCCGCGCCGAGATCGCCGCGCTCGGGCGCGGCGGCCTCGCTACTGCCGGCAGCTGCCTGCAATCGCGTGTTGGCGCGGTCGAAATCGTGATAGGCGCCGGGATAGACCACGATGCGCGCGAGCGCGCTGCGGCCATGCGCGCCTTCGACCATCTGGCGGCAGGCCGGCGGAGACGAAATGTCGTCATCGGCGCCGATCAGCACCAGGGTCGGTACCCGCGTGCTCCAACCGAGCCCGGCGGAAATTCGGCAGTCCGGGTAGAACGCGATTGCGGCGCGGAAATCGGGCGCCAGATCGCGCGCCACACTCTGCGGGCGCACGGCCCAGAGCAGCGCGCTCGCGCCATTGGCCCAGCCCATGAGGCTAATGCGGCTGCGCGCCACCCAGCTCTGCATCATCAGCCAGGCCCTCGCCGCCGCAATGTCGGCGACGCGTTCGCGCCGCGCCTTGACGTGCATCTCCTTGACGCGGCATTGCGACCCGAGCTCGCGCGAGCCGTAGCTGTCGGGCAGCAGCACGGCATGGCCGGCCTTGAGCAGGCGCTCGGCCCAGTCGCGATAGCGCGGCAGGACGGAATCGGAATGGCCGCTGAGGCCGCCGCAACCATGCAGGGCGATCACTGTCGGAAATGGGCCTGCTCCCGCGGGCTTGTACAGCTGCGCATGGAGGACGCCCGACGCCAGCGGAATGTCGACCGGTTGCGGCGCCGGCGCGGCGCGCGCGGCCGACATCAGGAGCATTACGAACAGGGCGGTTAGTTGAAGGCGCATCGGACTCTGCCGTGTCAGGTGCCGGGTCACGCGCGGCGCACCGGGATGATCCTTCGGTCGAGCACTATCACGCGGGAACGGCGGCAAAACATCACAAACCGGTGGGTTTAACGGGCGGACAAGCCTCCCCATCTATGCTACATCCCCGTTCAACACATCGTGCCCTCCAAGGTTTTCCCATGGAGAGGCCTTCCACGGAGACTTTCGACCGTGCTGAACAAGTTCGGCCCCTCCGGCCATGGCGAAGCGCAGGTGCAATATCTCGACGGCGATTTCCGCGTGATCTCGCCGGGAACCTTCGTGCGCTGCGCGATATCAGACACGCGGATCCCGCTCGACGAGCTGAAGTACTGGAGCGTGGATTTGCAAGAGGCCTATGCCACGCCCGCCGCCGTGCTGCAGCGGCATTTTCCCAGTGCGCCGAAACCGCAGCCGTGAGGCCGCAAGCGCGCTGTTACCGTTGCTCCGCGCCATCGCCCCCCATGCACGTCTTGATAAAACTTTTCCTGGCTTTACCGACGACCTTCTGATCGATCGCCTGTTTCAGGCAATCGAGCCGCGCCTGCGCCAGGCAGAGCTGAAGCTGGTCGCGCTTGTCCTGCCCCGTCAAGCTTGCCGTCGTCGCAAGGCACGTCACGCGTTTGGTCGCAGGAACCGGCTCGGTGCCGGTCGGACTTGCAGTCGGCGCGGGCGTTTGAGCCAACACCGGCGCAATGGTCAGACACACAAGGCTGGCGGCGACGGCCGCGGACGGCAGTTTCATCGAATTCTCCCGATCGTCAGAATCGATAGGGCTTTTGCGATGAATGTCGCCTGAATGCTCCGCTCCGCAGGGCGGGCAAAGCGCAAGCGCGCCCACCCTACGGGATCATCGTCTGGAGAACCTTCGCTCGCGCGCCTTGTAGAGGTGGTCGCTGATCAATTGCCGGAGCTTTGCCGGTTCATCAAACTCGAGCTGGACGGCGAACGGCACGATATTGCCAGGCACGTGCTCGCTGCCGTGCAGGCGTGCAAGATCCTTCTCCGTCGTCACCAGCGTGAGCTGCTCGCGCCGGGCATCCCCCGCGAGCGCGGCGATCTCGTCTTGCGTGAACATGTGGTGATCATCGAAGGGGCGCGTGCGCACGACGTCGATGCCGCTGGCGCGCAAGCTGCGGAAGAAGCGTGCGGGATCGCCGATGCCGGCGAAGGCGAAGACGCGCTTGCCGAGCAGCTGCGCGAGCGAGGCCGCATCCGGCTTCAACCGCGCGCGCAGCTCCGGCTTGTCGCGCTTGGCAAGCTCGGCCGCGACATCGTTGGCGGCACGGCCGTCGCCGATCAGCACCAGCGCATCTGTGCGCGCAAGCTGGGCCTTTAGCGGCGCCCGCAATGGGCCGGCGGGAAACACATTGCCGTTGCCGAGGCCGCGCTCGCTGTCGATGACGATGAGCGAGGCGTCCTTCAGCAAATGCGGGTTCTGGAAACCGTCGTCCATCAGGATCACGGTCGCGCCCTGCGATTTCGCCAGCGCGAGGCCGTCGAGGCGGTCACGCGCGACCGTGACAGGAACGTCGCGCGCCATCATCAGGGGCTCATCGCCGACATCAGGCGCGGTGTGGCGTGCGCGGTCGACCATCAGCGGTCCCTTCAGGCGGCCGCCATAGCCGCGGCTGAGCACCACCGGCATCTCGCCGAGCTCGCGCAGCAGCTTCGTCAGCGCCAGCACGGTCGGCGTCTTGCCGGCGCCGCCGACATGATAATTGCCGACGCAGATCACGGGAATGCCGCCGTCTGCGCCTTTGCGCAGCATGCGCCGTTCGGCGATCACCCCGTAGAGCAGACCCAGCGGCTGTAACGCGCGCGACGTGAAGGAGCGAGGCCGGTACCAGAAGGCCGGCTCACGCATTGGCGGCTCCCATCTCGATCCGCAATTGCAACAGATACGGCTCGAGCGCGGCCATCGTGCGACTGAGCGCGCCGCCGAGCTTGTCGACCACGCCGGCGCCGGCGCGCTGCATCTTGTCGCGCACGGTAGGATCGGCCAGCAACCGGCCGAGCTGCTTGACCAGCAGCTCCTGCGTATCGGCCTGGCGCGCACCGCCGCTGTTATCGAGCGCCTCGTAGACATCGGCGAAATTGAAGACGTGCGGGCCGTGGACGATAGCGGCACCTAACTTGATCGCCTCGATCGGGTTCTGTCCGCCATGGCGGATCAGCGATCCGCCCATGAACACGATCGGCGAGAGGCGGTAGAACAGGCCGAGCTCGCCCATGGTATCGGCGACATAGACGTCGGTCGTCGCCGTCGGCAGCTCCTCGCGGGAGCGCAACGCCGGCTTCAGACCCGAGGCCGTGATCAAGCCGGCAATCGAAGGCCCGCGATCGGGATGCCGCGGCACGACCACGGTGAGGAGCTGCGGGAAGAAGCCGACGAGGCTGCGATGCGCCGCGATCAGCATCTCCTCCTCGCCCGGATGGGTCGAGGCCGCGACGATGATCGGCCGCCCGCGCGTCATCGCCATCAGCCGCTCGAGCTTGGCGGGGTCGGCCGGCGGCGCCGGCACGTCGAGCTTGAGATTGCCCGTGGTGACGACGTTGCGGCCGCCAAGCGCGGAGAATCGCTCGGCATCCGTATTCGACTGCGCCAGGCAGATGTCGAACCGCGACAGCAACGCCGAGATGGTGCCGTGCATGCGCCGCCAGCGCGGGAAGGAGCGTGGCGACATCCGCCCGTTGATCAGCACCATCGGCACCCGCCGCGCCGCGCCCGCCAGGATCAGGTTCGGCCACAAATCGGATTCGATGAACAGCGCCAGCGACGGCTTCCAGTGGTCGAGGAAGCGCGCGACATAGCGCGGAGAATCATACGGCACGTATTGATGGATCACGTCGGCAGGAAAGCGTTTTGCGACCACGGCGGCCGAGGTGACGGTGCCCGAGGTGAGCAGGATGCGCAGATTGAGATCGCGCAAATGCTCGATCAGCGCCGCTGCGGCCAGCACCTCGCCGACACTGGCACCGTGGATCCAGACTAGGGGGCCATGCGGCCGCACGTCCCGGGAGAGCCCCCGCCGCTCGCCGACGCGCACGGGATCCTCCTTGCCCTGCTTCAGCCGCCGCTTGATCAGCGCAGGTGCCAGCGGCACGAGACCGGAGGCCAGTCGCCGATACATACGCAGCGTCATTGGCAGCGACTTAGGCATCTTTGGGCCCCGGACGGCCGAGTTGCGCATAAGCGCGGCGGGTGGCTTCGTTCAACGTCTCTTCCAGCTCCAGCCGCAGCGCTTCCATCGTCGCGGCGTCGGCATCCGGCGGAACATGGATTTCCTTGATGCCGACCAATGCGCCCCGCCCGAACGGCAGATTGATGGTGGTGCGGTCCCAGTTCTTCAGCCGGATAAAGCGGCTGGTCGCCATCGCGAAAGGCATGATCGGCCGCCCCGATTCCCGTGCCAGCATGATGATGCCGAGCCCGGCCACGCGCGCGCGCTTGGGGACATCGGCGGTCAGCGCGACATTACAGCCGTCCTGAAGCGTCCGCACCATTTCCTTGAAGGCGCCGACCCCGCCCTTGCGGTGGAAGGCGCTGCCATGATCGCCGGAACCGCGAATCAGACCGATGCCGAGCCGCTCCACCGCGATCGCGTTGAACTCGCCGTCGCGGTGACGCGAGATCAGGACCTTGGCCCGGTAGGAGTCCTTGTTCTTGATGAAGGGAGTGAGGAAATGCTGGCCGTGCCAGAAGGCGAAGATCGCCGGGATCTGCGGCTCGACGATGTCGTAGACGTCAGGCGGATCGAACGTGAATTTGTTGGTTCGCCACACCAGACGCAGATATTCGGCCGCCAGAACCCCGACGGCACGCTGAAACCAGCTGCTTCGCAGCGTATTGCGAAGCAGCTTTTTCAACGCGCCGGTTCTTGATTCGGGTCGAGCAGCCGGTGGAGATGGACGATGAAATAGCGCATTTGCGCATTGTCGACCGTGCTCTGCGCCTTGGCCCGCCAGGCGGCGTGGGCGGTCGCATAATTCGGATAGAGGCCGACGATCTCGACGTCGTCGAGATTCTTGAAGACGTTGTGCTCGAGATCGACGAGTTCGCCGCCGATCACGAGATGAAGCAATTGTTGCGGGGCACTATCTGGCATGACTTCTGTTCCTAACGGGCTGCCCGGCAAAGCAGTGTTCGACAAGCACGACGAAAGCGCCTTAGGACAAGGGACGGTCTCGAAAATGCGCGACAATGCCCGCATGACGATCGCGCCCCGCTGCCACCAGCACCCCGTGCGCCACTTCCCGGCGGTTATAGAGGATGGGTTCTCCGGAGAGGTCGCTCATTCTACCATCGGCTTCCTGCACGATCAAATCGGCCGCCGCAAGGTCCCAATCATGGCTGTTGCCCCCCGCAAAAGCCGCATCCAGCGCGCCGTGGGCGACCCGGCACAGGCGTAGCGCGAGCGAACCGATTCGCGGATGCAGCTTGATCTCACGGCCCGAGCTGTTGAGCCGCTCGACCATCGGTTTCGGGCCGGCGACACGGGAGAAGTCGAGCGCGGATCCGGGCGAAGCCTGCACGGCCAGTCCGTTGAGCGTAGCGCCCTGGCCGCGTGCGGCGAAGAAGAACTCACCGCTCGCCGGCGCGAACACTGCGGCCAGCACCGGCGCGGCATCCTCGACCAGCGCGACGCTGACGCACCAGTCGTCATGGCCATTGAGGTAGTTGCGCGTGCCGTCGATGGGATCGACGATCCAGGTCAGCCGCCGCGACAGCCGCGCCACGTTGTCGGCACTCTCCTCCGAGAGCCAGCCATAATCCGGCGTCGCCGCGCGCAGGCGTGCTTCGAGCAGGTCGTTGACGGCGATGTCGGCTTCCGACACCGGCGAAGACGCGCCCTTGATCCATTTCTTCAGCTCGGTGCGGAACATCGACTGCGCCAGCGCACCCGCGTCTCGCACCGCGTCCTGCAGCAGCGCCGCATCGCGAGTCAGGACGGTTTCGCCCGGAGAGTTCGCGTCAACGTCCGCCAAGCGTCAAATCCTCGATGCGCACCGTCGGCGCATTGATGCCGTAGCGGAACTCGAGGTTGTTCGCCGGCTGCATCGACTTGAAGATCTCGAACAGGTGGCCGGCGATCGTCACCTCGCTGACGGGATAGGTGATCTCGCCGTTCTCGATCCAGAAGCCGGAGGCGCCGCGGCTGTAATCGCCGGTGACGCCGTTCACGCCGGATCCGATCAGATCGGTGACGTAGAAGCCCTGTTTGATATCGGCAATCAGTTCGGCCGGCGTCGGCGTGCCGGGCTCGAGATGCAGATTGTATGGCCCGGGCGAGGGCGAGGAAGACACGCCACGATGGGCATGACCGGTGGTGGCAAGGCCAAGCTCGCGCGCGGTGGCGCAGTCGAGCAGCCAGGTCGTCAGCACGCCCTCGTCGATCAGCGCGATCCTCTTCACCGCGACGCCCTCGGCGTCGAAGGTCTGCGAGCGCAGCCCGCGCTTGCGCAGGGGGTCGTCGACGATGCGGATGTTCTTGGCAAACAGCTGCTGACCGAGCTTGTCCTTCAGGAAGCTGGTCTTGCGCGCGATCGAGGCGCCGTTGATGGCGCCGACGAGGTGGCCGACCAGGGAGCCGGCAACGCGCGGATCGAAGACCACAGGCACCTTGCAGGTTTCGACCTTGCGCGGATTGTAGCGCGCCACGGTGCGCTCGCCGGCGGAACGGCCGACGGCTTCCGGCGACAACAGATCGGCGGCATGCGGCGCCGAGGTGAAGTCGTAGTCGCGCTCCATGCTGGTACCCTCGCCCGATATGGCGGTGGCCGAGATACCCTGACTGGAGCGCAGGTAGGAGCCGTGGAAACCGGTCGAGGTGACGAGCACCATGCCGCCGATGCCGGCGGAGGCCGAGGCGCCGCCGGACTTGGTCACGCCCTTCACGCCGAGCGCCGCAGCTTCGGCCGCGAGCGCGCGGCGCTCGAGCTCCGAGGTCGTGGGCACATCAGGATCGAGCAGGTCGAGATCGGGAAAATCGCGCGCGAGCAGCGCGGCATCGGCGAGGCCGACATATTTGTCGACCGGCGCGACGCGTGCCATCGCGACCGCGCGTTCGGCGAGCTTGGTCACGGCATCGCCGCTGACGTCGTTGGTCGAGACCACCGCCTGGCACTGGCCGACCAGCACGCGCAGGCCGACATCGTCGCCCTCGGAACGCTCGGATTCCTCGACGCGTCCGTCCCGCACCTCGACGCCTTGCGAGACGCCGCGCACCGCGACCGCATCGGCCGCGTCTGCGCCGGCGCGTTTGGCTGCCTCGACCAGCCGTTGCGCCAGATCGGACAGCGCGGACTGGTCGAACAGATCGCGATTGGCTTTGGACGAAAGCGTCGAGCTTGCGGATGGTGAAGAGTTCACGAACGAAATCCTGTTAGGGCGGGGTTCGGGACCGGAACCCACAGATGTGCCCGGATAGCGCGGACTTCAAGCATTTTCAGCCCGCCAAAAGCTCAGATTCGCAAGTTGTGCGCAACGTCTCGTCAATCATGCGCGCCAAGCTCTTGTCAATCATGAGCAGCAGTGACGGTGGGTTAACCAGCCTTTTTAAGCGGTTTCGGCAAGGCGCGCGCTAAGGTCCTCGCATCGACCGGGAACATAATCCCGGCGGGGAGAACTAAAGCCGTGAGGCGTCAAACAGCAACATGCGGGGTCGCTCCCGCCGGGTCGAGCCGCTCCCTGCGGCTCGACCCTCTTTCCCTTCCGGTGCGCTTCGATGCGCACGATCCGCGCGCCGACGGATACGTCAGGCAGATCGAGCTTCATCGCGAACGCGTCGTGCTGCGCCGTGCCGTTCGCGGCATGCAAATGGCGATCAACGTCCGCGTCAGCGACTTCACCGGCGTCGCGCTGCGCGGCAGTGACGAGGCACAAGCCCTCGTGCTCGTGCATCGCGATCCCTCGCTTTCCGTCCCGCTCCTGGTCGGTGCCGAAGGCGCCGAACTCGTCGAGGCCTGGGCGATCTGGAGCGAGCTCTTCGCGCTTCCGCAACTCGACGAAGCTGCGCGCAAGCCTGCGCCGCGCCGCCGCCGCGCCAACGCGATCCGCGCCCGCCGGCCGAAATTCCCGATGCGCCGCCGCTCTGGCATGGCCCGCGAGCTGCCGGTTCATCGCGAAGAACGCGAGATCATCGCGAGGAATTGAGTAGCAATCACGATGCCTTCATCACCGCGTCGGCAAGCAATCCTGCAAACAGCAGCAAGCCGGCATCGCGGTTCGACTTGAACAAGCGAAGGCACAGCCCGGGATCGTCGATCCTGAGGCGCACGATCTGTGAGGCCAGATGCACGGCGAAGGCGGCAAGCCCGAGCCAGGCCGGCCAGCGCGCGTCGCCGGAGGCGAGCGCGACGCCGATCAGCATCACCGAAAGCCCGTAGAACAGGATCAGCGCGTGGTGCGTATGCGCGCCGAACAGGCGCGCGGTGGACTTGATGCCGATCAATGCGTCGTCCTCGGCGTCCTGATGCGCGTAGATCGTGTCATAGCCGATCACCCAGGAGATCGCACCGGCATAGAGCACCAGCGCGGTAACGTCGATGCGTCCGAAGGTGACGGCAAATCCCATCAGGGCGCCCCAGGAGAAGGCAAGCCCGAGCACGATCTGCGGCCACCAGGTGATCCGCTTCATGAAGGGGTAGATCGCGACGATCAAAAGCGAGGCGATGCCGGTCAGGACCGCGAAGCGGTTGAACTGGAGCAGCACCGCGAGACCGATCAGCGCTTGTGCGATCATGAAGGCCAGCGCCTGCCTCGTGGTCACCTGGCCCGAGGGCAGCGGCCGCGAGCGGGTACGCTCGACCTTGTCGTCGAGGTCGCGGTCGGTGATGTCGTTCCAGGTGCAGCCCGCGCCGCGCATCACGAAGGCGCCGATGAAGAACAGCACGATGGTGAGCGGCAGTCCGCCGACATCATGCGCCATGCCCGCGGCGAGCGCCGCCGACCACCAGCACGGCATCAACAGCAGCCAGGAGCCGATCGGGCGATCGAAGCGTGACAGTCGCAAGTAAGGCCGCGCCCATCGCGGCGCGAGCGTATCGACCCAGTTGCCGGTGGAATCGGCAACGCGGGCGGACGTGTCGCTCATCGGGTCAGGACGTTGCCGTTGAGCGTGTCGAAGGTGCTGCCGCCCTTCCGGCTGGCATTGGCCTCAGGCGCCGAGCCGGAACCCAGCACCTCGCTCAGCGACGGGCCGACCGGACGCGCTTGCTGTTGCTGCATCTGCTGCGCAACATTGCAAACCTTCGTCTGCATGGCCTCGGTGTTCTTGTGGCCGTCCTTCATCTGCGCACTGACCTGCGGCGGGATTCCGCACTTCGAGGCATTGGCCTCGATGTACTTGAGCATCTTCGACTCTGCATGGCTGAAATTGCGGATCAGCTTGCAGGCCTCATCCGGCGGCGCGTGACGGTCGCTTGCGGCCTTGATCAGCTTGCCGCGCTTCTCGGCCTCTTCGCGCAGGGGCATGAACGCCTTCATGCAGTCCTCGCCGGGACCGGCTTGCGTCGGCGGAGCCGCGCTGAAAGCACCAGCGCCGCCGATCGGCGCGGCGCCGTTCACGGGAAAGGACGATTGCGGCGCCGTGCCGACGGAAGCGACGGGCGCCGAGCCGTTCACGGGCGGAAAGGGCGAGTTGGTCGCCGCCCGGCCGGGCAGCGGCGCCGGGAAGGCGCTTTGCGCATGAGCGCCCGCAGCGCCCAGCGCGACGATGGCGGCAGCGATCGGAACCATCAAATGACGGATCATCAAGAGAGTCTCTCCGGCAGGAGCTTAACGGGGGCTCGGCGCCTTCCAGTCGAAGCGCAACCAGCGTGCTCGCGATTTTACGATTCCCGCCGGCCCTTAACAACCCGCCGAATAGGGCAAGAGCGCGGCGCGCCGACGCACCGGTTTGGCGAAATTTACCCCGAAATGGCTGCTTTCGGTTAATAACGGCGCCAAACTGGACTTTTGAACGATGCCCTCCCACGATTTTCGCGCTCCCCGCCTTTTCGTCGACGCCCCCCTCTCCCAGGACACCAGGGTTACTCTCGACCGCGACCAGAGCAATTATCTCGGCAATGTGCTGCGGCTGGCCGCGGGGGCGGAGGTATTGGCGTTCAACGGCCGCGACGGCGAGTGGCAGGCCGCGATTGAAGGCCGCAAGCGGCCGGACGGCCTCGTCATCCTGCAGCAGACCCGGCCGCAGGACCGGCTCGCCGACCTCGCTTACGTCTTCGCCCCGCTCAAGCATGCCCGGCTCGACTACATGGTCCAGAAGGCCATCGAGATGGGCGCCGCCGCGCTGCATCCGGTTCTGACCCGGTTCACCCAGGCCTCCCGGGTCAACACCGAGCGGATGCGGGCCAATGTCGTCGAGGCCGCCGAGCAATGCGGCATCTTGAGCATCGCCGCCGTCGCCGAGCCGGTGCCGCTGGACCGGTATCTCAGCCAGCGCCCTGCCGATCGCCTGCTCGTCTTCTGCGATGAGGCGGCGGAGGTCGAAAACCCGGTTCAGAGCCTGCAAGCCGTGCGCGCGGCCGGGCTGGGCATTGACGTCCTGATCGGCCCCGAAGGCGGCTTTGCCGAAGAAGAGCGGGCCCTGCTCCTGCGGCAGCCGAAAATCCTCCGGCTGGCCCTGGGTCCCCGAATCATGCGGGCCGACACGGCCGCGGTGGCGGCGTTGGCGCTGGTGCAGGCGGTGCTGGGCGATTGGGGCGGCAACACCGCTTGACCAAGACCACCTGATCCAAGACCGCTTGATCCCAGACCCCTTGGCGTTAAGCGATTGATCCTTTGGAGGTCGAAACCGCTTTCGGGCCATGCTAAGGGCTGCGCAATTCCCTTCCCTGCCTGCCCGGTTCCGCCGGGACGATGGACCCTGCCAATGACCGCGACTGCCACCTCAAATGCTCCCGGCTCCGCCGCCTGGGCGGATACGCTGCTCTTGTCGTTCGCGCAGGCCGGCTATGTCAGGGCCGAGCCGGCGATCCTGCAGCCGGCCGAGCCGTTCCTCGACCTCTCCGGCGAGGACATCCGCAAGAGCCTGTACCTGACGACGGATCTGTCCGGCGAGGAGCTGTGCCTGCGCCCGGACCTGACCATTCCCGTTGCCCGCGACTATCTCGCCTCCAGCCGCGCTGGCCAGCCGGCTGGGTTCAGCTATCTCGGTCCGGTGTTTCGTTACCGCAGCGGCCAGGCCAGCGAATTCCTGCAGGCCGGCATCGAATCGTTCGGTCGCCAGGACCGCCCCGCAGCCGACGCCGAGACGCTGGCGCTGGCACTGGAGGCGACCGCGGCCTTCGGCGTCCGCGATGTCGAGATCCGCACCGGCGACGTGGCGCTGTTCAACGCGCTGCTCGATGCGCTCGACCTCTATCCGGTCTGGCGCCGCCGCCTGGTCAAAGATTTCAACCGCAAGATCAGCCTGGAGAAAGATCTCGAGAAGCTCGCGGCCGCGACCACCGCGACCCGCAGCGAATATCAGGGCGTGCTGGCCGCGCTCGCCGGCTCCGACCGCAAGGCTGCGCTCGCCTTCGTCACCGATCTGATGTCGATCGCCGGCACCACCAATGTCAGCGGCCGAACCACGGCCGAGATCGCCGACCGCTTCCTCGAGCAATCGACGTTGAAGGGTGGCGCGCTGCCCAGCGAAGCCATCACCGTGCTCAAACGCTTCCTGGGCATCGCCGGCAATCCCGATGACGCCATCGCTGCGCTCCGCACGCTCACCGCTGATGCAAAGCTCGACCTTACCGCAGCCATCGACCAGTTCGAGAGCCGGGTCGGCTTCATGGCGGCGCGCGGCATCGACGTGAAGCAGACGCGCTTCTCCACCGCGTTCGGGCGCGGCCTCGACTATTACACCGGCTTCGAATTCGAGCTGCACCGCCGCGGCAACGGCGCCGAGCCGCTGGTTGCCGGCGGCCGCTATGACGGGCTGATGACCCAACTCGGTTCGGTCGAGCCGATCCCCGCGGTCGGCTTCTCGGTCTGGGTGGACGCGCTGACCCGGATCGGCCGCAAGGTGGGAGCATAAATCATGAGCGCGCCGTTCGTTCTGGCCGTTCCCTCCAAGGGCCGCCTTCAGGAAAACACCGAGGGGTTTTTCGCCCGTGCCGGGCTGAAGCTGTCGAAGGCCGGCGGCGTACGCGACTATCGCGGCACGATTGCTGACCTCGACAATGTCGAGGTCGCCTATCTCTCGGCGAGCGAGATCGCCTCGCAGCTGTCCCGCGGTTTTGCCCATCTCGGCGTCACCGGGGAGGACCTGGTGCGCGAGAACATTGCGGATGCGGACAAGCGCGTGTCGCTGATCGAGGGGCTCGGCTTCGGCTATGCCGACGTCGTCGTCGCCGTGCCGCAGGCGTGGATCGACGTCCGCACCATGGCCGACCTCGACGACGTCACCACCGGCTTCCGCGAACAGCATCACATGCGGATGCGGGTCGCCACCAAGTTCGTCAACCTCACCCGCGCGTTCTTCCAGACTCACGGCATCACCGATTACCGCATCGTCGAAAGCGCAGGCGCAACCGAGGGTGCGCCGGCCGCGGGCAGCGCCGAGCTGATCGTCGACATCACCACGACAGGCGCAACGCTCGCCGCCAACGGCTTGCGGGTGCTCGACGACGGCGTGATCCTGCGCAGCCAGGCCAATCTGGTCGCCTCGAAAGAGGCCGACTGGTCGCCGCAGGCGCGGGAGACTGCGCGCGTCATCCTCGATCATATCGCCGCGCGGGCGCGGGCCAACAAGTACCGCGAGGTCCGCACCCGGTTCCGGCAATGCGATGCCGCCCTGCTCGGCGAAGCTCACAGGCGGTACGGCGTCGAGGCCCCGTTCGGCGGACCGACCTCGTCAGGCATGCTGACGTTGCACTGCCCACCGGGACAACTCTATGCGCTGGCAAGCTTCCTGCGCGAGCATGGCGCCGAGACGGTCTCGGTGGTTTCGCTCGACTACGTGTTTGACCAGGAGAACCCGCTGTTCGCCAAGCTCGAGGCGTTCCTGCGGCGGTGAGCCTCAGCTTCGTTCAGCATAGCGACAGCAAACTGCGGCTACCATATTCTGTCGAGAAGACTCGATTATCTCTGGAACCTTGATCGATGACGCTGGGCTCTGACGTTTCCGGCATGACGGCCACCGCGGCCAGCGCCGCCGCGAAGGGACTGTCAATAGTCGTCCCCGTCTACAACGAGGCGGCGGGCCTCGCCGCCCTGCATCAGCGCATCTGCGATCTCGCCAGGACCTTGCGGGAGCGCTATCGCCTCGCCTGCGAGGTCGTCTATGTCGACGACGGCAGCAAGGATGCGACGCTGTCGATCGCCCGTTCGCTGCCGGCCGAGGCGATCGACGTCCAGGTGGTGTCGCTGTCACGCAATTTCGGCAAGGAGGCGGCGCTGATGGCCGGCCTCGATCATGCCCGGCTCGGCGCCGTCATGTTCATGGATGGCGACGGCCAGCATCCGCCGGCCCTGATCGACCAGCTGGTGCGGCACTGGATCGATGACGGCTACGACGTCGTCTACACCGCCAAAGCGCATCGCGACAACGAGAGCTTCCTGCGCCGTCTCGCCGTGCACGGCTTCTACGCGCTGATCAATTGGGGCGCACGCCAGAAGATCCCTGAAGACGCCGGCGACTTCCGCCTGCTCTCGCCGCGCGCTGTCGCTGCGCTCAGGCAATTGCCCGAGCGCAACCGCTTCTTCAAGGGATTGGCCAGCTGGATCGGATTCCGCCAGATCCGCGTCGACTACGAGCCTGCGGCGCGCGCCCATGGCGTCACCACCTTCAACGCGGCAAGCCTGCTTGGCCTGTCGATCGAGGGCCTGACCTCGTTTTCAGTGGCGCCCTTGCGCTTCGCGAGCCTGCTGGGTGTCATTCTCGCCGGAGGCGCCTTCCTGTTCGGCCTTTCGATCCTCTGGGAGGTGTTCACGACCGGCAAGCAGGTGCCCGGCTATCCCTCGCTCGTGATCGGCCTGATGACGATCGGCGGCGTGCAGCTCATCATGATCGGCATCGTCGGCGAATATATCGGCAAAATTCTCTCCGAGTTGAAGGCGCGCCCGATCTACTTCGTCGCCGAGCACAGTGAAAAGCACTTCGAGACCGACCAGGCCGACGACGCCGCGAAGAAAACGGCGGCCGAATGAGCGCGGCCGCGGACCTGCGGCGGATCTGGCTCTGCGCCGACGATTACGGCATCAGCCCGGGCGTCAATCGCGCCATCCGCGACCTGATCGAGCGCGGCCGCCTCAATGCCACCTCGGTGATGATGGTGGGCCCGGCGATCGAGCGCGGCGAAGTCGAGGCGCTTCAGGCGTCGGCAAAGCAAAGCCCGCGCTGCGCGATCGGACTGCATGTGACGCTGTCGGCGCCGTTCCGGCCGCTTACCATGCATTTCCGTCCGCTCGATGGCGACATGTTCCTGGCCTTTCCGAAGCTGCTGCGCGCGGGCATCTTGCGGCGGCTCGACCGCGAATTCTTCCGCAACGAGGTGAAGGCGCAACTCGCCGCCTTCGCGGAAGCGTTCGGCCGTGCGCCTGACTTCGTCGACGGCCATCAGCATGTGCAGCTCTATCCGCAGGTGCGCGACGGGTTTGTCGATGCGGTCAGCGACGCCGCGCCAAACGCCTGGGTGCGCCAGGGCGGCCGCGCCCTGCCGCTCAAGCAGCGGCTGGCCTCTCCCAAAGCCATGGTGCTCGACATCCTCAGTGCGCAATTCCGCCGCCGTGCCGGCAGCGCCGGCCTCAGCTTCAATCCCGCCTTCGCCGGCGCCTATGATTTCACGCGTGCGGCCGATTTTGGCGAGCTGATGCGGCAATTCCTGGAAGGCTTGCCGGATGGCGGCCTCGTGATGTGCCATCCCGGCTTCGTCGACGATGTCCTCACCGGCCTCGACCCGATGACCGACGTCCGCGAGCGCGAGCACGCGTATCTCTCAGGCGATGCCTTCGCGCGTCTGCTGGCGGACAGCGGCGTTACGCTGGGATGAAAGCGGCGAAAAGCAAGCCGCAGGGCAGCTTGTCGCCTACCGAAATTTAATCCAGCCGGCACTGTTGGGGCCACAATGGAACCCTACATCTGCTGCGCGCTTGGTTTTGCGTGGAGGAGACAGATCATGACGCCGCAGGAACGCCAGCTCGTCGACGACCTTTTCGACCGGCTTTCAAAGCTGGAAAATGCACCGCGCGATCCCGATGCGATCGCCGCGATCTCCGACGGCCTGCGCAAGGCGCCCGGCGCGGTCTATGCGCTGGTGCAGACCACGCTGCTGCAGGACGAAGCGCTAAAGCGCGCTCATAACCGCATCCAGGAGCTCGAGGCGGCACACGCCCCCGAGCCGGCGCAGTCCGGCGGTTTCCTGGATACGATGCGCGACACGCTGTTCGGCGGAGGCGCGCCGCGCAGCTCGGTTCCGAACGTGCCGCCGCGTGAGGCGCGGCCGGTCTGGAACAGCGGTCAGGCAATGCAGCAGACCCAGCCGGGCTATGGCCAGCCACCTTACGGACAGGCCTATGGCCAGGGTCCCGGCCCAGGTTATGGTGCTCCGCCGGTCGGCGGTGGCGGCGGCTCGTTCCTCGGCACGGCAGCAGCGGCCGCGGCCGGCGTCGTCGGCGGCTCGCTGCTGCTCTCCAGCATTCGCGGCATGATGGGCGGACCGCACCAGCAGGCCTTCGGTGACACCAACGCCCTGGGCGACCGCAGCCCCTGGGGTGGCAGCGACCAGTCCGGTGGCTCGCTCGCGCGTGATGCCGGCCTCGACGACATCGGATCGAATCGCGATTCCCGCCAGGGCTTCTCCGACCAGGCGTCGAACGATCAGGACAACAGCGATCAGAACTACGACGACGATCGCGACGACAACGTAGACATGGCCGACGACAGCGATTTCGGCGGCGGCGACGATGGCGGCAGCGACTACGCGTGAGCAATTCGCCTGGCAGATACAGAACGGTCGCCTCTCGGCGGCCGTTTTCTTTTAGGCCATAGCTCAAGCGCCTTGTGTGTCACTGCACGCAGAGAACGCGTTCGATATAATATAATATGACTAGTGCGCAGTGTTGTTGGATTGCACTGAGCTGAACGTGGCCGGACGCGGCCGAGTTCACCATGAAAAACGAAATCGCCCTCTGACGCGCGCGGCCGTAGACTCCCGGATTTCCAAATTCGGACATGGGTGTTCAACTGGAAGAACACGTTGCTCATGCCACCACACACGATGTGGCTGCATCTCTTGGCAACAGTGGGGGGTTTTAAAATGAGTCCACTTCAGCAGCGCATTGCATCCTTGACCGACGTGACGACACATCTCATCACCGAATTGTACGAGTTGGAGGGACTGCACGAGCGCGTCAGGAAGGCAGAGCTGTCGGCGCGGCGGTTGAACCGCTCCGCTCGCGCACCGCATTCCCATTCATCAACTCGTCGTCGCTGCTCCGTTGCCCCTCGCCTCAGCTCGACGCGGCACCGTCAGCAAGCATAGACCATAGCTCGAAAGCGTTCGCCGGCGGCACGCAACGGCCTTCGATGCCGCGCATCGCTAACCGGCGCGGAGTTGACGGTTCGCTTCATGACGCATCACATCACCACGACCCTGGTGCCGACATTGACGCGGCCGTAGAGGTCGATGACATCCTCGTTGCGCATGCGGATGCAGCCGGAGGAGACGTTGGTGCCGATGGTCCAGGGCTCGTTGGAGCCGTGGATGCGATAGAGCGTCGAGCCGAGATACATCGCGCGGGCGCCAAGCGGATTCTCCGGACCGCCTTCCATGTGCCGGGGCAAATCGGGGCGACGTGCGATCATTTCCGCCGGCGGCGTCCAGTCCGGCCATTCGCGTTTGGCCGTGATCGCCTTCACACCGGACCAGGTGAAGCCGGGACGCCCGACGCCGATGCCGTAGCGCATCGCCCTGCCGTTGCCCTCGACCAAATAGAGGAACTTGTTCGGCGTATCGACCACGATCGTGCCGGGACCTTCCTTGCCGCTATAGTCAACCAGTTGTTTCTCGAATTTCGGATCGAACGGGCGCTGCCGCGGATCGACCGCCTCCTGCTGGAGCGCGCCTTGCTGATATCCGCCCGGCATCTGCGGCTCGCCCATCGGCGGCAGGCGACGCTGATCGTAATAGGCCGGCTGCTGTTGATATACCGGCTGCTGGGGAGCGTAAGCCGGACCGCGGCCGGGACCGTCGCCGAACAGGAACTCGATGAAGCCGCCGCCCATGTTCGAATTGGAGGCGACGCGAACCGGCGCCGGCGGAACCTGCGGCGCATAGAGCACTGCGGGCGGATCGTTCGGCACGCTATTGTCGAAGGCGCTGGCGCCGTTGGCGCCGGCAATGAAGGTGCAAGCGCTGCCGAGCAGCGCAACAGACATTTTCTTGAACATCGACGTACTCTGTACTGTTTCGTCTAGATCACATGTGGCGCGGAGAGCTGATGGCTGGTCCGCGCCCCTCGACGTCGTCAATAAAGGGCAAAAGCCGTTTTGTTTGGTAAACGAAAGCGGCGTTTGGATTCACCACGTCGGCAAGCGAGGGGCAATTTGGCGATCAGCGTTTATTTTCGATGAACGCTGCGCCCCTATGGTTAATCGCAAGTTTTCGCGCCGTCGTGCAACGCCGCCCGACAGTTCCGGCCGTGAACTTCGTGTTAAATCGCTTCTGTCTACAAAGACGCGTGAGTGAGGTGGGGGAGTATCCTGATGGCTGTTCACCGCAAACGTTTCCGCGTCGAGGACATCGTCGGTGGCGAGATGCCGATTCTTGACGTAACCGAAGAGGCGGGCCCGATGCATAGCGAGATCATGACTGAGCTACGCGCGATACGCGCACAGATGGCGAAGGGCATTGCCCCGCTGTCCGGGAGCGCAGCCATGGCGGCGATCGACGCCTCCACAGCCCATGAGCTTTCCGAGGCACGCACGATGCTCGAAACCTATCGGGCCCAGATCGAGCAGTGCGAGAAGCTGAAAGTCGAGCTCGACCTCATCCATGACGCCATCGACCGCACCAAGCGCGAGATCGCGACATTGCACGGCAAGAGCTTTGACGGCGGCGAGATGGCCAAGGTCAATGGCGAGCTCGGCGCCGTGGTCGGCGGCACCGAGCAGGCGACCCAGCAGATCCTCGAAGCCGCGGAATCGATCGACCAGGCCGCAAGCGCAATGTCCAAGGTCGACTCCATCGACCAGCAGAAGCGGCTTGCCGACGACATCCAGGAGCGCGTCATCTCGATCTTCGAAGCCTGCAACTTCCAGGACCTGACCGGCCAGCGCATCAGCAAGGTCATGACCACGATGAAGTTCATCGAGCAGCACATCAATGCGATGATGGAGATCTGGGGCGGCGTCGACGCGATCAAGTCTCACGTCGTGCCGCAGGTCGACACCCGCAACGAGGACGAGAAGCTCCTCAACGGCCCGAAGCTCGCCGGCGACGTCGGCCATGCCTCGCAGGACGACATCGACGCGCTGTTCGACTGAACGGCGCCGATTACGGAAAAGCAAAACGCCGGCGAGAGCCGGCGTTTTTGTTTCATCCTCTCCGCTGTCATCGTCCGGCTTGACCGGACGATCCAGTATTCCAGAGACAGCAGTGATTGAGCCGAGAAGCCGCTGCGTACTGGATGCCCCGCTTTCGCGGGGCATGACGGAGGCGAGAGGCTACGCCCTTGGCGCGCAGCGGACGTAGACCATGTTGCCGTAGCGGGTGGCGGCGTCCTTGTCGATGAAGCGGGTGATCAGGACGCGGCCGTCGAAGGAGATGATCTCGCGGTCCTGCTCGCCGGGGGTTGGACCCGCCGGTCCGATGTAGTTCTTGCCGCTCGGCGAGCCCTTCAGCCGCAGCTCCTGCGGCGTCGCCTGGTCGGCCAGATGCATGATCACGCCGCCGGAGGGGCCGGCGGTGATCACGTAAGGATTCTTGCACTGGGCCCGGGCGGCCGCCTCGGTGCGGGCGCGGTCGGCCGGATTCTGGTACGAAGCCAGACCCCAGCGGCCCACGATCTCGTCGGGGCGAATGGTCGCAGGCATTTCCGGAGCAGTGCCCGGCTCGGCTTCGGGCGGCGGCGAGGACGAGAAGGACGGCAGGCTCATGCCGCCGCCGCAGGCGCCCAGCAGCAACGCCAGACAAGAGGCGGCCACCAGATTGGCAACCGTGCGCGCGTGAGCCGAACTGATCATGGCATTCCCCCGAACAAGACCATGGCCGCACCCCTCCCGCAGCCAAGCGCAAAACCTCTGCCGGAGCAATGACGTCGTTCTGTACGCCGACGCCCCGAACAAGTTTCCAATGCCACCATCCTATATCCGCCTCAACAACCGCTTAACCACCTTTGCTTGACAGGACCGCGGCCAAGCCATATTCCCGGGCCACTATTAGCACTCGGAGAGCCCGATTGCTAAGCGCGCCGTTCGATGCTGGGGACAGGGGTGGACGAATGCGCCGCCGCCCCCACTTCCACTACTTCCGAAGCGAGCCTCCAAAGGGAAACGTCATGGCTAAATCCAAATTTCGTCCGCTGCATGACCGTGTCGTGGTCAAACGTATCGACGCCGAGGAAAAGACCAAGGGTGGCATCATCATTCCGGACACCGCCAAGGAAAAGCCGTCCCAGGGCGAGATCGTCGCCGTCGGCCCCGGCGGCCGCGACGAGACCGGCAAGCTGACCCCGATCGACCTCAAGGTCGGCGACCGCGTGCTGTTCGGCAAGTGGTCGGGCACCGAGGTCAAGATCGACAATGAAGAGCTCCTGATCATGAAGGAGTCGGACATCATGGGCGTGCTGGCCTAAGGCCATCCCCCTGAACAGCCGCTGAATGTCATGCCCGGATCGCACGATCCGGGCATCCATCATTCCGCCGTACAGCACAAAACAAGACACATCACGACATACGAGGGACTGCAGACATGGCTGCCAAAGACGTCAAGTTTTCCGGAGACGCGCGCGATCGCATGCTGCGCGGCGTCGACATTCTCGCCAACGCCGTCAAGGTGACGCTCGGTCCGAAGGGCCGCAATGTCGTCATCGAGAAGTCGTTCGGCGCGCCCCGCATCACCAAGGACGGCGTCACCGTCGCCAAGGAGATCGAGCTCGAGGACAAGTTCGAGAACATGGGCGCCCAGATGGTGCGTGAGGTCGCTTCCAAGACCAACGACCTCGCCGGTGACGGCACCACCACCGCGACCGTGCTGGCCCAGGCCATCGTGCGCGAAGGCGCCAAGGCGGTTGCCGCCGGCATGAACCCGATGGACCTCAAGCGCGGCATCGACAGCGCGGTGGCGGCCGTCGTCAAGGACATCGAGAAGCGCGCCAAGCCCGTCGCCTCCTCCTCCGAGGTCGCCCAGATCGGCACCATCTCGGCCAATGGCGATGCCGCCATCGGCAAGATGATCGCCCAGGCGATGCAGAAGGTCGGCAACGAGGGTGTCATCACCGTCGAAGAGAACAAGTCGCTCGACACCGAAGTCGACATCGTCGAGGGCATGAAGTTCGATCGCGGCTATCTCAGCCCCTACTTCGTCACCAACCCCGAGAAGATGACCGCCGAGCTCGAGGACGCCTACATCCTCCTGCACGAGAAGAAGCTCTCGGGCCTGCAGGCCATGCTGCCGGTGCTGGAAGCGGTGGTGCAGTCGGGCAAGCCGCTCGTCATCATCGCGGAGGACGTCGAGGGCGAGGCGCTGGCCACCCTGGTCGTCAATCGTCTGCGTGGCGGCCTCAAGGTTGCCGCCGTCAAGGCACCGGGCTTCGGCGATCGCCGCAAGGCCATGCTCGAGGATCTCGCGATCCTGACCGGCGGCCAGCTGATCTCCGAAGACCTCGGCATGAAGCTCGAGAACGTCACGGTCAAGATGCTGGGCCGCGCCGGCAAGGTCCTGATCGACAAAGAGAACACCACGATCGTCAAAGGTGCCGGCAAGAAGCCGGGGATCGAGGCCCGCGTCGGCCAGATCAAGGCCCAGATCGAGGAAACCACCTCGGACTACGACCGTGAGAAGCTCCAGGAGCGCCTCGCCAAGCTCGCGGGCGGCGTCGCGGTGATCCGCGTCGGCGGCGCGACCGAGATCGAGGTCAAGGAGAAGAAGGACCGCGTCGAGGACGCCCTCAACGCCACCCGTGCCGCGGTGCAGGAAGGCATCGTCCCCGGCGGCGGCGTCGCGCTACTCCGTGCCAAGAAGGCGGTGGGGCGTCTCACCAACGCCAATGCCGACGTCCAGGCCGGCATCAACATCGTGCTGAAGGCGCTGGAGGCCCCGATCCGCCAGATCTCGGAGAACGCGGGCGTGGAAGGCTCGATCGTGGTCGGCAAGATCCTGGAGAACAAGTCCGAGACCTTCGGCTTCGACGCCCAGAACGAGGACTATGTCGACATGGTCGAGAAGGGCATCATCGATCCTGCCAAGGTGGTGCGCGCCGCGCTCCAGGACGCCTCCTCCGTGGCCGGCCTGCTGGTCACCACCGAGGCCATGGTCGCCGAGATGCCGAAGAAGGAAGCCCCGCCCGCCGGCGGCGGCATGGGCGGCTTCTAGGCCGACCCTTCATTGCAGCGTTGCGAAGGCCGCCTCCGGGCGGCCTTCTTTTTTGCAGACCCTGCTTTCAGCTTTCCGATTCAACCGGCGGCCAAAACCCACTACGGTGGCCCGCAGATTCGATTGCTCGAGGATTTCGTCGATGCGCGCGCTTCTGGTTTGTTCGACAGCCCTCTTGGCGGCTCTGCTTGCGGTTACGCCCGAGGCTGCCTCCGCCCAGATGAAGCTGTCACCCAAGGCCGCGGCGGCGCCCGGTGGCGTCGAGACGCGCTATTTCACCTCGATCGACGGACTGATGGACGGCAACGCCGACGTGATCCTAAAGGAAACGCGGCAGGGCAAGATGGTCACGGCGGCCGTGCTCGACGTCTGTTATCCCGTCGCGAAAAATTCCGACCGCAAGGACCGCTTCGTCGTCAACCTGCAGGTCGCGGGCCAGACGCTGACCGGCACCACGCAGAGCCTCGGCGAGAAGGCGCCCGTCAGCGTCAAGCTGCTGCGCAAGCAGGCGGGGGACACGTTCGAATTCCGCGGCCAGATCAGCATTGGCCAGATGGTGACCGAGGTGACCTCGCCCGACAATTCCGATCTCAGCGAGAAGGAATTTCTGGACAACCAGACTTCCGACGACGGCATCACGCCGCAGCCGAAGGATTTCACCGACGTCTCGCCGGAAGCGATCGCAGTCAAGGTCAAGCTCGACGCTGCAACCGACTTCCTGAAGAGCCTGAGGGGCCAGGAGGTCGAGGTGACGCTGGCGAGCCTCGCCGTCGGCTGCGATGCGCTGCGCGCAGGCGAGCAGACCATCAACATGTCGGTCGATCCCGAGCGCGCCGGCGCGCTGCTGGCGAAATTCAAGGCGATGCCCGGCGTCACCGCCGCAGGCTGGACCGCGGGCATGACCGAGATGGACCGCACCATCCGCTTCGCCGCGGCCGACTGGCGCGAGGGCGACAAGATCAACCGCAACAAGCTCGCGGCCGCCGTTTCGAACGTCTTGAGCCGAACGCTCGCGGCAAAGCCGGTCGCGCAAAGCTTCGACCCCGCCACCGGCAAGCTCAAGCTGGTCTTCAAGCGGCCGAACCAGGATTTCCCCGCGCTCGAGCTCACCGACACGATCGAGGTCACAGGCCTCGTCTCGCCCGACAAGCCGGGCACGACCGACAAGCTCATGCTCTGGATCGGCAGCCCCGCGACGACGACTGCCGACGAGAGCAGCGGCGCCAAGCTCAATCTCTCCGACGACACGTCGGTCGACGAGGAAGGCGAGCAGCCCGACGACAACGGTTCGGTCGAGGCGCTCGCCAAGGAGCTCAAGGGCCAGCGCTGGGACGCCGACAAGTCGATGTGGAGGTAGGCTGAGCTCTCGTACCCCGGGTGCAGCGCCTGCGCGCTGCCCTTGTCCAGGACATGCGAGCGCTGCTTGCGAAGCTAGTTCCCGTTCGCGCGAAAGCGCAGCGGCTTGGGGCCGATCAGCGTCAGCACGTCGCCCTGGCGGTTCCAGGTCTCGACGCTGCTAAGCGCTGCGACGAGCTCGTCGTCGGCCTGTGCCTTTGCCGGCGGGCAGGAACGGTCCTGGATCTGGCCGGGAACGAAGATCACGGTGTTGCCGGCGACCGAGAACTGGCCCTTGCCACCCTTGCACCAGAGCTCCAGGACGACCTCGCCATGGTCGCCGATCTCGATGTTCGGAATCCGCTTCGAGCCGGGCTGCGGCAGCGCCTCCAGCGTCATTTCGGTGCCGAACGGGAAGTCTTCTTGTGCGCGGGCACTCCCCGCCAGGAGCCACAGCGCGGCCACTATCCACGCGATCTGCTTCACCGAAATCATCTGGAATCCTTGGTCGGATTGATTCGCGGGACCTTCTATAAGAGGACGAAGGCGCTGAGAAGGTTCGAGGCCGGCGGACGCCAGGAAATACCCGCAAGGCAGAAGCCTGCAGGGATTCCTCCGGCGCTACGCTGCGTTCAACGGGTGTACACCAGACTCGGCAGCCAGAGGATGATCTGCGGGAACATGATGCAGAGCCCGACGCCGATCGCCTGCAGCACCATGAAATTGACCGAAGCCCTGAAGATCGTGGCCATGCTGATCTCCGGCGGGGCCACACTTTTCAGATAGAACAGCGAATAGACGAAGGGAGGGCTGAGACTGGCCCATGGGCTGGCGGAGACGAGCATTGCCCGCGGTGCCTCGCCGTGCTTTAGTTGATCGGCGCGATGTCAGTGGCCAAGGAGGCGAAACGGTGGTCAATCTCATTGCCAATATCGTCGGCGCGCTTGGGGCGATCGGCTTTGTCGGGTTTTTCGCCTATCGAATCGACAAGCTTCCACTGACTATCATCGTCGCGTGTTGCCTGGCGCTGATGGTTTATTCGTTCTATGACGACCTGCGCAACGATCGCACGCGTGCGCAACTGAGCGGCAAGAACGACCGGAATTAGCACCATCGCAGTTGATGCTATACCTGCTGCGCGACGAACTCCGACAGCCAGCGCGCCGAGCGCAGGAGGCGCGCGTCGTTACCGCGCAGGCCCACGAGCTGGATCCCGACCGGCATCCCGTTGGGGCCGTGTAGCAGCGGGACCGTGATCGCCGGCGTCCCGAGCAAAGTCCAAGTGGTGCAGAATATCGGGTTGCCGGTAGTCTCCAGCCCTGATGGAGCCTCCCCAGGGGCCGCCGGCGTCAGAATCGCATCATAACGGTTGAAAATGTCATCGAGAGCGAGGTTAAGCAGCGGGATACGGGCGATTGCTCGAATGTAGTCGGCGGCAAGCACCTGCTGCCCGTGCTCGATGATCCGGCATAGCCGCGGGCTGAGCCTATCGCGACCGTTGTCGTATTCCGGCGCGTAGCTCACAGCCAATTCTGCATCCTGGATGGTGCGATGTAGTTCAATCGCATTCTCAAACACGGACGGCAGCTCAACCTCGGTGACATTCTCGCCGAGCGCGTCCACCAGCTGTGCGAATGCTAATTGTGTGCTCTCCTCGGCACTGCTCCAGACCGGGGTCTTGGCGAAGGCGAAGGTCGGCGGCAACGGCGGCTCTTCGGCTGCAACGCGACTGAGCTCGGCGCGCGATTGCAGTACCATATCCGCATCCTGCGGATCGTATGCCATCATCGCCTCGGCGATGAGCGCCGCATCGAGGACGCTGCCGGCAAAGACGCCCACATGATCAAGCGTGCGCGATAAGGGCAGGACGCCTTTGCGCGAGATCAGGCCATGCGTCGGCTTATAGCCGACCACCCCGCAGAAGGAGGCGGGACGGATGACGGAGCCGTTGGTCTGCGATCCGATGGCCAGCGGCACCATGCCCGAGCCCACCGCCGCCGCCGACCCGCTCGAGGAGCCGCCGGGCGTGCGCGCCGGATCGTGCGGATGACGGGTCTTGCCGGGGGTAAACAAGGCGAGTTCGGTGGTCACCGTCTTGCCCATGATCACCGCGCCGGCCTGACGCAGCAGAGCGACCGCGGTGCAATCATGGCGGGGACGGCGACCGGCGTGCAGCACCGTACCGTCCTCCGTTGGCATGTCGCCGGTGTCGAAGATATCCTTCACGCCGACAGGAATGCCGTGGAGCGGTCCCATCGGCCGACCATTGGCGCGGGCCTCGTCAAGCGCGCGAGCCTGCGCCCGGGCGTGGTCGGGATCGAGAAAAGCCCAGGCTTCGATCCTAGGATCGACCTCAGCAATCCGGGCCAGGCAAGATTCGGTCACGTCCAGCGCGCTGATGGTGCCGTCGCGCAGCGAACCAATCGTGTCGGAGAGAGTCGATGCTTCAGCCATTGGCAGTCCATGGGCGAGGTTCGATCGCCGCTATTTGCTGCGGGCGTGATTGCAATGGCGACCGGCTCATCTCATCTGGCATAGAGCTGACGCGGAAGCCAGAGCACTGTGTCCGGGAAAATGTAGACCAGGGCCATAGTGATAAACACCAGGAACACAAACGGCAGCGAGCCGCCGAAGATCTGCGTGAGCCGTACCTCCGGCGGCGCAACGCCCTTGAGGTAGTACGCGGCCATCGCCATCGGCGGCGTATTGAACGAAGTCTGGATGTTCAACGCGACCAGGATGCCAAACACGATCGGATCGACGTGGAAATAGGGCAGTAACGGCAGGAAGATCGGCACGAAGATGATGATGATCTCCGTCCACTCCAGCGGCCAGCCAAGCAGAAAAATAATGAACTGGGTCAGCAACAGAAACTCGACCCTGTTCATGTTGAGACCCTTGATCAGATCTTCGACCAAGCCCTGACCGCCGAGATAGGCAAATACGGACGCAAAGGTCCAGGAGCCGACGAACAGAAAGGTCACCATCGCTGAAGTACGCGCAGTCAGATACACCGCCTCTTTCAAGCGCGGGAAATCGAGCTCGCGGTAGCCCGCGGCCAGCGCCAGGCTGCCAAAGGAGCCAACGGCCGCGGCTTCCGTCGGCGTTGCGAGGCCGAACAAGATCGCCCCAAGCACCGAGAAGATCAGGATAGCCAGCGGAAAAAATGAGGTCAGGAGCGCGAGCGCGACCTCGATGAGCGGGATACGGCTCTGGTCTTCCGGCAGCGCTGGCGCGAGCTTCGGATTGATGATCGCGCGCCCGATCACGTAAAGGATGTAGAATCCGGCCAGAATGAAGCCCGGAACGAAAGCGCCGGCATAGAGCTTGACCACCGATTCGCCGGCGGTGGCCGCGTACAGAATCAAGAGAATGCTGGGCGGAATCATGATTCCAAGGCAGCCGCCGGCACACACCACGCCGGCCGCCAGCTTGGGGTCATATCCTGCCCTCAGCATGGCCGGAAAGGCGAGCAGTCCCATCAGTGTAACCACCGCGCCGACAATGCCGACCGCAGTCGCGAACAGCGCGCAGGTGATCAGCGTCGCCACGGCCAGGGAAGCGGGGACGCGCCGCGCCGCGATCTGGATGCTGAAGAACAGCCGGTCGAGAATATTGGCGCGTTCAACCACGTAGCCCATGAACAGAAATAACGGCACTGCGGTCAGAGTGTCGTTGCTGAGAATGCTGAACGTGTTTTGCACCAGAAGATCGAAAATGCGATTCTGGAAAATGTGATCAAGCTGATCCGGCGTCGCATAGGCGTAGTAGCCGAAGAACACGCCCATACCCATGAGGGTAAACACGATCGGGAAGCCGAGCAGAATCGTAAGGATGAACATGCTGATCATCAGCAGTCCGACTTCGCCACCGGTCATGATTGCTTCTCCTGGGTGGCGGCCGATTGCCGGTCAGGCTCAGTTTCATGTCTGGCAGCAAATTCGCGCTCGTGCAGGATCGCGGTCTCAAGCTCCTCGACGTCCTGGGCGCGCGGAGGCCAGCTTCCGGTACGCAGGCAGACGACACAGCGGAATACCTCGGCAAGCCCTTGCATCAGCAACAGCGCGCCGCCGACGGGGATCAAGGTCTTCAACGGAAAGATCGGAATATCGGCGGGACTATAGACGCTGACTTCCTGATAGCGCCACGACTCCCCCGCGTAATTGTAGCCGGCGAGCGTCAATGCCAGCACACCCGGATAGAAGAACAGGACGTAGAGGACCAGATCTACGGCGGCTTGCGTGCGGGGCGACCAGAGTCGGTAGACCACGTCTCCGCGTACGTGGGCATTGCGCGACAGCGTGTAGGCGCCAGCCATGAAGAACAAGGCGCCGTACATATTGTACGAAAGATCGTAGGCCCAGATGGTCGGATTGGAGAGTACGTAGCGGACGAAGACCTCGTAGCTGGTGCCGAACGTCATAATCAGGATGAACCAGCCAAAGGCCTTTCCGATCGCGATGCTAATGCGATCGACAACCCCGATGTAGCCAAGCATGACTGTTACTCATGTTCTCGGTCGCGCGCTCAAACCACAGGTGGGGACGGCGGACCGCCGCCGTCCCCACGCGCGTCCGGGCCTGTGCCCAAAAGCTGCGACGCCTCAGAAGCCGAGCGGCTGTTCCTTGGCGTAATAATGGTTGTAGGCCAGCTTGGTGTCGTGCGCGTTCAGCAGCTCGTAGTAGGCGACATCCTTCGCCCAAGCCTTCTGGTTGTCGCTGATCTTCTTGAACCACTCGTTGCTTTCGCTGTATTGGTCGACCACCTTGTCCCAGGCATCGAGCTGAGCGTTGAGGATCGACTCGGGCGTGCGGTGGACCTTCACGCCATCGTTATGGATGAGCGCCTGCAAGTCCTTTCCGTATTGCGGATAGGCCAACCACAGGTTCGTCGATGAAGCCGACTCCACGGCGTGGCGCAGGATTGCCTGCTGCTCCTTGGCCAGCGACTCGAACTTGGTCTTGTTGAACTCGATCTCCAGCACTTCCGAAGGCTGGTGATAGGAGCTCATCATGTAGACCTTGGCGACATCGGCGGCGCCGAAGCGGCGATCCGAGGTCGGGTTGTTGTACTCGAATGCCTCGATGACACCCTTTTCCATGGCGGGCATGATTTCGCCGCCGGGAAGCTGCGTGACCTTCAGGCCCATCTCCTGCATGACGTTGGTGGCGAGACCGACGGTGCGGTATTTCAGATTTTTCAGATCGGCCGGACTCTTCGGCTCGAACTTGAACCATCCGAGCGGCTGGGTCGGCATCGGCATGAGGAACCAGCCGACGATGTTGAGCCCGAGCTTTTTCTGCGTTAGTTCCTCGTAGAGCTTGTGGCCGTCGCCATTATAGACCCAGGCCAGGAACTGGTGTGCATTCCAGCCGTAGCAGGGACCGGTACCAAAAAGAGAAGCGGCCCGGTTCTTGCCGAACCAATAAGCCGGAACCAGATGGCCGCCGTCGAGCACCCCCTTATGCACCGCGTCCTGCACCTCGAACGGCTTCACCACAGCTCCAGCATTGAGATAGTCGATCTTCAGGCGCGGCGCGCCCATTTCATTGACCGTCTCGACATATTGCTTCGCCATATCGTTGAAGATATCACCAGCGCCCCATGAACCCTGCATCTTCAGGGTCACGGTTTGCGCGCGCGAGACCTGCGGCATGGCCATCGTCGCCACGCCGGCGATAGCAGCGCCGCCGAGGAATTTCCGGCGGGTTGCAGACGTCGCATTTGCTTTGGACATGAGCTTTCCCTCCCTCGGGACTTTGTTACGGTGCCAATTGCTTTAAGTTCTTCCGAATATTGATGCCGGCACCTTGCGCTTTCAGTTTGTATGTATTTTTGCCCCACAACAAGCCGAAATCTCGCCGCAGGACCCGTAGGAAGGCATCCGCCCGAGCCAGTCTGTTCACTCTCGTCGCACCCTCGCCACAGAGTCTTGAGACGCCTTCGGGTGTCACTTCTGTACCCACCAAACCGCGTGAACGAACGGATATTCCAGCGGAATTGCCTGGTTTGGCTGTATATTATCGGCAAGTCTCGCCGCACTGCGGAAAGGCCGACAGTCCTAATATGGAGCGGGTTCCTCCATCAAAGTCGCCGCCCCCTTTGTTGAACAATGTCGAACTGCCAGCGCGTCCGCTGCCAGAGAAGGGTTGAATTCGTGAAGAACATCAGCGCCACGCTCGCGACCGTCTGGCGAATCGCCATGCCCTATTTCCGATCGGACGACAAATGGGCCGGCCTCGGCCTGCTCGCCGCCGTCGTCGCGATGGAGCTGGCGCTGGTCGCGATCAATGTCCTCGTCAATCAGTGGCAGAACCGGTTCTACACCGCGCTCCAGGCCTACGACCTCGATGCGTTCGTTACGCAGATCTGGATCTTCCTCGGCCTCGCCTTCACCTTCGTCGCGCTGGCCGTCTACAAGCTTTACCTGAACCAGTGGCTGCAGATCCGCTGGCGACAGTGGCTGACGCGACACTATCTCGGCGAATGGCTCGACGGAGCCACGCACTACCGCATGCAGCTCAGGGGCGAGGCCGCCGACAACCCGGACCAGCGCATCACCGAGGACGTCAAGACCTTCGTCGAGCAAACGCTGACCATCGGGCTCGGCTTGCTGTCATCGATCGTGACGCTGGCATCGTTCGTGGTCATCCTCTGGGGCCTGTCGAACAAGGCGCCTCTGCACATTTACGGCACCGATGTCGTCATCCCCGGTTTTCTGGTGTGGTCTGCGCTGGTTTACGCGATCCTGGGCACCGCGTTGACGCACTGGATCGGTGTACCGCTCGTCAATCTCAATTTCGAGCAGCAGCGCTTTGAAGCCGATTTCCGCTTCAACCTGGTCCGGGTGCGCGAAAATTCCGAGCAGATCGCGCTCCTGAAGGGTGAACGTGCCGAGCGAGGGCGCCTGTTGCACCGCTTCGGCTTCGTCATCGCCAACTGGTACGCGATCATGAGCCGGACCAAGCGCCTCACGGCATTCACGGCAAGCTATCAGCAGGCGGCGGTGGTCTTTCCCTATGTGATGGTCGCGCCCGCCTTCTTCGCCAGGAGAATCCAGCTCGGCGACATGATGCAGACCGGCTCGGCATTCGGCAGCGTGCAGGATGCGCTGTCCTTCTTCGTCACGGCCTACCGCTCGCTCGCCGAATGGCGCGCGGTGGTTGCCCGTCTCGACGGCTTCGAGATGTCGGTCGGCGCAGCCGTCGACGTCGCGGCGCACGAGCCAACCATTGGCGTTGCGCCGTCCGGCCGCAGCAAGGCGATCGCCCTCCAGCAGTTGCTGGTGAAGCTGCCGAACGGCACGCCGCTGGTCACGGCCGATGCCTTCACGATCCAGCCGTCGGAGCGGGTGCTGGTGACCGGGCCATCGGGCTCCGGCAAGTCGACGCTATTCCGCGCCGTCGCCGGCATCTGGCCGTTCGGCACCGGGACGATCTCCATCCCCGAGAACGCCCGGCTGATGATGCTGCCGCAGCGGCCGTATTTCCCGGTCGGCCCGCTTGGCGACGCCGTCATCTACCCGGCCGAGCACGGCTCCATCCCGCCCGAGAAGATCCGCGACGCGTTGATTGCAGTCGGCCTGCGGCGGCTGGCGGACCGGCTCGAGGAGGACGGTCACTGGAATCGGATACTGTCGCTCGGCGAACAGCAACGCCTTGGGCTTGCTCGCGCGCTGCTGCACGTGCCGGACTATCTATTCCTCGACGAGGCGACTGCCTCGCTGGACGAGCCGTCTGAGGAGCGGCTCTATCGGCTGCTGACGGAGAGGCTGGCACAGACCACCATCGTCTCGATCGGCCATCGCTCGACGCTGGACGCCTTCCATACCCGCAAGGTGGCGTTGGTGGAGGACGGCGATATCCACATCCTTGGCAAAGCGGGCGAGCCGGCCCGGGCGGAGCCAACCGAACGCGCTGAGATGTGAGCGAGCAATTGCGGAGCCCGTAGCCGCCCATCCATCGAGACGTCCGCCCATGGCGAACCCTCGGATGGGGTTGGGTCGCGCTCCGATACCCTAAGTTTCTCGAGGTGAGGAGCCCGCCAGAAGTGGACGTCTGGAATCATGAGGCCAGCCGCCACGGCTCCGTGAGCTCAAAGCAAAAGGGCGGCAGATCGCTCTGCCGCCCTCGTCAAGTCGTTTCGGAAGAAGCTTACTTCAGGTTTGTCATCGCCGTCAGGTCGAACGACAATTTGGCGATACCTGCCGCGCCGCACCAGTTCGAGCCGGCACCGGTTGGATTGATCGGGGTCACGTTGGTCGTGCCACCGGCGGTGAAGTCGCTGGTGAAGGCGTTACAGTCACCCTTGCTCATGTCGGTATCGGAGTAACGCAGGTCCAGCGTCACCACCTTGTAAGTGAAGCCGATACCGATGTTCCAGGTGTTGTAGTCGGCGTATTTGATGCCGTTCGGGAACGCGGGGACGCCGTAGAAGCTGTCCGACGTGCCAAACCACTGGCGACCGAACTCACCGGAGACATACATGCCGACGCCACTCGCACCGAAAGTGGCGCTCGGTGCCGTCCACTTGCCGGTGATCGAGGTGTAGTTGCCCCAAGCACCGGTGTTGAGGAAGTTCGGCGAGTAGAACTCGTTGATGCCGAACGCCCAGTTGTCGTTCACCGTGTAGGTCATCTTGCCGTAGACTTCGAAGAAGCTGACGTCCTTCTTTATGACGTTGCCGTTCACCAAAGCGTTGGCGGCGCACTCCGCGCTGAGCGGATTGCCTGCAAAGTCGGCGGCAGCGCCGTAGTAGCAAGTGCCGCCGGGATACAGATAACCCCAGACGCCGATGTCGAACGCGAACGCACCGAAGGTCGGGCGGATACCGCCGTAGACGTCGATCTCGGCTGCAGCGCGATTGGCGAAGGAGATGCTCTCACCCGCGACTCCAACGTAGAGCTGGAGGTCCTTGGTGACGTTGTAGCGCGGCTCGAAATAGGCCGCCACCGACGGCTTGTGATTGGACTGGGTGACACCGCGGAAGACGTAGTCGCTCATGATCGCGCCGCCGAAGGCGATGTCCCAGGGTTCAAAGGCGAGCGGCGGCGGGGCTCTCATTGCCTTGACCGGCATGTCTGCCGCGAAAGCCGAACCCGTCACCATTGCCAGCGCCGTTGCCAACAAAGCCAATTTCTTCATTTCGATCCCCATCACCAGTCGGTTTCCCGGAAGCCCCCCGGGGCGTGCGACCCGTCTGCAAAATTGCGTTACCGCGACAATCTGGAGTGAGGGATTTGAGCCGTGAAGCAAAAATCACGGGCATCTGCCGCCTTTTTGGGCGTTTTGACAATTCTACGAAAGGTTGTCGGGCTGTGTGTCTTCTCGATCACATTAATCTGCATCCCAAGTGCACGGAGAGACCGTGCAAGTACGGAGGACGCAGTCCGGCGTGGCAGCCGGGCCACGAATCAGACAGGCGCGGGAAAGGATGGCGTCCGGGGATACTTGTGGAGATGCAAAGAGGCCGCAGCGTCACCGCAGCGGCCTCTTCCTGTTGTCGATCGCGATCGCCGGATGAGACCTAGCCTTGCTCCTCGGCCGGCGCGGCTCCCGCAGAAGACGAAGGCATCGCCCAGCTTGTCTCGGCTACCGGCTCGGGAGCCGGAGCTGCCGCCGGCGCTGACGGCTTCGGCGCGGGAGCTGCCTTCGCCTTCTTCGGTGCTGCCTTCTTCGCGGCCTTCTTCGGTGCAGCCGGCTTGGCCGCCTTCCTGGCCGACTTGTTCACAGCCTTCTTGGCCGCCTTCTTCGAAGATTTCTTGGCCGACTTCTTGGCAGATTTCTTGGCAGATTTTTTCGCAGATTTCTTGACTGTCTTCTTCGCGGACTTCTTCGCCGCTACAGCCTTCTTTGCCTTTTTGACTTTCTTGCTTTTCTTCTTCTTCGCTTTCGCCATCGTGGTCCTCCTGTTGCCGCCGAACAATGGTCGATCGGGCATCTTCAGCCGTCACCTCCAGACGAAAGTCAGCCTTTGAAGGCTCAAACTTGCGCGTTCAGTGCCGGCCGCGACCCGCCCGTAGCCCAATCGAGAAGCTCAATCGTGTGTACGACCGGAACTGACGTGCCACTGGCAATCTGCACCATGCAGCCGATATTGCCCGCGGCAATCATGTCCGGCTTGACGCTCGCGATGTTGGCGACCTTGCGATCGCGCAACCGGCCCGCAAGCTCGGGCTGGAGAATGTTGTAGGTCCCCGCCGAACCGCAACACAAATGGCTCTCCGGCACATCTTTCACCACGAATCCATTCTTGGAAAGCAATTCTTTCGGAAGGTCCGTGATTTTCTGCCCATGCTGCAACGAACACGCGGAGTGATAGGCGACGACGACGCTGTCTTGCCGTGCGACCTGCTGTAATCCGAGGCCGGCGACGTATTCCGTGATGTCCTTGGCGAGCGCAGAGATCGTCGCAGCGTCGACCGCGAACGCAGCGTCCTCGCGCAGGAGATAGCCGTAGTCCTTGATCACCGTGCCGCAGCCGGACGCCGTCACCAGGATGGCGTCGAGCCCCTCCCCGGCCGCTTCCTTCCGCCACGCCGCGACGTTGGCTCGCGCCCGCGCCAATGCATCATGGTCGTTGCCGAGGTGATGGGTCAGCGCGCCGCAGCACTGCTCGTCCCTGACCAGCACGACCTCGACGCCGTGGCGGGTGAGAAGGCTGATGGCCGCCTGGTTGATGCGCGGCGCCAGGACCTGCTGGGCGCAGCCCTGGAGCAGCGCGACCCGGCCGCGCCTCTTGCCCAGCGCTGCGAACACGCTGCCCGGGCGGGGGCCGGGCGACGGCAGCCGGTTCGGGGCCAGCGCCAGCATCGCCTTGATGCGCTGGATCAGGCCGGGTGTGGCCGAGGGCCGCGGCGTCGGCAGGAACACGGCGAGCGGACGAGCCAGCCGCGCCAGCGCCATGCTGACGCGAAAGCGTTGCGGGTCCGGCAGGACGAAGGCCAGCACCTGACGCAACAGTCGCTCGGCCAGCGGCCGGCGATAGCGCTGCTCGATCCTGACCCGGGCCTGGTCGACGAGGTGCATGTAGTTCACCCCGGACGGGCAGGTCGTCATGCAGGCCAGGCAAGAAAGGCAGCGATCGACATGCTTGACCACCTCGGCTGTCGGGGCCTGATCCTTCTCCAGCATCTCCTTGATCAGATAGATGCGGCCGCGCGGGCTATCGAGTTCGTCGCCGAGCAGCACATAGGTCGGACAGGTTGCGGTGCAGAAGCCGCAATGGACGCAGGCGCGCAGGATCTTGTCGGCTTCCGCGATATCGGGATCGGCGAGCTGGGCGAGTGAGAATTCGGTCTTCATTCAGCAAGCGCCTCGCGTCAGCCGTCCCCGGTTGAAAACGGACTTTGGATCGAAACTGGCGCGCACCCGCTCGCTTAAGGCGGCAATGCCGGGCGCCTGCGGATGAAATACGTCGATCATGCGCCTGACGTCCTCGGCCGCCCGGATCAGCGTTGCATGCCCGCCAGCCGCGTTGGCACGCGCACGCACGACCGGGGCATGCGCGTCCGGCTTCGGCGGGAGCGCCGCCCAGATCAGCCCGCCGCCCCAATCGTAGATCACATCGCCCCCCGTCTCGCGTGCCAATTGCGCGCCGAGCAACGCGCCTGAGGCCGGCGGGCAGACGATTCGCCAGACCGGCCAGGCGCCGAGCGCACCGCTGGCCGCGAACGGCAGCACGTCACGGATCGTGGCCCACAGCGCCGCAGATGCCACTTCCTCGATCAGTGTCGCGGTTCCGAACGGGGCCAGCCATTCGCGCAGCGATCCGGCGCGGTGCACGGCGGAAGCCGCGATACCCTCGAGCCGCAGCACGGTCAGCGCCTCGCCCCCCCCTGCGAGATCGCCAAGCTCTTCGGTCTTGGCCCGGAACGCCGATTTCGCCAGATGCGCCGCACCGGAGACATCGAAGGGCGAGCCGAGCGCCGCGGTCATCGCCTTGTTGGCGGTGGCATCGTCGAGCCCGTGCAGCAGCAGCGTCCGCTCGGCTTCCGGCTTGGGCATCACCTTCAGCGTGACCTCGGTCATCACCGACAGCGTGCCCCAGGACCCCGCCAGCAGCTTGCAAAGATCGTAGCCGGTGACGTTCTTCACCACCTTGCCGCCGGTCTTGAAGCTGTCTCCGAAACCCGAAACGGCATGCGCTCCCAGGAGGTGGTCGCGCGCCCCGCCCGCCCTGATGCGGCGCGGACCGGCAAGCCCGGCCGCGATCATGCCGCCAATGGTCCCGAGCGCGGGCGTGCCGAGCAGCGGCGCGGTGTTCATCGGCTCGAAGGCGAATTGCTGGTTCTTGGCATCGATCAACGACAGCACGTCGTTAAGCGGCGCACCGGCCTGGAGCGTGACGATCAGTTCGTTCGGCTCGTAGGAGGTGACGGCATTGAGCGCGGAGACGTCGAGCACGGCATTGGTTGCCATCGCATGGCCGATCGCGCGCTTGGAGCCATGACCGACGATCTCGAGCGGCTGCTCATTGGCAATCGCCGCGCGCACCACCTCTTCGACGTCTTTGGCGTCTCTGACCCTGAGCGTGTCCACGGGAAAAGGCGGTAGCGAAATCCGCGCCGGAAATCAAATCTTCCGAGCCGCGGCGACCGTTTGCGACCACGCCAACGGCCTGTCGGGCTCGGCCTTTATTCCCCTTGGAACGGCACTGGGAGAGCCTGAGTGGCTGCGCTTCATCCAACGGCCTTACTTCGGCGACGATCGAACCATCGGTTCCTGAGCCAGGCTACCTTTGGCACGCCCGTGCGCTTTGGCGCCGGAACGATGAGCCCCGCAAAGGAACCTGACCATGGACCAGCTTCAACGGCATTCAGAAGTCACGATGACGGGTCCTCCCATTGCGGCCAGGCTGGACGCCCGCGAGCAGCATTTCCGCATCCCGGGTCCACGCGAGAGCATGTCGCTATTCCTGCGCTTGCTATCCGCCGATAGTGCGACAGGAAAGCCCCGTCGCAATGTGCTCTACGTCCACGGTGCGACGTTTCCCTCCGCGCTTTCGATCGCCCATCGATTTCACGGTGCGTCCTGGCGCGACGCGCTTTGCGGAGCAGGCTTCGATGTCTGGGGCTTGGATTTCTACGGCTTCGGCCATTCCGATCGCTATCCGGAAATGAACAGACCTCCGTTCGAAAACGCGCCGCTTGGTGTCACGCAGGATGCAGCTGCGCAACTCGGGGCGGCCGTCCGGTTCATCCTGGACCGCCAAGGCATCGAGAAGCTGTCGCTGATCGCCCACTCCTGGGGCTCGATGCCGGCGAGCCTGTTTGCCGGAATGCATCCCGCACTGGTCGATCGTCTCGTCCTCTTCGCGCCGATCGGCCGGCGCGAGCCTCAAATTGCCGAAACGACGCCGGACCTGCCCGCCTGGCGGATCGTCACGTCCGAGGACCAATGGACGCGCTTCGTTGAAGACGTCCCCGCGCACGAGCCGCCGCTGCTATCCCGCGCAGATTTCGTCGAATGGAGCGGGTTCTATCTCGATAGCGATCCCGAGAGCCGCTCGCGCCAACCGGCAGGCGTCAGGGTCCCCATGGGTCCGTTCAGCGACATCGTCAAGGCATGGCAGGGCCAGCTCGCCTACGACCCGGCCAGCATCCGCTCCCCGGTCGCCATTATCCGTGGCGAATGGGATAGTCTGCTGCCGGACGCCGATGCACAATGGCTGTTTCGCAGCTTCGCGGGATCAACCAACAAGCGCGACGTCAAGATCAGCCGGGGCACCCATTTGATGCACCTCGAGATCACGAGACCGGCACTCTGGCGCGAGAGCATCACCTTCCTGCTCGGCGAGGACGTTGTGCCGAAGCCAGCCTGAGAGCGCCTCAAAATCGCGGGATGTCCGGGAACGCCAGCTTGCCCGCGTGCACGTGCATGCGGCCGAGCTCGGCGCAGCGGTGCAGGGTCGGAAACACCTTTCCGGGATTGAGCAGGCCCTGCGAATCGAAGGCGCATTTGAGCCGCTGCTGCTGGTTCAGGTCGATCTCGCTGAACATGTCGCCCATCAGGTCCCGCTTCTCGATGCCGACGCCGTGCTCGCCGGTGAGCACGCCGCCGAACTCGACGCAGGCGCGCAGGATGTCGGCCCCGAAGGCTTCGGCGCGCTCGATCTCGCCGGGCTTGTTGGCATCGTAGAGGATCAGGGGATGCAGATTGCCATCGCCGGCATGGAACACGTTGGCGCAGCCGAGCTGGTACTTCTCGGAAAGCTCGCGGATGCGGGCGAGCGCCTTCGGCAGCGCGCCGCGCGGGATGGTGCCGTCCATGCAGAGATAGTCGGGCGAAATGCGGCCGACGGCCGGGAACGCGGCCTTGCGGCCGGCCCAGAACAGATTGCGCTCGGCCTCGGAGGTCGAGATCTGGCAGGTGGTCGAGCCGCAGCCATTCGCGATTCCCTCGACGCGCGTGATCAGCTCGTCGACCTCGATCTTGGGACCGTCGAGCTCGATGATGAGCAGTGCTTCCACGTCGAGCGGATAGCCGGCATGCACGAACGCCTCCGCGGCGTGGATCGCGGGCTTGTCCATCATCTCCATGCCGCCGGGAATGATGCCGGCGCCGATGATGCGCGCCACACATTCGCCGGCGGCCTCGACTTGCGCGAAGCCGACCATCAGCGCGCGCGCGGTCTCCGGCTTCTGCAGGATGCGCACCGTGATCTCGGTGATGACGCCGAGCAGGCCTTCGGAGCCGGTGATGACGCCCATCAGGTCGTAGCCGGGGTTCTCCGCCGCCTTGCCGCCAATGCGCAGGATCTCGCCGCTCATCAGGACAATCTCGCAACCGAGCACGTTGTTGGTGGTCATGCCGTATTTGAGGCAGTGCACGCCGCCGGAATTTTCCGCGACATTGCCACCGATCGAGCAGGCAATCTGAGAGGACGGATCGGGCGCGTAGTAGAAGCCGGCATGGGCGACCGCCTGGCTGATCGCCAGATTGGTGACGCCGGGTTCGGTGACGACGACGCGGTTGTCGAAATCAATCTCGCGGATGCGCTTGAACTTGCCGAGCCCCAGCAGCACGCCGTCTTCGAGCGGCAGGGCCCCGCCGGACAACGAGGTGCCGGAGCCGCGCGGCACCACCTTGATGCCTTGCTCTGCACAATATTTCAGGATGAGCGAGACCTGCTCGGTCGTGTCGGGCAGCACCACGACCATCGGCGGCTGCCGATAGGCCGTCAGCCCGTCGGACTCATAGGCCCGCATCTCCGCAGACGTATCGATCACGCCCTCGCCCGGCACGATCGCACGCAATGCAGCAATGATGTCGGCACGTCGCGCGAGCACGGCCTGGTCGCTCGCAGGCATCATGATAGCCATGACTTATCCTTCCGGCTCACGCCGCACGATCAATTTGTCCCGGCAAATCAATCACGTCCTCTGCGGTTTGGGTAGGCCATCCGAAAGTCGGAGCGACGATCTTCCGCGAGTTCGCTCTGGGACAAGTCGGAAATCGTGAAATCTGTCATGGTTCGGTGGCTTGTCCAAGCCTAGCAGGCCTGTCAAAACCGGCAGGTCGGGCGATTGCCGATCAGGCAAGAGACTGACCAGGCCAGACCCCCCAGGGAAGAGACGAAGAGCATCCGATGACAAAACTGACTTTTGGCGCACTGACGATCCTCACCGTGATTGCCACCGCATCTGCCGCGATGGCGCAGGATGTCGCGGCCGGCAAGACATCGTTCAACAAATGCATGGCCTGCCACGCGATCGGCGAAGGCGCCAAGAACAAGGTCGGCCCCGAGCTCAATGGCCTCGACGGCCGCAAGTCGGGCACCGCTCCCGGCTACAATTATTCGGAGGCGAACAAGAACTCCGGCATCACCTGGAACGAGGCCAATTTCAAGGAATACATCAAGGACCCCAAGGCCAAGATCCCCGGCACCAAGATGGCGTTCGCCGGCATCAAGAACCAGACCGAGATCAACAATCTGTGGGCCTATGTGTCGCAGTTCGACAAGGACGGCAAGATCAAGCAATAAAGGCGCAAAAGGCGGCCGCTACAGCTTCGGCTCCGATTATCAGAACCGAAGCTGTGGCTTTTTGTCTTGACGCGTTTTCTTCACGCGAACCGGCGTCCACTTCGCGCGAGAACGCTCTAATCGGCGGCCGCCTGTACCGGGACGATTTTCCCGATCATTGTCTCGATCTCCGCCTTCACGCGGTCTGGCACCGCGTTCTGCACCATGTGGCCGAGATCTGGCAGCACGATCAGCTTCGCATTTGGCACCATGGCCGCGAAAGCGCGGGCGTGGATGCTGGTCTTTACCGTCTTGTCGGGCTCGCCGGCGATGATCGTGACCGGGGCTTTGATCTCGCCATAGCGCGCGACCTGCGCGGCGACTGCTTCCTTCAGCGTCACCAGATCATAGGCATTGGCGATGAACTCGCGCGGACGCAGCAGCAGCGGCGTCGCGGAATCCTGCACGAAGCCATCAGGCATCATCTGCGGCAGGAACACGCTGCGCGCACCGGGTTCGGCAAGAAAGTAACCGAGCGGCAGGGTGATGGTATAGGCGAGCAGCGGGCCGATCACCGGCGTTGCAATGACCTCGTTGTAGCGGCCGACGCCGCCGCGCCAGGGATGGGTGACGGGCGCGAGCATGACGAGGCCCGCGACGCGGCCAGGATGATCGAGCGCAAGCCGCGCGCCGAGCGCTCCACTCCAGGAGTGCACGACGAAGACCGCACGCTCGATCCCGAGCTTGCCGAGTGCATCATCGATCATCCGCGCCTGGATCTGCGGCGTGGAATCCTGGCGCCGCGCGCGCGTGCTCCAGCCATGGCCGGGACGGTCGATCAGGATGACGCGATGGTCTTTGGCGAGGAGATTGCCGAGCGGGCGCCGCATCGCTTCGAGATTGGAGCTCGCGCCGTGCAGCATCACGATCGGCACCCCCGGATCGCGCGGACCGATATCGAGCACGTGAAGCGTCGCCCCGTCGACTTCGACCATCCCGCCTTGTGGCGGAAAGGCGCGCTGGACGGCGACGGTTCCGGCCTGCGTGACCAGCGCCAGCACAACCAGCGCCAACACCACTGACATCGCGATCATGGAGAGAATCCGGGAGATCCAGGGCACAGGGCAGGTACGGGTCTTACAGGCAGCAGTTTCGTCACCGGCTTTCCGTGCTTCCACCGAAACGCCGGGGCTGTGGAAATGTGCACAATTGCGGAATGTAAAAACCCAACGGAATCAACAATGTTCCAAGAGGACACGCAAGCTCGGAACAGCTTCATGCGGTCGTCATCGCGGCTTCCATATAATCGCCATGGTCGGTTCGGCCATCTAGGCACGGACGGGCGCCGACCCTCCTCGCAACCTCAGGGGATGTGGGAAAGACCGGCAGCATTTGCCCTGGTTTGAACCGGAGGATTTTCGATGAACTTCAGATCGAACGACACTGCGATCGACGAGATCGTCGCAAGCTGCAACGGCGACCTGCGCGGTGCCGTGCGGGCGCTGCTCCTGATCAACGAGCATCTCGAGACGGAGCTTGCAAAGGCTTACGCCGCAGCCGCCGATCGCAGCCTCGTCGAGCGCGGCGGCAACGTCCTGCATTGAACGCAGGCTAGTTCGTACCGTCCTCGTCTTTTTCCTCGTCCGGTGTGACTGCGGGACAGACGCGGATCGTCGAACGGGCAAGCTTGGCATCGGCCCTGGATTTGTAGGGACCGTCGCCGAACCAGACGTCGCCGATGATGACCGGATTGCTGGTCACGATATTGCACTTTCCGGTGGCACGGTTGCCGACCACCCAGAACAGTCCGTCGGCGAAGCTCAACGTCCCCGACGCGAGCAGCAATACACCTGCAAAGATCAAACGCTTCATGGCTTACGCTCCTGCCATGCAGGTAGGCCTGCGGCAGGCCGGGCAATAGTCCTCGCGACGCGGTGCTTCCGATCGTGGTTAATCGGCGCAAGCGCTATCGCTCGGAAGAGGATCAACTTATCCATTGTTCGAGCACGGTCCTCCCGGAAAACCGCTTCACACTCTTCCGGATCGTGCTCTAGATATCGCGGCCTTCGACCTTTTCGGTCAGCGCCTTGACCTGATCGGGAATCTTCTCGAGGTGCGGATTGACGGCGAGCGCCTTGCGATAGGCCTCGAGCGCGCGCTTGTCGTCGCCGATCTCCTGCATGATCATGCCGAGGCCCGCGAGCGCGCCGAAATGGCGCGGCTCCCGAATCAGCACCTGCTGGATATCCGCGAGCGAACGGGCATAGTCGTTCTGCATGTAGTAGAGCGTGGCGCGCCGGTTCCAGGCCTCGATGTAGTCAGGCCTGAGCTTGATGACCGAATTCAGCAGCTTGATCGCGACCTCGATCTTCTTCGCATCGACCGCGGTCTTGGCGCGCGCCATCAACAGCGCCGCGGTGTCGCTCGGGGTCTGGAGCCAGATCGCCCAGATGCGGGCCTCGACATGCTTGGCGCTGACCTCGTCAGGCGCCGCCTTCAACGCGCCGAACAGGAAATCCAGATTCTTGGTGCGATCGACCTTGGGCAGCTTGGCCGGCGCTTCCGGAAGCTTCTTCGGTTTGCCGGGCGGATCAACCTGCTGCGCCCAGGCTGGCGCGAGCCCAGCGGTTCCCAGCACAACGGCCAGACACAGGATGCGCGCGAAAGAGAATCTCACTGCCATCGTGAAAGTCTAAACGCGCAAAGCCGCCCTTGCAAAGCAAAGGCGGCGTCAAACTCGTGTGAAGCGGTGGTCTTGCGGGGCGCGCGGGCGTCCGGCAGGGCGAGATCAGCCGCCGTGATCAGCCCTGGCGGGCCTTGAAGCGGCGCTGCACCTTGTTGATCACATAGACCCGGCCCTTGCGGCGGACCAGGCGGTTGGCGCGATGGCGACCGCGCAGCGATTTCAGCGAGTTACGGACCTTCATGGCGGAATCCTGAACGTTCGAAAGGCCGTGTTCGGCACTACCGTTTCGGCACGCGCGAATGTGGCAAAATGAGATTTTTCCCGCTGACGGACCGACCGCCCGGGACGGGGCGGTTCTTAAGGCATGGGGGGAGGCGATGTCAATGTTAACTGCCCCGTTCCGAACCGGCAAATTCGTCAAAACAACCCCATGCACAGTAGAAGCGGCCGGATCGGCCCAATTTTTCGCCGGGGACTCAAGGCTTTAGATCGCGCCTTGCCAAATTCGTTATATCATATAATCAATTCGGCAACCCGTCGGGAGGAAACCCATGCCGAAACTGAAGCTGCCCAATATCGAGGATGTCGTCGCCATCGACATCCACACCCATGCTGAGGAGCCCTGCGGCTGTCATCCCGACGATGGCTATGACGATTTCCAGGCGCAGATGGCGGAGTATTTCAAGTCGCCGAACAAGCATCCGCCGACGGTGCCGGAGACCGCGGCGTATTACCGCGCCAAGAACATCGCCGCGGTGATCTTCCCGGTCGACGCAGAGCGCGAGACCGGCTTCCGCCGCTACAACAATTACGAGATGCTGGAGGTCGCCTCCGATCATCTCGACGTCCTCATTCCCTTCGTCTCGATCGACCCGCACAAGGGCAAGCTCGGCGTCCGCGAGGCGCGCAAGCTGATCGAGGAATACGGCGTGCGCGGCTTCAAATTCCACCCGACCATGCAGGGCTTCTACGCCAACGACCGCATGGCCTATCCGCTCTATGAAGAGATCACCAATGGCGGCGCGATCGCGCTATTCCACACCGGCCAGACCGGAGTCGGCTCGGGCATGCCCGGCGGCATGGGGATGCGGCTGAAGTACTCCAACCCAATGTACATGGACGACGTCGCGGCCGATTTCCCCGACCTCAAGATCATCCTCGCCCACCCCTCCTTCCCCTGGCAGGAGGAGGCGCTGTCGGTCGCGACCCACAAGCCGAACGTCTATATCGACCTCTCGGGCTGGTCGCCAAAGTACTTCCCGCCGATCCTGGTGCGCTACATCAACTCGATCCTTCAGGACAAGATGCTGTTCGGCTCGGACTGGCCGGTGATCACGCCCGACCGCTGGCTGTCGGATTTTGCCAAGATCGAGATCCGCGACGAGATCCGGCCGAAGGTGCTCAAGGCCAACGCAAGACGGCTGCTGGGAATCTAGACAGATACGCATAAGCGGAGTCTGCCTGGCTCGCCATGGCAGCTCCGCCGCGGCAGGGGCGCGCATAGGTTCGGCAGCGCTTCCCCATAGAGGGCAATCGCACGCGCCAGAGAAGGCGAAGCGTGGCCCTCGACGACTTTTCCGGACAAGAAATTAACGACCATGCAACGGGCGGGACTCCGCCGCGCCTGAGTTCGTCGAACTTCGAGGCAAACTTTCGCTATTGCCAATCCTTGCCGGCGAACAGCGCCCCATTTCCGGTTTTCTTCTTGGATCGATACCGCCACGCAGGGTAAAGTTCTTGCACTCTTGCGATCCCGGAGGACCGATCGATGCCCATCAACGCCGTCGTCTTCGACGCCTACGGAACGCTCTACGACATCCAGTCGGTCGCGGAGATCACCGAGGATGCGTTTCCTGGCTATGGCGAGATCATCACGCAGGTCTGGCGCATCAAGCAGCTCGAATACACCTGGCTGCGCTCACTGATGCGGCGCTACCAGGATTTCGGCGCTGTCACGCGCGACTCGCTCACCTATACGCTGCGCGTGCTCGGGCTGGCCTATGAGAGCCAGGCATTCGAGCGCGTGATCGAGAAATATCTGCACCTCGATCTCTATCCGGATGCGACGAGCGCGCTCGCGGCGCTCAAACCGCGAAAGCTCGCCATCCTCTCCAACGGCAGCCCGGACATGCTCGATGCGCTCGTGCGCAATTCCGGCCTCGACCGCCTGCTCGATGCCACCATCAGCGTCGATGCCAGGAAGACCTTCAAGCCCAGCCCGGAGGTCTACGAGCTGATCGGCAAGGAGCTCGGCACCGCGCCGAACGAGGTGCTGTTCGTCTCGTCCAATCCCTGGGACGTCGCGGGCGCGAAAGCATTCGGGCTGAACGTCGCCTGGATCGAGCGGGTGACGCCGGAAGCGATGGCGCTCGCTTGCGTCGAGAACGAGCTCGTGGCACCGCTGACGATGTTCAAGGCGATCCGCACCCAGATGGACGAGCTTGGCTTTGCGCCGGACCATCGCATCCACGCGCTCTCCGAGCTGCCGAAAATCGCTTAAGCATCGCCGCCCGCCCGTGAGAGTGCAATGAGCCTGGAATCCGTTCGCGCCTTCTTCGCCGAGAAAGCCCCCGACATCACAGTAATGGAATCGCCGATCAGCTCGGCCACAGTGCCGCTGGCCGCCGAAGCCTACGGCGTCGAGCCCGGACGGATCGCCAAGACGCTGTCGTTGCGGATCGGCGAGCGCGTGATCCTGATCGTCGCTGCCGGCAGCTCGCGCATGGACAACAAGAAGGTGAAGGCGCAGTTCGGCGGCAAGCCGAAGATGCTGGGGCTGGAGGAGGTCGCCGAGATTACCGGCCACGAGGTTGGCGGCGTCTGCCCGTTCGGGCTGAAGGCGCCGCTGCCGATCTACTGCGACCTCTCCCTGAAGGCGTTCGACGTCGTGGTGCCGGCCGCGGGCTCGACGCACAGCGCGGTGCGCATCACGCCAGATCGATTGGCCGAACTGGTCGCCGCTGAATGGGTCGACGTCTGCGAGCACCGGCCTTAGGGCCTTAGCGAGGCTGCCTGCAACCAAGCACCTCGGCCGGATCCGCCGGCCACCGGTTTCCTTCGCGTAAAGCGGATTCAACCGGTGGTCGGTCGTGGGAGGCCGCGTTCGAACGACTACGACTTGAACTGAGCGGTCGGCGTGGAGCGCGAAATCTTGAGCTCCTCCTCGTTCATGTCGACTGAGATATCGGCGAAGAGGGGCGTGCTAAGATAGCGCTCTCCGGTGTCGGGCAGCATGCAAAGAATATTTGCGCCCTTTTCTGCCTGTGCTGCGACCTTGAGCGCACCCGCCAATGTTGCGCCCGAGGTGATGCCGACAAAGATGCCTTCCTTGGTCGCAAGTTCCTGGCTGCATCGAATGGCCTCGGGGCCGGGAATCGGCAGGATCTGGTCAATGACCTCCATCATAACGGCGTCACCGGTCAGCTTCGGAATGAAATCAGGCGTCCAGCCCTGCATCGGATGCGGCTTGAAATCTGGATGCGGCGCCGCCGGCGTGCCATCCGGATTGCGCTTCTGCTCGATGCCGCTGCCCAACAACTGCGCATCTTCGGGCTCGCAGACGATGATCCTGGTTTCGGGGCGCTCCTTGGCGAGCACCCGCGCAACACCCTTCAGCGTGCCGCCGGTTCCATAACCCGTGACCCAATAGTCCAGTCGTTCTCCTGCGAAATCGTCCAGAATCTCGATGGCGGTGGTTTTCGAGTGGAAGTCCGGGTTGGCCTCATTCTCGAATTGCCGCGTCATGAACCAACCGTGCGTCTTGGCCAGCTCGATCGTTTTGTTGATCATTCCAACCGCCCGGTCCGCGGCAGGCGTCACAACGACCTTGGCGCCCAGGAATCGCATCAATTTGCGCCGCTCGACGCTGAAGGACTCGGCCATTGTGACCACCAGCGGATACCCCTTGGCGGCGCAAACCATCGCAAGGCCGATTCCCGTGTTGCCGCTTGTCGCCTCGATGACGGTTTGACCAGGTTTCAGCTCTCCGGATTTCTCGGCGGCTTCGATAACGCCGAGGGCCAGCCGATCCTTGACCGAGCCGAGTGGATTGAAGGCCTCGATCTTCACGAACAAATTCACTCCTGCGGGAGCGAGACGGTTGATCCGCACGACGGGAGTATGGCCGACCGTCTCGAGAACGTTTTGATATCTATGACCCATGGTGCCTCCGGTGTTCTATTCATTTCGGAAAAGCAAATCTCGGAATGTCGCCGGCTAACCGGCAAAGCATACCCGAATAGAACCTTCGGGCAATTGGGCAGGCCTTGCATCCGCGCCCACAATTTCTGACAATGCGTGTGGCGGAACTGTCGCAACCCGTTCCTTGACAGGTTTGCCCAGGTTTCGCCGACCAGGAGGCGTCTTTGCCCGGCGAGCGCGTGGAGCGGAGATTGGCAGCCGTGCTGGCGGCGGACATCGCCGGCTACAGTCGATTGATGGGCCGCGATGAAGAGCGCACCCTGGCCGAACTGAAGCTGCTACGCAAAACGCTGGTTGATACTTCGATTGCTTCGCATCGCGGCCGGATTGTCAAGACCATCGGCGATGGCCTGCTGGTCGAATTCGTCAGCGCAGTCGATGCCACGCGCTGTGCACTCGAAATCCAACAGGCAATGGTAGAGCACAATGTCGGGGTGCCACAGGAGTTGCGGATCGAATTCCGCATCGGCATTCACGTCGGCGACATCATTATTGACGAGAACGATATTTTCGGTGATGGGGTCAACATAGCGGCGCGACTTGAAGGCATCGCGAAGCCCGGCGGAATCTGCATTTCTGACGACGCGCACCGGCAGATTCGCGGAAAGATGGATATCATCGTCGATGATATGGGCGTGCAGACGCTCAAGAATATCGCCGAGCCGATGCACACATGGCATGTGAGACCCGCTGCGGATGTTGCGTCGCCGAGCCAATCCGCCGGGAAACCAAGCCAGGCCGGCGCGCCGGCGCTGCCCAACAAGCCTTCCATCGTCGTCCTCCCGTTCGACAACATGTCGGCCGAGGCCGGGCAGGACTACCTTGCGGACGGAATCGTCGAGGCAATAACCGCGGCATTGTCGTGCATCCGCTCCTTCTTCGTCATCGCGCGCAGTTCAGCCTATACCTACAAGGGCCGCGCGACAGATGTCCGAGCGATCGGCCGCGAACTGGGCGTTGCTTACCTGCTCGAAGGCAGCGTGCAAAAGGCCGGCGATCGCCTGAGGATCATCGTGCAGCTCATCGAGACCGAGGGGGGCGCACATGTATGGAACTCTCGTTATGACGGCCGGCTGGACGAGTACTTTGACTTGCAGGATCGAATAACGCAGCAGGTCGCCGGCGCCTTGCAGCCCTCGATCCACATGGCCGAGATCGAACGTTCCCGGCGCAAAAGGCCACAAGACCTCGGCAGCTACGATTATACCATCAGAGCAATGCCTCACGTGTGGGTGCTGGAAAGGGAGGAAAGCGGCAAGGCGCTCGAATTGCTGGAAACCGCGTTGGCGATCGATCCCGAATATCCGTTGGCTCTCGCACTTGCGGGTTGGTGCCACGCTCAGCGCTCGGTCTACAATTGGGCAGATGACATCGCCGACAGCAAGACAAAGGCGCGCTCGCTTGCTGAACGAGCGGCCAATCTCAGCGGCGACGATCCTCTCATTCTGACTGTGCTTGCTGCGGTCAACACGTTTGTACGCAACTACGGGACCGCACGGGTGCTGCTCGATCGAGCCCTGGCGCTCGATCCCAATTGCGCCTGGGCCTGGAGCCGGCTTGGCTGGATCGAGAATTACTCGGATCGTCCGCAGGAGGCACTTCGGCATTTTGAGCGAGCTCTGCGCCTCAGTCCGATGGATCCGATGAACTTCAACAACTATGCCGGCATCGGCTCCGCCCATGAGGTGGCGCAGGATTATGACAAGGCGGTCGAGTTCTACCGGCGCGCCCTGCAGGAGCGTCCGCATGCCACCTGGATCTATCGGAATCTGGCGTCGGCGCTGGCAGGCGCCGGTCGTGTCGAGGAGGCGAAAGCCGCCTTTGCCGAAATGATGCGAAGCTATCCCGGGCTGACGGCTTCAAGATTCAAGGAAGCCATGGTTTTTTCGGGTGCGACCCTGGACCGGATGGTCCGGTTCCTTCAAGGGCTGGGCTTGGCCGACTAGCGGAATTAGGTTGGATCGCGAACTCGACGACAAGGATTGGTGCTACGCGGCATCAATCGTTGTCATCATCATAGGGCCGCGGCTGTACGACGGCTGGCGGCGGCACGTAGCGCTGCGGCGGCACGGCGCGATTGCGGGGAACTGGCTGCTGTGGCTGCATCTGGTTGTTCGATTGGAACACCGCGCGGCAGCCGCTGGAGAGCTGCGGCGTGTTCTGTTGCAGACAAGCCGTGATACGGTTCACATCCGGAATCTGGTCGCTGCACAGCCGCCACACATCCGGCGTGCAGGCCATCTGCTGTTCGATAGTTCCGCGATATTCTTCGGCAAATGCTGCGCCGTGCGCGACGATGCCGCCGATTGCAAGCGCCACACCGAGCGCAAACCGCTCCGTTCGCATGTCCCAGTTCCTTCCCGAGTCCCTTCGAATTCTCCTCAATCAATGAGACGTGGGGAGGTTCTGAACCAACAAAACAATGTGAAGATCGCGGCCGGAACCTATTCCATGTTGCCGGTCTTCTTCGCCGCCGCGATCAGCCGGAGAATTCTGTGCAATAGATCGCGTCGATCCATGATGACGCCTCTCCCTGATTTTCTTGTTTCGCCGCCAGCCTGGCGGGCCGACCGGCAACACGACATTTACGAGGCGTTAGCCATGTCCGGCTCCGCCAGGAACGCATGTCTGAACCCGCTGTTGCCCTCTCAGGGAGAGTGAGCGATGCGAAATCTTGCGACCATCGACGTCGCGCTGGACGAGATGCTGGTGAATCTCGCAGCGATCGTCCTGCGGCTTTCGAACCCCGAATTGACGCGGACGCCGGAAGCGCGGCGCGCACTGGCGCAATCGGTCCATCAATATGCGGTTTGCGCCGCGCGGTCGCGCGACCCTCGCGTTCACCAGCTGAAGACGCAGCTGGAGCAGACCCTGCAGCTCGAAGAGACATTGAAGCCGCACCTGCGCATCGTCGCAAGCAACGGGGTGAAGGTGCCGTAGTCAGACCGGCTTCGACTTTCCGCGCGTCCGCCGCTTGCAGGTGCCCGGCAGCTTGGCCGCGAGGAAATCGCCGAGCGCCTCGACGCGGGCGGGACGCGGGCCGCCGGGCGGCGTCACCAGATGCACCGCGCCTTCGGCCTGCTTCCAGTCCTTCAGGATCACTTCGACGGCGCCCGACGAAATCGCTTCGCCAACGATGAACTCGGGCAGCTCGGCGATGCCGAGGCCCGCGATCAGCGCCGGCATCACGGCTTCCCCATTGTTGACGCGAAGCTGTCCACCGGGCCGGACGCTGGCCTGTTCACCGGCCGAATTGGTGTAGTGCCAGGCATTGGGCGTGGAAAGATAGGCGTAGCTGAAGCATTTGTGCTCGGCCAGATGCATCGGATGCGTCGGCCGTCCGTGGCGCTTGAGATAGGACGGCGCGGCCACGGTGAAACGCGGCATCGTGAAGAGCCGCCGTGCGATCAGCGAGGAGTCCGGCAGCCGGGCGATCCGGATCGCCATGTCAAAACCCTCGCCGATCAGATCCACGGTCGCATCGCTCAGATGCAGATCGACCGAGACTTCCGGATAGGTTTCAAGGAACTCCGGCAGCAGCGGCGCCACCGCCTTGGTCCCGAACGTCATGGGCACCGCGAGCCGCACCAGACCGCGCGGCGCCACCGATTGCGCCAGCGCCTCGTTCTCCGCCGCTTCGCCGTCGGCCAGCAGGCGCGCGGCGCGGTCGGCGAGCTTGTGCCCGGCATCGGTCAGCGCGTGGCGGCGCGAGGTGCGGTTGAAGAGGCGCGCGCCGAGCCGCTCCTCCAGTCGGGTGACCGCCTTCGAGACGGTCGCCTTCGACATCGCGAGCTCGCCAGCGGCGGCCGCGAATGAGCGCAATTCAACGACTTTCGCAAAAATCGCGAGCGCCTCGAAATCGGGGAGTTTTGCCATGCGAGTCGATCCAACCGGGTTTCTTTAGGAAACAATGCGTTTCTATAGTTTCTATTTCTATATCAGAGGCGGAGGCTTATCCAAAGGTCAATCGCAAACCCATGCAACGGAGAAATCCGATGACCAAAAAGCTCTCAGGCAAGGTCGCCCTCGTCACCGGCGGTTCGCGCGGCATCGGCGCAGCCTCTGCCCGCGCCCTCGCCGACGAAAGCGCGGACGTCGCCATCAGCTATGTCGCCTCGCCGGAAAAGGCGGAAGCGGTCGTCGCTGAGTTGAAGGCCAAGGGCGTGCAGGCCCGCGCTTTCAAGGCCGACCAGGCTTCCGCGAAGGACGTCACGCAACTGGTCAACGACGTCGCCAAGGCATTCGGCCATCTCGACATCCTCGTCAACAACGCCGGCGTCGCCGCCGGCGGTGCGATCGACGATGCCAATGCCGACACTGAAGCCCTCGCGCGCCAGGATCAGATCAACGTGCATGGCGTGATCGCGGCGATCCGTGCCGCTTCGCAACTGATGGGTGAAGGCGGCCGCATCGTCACCGTCGGCTCGATGCTCGCCGACCGCGCCTCGTTCCCGGGCCTTGCCGACTACGTCGCTACCAAGGCAGCCGTGGTTGGCTACACCAAGGGCGCCGCGCGCGACCTTGGCCTGCGCGGCATCACGGTGAACGTGGTGCAGCCCGGCTCGATCGACACCGACATGAACCCGAAGGATGGCGGCGAGTTTGCCGAGACCCAGCGCAAGCAGCACGCGCTGCAGCGCTTCGGCCGCCCCGAAGAAGTCGCCGCCGGCGTGGTCTTTCTCGCAAGCCCGGAAGCCTCCTTCGTCACCGGCACCGTGCTCAACGTCGATGGCGGGTTCGGCGCCTGATCCAGCCGTCACCCGCTCCACTAAGGGAATTATGTAAATGATCGAACTCAGACCTTTCGCAAAGCTCGGCGGTGCCGACCATGGCTGGCTCAAGGCCAAGCATCATTTCTCCTTCGCCAGCCACTATGACCCCAACAACATGGGTTACGGCGCCTTGCGGGTGTGGAACGACGACGAGATCGCGCCGAACACCGGCTTCCCCGCCCATCCTCACGCCAACATGGAGATCATCACCTATGTGCGCGAGGGCGCGATCACCCATCAGGACAGCCTCGGCAATGAGGGGCGCACTGAAGCGGGCGACGTGCAGGTGATGAGTGCCGGCAGCGGCATCCGTCACTCCGAGTACAACCTGGAACAGACCAGCACGCGGATCTTCCAGATCTGGATCGAGCCGACGCAGCGCGGCGGACAGCCGACCTGGGGGTCAAAACCGTTTCCGAAGGCGGACCGCTCCGGCAAGCTCGTCACGATTGCGAGCGGCATCGAGGGCGACACCGACGCGCTGCCGATCCGTGCCGCCGCACGGGTGCTCGCCACCACGCTGAAGGCCGGCGAGAGCGCCGAGTACGCGCCGCAGAAGTCGCGACACCTCTATCTGGTGCCCGCGGCAGGCGCCGTCGAGATCAACGGCGTGCGCGTCAACGCCCGCGACGGCGCCGCGATCCGCGACGAGGAGCGGCTGAAGATCACGGCGCTCGAAGACTCCGAGCTCGTGCTCGTCGACGCGGCGTGACGGCGTCGAGCTACATCATCTGCCGCCATTCCGGGATAGCGCGAATCGCCAGACCCGGAATCTCGAGGTTCCCAGGTGCGCAATTGCGCACCAGAGTTCGACGCCTTGCATCGTCCTGGAACGACGGCGCAATCACGAACATTCACTGATCATCCAACGGAGACCCCCCATGACCAAAGTTCTCGTCCTCTATTATTCCGCCTATGGCCACATCGAGGCGATGGCCAACGCCGTCGCCGAAGGCGCGCGCGAGGCCGGCGCCACTGTGGACATCAAGCGCGTGCCGGAACTGGTGCCGGCGGAGGTGGCGAAAGCGTCCCACTACAAGCTCGATCAGGCGGCGCCCGTCGCCAAGATCGAAGATCTCGTCAATTACGACGCAATCATCGTCGGGACCGGCACCCGCTTCGGCCGGATGGCCTCGCAGATGGCCAACTTCCTCGATCAGGCCGGCGGTCTCTGGGCCAAGGGCGCACTGCACGGCAAGGTCGGCGGCGCCTTCACCTCAAGCGCCACCCAGCATGGCGGCCAGGAGACGACCCTGTTCTCGATCATCACCAACCTTCTGCATTTTGGCATGGTCGTCGTCGGTATGAACTACGGCTTCGCCGGCCAGATGAAGCTCGACGAGATCACCGGCGGCGCCCCCTACGGGGCCACCACGATCACCGGCGGCGACGGCAGCCGCCAACCCAGCGCCAACGAGCTCGCCGGCGCGCGCTATCAGGGACGTCAGATCGCGGAGACCGCAAGAAAGCTGCACGGCTGAACTGAGCGCTTACGGTTCACGACCGATTGCATGATTGATGCGATGCGGACGGCATTCTCTTTCGGGAGTGCCGCCGCATCTTCAGAGCGAGAATCTTTGACCAAGGCGATATGAATGGCTTTCGAACTTTTGTTGCTTGCCCGGATAATCCGCAAGCCCGCTCAGGCGATGGTGCGATGCTGGTATTGCCACAGCCTATTCCACGCCACGCGCGGCCGGTTTCACTGCGCCGGCTGCACGGGACCGTGAGGCGCGGCGCCTGACGTCAAGCCTGCGTGATGTCCGCGTGCGATGGAATGCTGATCGCCGGCACAGGCGCGGGCGCGGTCGAAAGCCACCAGCCGTCACCGGCAAACCAGCACGTTTCATCCGGAGTGCCTCCTCTCCGCAGCGATTGCACACCTTCCCATCCTCTTGCGAAGGCCTCGGCCAATCGCCGGGCGGCCTCCGCATCCTGCAATCCCGCGCAACCGATGAACTGGGCCCGGCCCAGGAATTTCGCGGGCCAGGTCGCGCCGCGGTCCGGGCGCGTGACCATCAACATGCCACCGAGCATGCCTTCGGGTGCCAACGGAAACACCAGCCGTCCGCCGGTCCGCAGCGCATCGAGCCATTCCGCGGCCGGCTGCGCCGCGCCCGCGCAGACATAGATCACGTCCGCCGCGGGCAGATCGGACGCGATGCCCGAACGTTCGCGCACATCCACATGGGCGATGTCCTTCAGATTGTCGCGCGCCAGCGCCGCGAGGCGCTGGTCGATTTCATAGGCATGGACACGGCCGCCGGACCCGACGAGATGCGCGAGGATCGCGGTGTAATAGCCGCTGCCCGCTCCGATCTGGATCACGGTCTCGCCTTCCCTCACGGCGCAGCCGCTGAGCCAATAAGCATGTGCACTGGGCATGCCGATGTTGATGCCGCGCGCCGGATCCAGCGCCAGAAGCATGTTCTGATAGAGGAAGGCAGGATCGTCGTCGGGAGTCACGACATAGGGGTGGCCGCCGAGGGCGATCGACCACGGCCCGGCTCCGGCGAACGGCTCACGCAGGACGCTGCGAAAGGCTTGCTCGATGCGGGGATCCGCAGCCTTCGCTGCGGCGCAGATCAACTGTGCATAGAACGCGCGATATTTTGCCGAACGATCGTCCATGTCGCCCTCCGAGCAGAAGCGACGATAGCACAACGATTGCGATGGTCGAATGACCCATGCAATCTGCTAGCGTCGGACCTTGCGCATTGCCTCGGCCGCGAAGGCGGCGAGCGCGGGACAGCGGCGGAGGCCCTGCGCGGCGTGATCGCGCCACGCATAGGGCAGACCGCGCCAGGACAGCGCGACGCTGACATCGGTCAGCGGCACCCGCTCGGCGCCGAAGCGCCGCTTATAGTCCTGATTGCCGATGCTCAGGTCGAAACGGCGAACGCCCTCTGCATGCAGCGCCGCCATGGTGCGCTCGGCGACGAGCAGCCCCGGTGGCTGATCATCGGCACCATCGCGATGTCCTTGCCGGTGGTGACATCCGAGATCACGGCAAGCAACGGCGCGAGGTCGTGGAACGCCTGGTACCAGGCTCCAAGCCAATAGCCATGCTGAAAAGCGGTGCTATGGCCCGCGCTCAGGCGCGAAGCGAGGTGCCGCCAGTCACGCACGAAATCGATCGCGATTCCCGACGTGCTGGACGCCTGGCCATCCAATTGCTCGACGCTGAGAAACGTCATCTGCGGGGCATGCCCATCTGCTCAACGCACTGGAACCTCGCCAGGAAGTGCAGGCCGGCCGCGGCAAGCGCGAACATGAACCAGATCGGATTCTGCCGTTCGAGCAGGAAGGTCTCGGTCGTTCCGTAAAACAGACCGAATAGCCACACGGTCAGGAACAGCTTTGCCAGCGCGCCGCTGCGGCTGTGAGCCTGGATTGACTGAAAATTGCCGAGCGGTGCGAGCACGAAGACGAGAATCACGAGCACCAGTCCCGGCAGGCCGATGGTGACCGCGAGGTCGAGATAGCTGTTGTGGCTGTGCGCTGCGGACGTCGCCCATTCGGCGCCCTGGGCGGTCTGCCGCGCGGTCACGTCGTCCCAGAACGCCGCATAGCCGTGACCGCTGATCGGCTTCTCGGCGACGGCCGCGAGCGCGAACTCCCAGATGTCGGAACGGCCCGTGAAGGTGGGATCGAGCGGAAGCAGCCGCGTCATGGCACCGAGCGCCGGGCTCAAGACACTGCCGACCGTCAGCAGATTCATTACGATCAGCGGCACGAAGCAGACGATCCGCTTCAGCCACAGGCCTGGCGTGACATAGACCAGCGACGCGAGAGCGTAGACCGCAAGGCACAGTACCGTCGACGTCTTGCCGCCGGTGAAGATCAGGAAGATGCCGGCCAGCGCGGCGATCGCGGGTCCCATCACGAACGAGCCTACGGCGGACAGATAGATGCCGACATAGACCAGGATGGTCATCACGGGTGAGGCGATGTTCTTATGGCCAAAACTGCCGCGCCAGTCGCCGGCGAGCTGCGGCTCGGTGATATCAAGCGCGGTGTGGATCGAATATTGCGGCGCGAGGACGACGCCGAGATAGCAGAGCGCGAGCAGCACCAGCGCCGCAGCACCCAGGCACTGGTTGAAGCTGCGCTGGGTCGGCGGCAGCAATGGCAGCAGGACGGCGAGCGACGTCACGCTGGAGAGGAGCACGAACCGCTGGATCGAAACGCCTCGGCTCTCGGAGAGGACGATGTTGATCACCAGCCAGCCCGCGAGGCAGAGATGCAGCGGCGTCATCAGGGTCTTCAGCGCGGGCGCATCGGCGGCCGCGACGAACAGCACCGCAACCGCAGCCAGCAGGCCCCAGGAAACATAGGTCAACGCCATTCGCCCGCCGACGACGGTGGCGACATCGGGATTGCTCAGGTCGGGGAAGGGATCGAGCGTCACCAGCACCAGCAGCAGCGACGCGACGGCGAGGAGGCAGCGCGCCGTCTGCACGGCATTCAGCTCCGCCAAGCAGTCGCGCAGGACGCGTCCCAACGATCGGGCCTCGAGGTCGGTCATGTCGGCGGCGCTGCGGTCCATGCTGCGAGCCATGGCTCAAGGCAAGTGGTGAGGCCGGGGAAGCTTCACATCCCGGCCGATCCCCGCCAGCCATCCGTCCACCCGCGTGCCGGAGGGCTTCGCCGCCGGCTGCCGCACGATACTCCGCGCAATCTCGTAATATTGCAGGGCCCGTTGCTCCAGCGTGAGGCTGTCCAGGATATAGCCGCGCGGGTCGAACACGCCTGCGGCACACCCGGTCCAGAAATCGTCCCAGCCCGCCGCGAACCCCGCGATGTCGACGAACTTGGCCCCGCAGCGGTCGTCCCAATACGGCACCGACGACACTGGCGCAAACCGCACGCGGTGCGGGTAATAATCGGGGTCTCGCCACGGGCCGCCCGGATCCCAGGCAAACACCGGCACGCCGCAAGACAAGGCCTGCTGATAGGCGATGCCCTGGCTCTCGTTCTGGCACAGGAAGATCATCGCGCGCGAGGCCGCCAGCGCGGCCTGATAGTCTTCTTCCTTGTAGCTGCCGTAACGCAACTCCGTGAACGAGCGTCCCTCGCTGACGAGCCGGGCACGAACGGGCTCGATCAGCTCCGGCGCGTAGCGCTCGCGGTCCCAATGGACCTTGTCGTAGATCAGCACATCGACGGCCTTTTGCGATCGCGGCGACGGCGCCCAGAGATCGGTGTCGATGCCGACCGGCCATGCCTCCGTCTCGGGCCAATACGGCCGGTACATGTCGACGTACCAGGGGCCGGGCACGACGACCTTCTTGACCGGCAGACGCTTGAACAGGTCGGGATCGTCCAGCGGATGATTGTGGGCGGCGACGCCGAGCAGGATCGGGTTCTTCCATTCGAACTTGTCGAGCAGGAAGGTGCGGCCGATGATGCAGGCGAGCTCGTCGGGATGTCGCGCAATGTAGCTGTAATCGTTGACGCGGTAGCGGATACCGAGCCGGTCGAGGCCGGCGCAGAGATTGAGGAACACGCGAAGCTGGCCACTCATGCGCGGCTCGCCGAGCAGCAGGCGGCGCGCCATGCGCCGCACGTGCCGGTCGCCGGGAAACCAGCGGTCGTCCTTGTCCTCATAAAAGAGATTGAGGATCATCGCGTCGGGGTCGTGTTCGAATGTCGTTGCGGGCACTGGATCCATCCGCGGCAGCCGGATGCGCATTCTCGCATGGGACCGGCCGTCGCACCCTTCCAAATTTGCCACAGGCTTAATGCCAGCCGCTTAACGCTATTCTACGGAACCAGCGCCGCGCACGCCTTCCCGGCAACCATTCGAGTGCAATGTGAGTATCATCCGCGGGCAGCCGAGGTTGCGATCGCCAGCGTTGCCCGCCCGGCAGATGCACCCTGGTTAACAGACCATTAAAGACGAGCCGCAACTTGATCACCGCCGAAGACGTTCTCGAATTGCCCGCCGCCTATCGCGCCGCTGCGGCAGCGCGCCTCCCGCTGCCGGTGAACTCGGTTGCATTGGTGTCCGTCGTCATTCCCGCCAAGAACGCCGCGGCTTATGTCGGCGAAACCATTGCGAGCGCACTGGCACAAGGCGATGTCGCCGAGGTGATCGTCGTCGACGATGACTCGACCGACGACACCGTTGCGATCGTCCGCGCCGTCCGCGACCCGCGGCTGCGCCTCATATACAACGATTCCGCCGGCGTATCGGCCGCGCGCAATCTCGGCGCGCGGTATGCAAGCGGCGAGTGGCTGCTCTTCCTCGATGCCGACGACCGCCTGCGAGCCGGCGCGGTGGCGGCGCTGCTGGCGGCAGCGCGAGGCGCTCCCCGCGCAGTGCTCGTCTACGGCGACTACAACACGATCGACAGCGAAGGACACCAGATCGGCCGGCGCGGCCTGCTGAAGCGACGCCGGAAACCGTCCGGCGACGTGCTGACGCGGCTCGCCGCCGGCAATTTCATCGTCAATGGCGGCATAGCGCTCGCACGCGCGGAGACCTTCCGCGCCATTGGCGGCTTCGACACTTCGCTCAAATATTGCGAGGATTGGCACTGCTGGTGCCGCCTCGCCGCGATCGGCGAGTTCGAGTTCGCACCGAAGCTGCTGCTCGACTATCGTCTGCACACGGCCAACACCATGAACGCAGCGGTGCGTACGCCAAGAGACTTCTTCCCTGCCGTCGCGCGAATATTCGACGATGGGCTGATCCTGGCACGACTGCCCGAGGGCACGGCGGCCGGGCTGCGCCTCGCCGCCGAACTTCATCTCGTCACCTACTCGGCCATGCAGGCGGTTCGCTTCGGACGATATCGCGAGGCCTTTGGTTATCTCGCAATGGTCGGCCGGCGCTCGCTCAAGGCGTTGCCGCGCGCCGCGGCCAGGACCGTCCTCGCCCGCATCGGCATCTAACCATCACGACACGATCTTCGAGGCCTCATAGGGCTTTGGCTCGATCCCGAGCGCCGCGAGCACCGAGCCAAACGCGACCATCACGGGATGCATCGCGACGACGGCTTTCGACGACGTCAACAGGCCTGCGGCGCGAACCAGCGACAGCGGCAACCGTCCGAGCATCTGCGCGAAGACCCGCGCTCGCGCCGCTGCGCTCTGCGCGGCCTTGTATTGCACACGATAATTGATCGCACCGATGCGCAGGCCACGCTTTGCGATCCAGCCGAGGCTGGTGCGGCTCTGCGGCACCGTCTCGGTGATGACGGCCTCCGCTGTCCAGTGGAACATCATGCCGGCATCGCGGCACCGCACGAAGAAATCGCAATCGCCGCCGCCGAGGAAATTGAAGCGCAGGTCGAACGCGGGACGATCGAACCGCTCGAAGACGGACCGTGTGATCAGACAATTGCCGCAGCCATAGATTAACGGCACTGCGCCGGAGTAGTCGTAGGCGGGACAGAAGGCGGGATGACGCGAAAGCCAGGGCTTGCTGTCGTCGTCGAAGTCAGGCAGCACCGGCCCGCCGACCACGTCGGCGCCGGTCGCCTCAGCGGTACGGACCATCAGCTCGAGCCAATCGGGCGAGGCGATCTCGTCGTCGTCGATCATCAGGAAACGGGTCGCGGCGGGAAACAGCGCCTGCGCCGTCTCGAACGCAGCGTTGATCGCCTGGCAATTGCCCTGCCGCTTCTCGACGAGGCAGACGCCCTGCAGCCTGCCGGACGCCAGAAACTCCGCAGCAACCGGCGCGCTTTCGCGCTGCGCGGCATCGTTCTCGACCATGACGACGGCAAAGGAACGTGGGGTGCGCTGGCCCGCCAGCGATTCCAGCGTCAGCCGCAGGTGCTGCGGACGACGGAAGCAGGGAACGCAGACGACGATACCGACCGACAGATCGATGACCTCAGAGCTTGCCGCGATCTCCCGGTTGGCGTCGCTCATGGCATCCGAGATACGCGTGGCGGACGGGGTTTTCGGGATCAATGTCATGACGTTCTAAATGTCCGAGATAGATTGAAAAAGCCCTGCTTCAATTACCCATTCCGCGACGGTACATCGCCGCGGGACAGATGCGTCCCGAAACGAACGGGCCAGTGGAGGCGCCTGCCTGGGCCTCGCGCTCGGCTCGCGGCTGTCGCAAGTCAACATCATGCCTTTAACCGCTTTCGCCTGTTTCTCCCGCAAAATCATGCGCGCCTGATACTGCAATTCGCGGTCCATGCACCGATGACGACCCGACATGAACAATGCTGTAGTTAACGCACATGCGCGTTAACCGGAACGTGAGTACCGCGACCGGTGAGACGACCCGGCATCGGATTTGCTCTACGAGCACGCGAGTTTTTTCCTGTAAATTTGAATAGAACAAGCGCGGTCAGAGAATATGAACAAGCCAGCCACGATCGATTTTGCGACAGCCACGGCGATCCATAGCCCCGCGGCCACGGCATACACCGAGGCGCTCCACGATCTTGTCCCCGGCGAAGCCCGCGACAGCCTGCTCGCAGTTCACGACGTGCTGCGCCGCGAACTGCCGAAACGCCAACTCGCCATCTATGAAGCCGGCGGTGGCTCGTGCAGCGTCCTGCCGCCGGAATTGCTGAACCGCAGCAAGGTCACTGTCGTCGATATCGACGAGGACCAGGTCCGCAACAACACCTACGCAGACGAGGCGATCCTCGGCGACGTGCAGACCTACCGCTTCGGGCGCGAGCCCTTCGATCTCGTGATCTGCTACAACGTGATCGAGCATCTGCCTGATGTCGACGCCGCGCTCCTGAATTTCCGCGATGCGCTCAAGCGCGGCGGGTTGATCCTGATCGGCGCGCCCAATCCGCGCTCGCTCTCCGGCATCGTCACCAAATACTCGCCGCACTGGTTTCACGTCTGGTTCTACCGGCACATCCGCGGCATCAAGGATGCCGGCCTGCCCGGCGAGCCGCCATTCCCGACCTTCTTTCACCCGCTGGTGACGCTGCCCCGGCTCGAAGCCTTCGCGACCGCCAACGGCCTCGAGATGATCTACCGCCGCGAGGTCGAGAGTCCGCGCTATCCCGAGATGCGTCGGCGCAAGCCGCTGTTCGCGGCCCTCGTGGACGCCGGCGCCGCCGTGCTGAACGCCGTGCTTCCTCGCGGCATCGACGTCCGCCGCGGCGACTATCACGTCATTCTGCGAAAAAGCTGACGACCATGGCGCGCGCGCGGCCGATCGCAGAACAAGCGGAGTCACGCGGCCACGCCGTGCGCGGTAACGAACCGTTAATCTCCAGGAAGCCCCCGCATCCCGGGCGTCACGAGGACGCACCGCGGAGTGGCATGCGCTTAAACGCTTTGTTTGCCATTTCGGTGAATAGTCCCTCAATGAGTATGGTTAATTTTCCCTGTTGCGTTGATAGGGCACCTATATCCCTGGTGCATGGCGTAGAGCGAAGAGTAACCCCTCAGCCTGTGGCATTTGGAATGAAAGCTGGGGATCATGCTTGACTATAACCAGCCGATAGATCGGGCCAGACCAGAGCCCCCGCAACGGAGGTCTCAGGCCGGCTTCAACGTGCTGGAGCTCGTCGATTTGCTCTGGCGGCGCAAGATCGCGATTGCCGCGGCTGCCCTGCTCGGCGCAACCCTGGCCGTCACCATCGGCAAGAGCCTGACGCCCCGCTACACCGCCACCGCCCAGCTCTATGTCGATCCGCGCGAGCTTCAGCTCGTCGATCGTGAACTTACGCCGCGCGCGCAAGACGTCTCCGGCATGGCCATGGTGGTGGAGAGCCAGGCGCGCCTGATCACCTCCAACAGCGTGCTGCTCAAGGTGATCCGGCAGACTGGTCTCGACAAGGACCCGGAATTCGGCGGCAGCGGTGACGGCAAGAGCCTGATGTCGTCGCTGCTCGGCTTGATCGGCCTTCAGCCCCGCGCGCCCTCGGCTGCGGGCACCAACGCGGTGCAGCTTGCGGCGCTCGAGGCGCTGAACAGGCACATCACGATCCGCAAGACCGAGAAGAGCTTCATCGTCGACATCGAGGTCTGGTCGACGGATCCGGCGAAAGCGGCGATGCTCGCGAACACGTTGACCAGTGCCTACCTCGCCGAATCACGCAACTCGCAGGCTTCGGCCGCACGGCGCGCCACCAGCGACCTTTCCGGCCGCCTCAAGGAGCTGCGTGATCGGCTGCGCAACGCCGAGACCGCGCTCGCCACCTACAAAGCCCGGAACAATTTTGTCGGCACTCAGGATACGTTGATCAGCGACCAGCAACTTTCCGCCAGCAACCAGCGGCTCTCCGCGGCGCGCGCGGCGACGATGGATGCGCAAGCGCGGCTCGACCAGATCGAGGCGAGCCGCCGTACCGCTGCCGATGCCGGCGCGAATCCGGAAGCGCTGCAATCGCCCACGATTGCGAACCTGCGCGCGCAATACGCCGATGCGCGCAAGAAATATGCGGAGCAGGCCGGCGAGCTCGGACCGCGCCATCCGGCGCTGCGCCAGACCGAGAAACAGGTCGAGGATCTCAAGCGCACCATCAACGAAGAGATCGACCGCTTCGCCCAGTCCGCCAAGAACGATTTGACGCGAGCCCGCGACTTTGAGGCCTCGCTCAACCGGGCGCTGGAGGCGCAAAAGCGGCAGAGCCTCCAGCTCAGCCAGGCCGCGGTGCGCCTGCGCGAGCTCGAGCGCGAAGCCGACGCCAGCCGCGACGTCTACCAATCCTTCCTCAAGCGCTCGCGCGAAACCGAGGAGCAGGAGACGCTGAACACATCGGCGGCCCGGGTCATCGGCGAGGCGACAGTGCCGCAGCGACGCTCGTTCCCGCCCGCCATGAGCCTGTTTGCCATGATCGGCTTCATCTTCGGCGCGCTCGCGGCTTCAGGCTGGTTCGTCGCGGCCGAACTCCTGTTCGCCGCCGCGATCGCACCGGCGCCCGCGCCAGCCCGCCGTGAGCGTACCGCGGCGCCAGAGAGGGCACGTGCTCCTGAGGTTTCGCGGGAGCCGGACGTCGCGCAGGCTCCGCCGCAACTTGCCGCACCACCGCTGCAGCCTTCCATGGTCGAAAAGCCCCTGATCGAAAAGCCGCTGATCGCGCGTCTCCAGGAGGCCGACGTCATTCACACGCTCGGCGCCATTCTCGCCACCGGCGGCGGCGTCGACCTCACCCGGCTGGGCTGGCCGACACTTCGTCCCGGCTTCCCCCTGACGACGCTGTTCAACGCCTGGCGCGAGATGCGCGCTGCTGTGGCCGGGCGTGCCGGCGGCAAGGCGATGCCGGTCGTCGCGCTCGTCGGCGGCGGTGAGACCACCCGGCGCAGCGTGAGCGCGCTGAATTTCGCGCTCGCGGCTGCGCGCGACGGCGCCCGCGTGCTGATGATCGACGCCGACCATCAGGCCCACGCGCTCTCGAACAAGGTCAGCCGCCCCGGCAAGAACGAACCGAGCAGGCGCGGATGGCTCTCGATCGGCAGCAAGGCCGCACGCGAGATCAAGACGGTCAACGGCATTTCGGTGCTGCCGGCCGGCGACAGCGATGCCGGCAAGGCTGCCGACGCGATCCGCAAGGCGATTGCGCAGGCGCGCGCTGCAGGCGGCTATGACCTCGTGGTTCTCGACGGCCCTGCGATGCCGCTCGCGGCCGGCAGTCGCAAGCTACTCGACGACACCGACGCGCTGGTGGCCGTGCTGCCGACCAGCCTCGACATCAACGACAGCCTGGAAGAGATCCTGACCGCGCTCGGCCGCGCCGAGCGCAAGCTCGTCGGGGTCGTGCTCGACGAGCTTACTCCTGCAATGGAAACGCGCCAGCGAGGCAGACAATATGCTTGAGCGTCGTTCCAACATCGACGGACGGGCGGCCACTGCCGACGTACCACGGATCACCATCGGCGGGCTTCGCATGGCCGCGATCGACCTGGAGAAGACCGCCGATTTCATGATCGAGGCGACCGATCCCGACAGTCGCATCGGCCGTCCCCTGTTCCTGACCTCGGCCAATGGCGAGGTCTTGGCGCGCTGCTCGACCGAGCCGCAGACCGAGCGCCTGTTCCGCGCCGCCGACCTGATCAATGCCGACGGCCAGCCGTTGGTGGCGGCCTCGAAGCTGCAATCCTGGTTTCCATTGCCCGAGCGCGTCGCGACCACGGACTTGTTCCACGCTGTCGCGCGCAAAGCGGAAGCGGTCGGCCGCACTTTCTACATGTTCGGCGCCAGCGAAGCCGAGAACATCGTGGCCGTCGAGAATGTCCGGAAGATGTATCCGAACCTCAAGATCGTCGGGCACAGCCACGGCTATCTGCGAGGCGAGGCGCTGCGCGCGAAGGTCAAAGAGATCAATGCGCTTGCGCCGGACTATCTATGGGTCGCGCTCGGCGTGCCCAACGAGCAGGCATTCGTGGAAGAATTCACGCCGCACCTTACCAATGTCGGCGTTATCAAGACGTCCGGCGGCCTATTCAACTTTTTGTCCGGAAGCCGTTCCCGCGCGCCGCAATGGATGCAAAAGATCGGGCTCGAATGGGCCTGGCGCACCTGGCTGGAGCCCCGCCGCCTGTTCTGGCGCTATTTGACCACCAACCCCCGCGCGCTTTATCTTCTCTTCAGCCGCAAACGGCCCCTCCTCTAAGAGAAGAGCAGAAGACGACATGACCGACCGACCGACCGTCCTCGTTACAGGGGGCGCGGGCTATATTGGCTCGCATGCCTGCCGCGCATTGACCGCCGCCGGCTATCAGCCCGTCGTTTATGACAATCTCTCGACAGGCCATCGCAGCTTCGTCACCGGCCCTCTGGTGACGGGCGATCTGCTCGACGGCACGGCGCTGGCACGCGCCTTCGCCGACCACAAGATCACGGCGGTGATGCATTTTGCGGCGGCCAGCCTGGTCGGCGAATCCGTGATCGATCCGCAAAAATATTACATCAACAACGTCCAGGGAACGCTGTCGCTGTTGCAGGCGATGCGCAGCGCGGCCTGCCACCGCATCGTGTTCTCCTCGACCGGCGCCGTCTACGGCAATGCCGATTCCAGGGAGCTGCCGGAAGACTTTCCCTGCGCGCCGATCAACCCCTACGGCGCTTCGAAATGGATGATCGAGCGGATGCTCGCCGATTACCGCTCAGCCTATGGCTTTGGCGCGTTCTGCCTGCGTTATTTCAACGCCAGCGGCGCCGATCCCGCCGGCGGCATCGGCGAGCTGCGCGACAACGAAACCCACCTCATTCCCCGCGCCATGATGGCGCTGCAGGGCCATGTCGACTTTGCGGTGTTCGGCGACGATTACGACACGCCCGATGGCACTGCGATCCGCGACTACATCCACGTCACCGACCTTGCGGCGGCGCATGTCGCGGCGCTGAAGCTTCTGCAGGAGGGACATGCCGGCGGCAGCTTCAATCTCGGCACCGGTTCCGGCTTTTCCGTGCGCGAGATCCTCAACGCGATCAGGCAGGAGACCGGGCGCGAGGTGCCCCACACCGTCAAGTCGCGCCGCGCCGGCGATCCCACTTATCTGGTCGCCGACCCCTCCGCAGCCCGAAAGGTGCTGAACTTCGTGCCGCGTCATTCCGACCTGCCTACGATTATCCGCACCGCCTGGGCTTGGCACCAGAAGGCGCATCCGCTCAAGTCGCGTTAGGCAATCGGCGCTGGGCGCCTTGCTCCGCTGGCGCGTGAATTGCGCACGATCTCGCGCCGTTCGTCGTAAAAGTCGCTGACGGGGCCTCGGGATGCTCCGAGCAAGCTCGAAGCAGGCAATGCAACGCTCGCGAGCTGCACCGGCAACCGTCAGACGACGGCGCGTTTCGGCGGTAACGCTGCGGCTTCATCCGCGGCAAGGTCCTGCTCCGGCTGGAGCGGTGGCGCGACGGGCAGGGCCATAGGCCTCAACAGCTCGGCCATTTGTTGCGCCGGCAGGGGCTTGGAGATGAGGAAGCCCTGCATCTCATCGCAGCCGTGGGTGCGCAGGAACGCCTCCTGCTCGACGTTCTCGACACCTTCGGCGACGACGGTCATGCCGAGCGCCTTGCCCATGCTGATGATCGCTTGCGCGATCGCCTGGTCTTCCGAATCCTGCGGCAGATCCCGCACGAAGGAGCGGTCGATCTTGATGGTGTCGATGGGAAAGTGCTTCATCAGCGACATCGACGAATAGCCGGTGCCGAAATCGTCGATCGCAAGGCGAATGCCGCGACTCTGGATGGCGTCGAGCACCTTGAGCGCGCGACCGACATTGCGCATCATCATGCTCTCGGTGACCTCGAGCTGGAGCAGCACCGGCGACATGCCGCTGGCGGCCAGCGCTTGGTCGATGTCCTGCAACAGATGCTCATCGGCGAACTGCCGCGGCGACAGGTTGACCGCCATCGACAGAGGCAACAGGCCGCGGCGCTGCCAGGCCATGGCCTGCGCGCAGGCCTCGTTGAGCACCCAGCGACCGATCGGCACGATCAGCCCGGTTTCCTCTGCAAGCGGGATGAACTGCGCCGGCGAGACGTTGCCGAGATCGGGATGCGTCCAGCGCAGCAGCGCTTCCACGCCGGTGATCTGGCCGGTCTCCATTTCCACCTTGGGCTGGTAGTTCAGCGAAAACTGCTCGCGCTCCAGTGCCCGGCGTAGCGCACTCTCCAGCGAGAGACGTTCGATCGACTGCGTCTTCACCTCCTTGGAGAAGAAGCGATAGCCGTTCTTGCCGTCTTCCTTGGCGAGATACATCGCCATGTCGGCGTTCTTGGTCAGCGTCTGCGCGTCGGAGCCGTTGGCCGGATACATCGCGATGCCGATCGAAGCCGTGGTGTGGCACTCGTGCCCGGCCAGTTCCATGGGCTCGGCGAGTGCCGTCAAGAGTGCGGCCGCGATGCGCTGAACGTCGTCGATCTCGCCGCACTGATCGAGGATCACCACGAACTCGTCGCCGCCGAGGCGCGCTACCGCGTCGCTTGCCCGCAGCGCGCTGCGCAGCCGGCTCGCCACTTCGAGCAGAAGCAGGTCGCCGGCCTCGTGGCCCAGCGAATCGTTGATGACCTTGAAGCGATCGAGGTCGATGAACAGGACTGCAAAACGGTGATCGTGACGCTCTGCCATCTCGATCGCCTCGCGCAAAAGCCCGTTGAAGGTCTCGCGATTCGGCAGGTCCGTCAGGCTGTCATGCGAGGCGAGATACTCGATCCGCTCGTCCGCCTCGTTCTTCGCGTCGGCGCGATCGAAATTCTCCATCGCGAACGCGACGTTGTCGGCGAGGCGCTGCAGCAGCTCGACGAACTCGGCCGTGAAGGCGTCCTTTTCGATCGACATGTAGATCATGACGCCAACGGCCAGGCCGTGAACGACGAGCGGAATCGCCGCACCCGAGCGCGCGCCGTCGCCGCGAACGATGGCATGGAAGGCGCTCACCCGCTGGTCATTGAGATAGTCGTTGCTGATGCAGGGCTGCCGGGTCCGGAACGCTGTGCCGGCCATCCCCCGACCTTCGGGGCGCTCGGGATCGACCGAGAGGCGGACGTTGCGTGTGGTGCCGGACGACGGTCCGGCACTGGCGACGATCTTGAGCTGGTCGCTGTCGGCGCTGGCGAGCGCAATGGTCGTCGAGGTGAACTTGGCGCCGCTCGATGCGGCGAGGCACACGAGGTCGAACAATTCGGCGCGCGATTTCGCCCGCATGATCGCCTCGTTGGTCGCGCTCAGGGCCGCGAACATGCGCGTCAGGCGCTCCTTCTGCGCTTCTGTGCGGACCTTCTCCTCGGCACGATCGAAATTGTCGAGCGCAAAGGAGACGTTTTCTGCAAGGCGGGTCAGCAACTCGACCAGATCCGGCGTGAACGTATCCTCCTCCGGAGCAAGGAACAGCAGGATGCCGATCGGCTCTCGGCCGGCCCGCAGGAGCGGGAAACTGGCCGCGGCCCGAGTGCCGTCCTCGACCGCCCTGGAGTGCCAGTGTGCCGAGCGCGGGTCGTTCACATAGTCGTTGATGACACTCGGCTGGCACGTCCGCAGCGAGGCCCCGATGATTCCCTGGCCCTCGGGATGATCGGGCGAAACCGCGCAGGTGCGTCCGATCATTCGCTCCTGGAGACGCCCCTTCACGGCGACGGCCCGCACCAACTCACGTTTCCCGTCCAGCATCCCGATGGTCGCCGAGGCGAACACATCGCCCAGCACGGCCGCCTGGCACGCAACCTCAAACAGCTCCTGGCGGGTCTCCGCGCGCATGATGGCTTCGTTGGTGGCGCTCAACGCCGCGAACATGCCGCTCAGCCGGTCTCGCTGCTTGTCGGCCTTCGCCTTCTCCTCGGCGCGGTCGAGATTTGCGATCGCAAATGACACGTTCCGGGCAAGACGTTCCAGCAGTTCGACCAATTCCGGCGTGAACGTGCCGAGCTCGAGGGAATTGAACACGAACACGCCCTCGGTGCGGTCGCGGTTGAGCAGCGGCAGCACCGCGGAAGACTTGACGCCGGTGCGGCAGGCACTTTCGTGCCACGGCTTGAGGCGATCATCGGCCAGCACGTCGTTGGTCAGGCAGGGCCGTCCGGTGCGGAAGCACGTGCCGGTCAAGCCTCGTCCCTCCGGCACCTCGTCCGTCGTGGCGAATTTGAGGTTGCGCACTTCATCGGCGTTCGGTCCTGCGGACGCGACAACCCGCAGCAATTCGGTAGCAGGCTCCGCGAGCGCAATCGTCGCCGAGCCGAACTTGCCGCCCTGCACCGAGGCTTCGCATACGAGATCGAACAACTCGGTACGCGATGCGGCCCGGATGATTGCTTCGTTGGTGGCGCTTAGCGCGGCATACATACGTGCGAGCCGCTCCTCCTCGCGCGCGATCTGCGCCTTTTCCTCGTCGCGATCGAAGTTCTGCAGCGCAAAGCACACGTTTTCAGTCATGCGCAGCAACAGCGCGACGATGCCTTCGTCCTTCGCCCAGGACTTGCTGACGAAGAAGAACATCACACCAATGCTGATTCCGCGCTTGATCAGCGGCGCCGCGACGCACGCGACCGTGCCGGCGTTGACGTTCGCCTGCTCCCAGGTCGTTCCCTTGGTGCGACCGACAAGGTCGTCCTCGACCATCGCCTTCTGTGTCCGGAAGACCCGGCCCGAGATGCCACGACCGTGAGGATTGTCGGGGTCGATCGAGTAGCGCGCCTGCCTGATCAGATCGAGATTTTGTCCGGTCGCGGCGACCGGCGTCAGCCAGTGCGAATTCGGCTCGCGCAGCAGGACGAAGGTCGCGAGCGATTTGCCGCCATGCACCGCGGCATCGCAGACCTGCTGATATAGGTCCAACTCGGTCTTGGCTTTCAAGATTGCTTCGTTGGTCGCACTGAGCGCGCCGAACATGCGGTTGAGCCGCCGCATCGCTCGCTCGCCGTCCCGGCGCGCCTCCTCGCGCTCGAAATTCTCGAGCGCATGGGAGATATTGGCCGACATTCGCTCGAACAGGGAGATCATCCCCTCGTTGATCGAGCCGGCTTCGAACCGGGTGACGTACAACACCCCGATACTACGTCCATCACACAGCAGCGGGAGCGCCGCCGCTGCACCGACATGGGCCTTGACCGCCCCCTCGCGCCACGCCAGCGAACGTTGGTCGTTCAAGAAATCGTTGCTGACGCACAGCTTTCGGCTGCGAAAGGCCTCGCCACCGACACCCGATCCCTCCGGCGTGCCGGCATCTGTCGTGATCTCGATCGAGCCCAGCCGCGCAACGTCGTCGCCACGGCCTGCCGCGAACCGCAATCTCCTGCCGTCCGTGTCGACCAGAAACACGGCAACGGCCGAAAAGTCCCCGCTCGAAAACCCGGCGTCGCAGACCTTCTGGTACAGCTCGTCCGGCGATTTCGCATAGAGAACCGCTTCGTTAATAGCGCTCAACGCCGCAAAGGTGCGCGCGAGTGTCGTCGGCACGATCTCAGCTCCCGGGCATTCTGCCTGTTTCTCTTGGTAACTTTATGAATGGCCATCGCCTAAGTGGTCGTTATTGCGCGTTGCAAACCGTCAATCAAAGTGAACGAGCTGCGAACGCCCCACGCCAAACTGCCGGAAATACCGTCACGCGGGACGAATCCTCGACCAGAGCCGTTCGCTCTACGAATTTGCAGCCCTGTGTTGGTTTACGGGAGATTGATATCGCAGCTGCGCTTTGAGACGATGGCCCTCAACAACCAGCGCCCGCCAAGGGCTCGGACCTGGGGAAATGCCATGCCGATCGTCAAGGCCGATCGCCTCACCCGCGTCAGCGCCGCCCTGCTGCGCGCCGCGGGAGCCTCCGAGGACGAAGCCGACGCCGTTGCGGTCGGCTGCGTCAACGCCAATCTCGCCGGCCATGATTCCCACGGTGTCATCGCGGTTCCCACCTATATCGACCGCATCAAGGCCGGCCACATCGTTCCCGGCGCCGAATGGTCCATCGTCCAGGAATCGCCGACCACGACCGTGATCGACGGCCATTGGGGTTTCGGTTTCCACGTCAACGCCAAAGCGATGGCGCTGACGATCGAGAAGGCGAAGACGGCGAACGTCGCCGCCTGCACGGTGTTCCGGCAGAGCCATGTCGGCCGCCTCGCCGCCTATCCGCTGATGGCGATGCGCGCAGGCATGATCGGCATCGCGACGGCAGATTCGGGCCGCTCGCCGAAGCACGTCGCGCCATTCGGAGGCAAGGAGGCCCGGCTTGGCACCAACCCGATCTCGATCGCCGTGCCGTCCGATCTCGATGCGCCGTTCTGTCTCGATATGGCGACCTCGGCGGTCGCAGCCGGCAAGATCCAGCTTGCGGTCGCGCGCGGCGAAGAAATTCCGACGGGCTGGATCATCGATGCCGAGGGGCGTCACACCACTGATCCCACACAATATCGCAAGGGCGGCGCGCTGCTGCCGCTCGGCGGAACCGAGGGCTACAAGGGCAGCGGCCTTGCTGCCATGGTCGAGGTGCTGTGCGGCCTGCTCACCGGCCTCGGGTTCGGCGTCGAGCCCACGGGGCGACACAACGACGGATGCTTCATGGCGGTGTTCAACGTCGCCGCATTCCGCCCGCTGCAAGACTTCAAGCGCGAGGTCGCCGAATTCGCGCGTTATCTGAAATCGACGCCGCCGTCCGACGGCAGCAACGGCGTCTACTATCCCGGCGAAATCGAGGGGCTGCGCGAGCAGCAGCGCCTGCGCGATGGCATCGAGGTCGAGGACGCGACCTGGGAGAAGCTGCGCGTGCTGGCGCGGGAGTACCGGCTCGAAACAGTGCTCGATCTGGCCTGACGTAATTTGGAGAACAACAGCATGACACGACAGATGGTCCTGGTCGGCTTCCTCCAGGCGCAGAACTGCACGAACTTGCCAAGCTCCTGGCGGCATCCGGACTCGCGCGACGATTCGATGTCGGCGGACTATTATCAGGAGATTGCCAGGATTCTCGAAGCCGGCAAGTTCCACATGGCCTTCTTCGACGATCGCCTGGCGATGCCGGACCGCTATGGCAACGATCATGCCCACACCGTCGAATACGGCATCCGCTGCGTGAAGATGGACCCGCTGATCGTGTTGACCACCATGGGCATGGTCACCGAGCAGCTCGGTCTTGGCGCGACCTGCTCGACCACTTATTACGAGCCGTTCGACGTCGCTCGCCGCTTCGCAACGCTCGACCTCATGTCGGGGGGACGCGCCGGCTGGAATGTCGTCACCTCGCTCAACGACGGTGAAGCCCTCAACATGGGCCGGGACTCGCATCCCGAACACGACTCCCGCTACGACCGCGCCGACGAATTCATGGAGGTGGTGCTCGGCCACTGGGACACCTGGGAAGACGGCGCGCTCATCATGGACAAGCAAAGTGGCCGCTTTGCCGATCCGGCCAAGGTGAAGCGGCTCGATCACAAGGGGCCGGCCTTCAAGTCGCGCGGGCCGTTCACCGTACCGCGCTCGCAACAGGGCCATCCCGTGATCATCCAGGCCGGCGCATCGGGCCGTGGCCAGCGCTTTGCGGGACGATGGGGTGAGGTGATCTTCACCGCCGCGCGTAATCTCGCCGCAGCCAAGCAAGGCTATGCAGCCGTGCGCAACGAGGCGGCGAAAGCCGGCCGCGATCCCGACCAGATGTTCCTCTGCAACCTGACGACGCCGGTCTGCGCTGCCTCCAAAGCCGAAGCCGAGGACAAGATGGCGCTGATCAACAAGCTGCCGCTTCAGATCGACGCACTGTCGCTGCTTGCCGAGGCGCTCAATTATGATTTCGCCTCCAAGGGTCTCGACGAGCCGCTGACGACGGAAGAGCTGAAGAGCATGCAAGGCATTCTGGGCATCCGCGACGGCGTACTGAAGGCTTCGGGCAAGAGCAACCCGACCGCGCGCGACTTCGTCACCTTTTCCGGCCGCGGCCAGGTCCAGGACGCGATGGTCGGCGGTCCCAAGGAGATCGCGGATAGACTGGAGGAGATGTTCGTGGAGCGCGGCTGCGACGGTTTTGTCATCGCTGCGACCTACGTGCCCGGCTCCTACGCCGATTTCGTACGACATATCGTACCGGAGTTGCAGCGCCGCGGCCTGTTCCAGAGGGATTATCGCGGCAAGACGCTACGCGAAAATCTCGGGCTGAAGCGGCCGACGGCCGGCGCCTGGAAGGTGCAGCCGCGCGACGCCGCGGAATAACAACGAGGGTGCGATATGCGCTGGCTGAAATTCACCGACTCCGGCAAGACGTCGTGGGGAATGGTCGAGGGCGACGAGGTGATCGCAGTCGAGGGCGAGCCGTTCGGCGAATGGCAGCGCACCTCGCGGACGTTTGCCTTGTCGAAGGTCAAGATCGAGCTGCCGCTGATTCCCCGCACCTTCTATTGCGTCGGCCTGAACTATCTGAAGCACCTGAAGGAAGCCGCCGACAAGCGCGGCGAGGTGCCGGCCGTGCCCGACCGGCCCGAGATCGGCTATCGCGCCCAGAATGCGCTGATCGCACACGACGAGGACGTCGTGATCCCGTCCTTTGCGACGGACAAGATCCACTATGAAGGCGAACTCGTCGTCGTCATCGGCAAGAAGGTGAAGCATCTCACCGAAGTGAACGCGATGGATTGCGTGTTCGGCTACACCATCGGCAACGACGTCAGCGAACGGAGCTGGCAGAAGGCCGACCGCAGCCTGTGGCGCTCGAAGAACGCCGACACGTTCAAGCCGATGGGACCGTGGATCGAGACCGAGGCCGATCTCGGAAAGATGCAAACGGTCGTCCGCGTCAACGGCAAAGAGACCAACCGCTTCGCTACCGGCGACATGATTTTCGGCGTGGTGCCGTTCCTGGTCGAGCTGACGAGGTACTTTACCTTGTGGCCCGGCGACGTGATCTGGATGGGCACCGACGGCGCCTCGCCGGATATCAAGCATGGCGACGTCGTGGAGATCGAGATCACCGGTGTCGGGACGTTGCGCAACAGGTTTGTCCGGGAGGGACAGTAGATCACGCTGCCGCCGACCGGCTCTTCACATGGTCGATGAAGGCGCGCAGCTTCGGCATGATTTGCCGATGGCCCGGATAATACAGGAACACACCGGGCGTCATTTGCGAGAATTGCTCCAACACGCGGACGAGCTTTCCCGCCGCGATGGCACCGGTGGCCAATGGTGCGGGCACTTGCGCAAGACCCACACCTTCGATCGCGGCCCCAAGCATCGTCGGAAAATCGTAGGCAATGAATGGACCCGACACCGCAATCTCGACCGAGCGGCCATTGTCGGTGAGCGACCATGATGCGAGCGCGCCGTTCGATCGCCGCAAGCGCAAGCAGGCGTGCGCACGCAGATCGTCCGGATGCTTGGGCCGGCCGACACGAGCAAGGTAAGCAGGGCTGCCGACGACGATGAGCGGCAGCGGCTTGGTCAACCGCACCGCAATCATGTCGGGGGCGATGAACTGGCCCATCCTGATGCCGGCATCGAAGCCTCCGGCCGCGAGGTCGACCAGCTCCTCGCTCGCAGCAAGCTCGACCTCGATCTCCGGATAGGCCTCACAGAACGAAGCGATCAGCGGCTCTAGCAGGATCGGCACGACGGAACGCGGTACGGTGAGACGCAGCAGCCCGGCCGGTCTTTGACCGAGCTCACGCGCTGCCCCGCTTGCCGCGACGAGTTCCTCAAAGGCCGGCCTTGCGCGCGCAAAGAATCTCTCGCCGGCTTCGGTCAGACCAACACTGCGGGTCGTGCGGATGAAGAGCGAAGCCCCGACACGCGCCTCGAGTGCCCGGATCGCCTGACTGATCGCCGAGGGCGTGACGCCGAGCTCGGCGGCCGCGCGCCGGAAACTGCGGTGCTGGGCGACGCTGAGGAAGGCCTCGACGCCGTCGAGCGCGCCCTGCCTGACTGTGAAGTTCTGTTTCATAGCCCGTCAACATTATCGCGAATAGTCGCTCACGGAAAGACGCTCTACATCCGGATTGCAAATGAGCCGCACCGGAGCAGCGAAACCGATGAAGGCAATCCGCAGCGCCGTCCTGACACTCGCCCTCACACTGACAGGAGTTACCGCCATGACCGAACCATCAGTTGCCCAAGCACAGGCGCTCTCGCCCACCACCACCGGGATTATGGTCATCCTGACTGCCAAGGCGGGCATCACACGTGAGCAAATCATGGCCGTCATGCCTGATGAAATCAGGCAGACCGTCCAGCTCTATCTCACGGGCAAAGTTCGTGAATGGTATTCGCGGTCTGATGGGCGCGGCGCCGTCTTCCTGCTCGATGCCAGGAATGATGCCGAAGCGCACGCGATCATGGATGCCTTGCCGCTCGCCAGGCAGGATCTCATCGATCACGAATACATCGCAGTCGGCCCGCTCATGCCACTCCGCCTGCTCATGGCGAAACCCTGACCGGCCGCAGGCCTAGCCGGATCCGACCGGACGAACCATCACAAGGACATCCGAACGTGCCACCGGACTTCAATCTTCCATTCGTCCTCAGTGTCGCAGGCGCCTTGCTGACAAGCGCGGTGGTGGCTTCCGTCTATGTTTGGCCCTTCATCCGCGCAATGCCGCGCCATGACGCCCTGAGACTTCTCGCAGCCTTCCATGCGTTCCGTTTCCTGGGGATGAACTTCATGGTCGCTGGGTTCGTCTCCCCGGAGTTGAACCCGAATTTCGCCAGCGAAGTCGGATGGGGAGACCTCATCGCCGCTACCCTCGCACTCATCTCGATGGCGGCGCTCTCCAGGCGATGGTCGATCGCCGTTCCGATGGTTTGGATCTTCAACATCTGGGGCACGCTCGATCTCCTGAATGCGTATTACGTCGGCGCGACGACGATTCAGAATCCCGGCCTGTTCGGCGCCGGCATTTATATCCCGGCCCTTTACGTGCCTCTGCTGCTGGTCGCGCACGTTCTCGCCTTCATGCTTCTGCTGAAGCCCGGACTGAAAGCACAGAGATCGTGACGCAAATCTGCGCCGCATCCTGGCCATGGGTCGACAAAGCGGAGCGTGCCCACCGTTTTTGTGACCGAAGCGAGATGATGAGCACGACGCAAGAGCGCCTGTGCTCAGCCGACGGCACTTGCCGCGTCGTCAAAACGGCAGCGTCACGCTGGTCTTGATCTCCTTCAGCACCACGTTGCTGCGGACGTAGCGGATGCCGGGGATGCGGAACATGAATTCGTCGAGGAATCTGTTGTAGGCCGCCATGTCCTGCACGACGACGCGCAAATGATAATCGGCGTCGCCCGTGGTCGCGAAACATTCCAGCACCTCGCGGCGCTTCGTGACCCTGGCGACGAATTCGTCGACGAACTTCGCGTCGTGCCGCTCCAGCGAAACGTGGAGGATGGCCGACATCGCAAAGCCCGCCTGCTCGCGCGCGACCAGCGCGGCGTAGCCCTGGATGACGCGGGCGTCCTCCAGCGCCCGCACCCGGCGCCAGCAGGCAGAGGTGGACATGCCGACCGCGTCGGCGAGTTGCTGATTGGTGGCGCGGCCGTCCCTCTGGAGATGAACGAGAATCCGCGCATCTTGGTCTTCGATCACAGATCCTCGCCAAATTGGCATTTTCTACCTGGATAGCCGATCTTTCGGACAATTCTACCAGAACATAGCATACTTCAGGAAAGATAGGTAAGACCTACCAGACGCCCGGGCCTAACCTTCGCCAATCCGGCAGGGATGCCGCGGGAGGTCCGCATGGACGCCATTCCGTCACTCGACCCCTATGAACTGTCCGATCGCTACGATCGCGAACACGGCCGCGTCTTCCTCACGGGAACGCAGGCCATCGTCCGCATCGCGCTCGATCAGGTCAGGCGCGACCGGGCGAGCGGTCTCAACACCGCCGGCTTCATCTCCGGCTATCGCGGCTCGCCGCTCGGCGGCATCGACCTCGAGCTCTGGCGCATCCAGGAGCGGTTGACGCGGGACCGCATCGAGTTCCTGCCGGCCGTGAACGAGGACCTCGCCGCGACCGCGGTACTCGGCTCGCAGCAGGTCGAGACGCAGGCAGACCGCGAGGTCGATGGCGTGTTCGGGCTCTGGTACGGCAAGGGCCCGGGCGTCGACCGCTCCGGCGATGCGCTCAAGCACGGCAACGCCTATGGCTCCTCGCCGCATGGCGGCGTGCTGGTGGTCGCCGGCGATGACCACGGCTGCGTTTCGTCCTCGATGCCGCACCAGTCCGACGTCGCCTTCATGAGCTGGTTCATGCCGACGCTGCACCCCGCAAGCATCGACGAGTATCTCGAGTTCGGCGAATATGGCTACGCACTGAGCCGCTTCTCCGGCATGTGGGTCGGCTTCAAGGCAATCTCGGAGATCGTGGAATCGGGCGCATCGGTCGCGCTGCGCCCGCCGCGCTGCTTCCACACGCCCGACTTCACGCCGCTGCCGGGTGGCCTGCACTACCGCTGGCCCGACCTGCCGGGCCCGCAGATCGAGGAGCGGCTCGAGGCAAAGAAGCACGCGGTCTACGCCTTTGCGAAAGCCAATCCGATTGATCGCCACATCTACGACATTCCCCACGCCACCTACGGCATCGTCACCACGGGCAAAGCCCATCTCGATCTGATGGAAGCGCTGCGGCTCGTGGGCCTCGATGAAGCGGCCTGCCGCAGCATCGGCATCGACATCTACAAGGTCGGCATGGTCTGGCCGCTGGCGCTGCATGACGCTATGGCCTTCGTGAAAGGCAAGCGCGAGATCCTCGTGGTCGAGGAGAAGCGCGGCATCATCGAGAGCCAGTTCAAGGAATATTTTTACGACTATCCCGGCGCCAAGCCCGAGCGCATGGTCGGCAAGCACGATGAAACCGGCGCACGGCTGATCTCCTGGATCGGCGAATTGTCGCCGCGCGCGCTCGCCGCCGTGCTTGCGCGGCGGCTCGATCCGATGTTTCCGGGCCTCAATCTCGCCGCACGCGCGGCCGCACTCTTGCCGGAGGCTGCACGCACCATCAACGTCTCAGGCGCAACGCGCACCCCCTATTTCTGCTCGGGCTGCCCGCACAACACATCGACCAAGGTGCCCGAGGGATCGAAGGCGCTGGCCGGCATCGGCTGCCATTTCATGGCGAGCTGGATGGACCGGGAGACCTCGTCGCTGATCCAGATGGGCGGCGAAGGCGTGAACTGGGCGGCTTCGTCGAGATTCACCGGCCATAAGCACATCTTCCAGAACCTCGGCGAAGGCACCTATTACCACTCCGGCTCGATGGCGATCCGGCAGGCGATCGCCGCCAAGGCCAACATCACCTACAAGATCTTGTTCAACGATGCCGTTGCGATGACCGGCGGCCAGCCGGTCGATGGCCCCGTCAGCGTGCATGCGATCGCGCACAGCGTCCGCGCCGAAGGTGTGATGCGCATCGCGCTGGTGTCGGACGATCCCGCACAGTTCTTGCCCGCCGACCTGCCGTCCGGCGTCACCATCCATCCACGCGAGGAGATGGATTCCGTGCAGCGCGAGCTGCGCAATATCCCCGGCGTCTCGATCCTGATCTATCAGCAGACCTGCGCCACGGAGAAACGACGCCGGCGCAAGCGCGGCCAGATGGCGGACCCAAAACGCTTTGCCTACATCAATGACCTCGTCTGCGAGGGCTGCGGCGATTGTTCGGTGGAATCCAACTGCCTCAGCGTCGAGCCGAAGGAAACGCCGTTCGGCCGCAAGCGTCAGATCAACCTGTCGTCCTGCAACAAGGACTTTTCCTGCCTCAACGGCTTCTGCCCCAGCTTCGTCACCGTCGAAGGTGCGACGCGCCGGAAGAAGGCCGCGAGCCAGATCGACGCAGTCGGCCGCACGGCCACGCTTCCCCTGCCCTCCTCTGTAGCGCTCGACCGCCCCTACGACCTGCTGGTGACCGGGGTCGGCGGTACCGGCGTGATCACGGTCGGCGCACTGATCGGCATGGCCGCACACCTCGAACGCCGTGGCGCCTCGGTGCTGGACTTCACCGGCTTTGCGCAGAAGTTCGGACCTGTGCTGAGTTATATCCGCCTCGCCGCCTCACCCGACGCGTTGCACCAGGTCCGGATCGACCAGGGTGCGGCCGATGCGCTGATCGGCTGCGATCTCGTCGTCAGTTCCTCGCCAAAGGCGTCCGGCACCTATCGCCGGGGCATGCGTGCCGCTGTCAACACGGCGGAGATGCCGACCGGCGACGTCGTCCGTTTCCGCGACGCCGATCTCGCCTCCCCTGCCCGCCTGCAGGCGATCCGCCAGGTCGTCGGCGACGGCAATCTCGACACGATCAACGCCAATGCGCTGGCCGAACGGCTGCTCGGCGATGCCGTCTATGCCAACATCATCATGCTGGGCTTTGCCTGGCAACGCGGATTGGTGCCGGTCTCATTGCCAGCTCTGCTCCGCGCGATCGAGCTCAACGGCGTTACGGTCGAGCGCAACAAGCAGGCCTTTGCCTGGGGCCGGATCGCTGCCGCCGATCCGGACTTCTTGCCCAAGGTCACCGAAGCGCCCACAGCCGAGACGCTCGACCAGACCGTCGACCGCCGCGCCGAGTTCCTCACGGCCTATCAGAACGCGGCCTATGCGGCGCGCTACCGGACGATGGTCGCAAAGGTCCGCAACGCCGAAGCTGCCCTGAGCAGCGAGGCTCTGACCGATGCGGTGGCTCGCGTCCTCTTCAAGCTGATGGCCTACAAGGACGAGTACGAGGTGGCGCGGCTGCACATGCAAGGCGGATTCCTCGACGAGCTGAAACGCGAATTCGAGGAGGGCTTCAAAGTCCAGTATCACCTCGCTCCGCCGTTCCTGCCGTCGCGGCGCGACGCACGCGGGCGTCCGCGCAAACGCGCCTTCGGCCAGTGGATCCAGATGCCTCTCGCCATGCTCGCGCGCCTAAAGGGGCTGCGCGGAACGCCATTCGATCCGTTCGGCTACACCGCGGAACGGCGCGCCGAGCGCGAACTCATCGCGTGGTATGAAACTCTGATCGAGCGAATGCTCACCGAACTCGACGCCGCGCGGGTGGCAGATCTCGTCGTCATGGCCACGGCCCCCATGAACATCCGCGGCTATGGGCCCGTGAAAGAGGCTGCGATCGCGTCGGTCAAGACGAAGCTCGAATCCCTTCTGGCGCGGCCGGCACCGGCGCGAGCGGCCTGACCGCCGCGCCGTTACGAATACGGATTGATCAGCTTCTGCTGCTCCGCACTGTGGTGCACGAGCGTATCGATGAAGGTCCTGACCTTCGCCGAGAGATGATGCCGGTGCGGATAGACCGCATTCATGGAGAGCTCGACCGTCCGATATTCCGGCAAGAGGCGCACGAGGCGGCCGGCCTCGAGGTCGTCCTGGATGAGGAACCCCGCCATCAGGCAGACGGCGGCCCCCTCCAGCGCGACCTTCCGCAGCGCTTCCCCGCTATTGGTGACGAAGCTGCCCGAGATACGCACGGAGGCCGGTGCGCTTTTGCGATCGAGGAAGCGCCATTCGTCGCCAAACGGGTAGTTCAAGTGCCGACCGCAATTGTGCGTGGTGAGTTCGTCGAGCTTCTGCACCCGGCCATGCCTCTCGATGTAATCGTGGGAGCAGCACAGCACGTGACGCCAGGTGGCAAGGCTCCGCACGATCAGGCTCGAATCTGGCGGCGGCGTCATGCGCAGGGCAACGTCGTAGCCTTCCTCGATGAGATCGACATCGGCCTCGCCCATGCGCAGATCGATCTTGAGCTCCGGGTAGGTCGACAGCAGTTTCGCCACGACCGGCGCGACGAACGGCACCATATGGGTGGCCACGTGAATGCGCAGCGTGCCGCGAGGCACCGACTGCAATTCGCTCGCGATATCGTCGGCCTGTTCGATGTCTGCGAGGATCTGGACGCAGCGGTCGTAATAGGCCTTGCCGATCTCGGTAAGATTGACCTTGCGCGTGGTGCGGTGAAGCAGCCTCACCCCAAGCCGGTCTTCCAACGCCTGAACGTGATTGCTCACCATGGTGGTCGACATGTTGAGCTTGCGGGCTGCTGCGGAGAAGCCGCCGGTCTCGGCCACCCGGCTGAACACTTCGAGGCTGGTCAATCGATCCATGGGCCGCCTGATGATCCGCTCTTGATCGACAATCACGGGACCTCGTCCCGGACTGTCAGTTCACACATGGCTCGTCCCGCTAGCCGCTTCGCCTGCAAGAGGACGCACCCATCAGCAGCAATCGCGTGACAGGGGCGGCAATCGCTCCGGGGCGGTCGCGCGCCTGGTTCGGCAGACATTACGAACCAAGGTGACGGCCCCGATTATCCACCTTCAATGGATAATCCTTCCAGAATTTAGCCAATTATCGCCCGGGCCGGCAAGACCGATAGTCTCAGCGAGCCGACAGGAGACCGCAAATGTCCGAGATGCCCCGCACCGAGACCTTCCAGCAAGCGACTGAAATCACCCGCGATTACTCCACGGCACCGCCGGCTGTCCCGGCCCGGAACCTGGTTCGGCGCGCGGCCTTGGTGCTCGCGCTCCTCGCAGGCACGGTAACTGTGGCCTACTACGGACACGATTACTGGACCAACGGCCGCTATCTCGAATCCACCGATGACGCCTATGTGAAGGCCGATTCCACGATCATCGCGCCGAAGGTCTCCGGCTACATCGCAAAGGTGCTGGTCAGCGACAACGAAAAGGTCAAAGCGGGGCAGGCGCTGGCGAAGATCGACGACCGCGACTTCGAGGCGGCACTCGACCAGGCGCGCGCCGACGTCGCCGCCGGCGAAGCCTCGGTGCGCAACATCGATGCCCAGCTCGAACTGCAACGGCCGATCATCGAACAAAGTACGGCCGACGTCGCTGCCGCCGACGCCAACCTGAAATTCGCGCAGGAGGAGCGCTCCCGCTACGACGAGCTCATGAAGTCCGGCTCCGGCACGATCCAGCGCGCGCAGCAGACTGACGCGGCGCTGCGTGCGAGCAATGCGCAATTGCAGCACGCGAAGTCCGGGCTCCTGGCCGCGCGGCGCAAGATCGACGTACTCACCACCCAGCGCGCCCAGGCCACAGCCCAGCTCGAACGCGCCCGCGCGGTCGCGCAGCAGGCCGCGCTGAATCTGTCATATACCGAGATCACCGCGCCGGTCGACGGCACGGTCGGCGCCCGGAGCTTGCGGGTCGGCCAATACGTCCAGGCCGGCACGCAATTGATGGCGGTGGTGCCGCTCGATGCGGTCTACGTGGTCGCCAACTTCAAGGAGACCCAGCTCACGCACGTGCGGCCGGGTCAGCCAGTCGAGCTGCACGTCGATAGTTTTCGCAATCGAACCCTGCGCGGCCATGTCGACAGCCTGTCACCGGCAAGCGGGCTCGAATTCGCGCTGCTGCCGCCGGACAACGCTACCGGCAATTTCACCAAGATCGTGCAGCGCGTTCCGGTGAAGATCGTGCTCGACGACCACAGCCTCACCGGCCTGCTGCGCCCCGGCATGTCGGCGATACCGACTGTGGACACCAAGCAGGCGGTGCTGGCCGAGCGCGAGACGGCCAAGCGCCTTGCCGACAACACATCCCGCGCGAACGGCGGCTGAACTCATGAACGCGCTCCAACCGACCGTCAACGCCGTCACCGGTCTGTCCGCCTCCGCTGCGCCTGCCGCACCGGCGGTGTCCGCAAAAACCTGGATCGCGGTGATCGGCGCCACGCTTGGCGCCTTTATGGCGGTGCTGAACATCCAGATCGTCAACGCCTCGCTTGCCGACATCCAGGGCGCGATCGGCGCCGGCATCGACGACGGCGGCTGGATTTCGACCTCCTATCTGATCGCGGAGATCGTGGTGATCCCGCTCTCCGGTTGGCTCGCACAGGTCTTCTCGATCCGGATTTATCTTCTCACCAACGCGATCTTGTTCCTGGCCCTCTCCGCGGCCTGCGCACTGGCGCAGGACCTGCCGCAGATGATCGTGCTGCGCGCCGTGCAGGGATTCACCGGCGGCGTCCTGATTCCGATGGCGTTCACGCTGATCATCACGCTGCTGCCACGCGGAAAACAGCCGGTTGGTCTTGCGCTGTTCGCGCTGTCCGCGACGTTCGCCCCCGCGATCGGCCCGACCATCGGGGGCTATCTCACCGAGAATCTTGGCTGGCAGTACATCTTCTACGTCAACCTCGTCCCCGGCGCGATCATGGTCGGCATGCTCTGGTACGCACTCGAGGCGAAGCCGATGAAGATCTCGCTGCTACGCGAGGGCGATTGGGCCGGCATCATCACCATGGCGATCGGGCTGTCGGCGCTCCAGACCGTGCTGGAGGAAGGCAACAAGGACGACTGGTTCGGCTCGCCCTTCATCGTCAAGCTGTCAGTGATCGCAGCCGTCGCGCTGGCCGCTTTCCTGATCATCGAGCTGACGGTGAAGAAGCCGCTGCTCAATCTGCGCCTGCTCGCGCGCCGCAATTTCGGCTTCGGCATGCTCGCGAACTTCCTGCTCGGTATCGCGCTGTACGGCTCGGTCTTCATCCTGCCGCAATATCTGTCGCGCATCCAGGGCTACAACGCCGAGCAGATCGGAATGGTGCTGGCCTGGACCGGATTGCCGCAACTCGTGCTGATCCCGCTGGTGCCACGCCTGATGCAGAAATTCGACGCGCGGCTCGTGATCGGAATCGGCTTCGTGCTGTTCGCCGCTTCCAACTTCATGAACATCTATATGACCAACGATTATGCCGCCGACCAGCTCCTCGGGCCCAACGTCGTCCGCGCCATCGGCCAGGCGCTGGTGATGGCGCCGCTATCGGCGGTCGCAACCGCAGGCATCGAAGCGGAGAATGCGGGCTCGGCCTCCGGCCTGTTCAACATGATGCGCAATCTCGGCGGCGCCGTCGGCATCGCGCTGCTGCAAACGGTACTGACCAAGCGCGAGCAGTACCATTCCAACGTGCTGATGCAGTCGGTCTCGGTGTTCGAGCAGGCCACCCGCACACGGCTGGAGCAGCTCACCCAGTATTTCGTCAATCACGGTATCCCCGACCGTGCAGACGCCGCGCATCGTGCCTATGTCGCGATTGGCCATATCGTGCAGAAGCAGGCTTATATCCTCGCCTTCGGCGACACTTTCTATCTGCTCGGCATGGCGCTGATCGCCGCCCTGATCGCCACTCTGTTCCTGAAGAAGTCCAGCCACACCTCGGCTGGTGGCGCCCACTGACGTCAACCGAAGAAGCAAGGAGAACGACCATGAAACCCCGCATGAACTTCTACCAGGCCGCGCCCGACACGATGAAAGGCCTGATGGCGCTCGAGGAGCAGATCCAGTCGACCGGACTCGAGAAATCGCTGATCGAGCTCGTCAAGATCCGGGCGTCGCAGATCAACGGCTGTGCCTTCTGTATCAACATGCACACCGAGGACGCACGCAAGCGCGGCGAGACCGAACAGCGCATCTATCTGCTCAATGCCTGGCGTGAATCCCCGCTCTATTCCGACCGCGAGCGTGCCGCGCTGGCCTGGACCGAGTCGGTGACGCTGATCTCGCAGACGCACGCGCCCGACGACGTCTACGAGCAGGTCCGCGAGCAATTCTCCGATGCGGAGACGGTGAACCTGACGGCGCTGGTCGGCGCCATCAACGCCTGGAACAGGCTGGCGATCGCGTTCCGCGCGGTCCATCCGGTCAAGGTGAAGGCGTCGGTGGCGTGAGGCGGAGCTCGCTCAGTGACTCGCTATCATGCCCAGCGAAGGCGGGGCATCCAGTATGCCGCGGCCTATCGATTCAATCACGGCCGATTCGGAACACTGGATCGCCCGGGCCGGGCGATGACAGCGAAGTATGTGGCCTAAACCGCCGTCGCCTTGGCGAACTCCACATAGATCTCGCGCAACCTCGTGGCCATTGGGCCGGGCTTGCCGTCGCCGATCTTCTTGCCGTCGATCGCAATCACCGGCTGGACGAACAGTGACGCCGAGGTCGCAAAGGCCTCCTTGGCGGCCAGCGCCTCAGCGACCGTAAACGAGCGTTCCTCGACACGAAGCTGGCGCTCTTCGGCGAGCGCCACCACGGCCTTGCGGGTGCAGCCCGGCAGGATCGCGTTGGAGTTCTTGCGGGTCACGATGACGTCGTCCCTGGTGAGGATGAACGCCGAGGACGAACCGCCCTCGGTGACGTATCCGTCTTCCAGCATCCAGGCCTCGCCCGCGCCGGCTTCGGCCGCCGCCTGCTTTGCCAGTACCTGGGCCAGCAGCGCCACGCTCTTGATGTCGCGCCGCTCCCAGCGGATGTCGGGCACGGTGATGACGTTGATGCCGGTCTTCGCCGACTCGGCATTGATGATGTCCTTTTCCGAGGTGAACATCACCAGGCTCGACTTGACGTCGCCCTTGGGGAAGGCGAAGTCGCGCCCCTTGTCGGCGCCGCGCGTCACCTGGAGATAGACGAGGCCGTTCGCGACCTTGTTGCGCGCGATCAGCTCCTTCTGGAGCTCGGTGATGCGCTCGACCGTTTCCGGCAGCCTCAGGCTGATCTCGCCGACCGAGCGCTCCAGCCGCGCCAGATGCGAGGCGTTGTCGACCAGCTTGCCGTCAAGCACGGCCGAGACCTCATAGATGCCGTCGGCGAACAGGAAGCCGCGATCGAGGACCGAGATTTTGGCATCCGAGAGCGGGACGAATGAGCCGTTGACGTAGGCGATCGGGTCCAAGGCAGGTCTCCTGGGAGAAATAAGGCTTACCCGCCCGTATACGCAATTTGGTGAGCCCGATAAACCCTCGATCCGTCATTCGCTATTGCGCACTTGCGCAATGTGGGGATTCGCAAGGCGAATGAGCCCGGAATCCATCGCCCTCGCGTCCGGCCGCCCAATGGATTGCGGGCGCGCGACGCCGTCGCGTCCAGGAATGACGGCAGTGGTGTCAATGCGACAGGATCTTCGACAAAAACTTCTGCGCGCGATCGCTGCGCGGCTTGCCGAAAAAGTCGTCCTTCAGGGCGTCCTCGACGATCTCGCCGCGGTCCATGAAGATCACCCGGTTGGCGACCTTGCGGGCAAAGCCCATCTCGTGGGTCACGACCATCATGGTCATGCCTTCGCGGGCGAGATCGACCATGACGTCGAGCACCTCGCTAATCATTTCAGGGTCGAGCGCCGAGGTCGGCTCGTCGAACAGCATGGCGATGGGGTCCATGGCGAGCGCCCGGGCGATCGCAACGCGCTGTTGCTGGCCACCGGAAAGCTGCGCCGGAAATTTCTGCGCCTGCTCCTTCAGGCCGACGCGGTCCAGAAGCTGCATGCCCTTGGTCATGGCCTTGTCGCGCGATCGTCCGAGCACCTTCTCCTGGGCGAGGCAGAGATTGTCGATGATCTTGAGATGCGGAAACAGCTCGAAGTGCTGGAACACCATGCCGACGCGCGAACGAAGCTTCGGCAGATTGGTCTTGGGGTCATTGACCTTGATGCCATCGATGCTGATGTCGCCTTTCTGGAACGGCTCCAGTGCGTTGACGCATTTGATCAGCGTCGACTTGCCCGAGCCCGAAGGACCGCACACGACCACCACCTCGCCCTTGGCGACGCTGGTGGTGCAATCGGTCAGCACCTGGAAGGTCGGGCTGTACCATTTATCGACGTGGCTGATCTCGATCATGACGGGCCCTAGCGGAGGATGGCGATGCGCGCCTGGAGACGGCGGACGCCGAAGGACGCGATACAGGAAATGGTGAAGTAGACGATGGCGGCAAACAGGTACATCTCGACCAGGCGGCCGTCGCGCTGCGCGACCTTGCTGGCTGCACCCAGGAAATCGGTGATCGACAACACGTAAACCAGCGAGGTGTCCTGGAACAGCACGATGGTCTGCGTGATCAGCACCGGCAGCATGTTGCGGAAGGCCTGCGGCAGCACGACGTAGCGCATGGTCTGCGCGTAGGTCAGGCCCAGTGCATTGGCGGCGGCCGGTTGTCCGCGCGAGATCGACTGGATGCCGGCGCGCATGATCTCGGAGAAGTACGCCGCCTCGAACATGATGAAGGTGATCAGCGAGGAGGCGAACGCGCCGACGCTGATCGGCCGCGATGCGCCGGTCAGCCACTGCCCGATATAGGGCACCAGGAAGTAGAACCAGAAGATCACCAGCACCAGCGGCAGCGAGCGCATGAAGTCGACATAGAGGCCGGCGATGCGTCCGAGAGTCTTGAGGCCGGAGAGCCGCATCAGTGCGATCGCCGTGCCGAAGATCAGGCCACCCAGCGCGGACAGCGTCGTCAGCATCACCGTGAAGCTCATGCCCTCGTAGAACAGATAGGGCAGTGCGCGGATGATGACGCCGAAATCGAAATTGCTGAACATGGCGCTATTTCCCCGTGATGTAGCCGGGGATCGCGACCCAGCGCTCGAGGAAGCGCATCGCGGTCACGACGACGGCGTTGACGAGGAGATAGAGCAGCGTTGCGGCGGTAAAGGCCTCGAACACCTGGAACGAAAATTCCTGCATCGAGCGCGCCTCGCCGGTCAGCTCGAGCAGGCCGATGGTAATGGCGACCGCGGTGTTCTTGATGGTGTTGAGGAACTCGGAGGTCAGCGGCGGCAGGATGATGCGGAACGCCATCGGCAGCAGCACGTAGCGATAAACTTGCACCGTGGTCAGCCCCAGCGCGGTCGCCGCCATCCTCTGGCCGCGCGGCAGTGAGCCGATGCCGGCTTGCAACTGAATGGCCACGCGCGCCGACATGAACAAGCCGATGCCGATCGCCGCCGTCCAGAACGGCGCGTTCGGCAACTGCTTCAGCCACAGCCCGGCAGCCCTCGGCAGGATCTCCGGCAGCACGAAGAACCACAGGAAGAGCTGCACCAAAAGCGGCATGTTGCGGAAGAACTCGACATAGGCGAAGCCGAACCAATTGGCGCCCCTGGACGGCAGCGTCCGCATCACGCCCACGAGAGAGCCGGTGATCAGTGCGATGATCCAGGCCAGCGCCGCGGTCTTGAGGGTCAGCACCAGCCCCGACAGCAGCATGTCGAGATAGGTGCCGGTCCCCATCGGGTTCGGCTGGAAAAAGATTCCCCAGTTCCAGTTATAGTTCACATGTCCCCCGCGCGAACGCGCCAGTCAGATGTCCCAGGCGCCTATGCAAATGTCCGGCCACCCCCGATGTCAAGAGTGGCCGGACATGATCACGATCGAAAGATCGAGGGCTATCTTACTTGTAATCGTCCGGGTTCGGCGAGTCCGAAGGCTTTGCGAACTCGTGTTTCAGCTCGGGCGACATGGGCGTGTTGAGGTTCAGGCCCTTCGGCGGGATCTTGCTCATGAACCATTTGTTGTAGATCTTTTCGCCCTCGCCGGATGTGTAGAGCGCGGCGGTTGCCGCATCCACCACCTTCTTGAAGGGCACATCGTCCTTGCGCAGCATGATGCCATAGGGCTCGGGCTTGGAGAACGCATCCTTGGAGATGACATAGTCGCCCGGCGACTTCGAGCTGGCGACGAGGCTCGCCAGCAGGATGTCGTCCATGACGAAGGCGACCGCGCGGTCGGTCTCGACCATCAGGAAGGCTTCGGCATGGTCCTTGGCCGGAATGATGTTGGCGCCGAGGCTTCTCTTGACGTTGGCTTCGGTGAGCTGCTTGATGTTGGTGGTGCCGGCGGTCGAGACCACGGTCTTGCCCTTGAGATCGTCGATCGACTTCAGGCCGCTCGACTTCTTGGAGACATAGCGGCTGGCAGTCAGGAAGTGGGTGTTGGTGAACCACACCTGCTTCTCGCGCTCGGCGTTGTTGGTGGTCGAGCCGCATTCGAGGTCGATGGTGCCGTTGGCCATCAGCGGGATGCGGGTCGCCGACGTTACCGGGTTGAGCTTGACCTCGAGCTTGTCGAGCTTGAGCTCCTTCTTCACGGCGTCGACGATCTTGTAGCAGATGTCCATCGCGAAACCGATGGGCTTCTGGTTATCGTCGAGATAGGAGAACGGGATCGAGGAGTCGCGGAAGCCCAGCGTGATGGCGCCGGTGTCCTTGATGTTCTTCAGCGTGCCGGTCAGCTGCTGGGCCCCGGCCTGGCTGACGGCGAAGGTCGCGACGAGCGCGAGCCCAATCCTACAGAAATTTTTCACTTTTTTGTCCCCTTTCAGGATGATGCGGCCGGATGCAAGCACAAATCGAGCCGGATTAGAATGTGACTTTCGACTGGATCGCGGCTCAGGTTACGGCACAGGTTAACGGCTCAAGTTAGCGGGCGTGGCAGTTGGCCGAGATCCCAGAACAGCCCGGCCATCACGGTCAAGGCCTCTTCGGTCAGAGGCAGCAGGATGTGCTCGTTGGGCGCGTGCTGGGAGCAGCCGGGATAGGAGTGCGGGACCCAGATCGTCGGCAGGCCCAGGATCTCGGAAAATACGTCGTTAGGCAGCGAGCCGCCGAAATTTGGCAGCACCGCCGGCGCCTTGCCGGTGGTCTCTTGCACCGAATCCGCCGCCCATTTGATCCAGGGGCTGTCGAAATCGGTGCGCGATGCAGCAAAACTCTGGGCTGCCCGCACCTCGACCATCGGAAAGCCCTTCTCGACCAGATGCGCGCGGATAGCGTCGATCAGCCCATCAATCTTGGTCCCGACCACGAAACGCAATTGCAGCACGGCATCGGCACGGCCCGGGATGGCGTTGGCAGGCTTCTCGATATTGCCCGACGACATCGCCAGCACTTCCAGCGTATTCCAGGCGTAGAGCCGCTCGGCGGCCGAAAGTCCCTCCTCGCCCCAGTCCTCCGCGAGTGCGGGCTCGTCCGCGCTCGGCACCACCTGCACATCGGCCAGGTAGCCGCGAATCTGGTTGGTGAGCCGTGGCGGCTTCAGGGCGTCGAGCTGGAGACGGCCGTGGCCGTCGACCAGCGTCGAGATCGCATTGACCAGAATGGTCGCCGGGTTGGCCAGCACGCCGCCCCAATTGCCGGAATGGTGGCCGCCGTCGCGCAGGTTCACATCCAGATGAATGCGGATACCGCCCCGGCAGCCGAGGAATAGCGTCGGGCGGTCGGCGGACAGGCGCGGCCCATCGGAGGCCATGAACAGATCTGCCTTGAGCGCGTCGCGATTGAGGTCGCAGACCTTGCCCAGATCGGGCGAGCCGATCTCCTCCCCCATTTCAACAATGAACTTGGCGTTGAAGCCGAGCTTGCCGCCGCGGGCCTCGCGCACCGCGCGGAGTGCCGCCATGTTGATGCTGTGCTGACCCTTGTTGTCGGCGGTGCCGCGGCCGTAGAGCCGCGTGCCCGCAACCGTGGTGCGCCAGGGGTCGCGTCCCTCACGCCACTCGCCTTCCATGCCGTCGACGACGTCGCCATGGCCGTAGATCAGCACAGTCGGCGCCGAGGCACTCTCGTGATGCTCGGCGAACAGGAACGGCGCCTTGCCGCTGGGGGACTCGACGATACGGCTGGTAAAATCCAACGCAGCAAACGCCGGCTGCATTTCCGTCTCAAGATAGGCGCGCAGCTCGGCACCGCGGGACGGGTTCTGGCTTTCGGTCTTGTAAGCGACGCGGCGGTCGAGCTCGGTGAGGAATGCGCCGGATTTGAAGTCGTCGCGGGCGCGGGCGATGGCGTCGGCTCTGGTCATGGCTTGCTTTTTTCGTGGGTTCGAGACGGAGGAGCCTATCGCGGACAGGGAGCCCTTCGAAAGTGGCTGGGACAGGGATAGTTCTTGGGATTACGTTCTTGCCCTCTTGAAATTGGCTTGCCAGGCGCAGCAGCGTCGCTGATTTTGGCCTTGCCAAGCGCAAGCGATGTGCAAGAACTTCGCCAGGTTGGACGTCAAGTTCGGGCGCACGTCTACCATTCGAAGAGCGCTCAGTACAGAGCGCCGGGGGGACCAGCATGGCCAAGCAAATCAGGCTCAACGCATTTGCGATGAATTGCGTCGCACACCAATCGCCGGGCCTGTGGACCCATCCGCGCGACCGCACCGCCGAGTATAACCGCCTGCCCTACTGGATCGATCTCGCCAAGACGCTGGAGCGCGGCCGTTTCGACGGGCTGTTCCTGGCCGACGTGCTCGGGGTCTACGACGTCTATGGCAACAGCCCTGACGCAGCCTTGCGCAACGCGGCACAGACGCCGTCGAACGAGCCGCTGCTGCTGCTGTCGGCGATGGCCGCCGTGACGCAAAATCTCGGCTTCGGCGTCACGAGCAATCTCTCCTTCGAGCCGCCCTACCCATTCGCACGGCGGATGTCGACGCTCGATCACCTCACCGAGGGCCGGATCGGCTGGAACGTCGTCACCGGCTATCTCGACAGCGCCGCACGCGGCGCCGGCAAGGACAAGCAGATCGGGCATGACGACCGCTATGACATCGCCGACGAATATATGGAGGTCGTCTACAAGCTCTGGGAAGGAAGCTGGGAGGACGGCGCGGTGCTGCGCGACCGCAAGCGCGGTATCTTCACCGATCCCACAAAAGTTCATCGCGTCAACCATGAGGGCGCGAACTACCGCATCAACAACACCATTCACCTGAGCGAGCCGTCGCCGCAGCGCACGCCGGTGCTGTACCAGGCCGGCACGTCGCCGCGCGGGCGGCAGTTCGCTGCGAAGCACGCCGAATGCGTGTTCATGTCGGGACCGTCGGCCAAGATCATTGGGCCGCGCGTGTCGGCGATCCGCCGGGAGGCCGCCGCACTCGGCCGCAATCCGGCGGATATCCTGATGTTCAACATGATGACGATCATCCTCGGCAACACAGAGGCCGAAGCGGCGGCGAAATATGCCGACTACCGGTCGCATATCAATCCGGAAGGGGCGCTGGCCCTGATGTCGGGATGGACCGGCATCGACTTCTCCGGCTACGAACTCGACCAGCAGGTGCGTCATGTCCAGAACGATGCCGGCCGCAGTGCACTTGACAACGTGACGCGCGGCGACCCGGACCGCATCTGGACCGTGCGCGACGTCATCGAGCATGTCGGCATCGGCGGTGCCGGTCCCGTCGTGGTCGGCACGCCGCAGATGGTCGCAGACAAGATTGAGCAATGGTTCGAAGCGACGGACGTCGACGGACTCAACGTCGCCTTCGCGATTTCGCCCGGCGATTTCGAGGATATCGCCGACATGCTGGTGCCGGAGCTGACTCGGCGCGGACGGTACAAGTCGGAATATGCACAAGGCACGCTGCGGGAGAAATTGTTCGGCGGCGGCCGCGCGCGGCTCGATGCGCCGCATCCGGCAGCGGGGTATCGGGTGGGGAGGAAGGGATAGCTACCGCTGCCGCTTCGTCGCCATTGCGAGAAGCCCTTGCGACGAAGCCATCCAGACCGCCACCGCGGAGAGATTCTGGATTGCTTCCGCCTTCGCCTAACTCATCTCGTAGGGGTAGAGCGAAGCGAAACCCATCTGCGCTCTTGCCTCGTTGAAGCATGATGGGTTTCGCAAGGGCTCTACCCATCCTACGGCTCCCGTCAGCACGCACGCCTTCGCGATCTCGCGGCGCGTTTCGCCCGAGGCTTGCTGTCGTTCCGCGCCCGTTGGAGACCAAAGGGCGCAGGGAAGGCCGGGCGCCGGCGGCACCCGAGATCCGTGCGCGACGAAGATGCACACGGGGTGGATCACAGGTGTGCCGGTCGCCCGGCCTTCCCTGCGCGGATGGTTTTAACGGTGTCCTTCGTGCTCTCCCCGGGGAGCGATGCACTATTGCCCCCGTCGCCCTGCGGATGGCTGACGCGCGTACCCGGTCGGGCCGCCACATCACCGCAAGCCTTGACGCACAGACCCCGGGCGTCAGGACCACACGACTTCTCCGTCCGCGGACGTCCCCACCGGATCGTCGGAGGCTGACGCGTGCTCGCCTCCGATGCCCAACGAGACCGCTGTGACCGCGCCGTGTCGTACCGCGCCAACGTGAGGACTCACGGTTGCCCGCCCTGTCTCACGTGTTGCGCGCCGGCGCTGCCGCGTCCACCGCACCCCGGCCCGCATCTCGTGACGATCGCGAAGCGCCCCTCTGGCAAGGGCCGGGATAACGGGTGTATGCCATAAATCCGAAATTCGGGAAAGTGAAATATTTTCGCAGCGAGGGCTTGACGGGGTGTTTTGCCCGACGCCTCGCATGACCTTGCCCGCGAACTCCCTGGGAACGAACTCCTTGGGAACGAACTCCTTGCGAACAAAGTGCGAAGAAGTGGGTGAGTTCCCGGTCGTATTTCGTGAGAGACGTCTACCCGTTTCTCATCCAGGACGCATCGCCCCCATGAAAGCTGGTCCCGACTCGCCATGTCGGGGACGCGCCTACACCTTCCCGTCCACCATCACCTCGATCAGCTTGGTGCCCGGGCGGCCAAATGCCGAGGCCAGCGTCGCCTTCAGCTCACTGACATCGCTGACCTTGATCGCCTCGCAGCCCAGCGCCTTGGCGACGCCGGCGAAATCCACGGGCGGATCGACAAAATCCATGCCGACATAATTGTCGTCGCCGTGGAAGGCGAGCAGGCGCTGCTTGATGATGCGGTAGCCGCCATTGTTGGCGATGACGACGTTGAGCGGCAGCTTGTGGTGCGCCGCGGTCCACAGCGACTGGATCGAATACATCGCGCTGCCGTCGCCCGAGAAGCACACGACCGGTCGATCCGGATTGGCGATGCTGGCGCCGACGGAGGCCGGCAAGCCCCAGCCGATGCCGCCGGAGGCAAGGCCGTGATAGCCATAGCGGTCGCGATGCGCACGCAGCGCCGTGACCTGGCGGCTCGAGGTGAGGCCTTCGTCGACCAGGATGGCATGGTCCGGCATGGCCTCGATCATTTGCAGCACCAGAAAATCCGGATCGATCGGCGTGCGACCGGCGCTCTTGCCGATCTGCTCGACCAGCGCAGCGCGCCGCGCACTCCAGTTCTTCGGCGCGAGCTCGGCGAGCCGCTGCTTTGCGCGGCTCGCAAGTGTTGCACCGCCCATCTCCTTCAGTACGGGGATCAGCGCCCGCAGCGTTTCCTTCAAATCCGCCTTCAGCGCGATCTCGGCGCCGTAGTTCTTGGCGATCTCCCAATCGACGAGGCCGATTTGCACGATGCCGAGGCCGTCAGGCAGTGCATCGACCTCGCTATGGACTGACATGCGCAAGGGATCGCCACCAAGCGCGATCAGGAGGTCGTATGGCGCGAGCGTATCGCGCGCGACCTTCTGCACGCGCGCCAGCGTGCCGATGAAGCTCGGGCTCTCCGAGAGGAAGTGCGATCCATACGGCGTCGAGGACTGGTAAGCGGCCGCGCCGAGCAGCTCGGCGAGTTCGGCCGCCTCTTCCAGCGCGTCGCTCTTGACCACCTCGTCCATGGTGACGATGACGGGCCGCTCCGCCTTGAGGAGCCGCGCGGCAAAGGCTTTCAACGCTTCGTCCGACGGTCTCGTACGGGCATCGATACGGGTGGACCGACCGAGGTCGATGCCGGCCTCGCTGTTCAGGATGTCTCCGGGCAGCGAGATGAACACCGGCCCGGTCGGCGGCGTCATCGCGACCTTGGCGGCGCGGCGCACGATACGGGGCAGATCCTCCAGCCGCGTCACCTCGACCGCCCATTTCACCAGCGGCTCGGCCATCCGCACCAGCGGGCCGTACAGGACCGGCTCCATCAGGCCGTGGCCCTGCTCCTGCTGTCCCGCGGTCAGGATCATCGGCGTGCCCGTGAACTGGGCGTTATAGAGCGAGCCCATCGCGTTGCCGAGGCCGGGTGCGACGTGAACGTTGCAGGCGACCAGCTTGCCGGAGGCGCGGCTATAGCCATCGGCAATCGCGACCACCAGACTCTCCTGCATCGCCATCACGTAGGTGAGGTCGGGATGGTCCTTCAGCGCATGCATGATCGGCAGCTCGGTGGTTCCGGGGTTGCCGAACAGATGGGTAATGCCTTCGTCCTTGAGCAGCGCGAGAAAGGCGGAGCGGCCGGTTATCTTGTTCTTCATGTTTCCTCCAGGAGCGGACGTTGCCGCAAGGACCGGTGCATGATGGCCGAAGTTCTGGGACAGGCGCAAGGAAGCGCGGTCATGGCAGCGTTGCGCGTGGGAGGCAAACCGCGCTCTCGTGTCCCGGACGCGGCGCAGCACGCAGCGATGCGACGCAGAGCCGGGACCCGGCTTCGCGCCGAGCTTGCCGCTGCATGGGCCCCGCTCAGCAGCGCATCGCCAAAGAGGCGCTGCGCTGCGTCCGGGGCACGAGAGCGGAGTGGCAGCTTGCGCTACATCTCCTCGCGCCCCAGCTCGAACGGATCCTCGCCGCCCGCGCGCTTCTTCTTTTTCGAGCGTTGCCAGACCACGCCGGGAAAACCCTTCAGCGGCACCAGCGGCTCGCCGGTGTAAGCCCATTCCTGCAGCTCTTCGATCGCGATGTGATAGAGCGGCTGCCGGCCGGTGCGCTCCCTGAACAGCGCACGCGGGATGTTGACCATGTGCGGTCCACGAGGACGCTCATAGGCGATCGGTGTGCCGCAATGCGAGCAGAAACTGCGGGCGGTCTTCGTGGCCTTGTCCTCGTAGCGCGTGAGCGCCGTCTTGCCGGATGTGACGCGAAACCTCTTCTTCCAGCTTCCAACATAGGTCGCGTAGGCCGCGCCATGGGCTCGGCGGCTCGCGGCTGAATGATCATGCCACGCCCAGCGCGCAGGGACGTCGATCTCGAAAGTGATCTTGCCGCAGAGACATTGGCCGGTGGCTATCCCTGCGGCGGCTGCGGCTTTGGCCATGGCGGCTCTCTCCGTCGTCATTGTGCGTGCAACACTACACGATTGTCATTCCGGGGCGCGACGAAGTCGCGAGCCCGGAATCCATCAGGCGGCGGGCAGGAGATGACATCGATTCCGGGCTCGACGCGTTGCGTCGCCCCGGAATGACGAAAAAGGTTACGCCGGCGCCAATTCGCCATACACGGGATAATCCGTATACCCCTTCTCGTCACCGCCGTAGAACGTCGCACGGTTGTACGGCGTGATCGGATAGTCGTGCTGCAGGCGGCGCGGCAGATCGGGATTGGAGATGAAGATACGGCCGAACGCGATGATGTCGGCATGGCCATCGGCGATCGCTGCATTCGCAGTCTCGCCGGTAAAACCGCCGGCCGTCATGAGCACGCCGCTGTAGAGCGGACGGAACAGCACCATGGCCGAGGGCACGTTCTGCCAGTTGACGTCGGCGCGGCCCGCCCCGCTGGAGCGCGGCTCGATGAAATGCAAATAGGCGAGACCGAGCTTGTCGAGCGACGTGACGACGTATGTATAAAGCGGCATCGGATCGGGCTCGGCGGAGTCATTGGCGATGCCGTGGGGCGACAGCCGCACGGCGACGCGGTTCGCACCGCAGACGTCGATCGCCGCCTGCGTAATTTCGAGCAGAAGGCGCGCGCGGTTCTCGATCGAGCCGCCGTATCGATCGGTGCGTTGGTTGCTGCGCGACTGCAGGAATTGCTCGAGCAGGTAGCCGTTGGCGCCATGGATCTCGACACCGTCGAATCCGGCTGCCAGCGCATTCTTCGCAGCTTGCCGGAACGCCTCGACGATACCCTTGACCTCCTCGGTATCCAGCGCGCGCGGCGTCTCGTAGTCGGAGATCTTGCCGTCGGCCGTCATCGCCTTCATGCCTTCCGCCTTGATCGGGATCGCCGAGGCCGAAACCGGCAGCTCGCCGCCATGGAAGGAGGAATGCGAGACACGGCCGACATGCCAGAGCTGGAGGAAGATGATGCCGCCCTTTGCGTGCACCGCCTCGACCACCTTGCGCCAGCCGGCAATCTGCGCCTGCGAATAAATGCCGGGCGTCGCGGGATTGCCGCGACCGTGCGAGAGCACCGGCGAGGCTTCGGCGATGATCAGGCCGCCCGGCGTCGCGCGTTGGCCGTAATATTCGGCGTTGAGCGGTCGCGGCGAAAAGCTCTCGCGTTCGGCCCGCATGCGCGTCAGCGGCGCCATCGCGATGCGATGGGCAAGCTTGTACGGACCGACCTGCAGCGGTCTAAACAACGCCTCGAATTTCATATTGGCCCCGGATGTCTATGGAAGGATGCAGATCATATCGCGAGGGGCGGCCACCGGAAAAGGTGCCGCCCCCATATTGCAGATATTCCCTCTCGCGGAACGCGACAGAGAGCAGGCCTTACGCCGTCTTGATCCAGACGGCCTTCACGTTGAGATATTCCTCGACATGCTGCTTGCCGGACTCGCGGCCGTAGCCGCTCATCTTGTAGCCGCCGAACGGCACGGCCGGGTCCATCGCCTGGTAGCAGTTCACCCACACCGAACCGGCGCGCAGCGACTTTGCAACCGCATGCGCCTTGCTGACGTCGCGCGTCCACAGACCCGAGCCGAGGCCGAAAGTGGTATTGTTGGCGCGCTTGACGAGTTCGTCCATGTCCTTGAACGCGATCGCGGAGATGACCGGGCCAAAAATCTCCTCCTGCGCGATACGCATATTGTCCTGGACGCCGGCGAACACGGTCGGCGAGACGAAAAAGCCCTTCGCCAGCGCGCCCTCGGTGACGCGGCCGCCGCCGGCGAGCGCCTTCGCACCTTCCTTCTGGCCGATGTCGAGATAGCCGGTGACGCGCTCGAGCTGCTGCTCGGAGACCAGCGGGCCGATCTGCACATTGGGATCGAGGCCGTTGCCGACCTGCAGCTTCTTGCCGAACTCGGCGACGCGGCCGACGAACTCCTCATAGATCGAATGCTCGACGAACAGACGCGTGCCGGCGCTGCAGATCTGCCCCGAATTGGCAAACACCGCCATCGCCGCGCCGGGCACGGCCGCGTCGAGATCGGCATCGGCGAACACGATATCAGGCGATTTGCCGCCCAGCTCCAGCGAGACGCGTTTCAAATTGCCGGCCGAGGCGCGGATGATCGACTGGCCTGTCACATGCGAGCCGGTGAAGGCGACCTTGTCGACGTCATGATGCGAGGCAAGCGCTGCGCCCGCAGTCTCGCCATAGCCGGGCACGACGTTGACGACGCCAGGCGGAATGCCGGCTTCCATCGCCAGCTCGGCGATGCGCAGCGAGGTCAGCGGCGCCTCCTCGGCGGGCTTGAGCACCACGGTACAGCCGGTCGCGATTGCGGGGCCGATCTTCCAGATCGTCGCGGTGAGCGGCCCGTTCCAGGGAATGATGGCGCCGACGACACCGATCGGCTCCTTCAGCGTGTAGGAGAAGATTTCGCCCGGCAGCGAGTTCTCGATGGTCTCGCCGTGGATCGCCGTGGTCTGGCCGGCATAGTAACGCAACATGCCGACGGCGCGCAGGCGATAGGCGCGGGTGCGGCTGAGCGGAGCGCCCATGTCGAGCGTGTCGAGCTGCGACAATTCGTCGAAGTTCTTCTCGACGAGCTCGGCAAGCTTCAGAAGCAGGTTCTGCCGTTCGAACGGCTTGACCTTGCTCCAGGGTCCCTCGAAGGCGCGGCGGGCGGCGGCGACTGCACGATCGATGTCTTCCTTGTCACCCTCGGCGACAGTTGCGAGCAGCTCGCCTGTCGCAGGATTGTGGGTCGCGAAGCGCTTGCCTGAGACGGCATCGACCCAATTCCCGTCGATCAACATCTGCTTGTAGGACCCGTTCGCGAACGGATGGCGCGTGATCGGAATAGCCTGCGACACAGCCATGGCTGCACTCCCTGTCAGGTGATTGATTGGTTCGATCTGGGCGGGACCGTTTGGTTGAGGAGGATACAGCGGTGCCGGATAGGCGTAAAGGCAGCGCGGAACGAAGACCTCCCATGCCGACTTGTGCGGGGTCGCGCAGCCGCCATGTTATAGCTCGAGCGAGCCCCCTCTCCGGAGACGCACCATGCCGCATTCCGCCATCGTGAAAGACAACGTTGCCGTGATCACCGGTGGCGCATCCGGTATCGGGTTGGCCGCAGCCATGGCCTTCGCGCGCGCTGGGATGAAGGTGTGTATCGCGGATGTCGATGAGGCAGGGCTGGCCGAGGCCGCAACAAAATTGTCATCCGTCACTTCTGCCACAAACGTGATGACCTTCGCTGTCGATGTCGGCAGGGCTGAGAGCGTGAGGGAATTGGAGCGCGCCGTAGGCGCTCATTTCGGCGGAACGGACCTGCTCATGAACAATGCCGGCATCCAGCCGGGCAGCACACTGTTCGACGAGCCCGACAATTGGCAGCGCATCATCGCCGTCAACATGTGGGGCGTCATCAACGGCTCGCGTATCTTTGCGCCCAACATGATCGCACGCGGCAGATGCGGCCTCATCATCAACACGGGATCGAAGCAGGGCATCACCACGCCGCCGGGCGATCCCGCCTACAACGTCTCCAAGGCAGGCGTGAAGGCATTTACCGAAGCGCTCCAGCATGAGCTGCGCAACAAAAAAGACTGCCGCGTCTCTGCGCATCTGCTGATCCCCGGCTTCGTCTTCACCGGACTGACCGCGAAGGGCCGCACCGAGAAGCCGGCCGGCGCATGGACACCGGAGCAGACTGTGGATTTCATGCTGACGCGGCTGGCGGCAGGCGATTTCTACATCTTGTGCCCGGACAACGACGTGCCGCGCGCGCTCGACGAGAAGCGGGTGCTGTGGGCGGCCGGGGACATCGTCGAGAACCGCCCGCCGCTGTCGCGCTGGCACCCGGACTACACGGCTGCGTTCACGAAGTTCGTAGAGGGGGAGTAGGTATGCGCCGCTCCCTCACTCCCTCGCCGCGTTCCCACGGGGAGAGGTGAAGAAGCCTACAGCGTTTCCTGCTGATGCCCGCAATTCTTGCAAGCAAACTTGGCCCGGGTCTGGCCTTTCTCCGCCTGCACCCGGTTCGGCGCACCGCACTTGCCGCAGACGGCCTCGATACGGGTCGAGCCCTGCTTGACGACGATGGTCTTCTTTTCCATCGATTCACGGATCAGGCGCTCGGCCTCCTCGCGCAGCGATTGTTTCGACAAAGCTCGTCTCCGCCTCTGAAAAGCGCGAGAGCCATATCGCACCCGCCGTCGAAGCACAATGCGTGATGCGGATTGCGGGCCCGATCGAGCCGCCATTTCGGGATGATCGCGGACGCGAGAGCGGCGGCGCGCATTGCTCCGCGGCTCTCCTGCCTGTCGTCCGGATCGGCTCAAGGCACTTTTTTCAAGCGGCCTTGGAAACCTCCATCAACGACCGCTCGGATGATTGACGGATTGATCGCGCGCCGGCCGTCGCGCGGAATCGGCTCGCTGCGCGGAACCATCCCCATCGAACCCACGCACACAGGCGTTCGCGGCTCGATCAGGCTTCAGCTGACCGACCAAGCCGCCGCCTTCGAGCCCGTGACCTAGATGGCGAATACCCAGGCGGCGACGATGGTGCCGATGGTGACCAGGCCGGCGATCGTCCAGCCGGCGGCATATTCCAGCTGAGGATGACCGGTCGCCCGCATGATCTCGGCCGGATCGGCGGTATGCTTCTGTGCCATGACAGCCTCGCACGTTACTTCCACCTGATATGTAAGTCGCATCAGCCGCCATTAGGTTCCATCACGGAGATGCGAGGAATGCGGCTGACTCCCCAATGCAAGCGGTCCGTCAGCACGCCTGCCATTTCGTTCGGGTCTCGCTGCGCTGAAGCGGGGCTGTCAAGCCACAGGATTGACAAACGCTCGAGTTAAATCACGCAGCCTTGGTGCAGATCGAGCCGACCTCTCAGAGCGGCCAAGATCAAGGTGTCGAGCCATGCGCCTCACCACCGGCAGACTGCTGTTCGTCTTGATCGTCGCCTTCGCCTCGCCGGGGGCGATGTCGCAGCAACGCGCAGACCAACCGGCGGGCGACAAGGAAATCCGCACTGGCAATGTCATGCCCTATTCGGGGCCGCTCTCGGAATTCGGCGCGGTGATCGAGACCGCGTTCACCCAGGGCGCGGCGCGATAAGCCCCTCACGCCGGCTTGAGCGAGGCCAGCGCGCTTTCGAGCAGCGCGCGCACGCGCGCGGCATCGCCTGATTTCACCACGACCGGATCGAGGTAGAGCTCGAGACCGGGCGCGCGCTCGGTGATGATGCCACGGCTCTCCGCCGCCGCATCGTTCAGCGCATCGACCGAATAGGGGACGACCTCGCGGCTGATGCCTTTCATCGTAATCGCCGGCAGCGCGTGGGCGCGGACGATGTCACTGACCAGCGCAAAGGTCTCGTAGCTCAGCACGATGCCGCCGGGCTCGGCGATCGATTGCAGGCGCGCGGCGAGGTTCGCTTCGGCACCGATGATGGTGTAGTCCATGCGGTCGGCGCTGCCGAAATTGCCGACATTGCAATAGCCGGAATTGATGCCCATGCGCGAGCGGAACGGCTGCTCGATGCCGGAGGCGCGCCATTTCGCGTTGAGCTCGGCAAGGCGCTGCTGCATGCGCCAGGCCATCTGCAGACAGGCCTGTGCATCGGCACGATCGCCCCGGGTCTCGGGGTCGCCGAAGAAGATCAGCATGGCATCGCCGATGAACTTGTCGATGGTGCCGCCATAGTCATGGGCGATCGCCGACATCTCCGTGAAATATTCGTTGAGGAGCTGGGTCAGCTGCTCCGGCTGCAGCCGTTCGGCGGTGGCAGTGAAATTCTGGATGTCCGAGAAGAAGATGGTGAGCTTCTTGCGCTCGGTATGGATGGTGACGTCCTTCTGGCCGGAGAAGATGCTCTTGTAGACCTGCGGCGGGATGTAGCGCGAGATCTTCATCGACAACGAGGCCAGAAAATCGTTGGCGGATTCGAGCTCCTTGTTCATGGTCTTGATGCGGCCGGCCTGCCGGCGCTGCAGCGAGAGAAACGCCAGTCCGCTGCCGGCGGCGATCACGAAATAGGCCAGCAGGAATTTGAACGAGAAGATGTTGCCAGCGATCGGCTGGGTGACGACCACCTCCTGGATGCCCCTGACGTCGCCGACCTTCCAGTCCCTCTTTGGACTCTCGGGATGACTGTTGTGGCAGCTCACGCAGGCCGCGCCCATCGTGACGGGCGCGACCAGACGGACCTTGTCCTCGAACAGCGAGGTCTCGGCGTCGACGATTTTCTGGTCGGAATCCTTTCGCAGCGCATCGAGCGCGTCCTTTTCGAACTTGTCGAGCTGGTGCGGCGCACGGTTCTGGAATGGGAAGTCCGAGACGAAGCGGTAAGTGATGTTCTCCTGCTGGGCGCCGATCACCCGTCCGAGCTCGAGCGACAGGGTCGCGGGAATCGGGATCGCGCCGGGAATCGACTCGTAATTGTGCACGACCTTCGTGGTGCCGTTCGGGTTCGCCAGCACGCGCCCGACCACGTTGGAGGCGTAATAGCTGCGCACGCTTGATATCACCGAATTGAGATCGACCGCCTGACGGCGCAGCGCCGTCTTGCTCAGCTCGGTCAGGTCCAGCCAAACTGCGAGCGGCAAAGCGAGCAGGAGGAAGGCGATCACGGCGCCGGTGAGGATGCCGCTCTTGCGCTGTTCTTCGGAGATCTCTTGTTTCACTCGGTGGCTCCGTCGTGTGCGAGATCGTCGCAAACTCTCGCAATTTGCGGCAAGGAATACAGCGGCACAGAGCCAACAATTGCAGGCCGGCGCAACCCCATTCTATGGTGGTCGGGCAAATTGCCTTTTCGTTTGATCACGGATGCCCAAGATTGGCACCGACCTGCATCCGCTCCGCCGGGAGAAACCCATGACCGAGACCATCCGCATCAAACGCTTCAACGCGCGGCCCGTGATCGCGAGCGGGATCGCGACGAGCTCCGCTCGCGCCGAGAGGTGAAGGGTGCCGCGTCAGCGCACCGCCACATTCAGATCCATCGTCTCCAGCAAGCTGTTCTGGCGCCAGTCGATAAAGGCGTCCTTGAGACGGCTGACGACGCCGGCGTGCTCGGGCATGCCCCACAGATTGCGTTGCTCGAGCGGATCGGTCGCAAGATCGAACAACTGCCCGTCTTCAGCACCGTGAATGAACACCACCTTCCATCTGTCGTCGCGCGCCATGGTGATCAGCCTTGCGCCTGTCATGGCGACGTCGCCGGCCTGCTCGCTGAACACGACATCGCGGCCGGACCACCTTTCGCCCTTGAGAGCCGAAAGCAAGCTGCGGGCCTGAAAGGGTTTTGGATGCTCCGCGCCGGCAAGATCGAGGACCGTTGGACCGAGATCGAAGAGCTGGCATTTTTCCCCGATCCGCCGCCCGCCAGTGAAGCGTTCCGGCGACCAGAACAGCAGCGGGACACGGGTGACCGGCTCGTACATGGACCATTTCTGGCTGAGACCATGTTCGCCGAGATTGTCGCCATGGTCCGACATGAAGATGAGGACGCAATTGCCGAGATAGCCCCTGTCCTCCAGGGTCTGCAGCAGCCGGCCGATCTGCTCGTCGATCATGGTGACGTTGGCATAATAATGCGCGCGCAGGCGCCGCATTTCCTCATGCGTCGGCTGAAGCTTCCATGACACGGCGTCGTGGTCGACCTCGGTGTCGTGGCGCCGCTTCTCCTTCAGATACGCAGGCAGCCCGTCGATCTCATCTTCGGTCGGCTGCGGCACCGGCAGATCGTTGCGGGCGAGATAGTGCTCCAGATATTCCGGAAGCGGGTCATAGGGCGGATGCGGCCCAGGGAGGCCGATCTGCATGAACAGCGTGTCGGGCCTGGGTCGGGTCTGCAACCACCACATCGCGGTCTCCGCGACGAAAATGTCCGGATGCAGGGATTTCGGCATCTCCCAGGTGAACGCGCCCATGCGGTCGCCATAGTCGGGCAGGCTGCGATAGCCGGCACGCGAGGGCTTTGTCAGCTTGTGCGCGGCAAAGGCCTTGTCGAGCTCGTCGGCAAACCAGCGTCCTTCCAAAAAGCGATCCTTGTTCTCGACCACGAAGCGCTCGTGGAAGCCGGCCTTCGCGTCATACGGGATCGTGTGCATCTTGCCGACATTGACGCAGTGATAGCCGGCCTCGGCGAGCTTCGTGATCCAGGTCTTCTGCCAGGCCTGCCCGTTTTTCAGGACGCCCGATGCATGCGGATAAAGGCCGGAGAACAGCGCCGCCCGCGAGGGCACGCAACTCGGCGCGTTGATGAAGCAATTGTCGAAATAGACGCCCTCACGCACCAGCCGATCGAGATTCGGCGTCTTCATATAGGGATGGCCCGTCGCCGCGATCGTGTCGAAGCGTTGCTGGTCGGTCATGACCAGGACGATGTGGGGCTTTGTCACGATTGCTTCGTCCTGCGCGGCGATGTTCAACGGAGTATATGTCTGACATAATAACTCTTGTCAAACCTCTTTGGAGCGAACTATCATCGGTTGAAACAGCCAAACCTGTGCTTCTCGTCGTCAATAAATCAGACATTTAACCTCACGAGTCCGAATTCACGTGGCAAAGCCCGAGAGCAACGACAGCCCGCAGTCCAGCGCTCAGGTCGCCCGCGAGGTGGCGCGCCTGATCCTGACCGGCGTGTGGCCCGAGGGCACGACGTTGCCGCGCGAGATCGAGCTGGCGTCGCGTTTCGACATCAGCCGCGCCTCGATCCGCGAAGCGCTTTCGCTCTTGAAGGCGAAAGGCCTGATCGCCTCGAAGCAGAAAGCCGGAACGCATGTGCGCGCCCGCTTCGATTGGAACATGCTCGACGAGGAGCTGCTGAAATGGACGCTATCCTCGTTGCCGACGCAGGAATTCGCCAAGCAGATCATGGAAGTCCGCCGGATCGTCGAGCCGGAAGCCTGCGCGATCTGCGCGGCGCGCGGCACGGATGAAGATTTTGCCAGGATCGAGCGCGCCTATCGCGGCATGGACGCGGCCGGCATGGACCGCGTCGCCTATGCCGAGCCTGACCTTCAGTTTCACCGCGGAATCCTCATCGCCACCGGAAACGACTTTCTGATCGCCTTCGGTGCGACAGTGGCCGCTGCGCTCCGCATGTCATTCAACCTGTCGAGCACCAATCCGGGCGCGCCGCGCAAGAGCCTGCCTTATCACCGTGCCGTGCTCGACGAGATCTGGGCACGCAACCCGGACGGTGCGCGCCAGGCCATGCACAAGCTGATGGATCTCACCGAGCAGAACATCGTCTCGGCCATGTCGCGCCAGAGGAAGAAGGACGCCGAAGACGAGAACGTCCGCACCAGACGGACACGTTGACGCCGACAAACAATCTTGAGGGAGGTAAACATGACAAACCAGCTCGACAAAACCGCGCGCGCGGGCCGCGCTTCGATCACAAGGCGCAAATTGCTGAAGGCGAGCGCCGCGGGCGCAGCGCTTGCAGCATTTCCGGCGCCGTTGATTGCGCAAACGAAGCCGTTTGCCGGCGTCACGCTGCACGGTGCCTCCTTCCAGCACCGCTTCTTCACGTTGCTGCAAAAATACATTCCCGAGTTCGAGGACCAGACCGGCATCAAGGTCGACCTCCAGCTCTCGGCTTTCCCGGTCTATAACCAGCAGGCCAATCTCGAACTGTCCTCGGGCGGCTCGGCCTACGACTTCGTCAACGTCACCTTCATCCTGGCCGCGCGCTGGGTCGCCGCGGGCCTGCTCGCCAATCTCGACGAGTTCACCGGCGATCCCAATCTGACGCCGGCCGAGTGGAATCCAAAGGACTTCGTCGAGGGCGCGCAAGTGCCCTATCGCGACGCCAAGGGGGCTACCTACGGCTATTCCTGGGAAGGCGGCGCGATGCTGATGGGCCTGTCGCGCATGGACCTGATGGAGAAGAGGGGTCTCAAGATTCCCAAGACATTCGCGGAATTGCAGCAGGTCTGCGCCGAGATCAACGGAACCGACGGCGTGGCTGGCATCACCTCGTTCCAGCTGCATCATTGGAACCTGCCGCCCTATATCCAGGGTTTTGGCGGCAATATCTTCCGCAAGCCGCCCGGCGACATCATGCCGGCGCTGAACACGCCGGAGACCATTGAAGGCGTCGAATTCTACGCGAATCTGCTGAAGAGCGCGCCGAGGGGTGTGCTCACCTACACCGAAGACCAGGCGCGGCAATCGCTGCTGACGGGACGCGCCAACATCTTCATCCACTCCAGCGCCTGGGTGACGCCGATCCTGCTCTCCGACGAGAGCAAGGTGAAGGGCACCTCGCGCGTGGTGCGCTCGCCCGCCGGCCCCGTGCACGACCATCCGGCCTCGAACAGCCAAGGCCTCGGCATTCCCAAGAACGCCAAGAACAAGAAGGCGGCCTGGGAATTCATCAAATGGGCGCTCGGCCCCGATATCTCGATGCGCCTCGTCAAGGAGCACGGCCATTCTTCCGTCTGCCGGCGCTCGATCATCACCAGCGACACCTATCGCAAGCTCAACACGGTGAACGGCCAGGACCTTGGCGCGCTCTATCTGGAAGTGCTGGAGCTGCCGGGCAAGGGCGAGAACTACATGGCCTATCGCACCGTGAAGGAATTCCCGATCGTCGGCGACGTCCTCAACAAGGCATTCGAGCAGGTCGCGACCGGCCAGCTTCCTGCCAAGGACGCGATGAACGCGGCGCAAGATCAGGCCATCGCAGCGCTCCGCCGTGCCGGGACGCAGCTTTGAGCGAGAGCGGCATTGACGGAGAGCGCCGCAGGTTCATCGCTTGGGCGCTCTCACCGAGCTTGATCGTGCTGTTCGCGGTGGCGGTGCTGCCGGCGATCTATCTGGTCGTGACGAGCCTGACGCCGTTCCAGCTGACGACGCCAGGCTCGGCGACCGACTTCAGTTCACCGCTCCGCAACTACGGCCTCTTGCCGGGCGATCCTCGTTTCATCAATTCGCTGTGGGTACAAGCGAAACTGTCATGCTGGAGCGTGTTGTTCCAGGTCCTGCTCGGCATGCTGCTCGCGCTGCTGCTCAACGTGCCGTCGCGCTTCGTCGAGTTCGCCCGCACGTTCTTCCTGATCCCGATGGTGCTGCCGCCGATCGTGGTCGCGGTGATCTGGAAGCTGATCTACACGCCGGACATCAGCCCGCTGTATTACGCCGCGCAAGCCCTCCACTTTACCATGCCGGCGCTGACCTCGAGCGTCGATTTCGCGCTGACGTCGATCATCATCGCCGACACCTGGGAATGGCTGCCCTTCACCTTTCTGATGGTGCTGGCTGCACTCCAGACCATTCCGGACGAATATTCGGAAGCGGCCCTCGTCGATGGCGCGGGCACGCTGCAGATCTTCTGGTATGTCACCCTGCCCTTCATCATGCCGATCCTCGTCATCTCCGGCATGTTCCGCCTGATCGACAGCGTGAAGGCATTTCCGCTGATCTTCCTCCTGACCAGCGGCGGGCCGGGCACGGTCACCGAGGTCACCAATTACTATGCCTATCTGCTTGCCTTCGACACCAACGAGATCGGCTATTCCAGCGCGGTCACCGTCGTGATGCTGCTGCTCGTCGCCGGCATCAGCCTTGGCCTGGTCTGGATGGGCCGGCGCCGGGAGGCGATGGCATGAACGAATATTCCGGACGCCGGGCGACACCGGGCCGGCTGGTCGCAATCGTGGCGACGCTGCTCATCCTGCTCTCGCCGTTTCTGTGGCTGCTGCAGATGAGCTTCAAGTCCAATGACCAGATCCTGCAGTTCCCGCCGCCGCTGATCTTCACGCCGACGCTGGAGAATTACGTCTCGCTCTGGCACAGCGCGTTCTCGGCCTCCTTCGTCAACAGCCTCGTGAGCGCCTCATTCTCGACCGCGCTCGCATTGTTGCTCGGCGTGCCTGCCGCCTACGCGCTGTCGCGTTGGGCCGGGCGCGGCAAGCATGGGCTGAGCTTCGCGATCCTGGTCACGCGCATGGCGCCGCCGATCGCATTCACGATACCGTTCTTCCTGTTCTATCGCTGGATCGGCCTGCTCGACACCATCACGGGGCTCGTGCTGGTCTACACCAGCTTCAACCTGCCGCTGGTGATCTGGATGATGCAGCCGTTCTTCGATACGGTGCCGATCTCGCTGGAAGAGGCTGCCCTCGTCGACGGCGCGCGGACACGCACGGTATTCACAAAAATCGTGCTGCCGATGGTGACGCCGGGCATCGCTGCGACCGCGATTCTGTGCTTCCTCTACGCCTGGAACGACTTCTTCTTCGCGCTGATCCTGACCCGCATCAATGCGCGCACCGCGCCGGTGGCCGTGGTCAACTTCATGAACTATGAAGGCTGGGAATGGGGCAAGATCGCCGCCGGCGGCTCTCTGGTGATGGCGCCGGTGCTGATCTTCTCGCTCGCAGTGCGGCGCTATCTGGTCTCGGGATTGACGGCCGGGGCGGTCAAAGGTTGACGTCATGAAGCTTCCGACCGGCGCCTCGCGCGTCGTCTTCATTTTCGCCCATCCCGCCCGCCATGTCGGTGCGCCGCGTTACTACACGCCGTATTTCGAGCAGCAGAACCTCGACTGGCACATGGTGCCGATGGACGTCGCGCCCAAGCATCTGGCGGAGACGATCCGGGCGTTGGCAAGATCGCCCAGCACGGCCGGCTTCAGCCTGACCATGCCACACAAGCCCGCGGCGTTCGAACTGTGCGACGCGGTCGGACCCGCAGCAAGATTCGAGGGCGTGGTGAACACCATCCGGATCGAAGCTGGCGGCAAGCTCGTCGGCGAATCCTTCGATGGCGGCGGCTTTCTGAACGCTGCGCGCGAGGCCGGCATTTTTGATTCCCGGCGCCGCGCGGTCGTGATCGGCGCGGGCGGCGCCGGCCGCGCGATCTGCCATGCGCTGGCGGCCGCTGGCGTGAAGGGCCTATGCATCCTCAACGAAGTGCCAGGGCCGGTCGAGGCTCTTGCAGCAAAGCTGCGCGGGCAATTTCCTGATCTCGATATCAGCTTAGACGCGAACTTCGACGACGCCGGGCTCTGCGTCAATGCCACCTCGCTCGGCCTGCACGCGGGCGACGCGCTGCCGATGGATCCGAAGACGCTGCCAAGGGATTGCGCGGTGTTCGACATCATCGCCGCCCGGCGCACCGAATTCATGGAGGCCTGCGCGGCTCGTGGCCTCAAGGTCGTCGACGGCGTCGCAATGATCAAGCACCAGCTGCCGCTGCAAACGACGTTCTGGCGGGGTGAGCAATAAGTTAGCTACGGATCGCGAAGAGGCTCAGAAGCGACAAACGCGTCATGCCCCTCGCCCGCATCGCGCCGATAGCGGAAGTCACAATGAGGCGCGCCTTGCATGATGGTCTGCGTGCGCGTGAGCCTGACATCGGGACCGAATCCTTCCGCAGTCGCAAAATCAGCGGTGCAGATCAGGAGAAACCCGAGCTCGGGCTCGCCGAGCGCCTTGTAGAACTCCGCATAGGCGCATCGCGTGACGTCGAAGGCGAAAGCGTCATGCGATTGCTCGATCACGTCATAGGCGAGCGCGTCGTCGCGGGCGTAGGTCCTGAAGGCAGACGAGACGGCCTTGCCGAGATCGGCCTCGCCCGTGCCCTGGTTCCTGGCTTTCCAGAATTCTTCGCCGAAGCCGCGATAGAGATCGCCGAGCGCGTTGCGCACCAACGCGTTGGCGCGCGCCTCGCCGAGTTCGGCCTGGAGCGCCTTGACCAGCGGCACCAGCACCTGGGCCTGGATTTTTGCGCGTTCGATGATGGATATGCTCATCGGCGGCCTCACGTCGTTTATGGAGGAATTCCGGACTACGGCAAACATAACCGTGGCAACGACGATTGGCTAACTTTCCAGCGGATAGGCCAAGCGGCCATCGGCAAGAACCTGCGCCGCCGGGGTCATCTCGGCCTCCTTGACCTGCCGTGGTCCGAGAATGTGAAACACGGTCTCGCCGGCAGCGAGCAAATAATCGGCGATGATCCGCCGGTGGCATCGCCACCACAATGTCTCTGCGCACATGATGGCGCAGCGCCGCGTCTGCCCGAGATCACGCAAATGCGCGAGGCCTTCGTGAAAGGCTGCGCCCATGGCGTGGTCGGCGTAATTGTGAAAGCTGCCATTCTGCCAGAAGGCGTTGGTCTCGGGCGGCACTTCGCGCTTGCGGCTGCGCAGGCCGCCAAGCGAGGCGATGTGCTCGTAGCCGATCGAAACAGCCGCCAATGATTGCGGCAGCGTCTCGCGATTGTACTGCGGGTTAGTGCGGGAGCGGGGCACCGTACGAACGTCAGCCAAGAAGGTGACCGCGCTGTCCTGCAACAATTCGACGAACTCCTCGATCGACCGTGTGGCATGGCCGATGGTGAAGAACGGATGAGCCATGGGAAGCCTCGACAACTCGCTCCGGGGCCGTCAGCTCTTCAACAACCGCAACGCCCGGCCCTTGTGCAGGGCGACGTGGTCGGTCTTGTCGCTCTTGATCTCGTATTGCGGATCGTCCGGGCTCGCGTGGTGGGTGTGGCCCTTGTAGTCGACGTTCCCGGTGTGGATGCGCAGGATACGGCCGCGCACCCGGCCGGCCTCGGAATTCCAGCTGACGTGGTCGCCGCGCTTGAAGGATTTTGTGGAGGACTTCGGCATGGCTGAACAATGCCGAGAGGCGTGGGCGTGTTCCGAAGCCCGGAGCTAGCCGCCCCAGTCCGTCTATGCGTTTCGAGCTTCGCCGGACACGAAGTGGCTTGCCTAGCCGTAGCTCGCGGCAACAAGCCCGCCTGCGCCCGTCGGGCTTCGGCGTGGCCTCCTTCTCTCGCTGTCGCGAGCGAAGGATGGTGGGCACGACAGGGATCGAACCTGTGACCCCTACCATGTCAAGGTAGTGCTCTCCCGCTGAGCTACGTGCCCGAAAGGTCATTTCATCGGTGGGGTCCCTATAACGGCTCGGGGGAGCGTGCGCAAGGACGGAACGGGGCCGATCTAGGCCGCCAGCATCTTGTTCACTTCGCTGACCAATTCGCGCAGATGCACGGGCTTGGACAGCACCTTGGCGTTCTTGGGGGCGTCCGAATCCGAGTTCAAGGCAACCGCGGCGAAGCCGGTGATGAACATGATCTTGATATCGGGGTCGAGTTCCGAGGCCCGGCGGGCGAGCTCGATGCCGTCCATCTCCGGCATCACGATGTCGGTCAGCAGCATCTCGAACGGCTCTTCCCGCAGCCGCTGATAGGCGGCCATGCCGTTGTCATGGGACGAAACCTGAAACCCGGCGTTTTCCAGCGCCCTGACCAGGAAACGGCGCATGTCGTTGTCGTCTTCGGCGAGCAGGATCTTTGGCATGGCAGGAAACGTTCAATCCCCAGAGGATATGCAGAGGTCACTAAGCCCGACAGAGGGTAAATTTGGGGTGAAAATCTTAACCCCAAGCGGGCTCTCGCTGCCGGCTCCTTGTGAACCGGAATGCGAGTCGAATCAATCGAGCCGCGCCAGCCCATGCCCGCTTCCCTGCCCGCACGGTTAAGGCATGTTCCAGCGCCAAGCACATCTTTTCGCTTGGCAGAATGGTTGCGATTCCGGACAATGACGACACATGAGAGCCGCGCGACCGGCCGAATCAGTCCGATCCGAAATCCGGATCCTGCGGCGAAGGGACGAAACCTGAGAAGATGACCCGGTTTGACGGCGAGACGTCGCCAGCCTTCGAGATCATGGAGCCCGCGCAATGGCGCGCGCCTGTTATCTTCAACTCGCCCCATTCCGGCTCGACCTATCCCGACGAATTCCTCGCAGCCTCCAGGATCGACCTGCCGATGCTGCGGCGGTCGGAAGATTCCTTCATGGACGAGCTGATCGGCCATTTGAGCGAGCGCGGCTTTCCGACCGTCAGGGTCAACTTTCCCCGCTCCTATGTCGACGTCAATCGCGAGCCCTATGAGCTCGATCCCCGCATGTTCAGCGGACGGCTGCCAAGCTTTGCCAATACCCGCTCGATGCGGGTCGCCGGCGGCCTCGGCACCATTCCGCGCGTGGTCGGCGACGGCCAGGAGATCTACCGCGACCGTATCCTGGTCGACGATGCGCTGGGGCGGATCGAGACGCTGTACAAGCCCTACCACCGCGCGCTGCGCCGGCTGATCAACAAGGTGCACCAGATGTTCGGCACCGTGGTGCTGATCGATTGCCATTCGATGCCCTCGGTCGGCGTCTCCCGCGACGAGCCGCGCCGACCCGACGTCGTGATCGGCGACCGCTACGGAACGAGCTGTACGCCGCTTCTGCCTGATAGGGTCGAGGAGACCATGAGCGGCCTCGGCTATTCGATTGGCCGCAACAAGCCCTATGCCGGCGGCTTCATCACCGAGCATTACGGCAATCCCGCGAGCGGCCTGCATGCGGTTCAGCTCGAGCTCAACCGCGCAATCTACATGGACGAGCGGCGGCGCGAGCGAAGCCAACGCTTTGCGCAAGTGGCGACCGACTTCGGCGTCCTCGCCGACGTGCTGGCGACCACGATTCCGTTCGGCGATCTCGGGCCCTTCCAGGCTGCGGCGGAATAGGCGGCGGCTTTCTTGGGAAGATCATTGTCTGCGATTGGCGCGGACGCTCTTCGCTTCGCTTGGCTGCGCAGGTCGAAACGAAAGCAGAAGCCTCAAGAAAAAAGGGCCGCTGGCGAATGACGCAAGCGGCCCAAGTCTAGGGAGGAAACGCCCAAGGAGGGCAGCGGTAACGCCAAGCGCTACCGCACCGCAACAATATGAGACCGCGCCGCACAAAGTGCAAGGGCTTTTGAGCCGTTTCCCATGCAATGAGCACATGGCTCGGTTGCTTCTTTGGAAACCCAGATTCAGTTGCTTTGATAAGGAAATTCAATGGGTTGATAGGCGTTTGCATACAAACGAGGCATGGGCGGAACTAAGCTTTCAACATTGTGATCGATATTTGGCCAGCAGATGACTTGGATGAGGGCCGCGCACCCAGGCATCCAAAATACCAGGGTGCAAATCAAGACAGCGCTGCACGTGGAAGACGAATTGAGCTAGGCAGGAGGCGAGCTTCATCCAACTTTCGCTTTGAGGACACGCCGTGACGGTGATCGACTTCTCCGCCTTCATCGGACGGCTCGCCACCGCCTCCGGCGAAACCATCCTGCCGTTCTTCCGCACCTCGCTGTCGATCGACGACAAGAGCCAGACCAAGGATTTCGATCCCGTGACGGAGGCCGACCGCGCCGCGGAGGCGGTGATGCGGCGGCTGATCAGGGCCAGCTTCCCCCAGCACGGCATCGTCGGCGAGGAATTCGGTAACGAGCGCGAAGACGCCGACTATGTCTGGGTGCTCGACCCCATCGACGGCACCAAATCCTTCATCGGCGGCTTTCCGATCTGGGGGACGCTGATCGCGCTGCTGCACAAGGGCGCGCCGGTGTATGGCATGATGCACCAGCCCTTCATCGGCGAGCGCTTTTCCGGCGACAACGGCTCGGCCAATTACAAAGGCCCCTCCGGCGAGCGCCGGCTCCAGGTTCGCCGCTGCGCCTCGCTCTCGGAAGCCACGACCTACACCACTAGCCCTCTGCTGATGAACGAGCGCGACCGCGCCATCTTCGGACGCATCGAGCAGGGCGCGCGGCTGTCGCGCTATGGCGGCGACTGCTACTCCTATTGCATGCTGGCCGCAGGCCACGTCGATCTCGTGGTCGAGACCGAGCTGAAGCCCTACGATATCGCAGCGCTGATCCCGATCGTGACCGGCGCCGGCGGCGTCGTCACCACCTGGGAAGGCAAGCCGGCCCAGGCCGGCGGCCGGATCATCGCGGCCGGCGATGCCAGGATTCATGAAGAAGCAATGCGGCTTTTGAACCAATAACAAGCGAGCGGAGGGCTTGCATGACCATCTCACGCACGCTGCTCCTCGGAAGGTGCCGGCAAGAAGCGGACGAAGGTGATCAAGGACGCGGGCGCGGAGACGGCGAAGTAGCCTTGCTCACCCTCCCCCTGCAGGCAGGGTTATCGCATTTGATGGCGTCTTCCCTGCGGCGCATCCTTCGAGACGCCCGCCTCCGGCGGGCCCTCAGGATGAGGGCGGAGTGTGTGGCAGCTGTTTTGGCGGGCGCCGATGGCCGCTTAGCCTCATCCTGAGGGACCGCGAAGCGGTCGTCTCGAAGGACGAGGCGTACGCACAGCCCCGCCGCAACGAGTCATATGCGATAGCCCAGCCCCGGAGGGGGAGAAGCATCAGTCACCTCACGCCGCCGCCGCCCGCAAATGCTCCACCAGCATCTTGGCCGGCCGCGGCAGCGCTTTGAAGCTGCGCGCGCAAATCGCGAGGCGGCGGTTGGCCCAGGCATCGCGCAGGCGAACCATGGCGAGCGGCATCGTCTTGGCGCAGCGGCGGGCGGCAGCTTCCGGCACCAGGGCGACACCGACATCGGCGGCGACCATCTGGCAGATCGCGTCGAAATCGCGCAGGCGTGCGCGGAAATGCGGGCGCATGCCGAGCCGGGCCGCGTGTTTCGAGATGTGCATCTGCAGCGCGGTGGCACTGGTCAGCCCGACGAAGTCGCACGCCCCCGCCTCCTGGAAATCGATCTGGCGGCGGCCGGCGAACGGGCCGCGGCGCGAGGTCACCAGCGTCAGGCGATCCTCGCTGAACACGAAGCGCTCGATATGGTCGGGCAGCGCGTGCTCGGCGGCGAAGCCGAGATCTGCGGCGCCCGCGGTGATCGCCGACGCGATGTCGGTGCTCTCGCGCTCCTCGATGTCGATCGCGACGTCGCGATGCTCACGCAGGAAGCCGGCGAGCGCCCTGGGCAGATGCTCGGACAGGCCCGAGGTATTGGCGAGGAAATGCACGCTCGCGCGCACGCCGCTGGCAAAGCCGGCGAGGTCGCCGCGCATGGCATCGATCTGGTGGATGACGAGGCGCGCGTGATCGAGCAGGCTCTCGCCCGCCGCGGTCAATTCGACGCCACGCCGTCCACGCTTCAAGAGAGCGACGGCGAGCGCCTCCTCGAGCCCCTTGATGCGCGCACTGGCCGAGGCCAGCGCCAGGTGCGAGCGCTCGGCGCCGCGGGTAATGCTGCGCTGATCGGCGACGGCGATGAAGAGCTGGAGATCGACGAGGTCGAAGCGCATGGCAGGTCTCCCAGCCTTCGTTCGAGCCGAAGGCTTACTCCGTAACCTCCAGATTGTGCCGGCGCACGGCTTCGGTCAATGTGGGCGGTATGATTGATCCGCTTCTCGTTCTCATCGCCGCCGTGTTCCTCATCGCTGGATTCGTCAAGGGCGTGGTCGGCCTCGGCCTGCCGACGGTGTCCATGGGCCTGCTCGCGGTGAGCATGGCGCCGAGCCGCGCGATCGCCATCGTGATCGTGCCCGCCATCGTCACCAACATCTGGCAGACCTTCGTCGGTCCGCATTTGCGCGACATCCTGCGGCGGCTGTGGCCGCTGATGATCGGCACCGTGATCGGCTGCTGGCTCAATGCCGGCGCGCTGACCGGCCCGCATGCGCGCTATGGCACGATCGTGCTCGGCGTCCTGCTCGTCATCTATGCCGTGATCGGTCTGAACAAGTTCCGGTTCCGCGTCGCGCCTGAGAACGAGAGATGGGTCGGCGGCGTGGTCGGTGTCGTCACCGGCGTGATCTCGGCCTCGACCGGGGTGCAGGTGATTCCCTCGATGCCGTTCATGCAGGCGATCGGCATGGAGAAGGACGAACTGGTGCAGGCGCTCGGCGTGTTTTTCACGACCGCGACGCTGGCGCTCGCCTTCAACCTCACCGCCGGGGGATTGTTGACGCCAGCCAATGCCGTGCCGGGCGCCGTGGGCCTCGCCATGGCGTTTGCCGGCATGTTCATCGGCCAGTCGGTGCGGGCGCGGATGCCCGCCGAAGCCTTCCGTCGCTGGTTCCTGATCGCAATGATCCTGCTCGGGCTTTATCTCGCCGGCAGCGCGCTGCTGAGGGAATTCGCTTAAGCGCAGATCGTAGGGTGGGTTAGCCGAAGGCCCACCTCTTTGGTTTCCGCGGAGACAAACAGCGGTGGATTACGCTTCGCTAATCCACCCTACGCAGCATGGCGCCGATCATTCGTTCGAATGAGTTACCGCGTCTCCAGCATGGCGACGCGGATGCCGAGATAGATGAAGAGGCTGCCGAGCACGCGGTTGACCCAGGCGAACACGCCCTCGGAGTTGCGCAGCCGGTGGGCGGCTTTCGCCGCGAATGCCGCGAGCACCAGGCACCACAGCGTTCCCGTAGAGATGAAGATCAGGCCGAGCGTGAGGAAGGCGAGCGGCTTGTGCGGTGAATCAGCCGCGACGAATTGCGGCAGGAAGGCCAGGAAGAACAGCGCGACCTTGGGATTGAGCGCGTTGGTAAAGACACCCTGGAGGAAGACCCGCCGGAACGAGCTCCGCACCGGTTCGTCGATCGCTGCCCCCAGCACAGGGCGCGACCACAGCATCTGAAGCCCGGTGAGAACGAGATAGGCCGCGCCGACCAGCTTCAGGATCGAAAAGGCGGTCGACGAGGCCATCAACAGGGCCGAAAGTCCGATCGCCGCGGCCGCAACATGGACAAAACAGCCGCAACTGATGCCGAATGCAGCCGCGGCTCCGCCCCGCCAGCCCATCTGCATGCTGCGGCCGATGACGTAGACGGAATCTGGCCCGGGCGTGATGTTAAGCAGCACCCCCGACAGGATGAAGAGCCAGATTTCGTGAATGCCCAGCATGCGAGGTGCCCCTGCCGCCGTCCGGGCGGTCGCAATTCCGCTTAGTCGGTTCGTCCCTCCCCGTCCACCGCCGGGATTGCGTGGGATTTAACTCGAATTTGCAATGCGGATCATACTTCCGCTCGGCCTCATCTGCTTTATAAGGGCAGGGTTCTGGAAATGCGGGGATTCGAGGCGACCTGCCACGCCGTGGCCGGTCCCAGGTCCCCTCTCGATCCCTTGGAGCTCCCGGGATATGGAAAGACGTCTGGCCGCCATTGTCTGCGCCGATGTCGCCGGCTATTCGCGCATGATGGGCAGCGACGAGGCCGGCACCCATGCCGCCTTCAAGGCCCATCGCAGCGCGATTCACCCCATCATCCTCAATCACGGCGGCCGCGTGGTGAAGAACACCGGCGACGGCTTCCTGCTGGAGTTCCCCTCGATCGTCGGCGCCGCCGAGGCCGCCATCGCAATGCAGACGCTGATGGCGGAGCGTAACCACCACCTGCCGTGCGACCGCGCCATGCAGTTCCGCCTCGGCATCCACATGGGCGACGTCATCGCCGACGAGGACGAGGTGTTCGGTGACGATGTCAATATTGCCGTCCGCCTGGAATCCGTGGCGAGCCCCGGCGGCTTCGCGATCTCGGCCAAGGCCTATCGCGAGGCCAGCAAGCATCTCACCGTGGCGCTGACAGATGCCGGCAACCACCGCTTCAAGAACATCAAGGATCCGGTCGGGGTCTTTACCTGGACGCCCGACGGGGCACCGGCTGTGGCTCCCGAACTGAGAGAAACCTCGGCGCTGTCGCAGCAGTACCGCACGGCGATCGTCGGCGTGCTGCCCTTCGCCAATCTCAGCGACGCCCAGGATGAATATTTCTCCGACGGTCTCACCGAGGATCTGATCCACGCGCTGTCGCTGCAATCCTTCTATCGCGTGCTGAGCCGCAACTCGACCTTCGCCTTCAAGGACAAGAATGTGAGCACGCGCCTGATCGCGCGCGAGATCGACGCCACCTATCTGATCCAGGGCTCGGTGCGGCGCGCCGGCGCCAAGATCCGCGTCACCGCCGAGCTGATCGCGCCGGAGACAGGCGAGCAGCTCTGGACCGGCCGCTACGACCGCGACATCGGCGACTTCTTCGCGATGCAGGACGAGATCACGACCAACCTGTCTGCCGCCATCGCCACCGAGATCGTCCGGGCCGAGGCCTCGGCGCCGGCGCGGCTCTCGAACGACGTGACCGCGTGGGACCGCTTCCTCAAGGGATTGTCCCATTATTACCGGCACACGAAGGAAGATATAGCCGCCGCCGTCGAGCTGTTCCGGGAAGCCATCAGGCTCGATCCCAAACTGTCGATCGCGCACGCCTATCTTGGCACGATCCAGATCCAGAGCATCCAGTTCGGCTGGGTCAAGGGCACACGGGAGATGTGGGCCGAGGCGATGAATCTCGCCGAAACCAGCGTCCGCCTTGACCCGCGCTCCTCCTTCGCGTTCTCGATCCTGTCCTGGGTCCATGCGCTGGAGGGACATTACGAGGCCGCGATGGACGCCGCCAAGCGGGCAGTCGCGCTCAATCCCTACGACAACGGCGCACGCGGCGTGCTGGGCATCTGTCATTTCGTCATCGGCGAGCATCGGGAGGCGATCGAGCTGTTCTCGATGGCCGCGCAGCGCGACAACAGCGACCCGCGCTACCAATGGGCGGCACTGAACGCCTTCAGCCACTATCTGTTGCGCCAGTATGACGCGACCCTCTCGTGGGCGCGCGAGCAGCTCTACATCAACCCCAACCACATGCAGGCGCTGGCGATCCGCGCTGCGGCCCTGGCACAATTGGGGCGGACCGCCGAGGCAAGCGAGGCGACTGGCGTGCTGATGACCAACTACCCGGCCCTCAATGTCGATCGTCACTTGCGCAACTTCCACTGGAAGCGGCCCGAGGATCTCGCCCATTATCGCGAGGGGCTGCTGAAGGCCGGCGTGCCACTCGGCAAGTTGACCCTGGTCCAGAGCGACATCAAACGCGTCGCCGAGTCCTGACAGGCAGGACACGAACCCATTGCGGTCCTTTGGTGGCTGCACGCTCGTCTTATTGACAGGACAGTGAAATCCGCCACACTTCGTCACACGCCGAAGTAGTATAGTAGTATATTGTGCTGTCGGTTTGTTAGGACTTTCCGCGCTCCAACAGCGCCTGCTTTTTTCGCGATCCGCTGTTTTCAGGATTGGGCCATGCATCACCCCGCTTCGAAGCCGCCCTTCGATCCCTCGGTCCCGGTCTCCCCGAACAATCCCTGCCCCTTCCTGCGCGGCTTGGTCGGCGAAGGTTTTGTCGATGGCGGGACCGTCCCGCTCGGTAAATTGTCGGAGACGATCGCGGATGCGAGCGGCGAGACCGGGCTGAAGAAGGCATCTGCCCGCCTCCAGGTTCGCGGTGTGGCGCTGATCGCTAACGGTCTCGGTCACATCCTGAAAAGCATCTTTTCGGGCGCGCAGCTCGACGCGCTGCGCGGCGGTCCGCTGGACAAGCACGGCGCCGGCTCGCGAATCCTCGGCATCGATGGTGAAGTCAACGAGGACGAGATCGCGCGGTTCGCGAGCTTCGGCCGGACTTATACCGGCCCGAACGGCGGCTCCGAGCTGGGCCTCAACGCCTCGGAAATCGACGTCTTCATGCGCGACAACCTCAAGCGTGCGGGCAGCGCCGCGCGCTGGTACTACCCGCTGCTGATGAAGCTCGAATGGCCGATCCTCCTGAAGATCATCGGCAAGGGCACGGGCGAGGATCGATATCTGAGCGTCGCCGACGTGCGCACGCTGTTCAACGAGCGCCAATTTCCCGCGCGCATCAACCAGCGGCTCGCATCGCAGCCGGTGCTATCGACCTGCCAGCGCGTGGTGCGGGGCGCCCTCAAGCTTGCGGCCTTGCTGATCGCCATTGGTCTCGTTGCGCTCGTCGCGGTGGCCGAATTTCCCGATCAAGTCCGCGCCATGCTGCCGCAGAAGGGAATCTTCGTGAATCTTCTGCCGCCGCCCTTGCCTGCGGTCCCGGAGACGAAGGCCGCCTTCTGGCTCGAGCAGAACTGGTCGCTGAAGGACCGGCACTGGTTCCATCATGCCAGCCAGGGCACCGCGACCTTCCCGGTGCCCTATGAGTGGTTCATGGCGCTGGAGCAGCCGCGCCTCCATCTGTTCTCAAAGCCCGGCATGATGAAGGACAGCGCCTATCTCGAAGGCTTCGGCTTCATCCCAAGCCCGCAGTCGATCCAGACCGACACGACGACGTTGCGCCGCTTCGGTTACGCCAACGTCTACGAGACGACGCAGGTGCCGGACCGGTCGACCGGGTGGACGCCGGTGGAGAACGTCGACGGCCTGCCGGTCGGCTTCGCGCGGATGACCGGCGTCGTCGATCCCGCGACCGGCCGTCGCGAGGAGGACAAGATCGGGCTGACCTGCGCGGCCTGCCACACCGGCCAGATCCATTACCAGGGCGTGGACGTCCGCTTCGACGGCGGCCCGGCCATGACCGACCTGAAGAAGCTGGAGCTCGCCACCGGCCTGTCGATCGCCTACACGCTGTACGTCCCGTTCCGCTTCCAGCGCTTTGCCGACCGCGTGCTCGGCCCCGACGCCAGCAAGACGGACCGCGAGGCGCTCAAGCAGAAGCTCAGCGCGATCGGCACATTCCTGATCGACTGGGCGAAAACCCAGCAGAAGACGATTGAAGCCAAGAAGACCTGGAACGGCAGGCAGCAGCAGGACACGGAGGAAGGGTTCGGCCGCCTCGACGCTCTCAACCGCATCGGCAACCAGGTCTTCTCGCAGGATCTCGCACTGAGCGGGGTCAAGGGATTCGAGAAGAACCTGCATGCCCAGGACGCCCCTGTCAGCTACCCCGCGATCTGGACCGTGCCCTGGTTCAAGTTCGCCCAGTACGACGCCTCGATCGAGCAGCCGTTGATTCGCAATGCCGGCGAGGCGCTCGGCGTAACCGCGCTGCTCAATCTGTCCGACGTCTATCCGGAGGACCGGCTCTGGCGGTCCTCCGTTCACATGAGGACACTCGGCTGGATTGAGGACATGCTCAGGGGTCCCGATCCGTTCAAGTCGGCCGAACCGAAGTTTGGCGGCCTGCTGGCGCCGAAATGGCCCTCGCAGATCCTCGGCGACGCATGGAGGCTGAAGCCCGATCGCGTTGAGCGCGGCCGCGCCATCTATACCGAGATGTGCTCCGGGTGCCATTTGCCGGCCATCGACACCCCGGCCTTCTGGTCCTCGACGCATTGGGAGCCGAGCGGCGATAGCAAGGTGCTGAACGCGGTCACGATTCCGCTCAAGGAGATCAACACCGATCCCGAGCAGTCGCTCGTGCTCTCCAACAGGATCGTCGACGTGCCCGGCTTCCTGAAGGTGAAAACCGCCGACCTTCAGAAATGGTGGCAATGCGACATCCCGACCGCGAGCAAATCACCCAATGAGATGGTCTATGCGCTCGGCCTCATGACGGTGGTCGATCTCGTGGCCCGAAAATGGATGGACGACGAGAAGGTCCCGGAGGCGGAGCGTGCGAAAATGTGGAACCTCGCGCGCAAGAACTGCCTCAATCCGGCGCCCGATCCGCGCTATCGCGCACGCCCGCTGAACGGCATCTGGGCCACCGCACCCTATCTGCACAACGGCTCGGTGCCTTCGTTGTACTGGCTGCTGAAGCCGCAGAACGAGCGTCCGCGAAAGTTCTGCATGGGCCGCCGCGACTATGATCCCGTGACGGTGGGCTTTGCGGTCACCGCGGACGAGAAGTGCAAGACGGGGGAAACGCAGTTCTCGGCGGGGTCGGAGAACGATCCGATCCAGGGCAACAGCGTGCTCGGCCATTCCTTCGAGCGCAAGCCGGGCGAAGACAAGCGTCCCGGCGTGATCGGCCGCATGTTCAAGGACGATGCCGAGCGCTACGATCTGATCGAGTACCTGAAGACGCTGTAGCGCGCTTTCTTACCTCGCCCCGCATGCGGGGAGAGGTCGGATTGCATCGAAGATGCAATCCGGGTGAGGGGGGACTCTCCGCGAGTCGAACTGTCATCGTGTTCGCAAGCAGCCCCTCACCCCAGCCCTCTCCCCGTAAGAACGGGGCGAGGAAGCGCACCGTCGTTTCCCACTCACTTGAACAGCGGCGTGCCCGGCACGAAGGCGTCGAAGGCGGCCCAGAACTGGGAGCGATAGCGGTCCTGCTCCTGGAGGATCTCGTGCTTGGCGCCGGCGATCACGAGATGGGAGCCGGCGCGCAAATGATAGGCGAACTCCTCGATCGCGGCGGTCGACACCACGGTGTCGTTGGAGGCCGCCAGCATCAGGATCGGCTGACGGATCTCTGAGGGGTAGTTCGTGCGCTTGAACGTGTGCATCGCACGGAAGGCGGTATCGGCCCAGGCGATCGTCGGTGACGCCAGTCCGAGCGTCGGATCCTCCTCCAGGATCGCGGCATTGCGTGCATAGCGGACCGGATCGCTGGTCACGGGATTGTTGATGAAGGGATCGAGCCCGGTGAGGCGATCGCTGCCGCCGGGGACATAGCGGCCGCCCTGCCCGAACAGGCGCATCGTCTTCAGCAGCGCACGCACCGGAAACGAGGTGGTGCGGCCGGGCAGCTCGATCATCGGTGCCGACAGCACCATGCGGTCGAACCAGCGCTTGCCCGCATGCGCCACTCGCAGCAGCACCGTGCCGCCCATGGAGTGAGCCAGCGCGAAGAATGGCGGCGGGCAATCCGGCAGCACCACCTGCTGCACGAACGCCTCGACGTCGACCTCGAAATCGGAGAAATCGCGCACATAGCCCTTGCGCGGGTCGCGCAGGCGCCGCGAGGAGTGGCCCTGCCCGCGCCAGTCGATCATCGCCACCGCGAAGCCGCGGTCGCGCAGATCGCGCACGGTTTCGAAATATTTCTCGATCTGCTCGCTGCGTCCGGTGAAGACGCAGACGGTGCCCTTGCGGTTCGGCGGAGGGGCCCAGCGCGCAAAGCGCAGCTCGGCGCCATCGGGAGTCTTGATGGTGCCGCTGACGACGTTTTCCGGAACGGGATTGGACGGGATCGAGACCAGCGTCATTAGGGGGTGCTTGGGCGCGAAGTGCTGCAAATCAAGGGGCTAAAGCGCCGAAAAGGCGCAAAATGCCGCCCTCTTGAACGCCGTCTCGTTCCACCCATATCACCTTCGTGCAGGCCGCTACCAGTGTTTCGGAACCGGAACATCAGGCTGCATACAGACGAAAGCCCGGCCCGATTGGCGGGCGGGTTACCAAACAGTCGCTCAATGGAGGACTTGACCATGCGTAGCTACGATCTCACCCCGTTCTATCGTTCCACCGTCGGCTTCGACCGCCTCTTCAACCTGCTGGACCAGGCCGGTTCGGACGGCAGCCCCGGTTATCCCCCCTACAACATCGAGCGTACCGGCGAGAATGCCTACCGCATCACCGTTGCGGTTTCGGGCTTCGCCAAGGATGAGCTCTCCATCGTCGCGAAGGAAAATACGCTGACGATCAAGGGCGAGAAGGTCGCCAACGAGAACAGCAAGAACGAAGTGCTGTACCGCGGCATTGCCGCGCGCGCCTTCGAGCGTGCCTTCCAGCTTGCCGACTTCGTGCAGGTGAAGGACGCCTCGCTCGAGAACGGGCTGCTTCACGTCGACCTCGTACGCGAGATTCCCGAGGCGAAGAAGCCGCGCCAGATCGCGATCAACACCGGCGCACCGAAGGCGCAGGTCATCGAGAACTCGGCCGCGCAAGCCGCCGCATAAATCGCGCAGGCCACTTCCAAGTGACGAAAACGCCCCGGTGCCCCGGGGCGTTTTTATTTTGCCTGGCATCACCGAGCGCGACGAGGTCCCTGCGTGAAACGGACGATCCGCCCGTCGCGGGCGTCGATCGCCGCGACGGTAGACACTGCCGCGCAGGCGCGGGAGGCCGAGCAGCGAGAAGCCGTTGTCTCGCAGCACCGCATGGACCTCGATCGATGGCAGCAGCAGCGGCGCCGGACCGCGCTCTTGGCCGTAGCGCGGCGGCGCTTGCCGGGCGGCTTCGGGAGGCGCATAGGGTCCGTCGAAATCCGACACTGCGATCACGGCCCCTCTCGCGATACCGTTGGCTGGAACTTGCGCCAAAGCCTGCCCATGCCCTGCGCTCATGGCGAGCGCCAGCGTGGCAGTAGCCACACATCCTGTGAAAAACTTCATGGTCGAGACGCTCCCGCCAGGCCCCCCGGATAACTTGCTCTCCTTCGCTTCTTGCGGCGGGGCGCACCTTCCGAAGGGGTGATCCGAAGCTTCATATGGCATTTCGGCCTCCACGGGTGCCGGATCGGGCGCGTTTGCTTCGAAACCCGGGCTGCGCAACTTTTGGAAAGCGATTGATTGACATATCGGGAATCGGGACTTCCGCGCGCTTGTGTGCTAGACAAAAATTTGGCAAGGTGATGGTTAGGACAGGAAGACTGTCTTAATTTTGGCTGCGGTTTCGGCATCGGGATTGCAGCGAAAGGTCGGTGCTCTCGAGCACCATAAGGCAACGGGCAAAGCCGTTCTCGGGGACGAAGAACGCCTAGGCCTGAATTTAAGAAAATGCGGCTCGCGAGCGGACGAGCGGTAACCCAGAGGCGGGTGCCGCGGAACGCCGAAGGTGCGCCGAAGATGGCGGTGAGGCAGCTTGCCGCATGGAGAGGACAGAAACAATGAACGGGTCGCAATTCGAGCGCGCAAACATCGTGGCAGAAGAGCTGTCGGCGACGGTCGCATCGAAAACGACCGATCCGATTCAGGAGCACAATTCGCGCCCGCCGGCCGAAGGTCTCTATGATCCTGCCCTCGAAAAGGATTCCTGCGGCGTCGGCTTCATCGCCAACATCAAGGGCAAGAAGTCGCATGAGATCGTCGCGGACGCGCTGAGCATTCTCTGCAATCTCGAGCATCGCGGCGCGGTCGGCGCCGATCCGCGCGCCGGCGACGGCGCGGGTATCCTGGTGCAGATCCCGCACGCCTTCTTCAGCCGCAAGGCCGGGGAGCTCGGCTTCGCGCTGCCGGCGCCCGGCGAATACGCCATCGGCGCGTTGTTCATGCCGCGCGACACCGCCTGGCGCAACGTCATCAAGAGCATCATCGCCGACCAGATCAAGGAAGAGGGCCTGACCCTGCTCGGCTGGCGCGACGTGCCGACCGACAATTCCTCGCTCGGCGTCACCGTGAAGCCGACCGAGCCCGCCTGCATGCAGGTGTTCATCGGCCGCAACGGCACCGCCAGGACAGAGGACGAATTCGAGCGCCGGCTCTACATCCTGCGCAAGTCGATCTCGCAGGCGATCTACCAGCGCCGCGACCGCGGGCTTGCGGGCTATTACCCCTGCTCGATGTCCTGCCGCACCGTGATCTACAAGGGCATGTTCCTCGCCGACCAGCTCGGCAAGTACTATCCCGATCTGCACGAGAAGGATTTCGAGAGCGCGCTGGCGCTGGTTCACCAGCGCTTCTCGACCAATACCTTCCCGGCCTGGTCACTGGCGCATCCCTATCGCATGATCGCGCATAACGGCGAGATCAACACGCTGCGCGGCAACACCAACTGGATGGCAGCGCGCCAGGCCTCGGTGAGCTCCGAGCTCTACGGCAAGGACATCAACCGGCTCTGGCCGATCTCCTATGAAGGCCAGTCGGACACCGCCTGCTTCGACAACGCGCTCGAATTCCTGGTGCAGGGCGGCTACCCGCTGGCGCACGCCGTCATGATGATGATTCCGGAGGCGTGGGCCGGCAATCCGCTGATGGACGAGAAGCGACGCGCCTTCTACGAATATCACGCCGCGCTGATGGAGCCGTGGGACGGCCCCGCTGCGATCGCCTTCACCGACGGCCGCCAGATCGGCGCCACGCTCGACCGCAACGGCCTGCGGCCCGCGCGCTATCTCGTGACCAAGGACGACCGCATCGTGATGGCGTCCGAAATGGGCGTGCTGACGATCCCCGAGGACCAGATCATCACCAAGTGGCGGCTCCAGCCGGGCAAGATGTTGCTGGTCGACCTCGATCAGGGCCGTCTGATCCCCGACGACGAGATCAAGGCCGAGCTCGCCAGGAGCCACCCTTACAAGGAGTGGCTGGAACGGACCCAGATCGTGCTGGAGGAGTTGCCGAAGGTGCCGACCACCGGCGTGCGCTCCAACCTGTCACTGCTCGATCGCCAGCAGGCGTTCGGCTACAGCCAGGAAGACATTGCCATCCTGATGACGCCGATGGCGGCCACGGGTGAGGAAGCCGCGGGCTCGATGGGCAACGACACGCCGATCTCGGCGCTGTCGGACAGGGCCAAGCCGCTGTTCACCTACTTCAAGCAGAATTTTGCACAGGTCACCAACCCGCCGATCGACCCGATCCGCGAGGAGCTGGTGATGAGCCTCGTCTCCATCATCGGACCGCGGCCGAATCTGTTCGACCTGCAGGGCATGGCCACGACCAAGCGCCTCGAGGTGCGCCAGCCGATTTTGACCGATGCAGACCTCGAAAAGATCCGCTCGATCTCCGATGTGGCCGAGTCGCACTTCAAGTCGCGCACGCTGGACACCACCTTCCACGCCGGCCTTGGCGCGGCTGGCATGGACCAGGTGCTGGATGAGCTCTGCGCACGCGCGGAAAGCGCGGTGCGCGAAGGCGTCAACATCATCATCCTGTCCGACCGCATGGTCGGCACCGACCGGGTGCCGATCCCGTCGCTGCTGGCCTGCGCCGCCGTGCATCATCATCTGATCCGCACCGGCCTGCGCACCTCGGTCGGCCTCGTCGTCGAATCCGGCGAGCCGCGCGAAGTGCATCACTTCGCCTGCCTTGCCGGATACGGCGCAGAGGCGATCAACCCCTATCTCGCGTTCGAGACCATTATCGCGATGAAGGACCGCCTGCCCGGCTCGCTCGACGACTACGAGATCGTCAAGCGCTACATCAAGTCGATCGGCAAGGGTCTTTTGAAGGTGATGTCCAAGATGGGCATCTCGACCTACCAGTCCTATTGCGGCGCGCAGATCTTCGACGCGGTCGGTCTCAAGGCCGACTTCGTCGCAAAGTTCTTCGCGGGAACGCATACCCGCGTCGAGGGCGTCGGCCTTGGCGAGATCGCCGAAGAAGCCGTGCGCCGTCATGCCGACGCGTTCGGCGAGGCTCAGGTCTACAAGAGCGCGCTCGACGTCGGCGGCGAATATGCCTATCGCAGCCGCGGCGAGGACCATGCCTGGACCGCCGAATCGGTGTCGCTGCTCCAGCACGCCGCGCGCGGCAATTCGCAGGAGCGCTATCGCGCCTTCGCAAAGATCCTCAACGAGCAGTCGGAGCGCCTGCTGACGTTGCGCGGCCTGTTCCGGATCAAGAACGCGGACGAGGAGAAGCGCAAGCCGGTGCCGCTCGACCAGGTCGAGCCGGCCAAGGATATCGTCAGGCGCTTCGCCACGGGCGCGATGAGCTTCGGCTCGATCTCGCGCGAGGCCCACACCACGCTCGCGATCGCCATGAACCGGATCGGCGGCAAGTCGAACACCGGCGAAGGCGGCGAGGAAGCCGACCGCTTTAAGCCGATGCCGAACGGCGATTCCATGCGCTCGGCGATCAAGCAGGTGGCCTCAGGCCGCTTCGGCGTCACCACGGAGTATCTCGTCAACTCCGACATGATGCAGATCAAGATGGCGCAGGGCGCCAAGCCGGGCGAAGGCGGCCAGCTTCCCGGCCACAAGGTCGACGCGACCATCGCAAAGGTCCGGCACTCCACGCCGGGTGTCGGCCTGATCTCGCCGCCACCGCACCACGACATCTACTCGATCGAGGATCTGGCGCAGCTCATCTACGACCTCAAGAACGTCAATCCGACGGGCGACGTCTCGGTCAAGCTCGTGTCCGAGATCGGCGTCGGCACGGTGGCTGCGGGCGTTGCCAAGGCGCGCGCCGACCATGTCACCATCGCGGGCTTCGAGGGCGGCACCGGCGCATCGCCGCTGACCTCGATCAAGCATGCTGGCAGTCCCTGGGAGATCGGCCTTGCCGAGACCCACCAGACGCTGGTGCGCGAGCGGCTGCGCAGCCGCATCGTGGTCCAGGTCGACGGCGGCTTCCGAACGGGGCGTGACGTCGTGATCGGCGCGCTGCTCGGCGCCGACGAGTTCGGCTTCGCCACCGCGCCACTGATTGCGGCCGGCTGCATCATGATGCGCAAGTGCCATCTCAACACCTGCCCGGTCGGCGTCGCGACGCAGGATCCGGTGCTGCGCAAGCGCTTCACCGGCCAGCCCGAGCACGTGATCAACTACTTCTTCTTCGTTGCCGAAGAAGTCCGCGAGATCATGGCGAGCCTCGGCTTCCGCACCTTCAACGAGATGGTCGGCCAAGTTCAGCTGCTCGACCAGACCAAGCTGGTCGCGCACTGGAAGGCCAAGGGGCTCGACTTCTCCAAGCTGTTCGTCAAGCAGAAGGAAGAGAAGGGCCAGAAGATCTATCACTCCGAGCGCCAGAACCATCATCTGGAGGCGGTGCTCGACCGCTCGCTGATCGAGAAGGCGACGCCCGCCCTCGATCGCGGCGCGCCGGTGAAGATCGAGGCCGCGATCAACAGCACCAACCGCTCCGCCGGCGCGATGCTGTCCGGTGCCGTCGCCAAGATCTACGGTCATGCCGGCCTGCCCCAGGACACCATCCATGTCAGCCTCAAGGGCACCGCGGGCCAGGCCTTCGGCGCGTGGCTCGCCCACGGCGTCACCTTCGAGCTCGAGGGTGAAGGCAACGACTATGTCGGCAAGGGCCTCTCGGGCGGCAAGATCATCGTCAAGCCGCCGAAGAACTCCGCCATCGTGCCGGAAGAGTCCATCATCGTCGGCAATACCGTGATGTACGGCGCGATCGAGGGCGAGTGCTATTTCCGCGGCATCGCCGGCGAGCGCTTTGCCGTACGCAACTCGGGTGCGGTCGCCGTGGTCGAGGGTGCGGGCGATCATTGCTGCGAATACATGACCGGCGGCATCGTGGTCGTGCTCGGCAAGACCGGGCGCAACTTCGCGGCCGGCATGTCCGGCGGCATCGCCTATGTGCTCGACGAGACCGGCGACTTCGACAAGCTGTGCAACCTCAGCATGGTCGAGCTCGAACCGGTGCTGTCGGAGGAGATGATCAACGCCGGCACCTATAACCATTCCGGTGACCTCGAGGCGCACGGCCGGGTCGACGTGTTCAAGAACCTGCTCGAATCCGACGTCGAGCGGCTGCACGTCCTGATCTCGCGCCACGCCAAAGCCACCGGCTCCAGGCGCGCCGCCGACATCCTTGCCAATTGGAAGGACTGGTTGCCTAAATTCCGCAAGGTAATGCCGGTCGAGTACCGGCGCGCGCTGCGCGAAATGGCCGCCAACGCGGACGCCGAGCCGAAAATCGCGATCGGGGCGTAGCCAAGAAAGCCTCACGGTGAGGAGGCGCGAAGCGCCGTCTCGAACCATGAGACCACCAGCAGGCCTCTATCCTTCGAGACGCGGCGCGAAGAGCGCCGCTCCTCAGGATGAGGAGTGAGAGAACAAACGAACTAAGCGGTAGGGACTTCGGGTTTGATGGGCAAGATCACGGGTTTTCTCGAAATCGAACGGCATGACCGCAAGTACACCCCGGTCGCCGAACGCGTGAAGCATTACAAGGAATTCGTCGTTCCCCTCTCCGAGAAGGAGGTGCGCGACCAGGCCGCGCGCTGCATGAACTGCGGCATTCCCTATTGCCACGGCACCGGCTCGGTCGCGCCCGGCACGCCCGGCTGCCCGGTCAACAACCAGATCCCCGACTGGAACGACCTCGTCTATCAGGGCAATTGGGAAGAAGCCTCGCGCAACCTGCATTCGACCAACAACTTCCCGGAGTTCACGGGGCGCATCTGCCCTGCGCCGTGCGAAGCGTCCTGCACACTCAACATCGACGACAACCCCGTCACCATCAAGACCATCGAATGCGCGATCGTCGACCGCGCCTGGGACAATGGCTGGCTGAAGCCGGAAGTCGCCACTGTGAAGACCGGCAAGAAGGTCGCGGTGATCGGCTCGGGCCCGGCCGGCATGGCCTGTGCGCAGCAGCTCGCGCGCGCCGGCCACGACGTGCATCTGTTCGAGAAGTACGCCAAGGCCGGCGGGCTGCTGCGTTACGGCATCCCCGACTTCAAGATGGAGAAGGGCGTCATTGACCGCCGTGTGGCGCAGATGGAAGGCGAAGGCGTCACCTTCCACTACAACAGCCATGTCGGCGCTGACGGCAACATCGATCCGCGCGAGATGCTCAACGAGTACGACGCGGTGGCACTGACCGGCGGCGCGGAAGCCCCGCGCGACCTGCCGATCCCCGGCCGCGATCTCGCCGGCATCCACTACGCCATGGATTTCCTGCCGCAGCAGAACCGCCGCGTCTCGGAGGAGCCGCTCGGCGGCGTCCAGGAGATCCTGGCCGGTGGCAAGCACGTCGTCGTCATCGGCGGCGGCGACACCGGATCCGACTGCATCGGCACCTCGCTGCGCCAGGGCGCGCTCTCGGTGACCCAGCTCGAGATCATGCCCGCCCCGCCCGAGCGCGAGAACAAGGGCCTGACCTGGCCGAACTGGCCGCTGAAGATGCGGACCTCCTCCAGCCAGGCCGAAGGCGCGGTGCGCGAATACGCCGTGCTGACGCAGAAGTTTTCCGGCGAGAACGGAAAGGTCAAGAAGCTGCACTGCGTGCACGTCGACGACAAGTTCAAGCCGATTGCGGGCACCGAGTTCGAGCTCGAGGCCGAGCTCGTTTTGCTCGCGATGGGTTTTGTTCATCCCGTGCACGAGGGCCTCTTGAAAATGCTCGCGGTCGAGCTCGACTCGCGCGGCAACGTCAAGGCCAACACGCTGGACTACCAGACCTCGCGCCCGAACGTGTTCTCGGCCGGCGACATGCGCCGCGGACAATCGCTGGTGGTCTGGGCGATCCGCGAGGGCCGGCTGTGTGCCCGGTCGATCGATACGTTCCTGATGGGGAAGACGGATCTGCCGCGGTAAGCCGCGGCAAATACGCTACGAGCGTCAAATTACGCTGTCAGTATTCCAGAGACGGTTGTTGTCGACTGAGAAGCCGCGGCGTACTGGACGCCCCTTCGCGGGGCATGACGGCGAGTGCGACGAAAGAGCGTAACGTCAAGCGACGTGGCCCCTCACCCTCAATTCTGCAGCCGCACCCCCAGCATCACCACCGTCCCCGACGAGCTGGACCCTGCCTGGTTCGAATCCAGGATGTCGTGGCGCAGCGTGCCTTTGACCCAGACGTTGCGGTTGAGCTTGTAGATCAAATTGCTTTCGAACGAGTAGGTCTTGTCGTTGCGGTTCTGGCCCTGGTAGTCGAGCGTGCCGTAGGTGAACTTGCCCACTGCCGTGAGCCAGCGGCGGAAGTCGTGGTCGACTTCGGCGGAATAGGTGCGCACCAAGACGCCGGAGGAGCCGGGGACGGTGGTCTCGGCGATCTGCGTGTCGGTGAAGACCTTCACCGTGGTGAGGCCGCTGGCGTTCCAGATCAGCGAGCCTGTGGTCAGAAACCCTGCGAGCTGGCTGAGGCGCGGGTCGGTATAGTTGCGCGCGGAATAGCCGACCGAGATCTCACCGGTGAGGATGCGCGAGAACTCGAACGACGAGCCGACCTTGGCATAGCCGCCACTTGAGTCGCGGAAGTAGCCGTTGCGGTCGGCGGCCAGATCGTGGACGCGGGTGTCGCCCTGGATCTCGACGAACGGCTTCAGGCCCGGCTTGAGGTCGTAGGAGAAGCGTCCGACGCCGCCGTACTGGTTGAAATCGCGGTCGTTGTTGCTGGACGTCGAGCCGTCGGTCAGCTTGGACTCCGTGTAGGCGGTGCGATCGAGGGTGGCGCCGGCGGCGACCTGGAAACGATTGAAGGTCTGGTCGAAGCCGATCGTCGTGCCATAGGCGGCGTACACTGGATATTTCTGCAGGCCGGCCTGCACGTTAGGGCTGCCCGGATTGTCGGTGGCGAGGCGCAGGCGCAGCTGCGAGGTCAGCTTGAGATCGCGGTCGACGTCGATGCGGCCGTCGACATGGCCGGTGAAATCAGGGCGATCGATCTCGACCGGCGAGGGCGAGGCAAAACCGTCGATCGTCGCCGGCATGTTGTTGGTGTAGCCCGAGAACGAGCCGCGCAGGTCAGCGACCAGCGCGTGGCGCTCCCAGTCGGACACGACGAGAAGGTCTGGCGCGACGACATAGACCGGCGAGCCGACGGGCTTGTTGAGACGCGCCGGATTGGTGTCGTAGCCGGCCGAGAGCTCGAGCCCGCCCTTGATCAGGAAGCTGCCGGCATAGTCGCCGACGGCTCCGAAGGCATCGTCATCCGCCTTGAGTCGGCGGCGCGGCGGCTGGCCGGGCACGGTGCCCGCCATCGCCGCCGGCACCGGTGCCTTGTTCGCGGACGCAGATGGCGGCGGCGCGATTCTGGGCGGGCCGAGCGTGGACGGCGGCGGCGCCGTGGTCGGCACCGGCGAGCCCGGGCCGGCGGCGCGCTTCGGCTTCGGCTGGCCCGGATAGAGCTTGGGTTGCTGCCGCTTGCGGTTGAGCGAATCATAGCCGGAGCTGCTCGCGCCGGTGGCGGCAGGCAATCCGTAAGTCGGGACCTGACCGATGCGCGAAGTCGCCGGCCTCTCGCGAGCCTTGCGCGGATCGGCACTGGGATCGGGCAGCGACGGCAATGCATCCGACGGCGCCTGCGGCACGCCCGCCGTGCGCCGCGTCGGCAGCGTCTCGGGCGAGGCGAAGCCGCCACGGTTGGGATTGAACAGATCGGGCGTGAGGCTCTGGGCGGCCGCGGGTGCGTTTCCGAGGGCAGTCAGCGCAACGCACGGCAAGGCGGCGCGCAGAAATTGCGCGCGTTTGCTCCGGCCAGTGCCTGGAGGCGACCCCACGATGGAATAACTCCAACGAAATCAAATACTTTCACGATGACCTCCGCCGGCCGGCGGGAACCATCGTTAATGGAGTTAAAACAATTATGGTTAATGACCCGTTGAGGGTCTTGGCACGCTCGTCGCCTCCAGAGCCGCGGCGTGCTAATGAGGCGCCGACCTGGCGAACGCCCCCTCCTCCCTGGACCAAAACATGCCGAAGTCGAAACCGCTGATGACCGCATCATCCGGCCCTATTCCCGACAGCGTCGAATCCGCGCTTCGCACCCTGGAGACGGAGAGCGGCGGCATCAACGCGCTCGCAGCCGCCCTGCGCGGCCCGCTCGGCGAGACATTTGCCAAGGCGGTCGACCTGATCCGCAAGGCCAAGGGCCGCGTCATCGTCACCGGTCTCGGCAAATCCGGCCATATGGGGCGCAAGATCGCCGCGACGCTGGCCTCGACCGGCACGCCCGCTTTCTTCGTGCACGCCGCCGAGGCCGGCCATGGCGACCTCGGCATGATCACCACCGACGACGTCATCATGGCGCTGTCCTGGTCCGGCGAGCAGCCGGAGATGAAGAACGTCGTGAACTATTCGGCGCGCTTCGCCATCCCCATGATCGCGGTGACGTCGAACGTGGCGTCCTCGCTGGGGCAAGCCGCCGACCTCGTGATCGAGCTGCCGAAGGCGCGCGAGGCCTGCCCGCACAATCTGGCGCCGACCACCTCGACCCTGATGCAGGCCGCGATCGGCGATGCGCTCGCGATCGCGCTGCTCGAAAGCCGCGGCTTCACCGCGCTCGAATTCGCGCATTTCCACCCCGGCGGCAAGCTGGGCGCCATGCTGAAGTTCGTCCGCGACTACATGCGCACCGGCGCCGAGATCCCGGTCAAGCCGCTCGGCACCAAGATGTCGGACGCGGTGGTCGAGATGTCCGCCAAGGGGCTCGGCTGCGTCTGCATCGTCAACGACGCCAATGAGGCCGTCGGCATCATCACCGACGGCGATCTGCGTCGCAACATGCGGCCCGACCTGCTGACGGCATCGGTCGACGACATCATGACCAAGCAGCCGAAAACGGTGCCGCCCTCGATGCTCGCCACCGAGATGATCGAGGTGCTGAACACGCGCAAGATCACGACGCTGGTCGTGACCGAGGCGGACAAGGTGGTGGGCATCGTGCATCTGCACGATCTGCTGCGGGCGGGCGTGGCCTAAGGCGCTCTCTCTACCTCGTCATCGCGAGCGCAGCGAAGCAATCCAGAACCCCTCCGCGGAGACAGTCTGGATTTGCTTCGTCGCAAAGGCTCCTCGCAATGACAGTGAACTACGCCGCCGCCACGGTCAGGTTCGCGCCATCCACCTGCACCACCTTCACCCGTGTTCCCGCCGGCGTATCGGGGCCGGCGACGCGCCACACGGTGTCGCCGATGCGCATGGTGCCGCTGCCGTCGATGATCGGCTTCTCCAGGGTGAACTCACGGCCAAGCAGTGCCTCACTGCGCTTGTTGAGAAAGGGGCTGGCGCTTGCGTCCGGCGTCGGCCGGGCCAGGCGGCGCCACACCGGCACCGCGGCAGCGGCGAACACCGCGAACATCACGAGCTGCAGCTGCCAGGACATCGCAATCGCGAACGAGATCAAACCCACCAGCAACGCGGCGAGCCCGAGCCAGAACAGGAACACGCCCGGCGCCAGCACCTCCAGCGCCATCAGGATGAAGCCGAAGATCAGCCAATTCCAGGTGCCGAGCGATACGAACATGTCGGTCATGACACGACCTCCAAAAATTGGCGCATGCCGTTGTCGGAAGGGCACGTGCCCGGTGACTATCCCTGCCGCGGCGGCACCGCCGGCGGCGCGCTGCCAGTCGTCGGCACAGATCCGCGGCGGGCGGCGCCGGCCGCGAACGCCGCGCCGTCGCCGAACGTCGCCTTCGCAATTTCGCCGATGCCGGCGAGCGAGCCCAGCATGCTCATCGCCTCGACCGGAAGCATGATGACCTTCTGGTTCGGCGAGTCGGCGAGCTGGCCGAATGCCTTGATATATTTGTCGGCGATGAAATAGTTCAACGCGGCGACGTCGCCCTTGGCAATGGCCTCGCTGACCATTTGCGTCGCCTTGGCCTCGGCTTCCGCCGATCGCTCGCGCGCCTCGGCGTCGCGGAAGGCGGCTTCGCGGCGCCCCTCGGCCTGGAGGATCTGGCCCTGCTTGGCGCCCTCGGCGCGCAAAATCTCGGACTGGCGCTGACCTTCGGCTTGCAGAATGTCGGCGCGCTTGACACGCTCGGCCTTCATCTGCCGACCCATCGCCTCGACGAGATCGGCCGGCGGCACGATGTCCTTGATCTCGATGCGATTGACCTTGAGGCCCCAGGGCGAGACCGCGGCATCGACCACGCGCAGCAGGCGCTCGTTGATCTCGTCACGGTGCGACAGCACCTGGTCGAGATCCATCGAGCCCATCACCGAACGGATGTTGGTCATGGTCAGCACGATGATCGCCTGTTGGAGATTGGAGACCTCATAGCTCGCCTTGGCCGCATCGAACACCTGGAAGAAGGCGACGCCGTCCACCGTCACCGTGGCGTTGTCCTTGGTGATCACCTCCTGCTCGGGAATGTCGATCACCTGCTCCATCATGTTGATCTTGCGTCCGACGCGATCGAAATAGGGCACGATCAAATTGAGCCCGGGGCTGAGCGTCTGGGTGTATTTGCCGAATCGCTCGATGGTCCAGTCATAGCCCTGCGGCACCGTCTTCACGCCGGCAACGAGCGTGACGATGACGAGCAACACCAGAACAATCGCGAAAATGTCGAAACCGCTCATATTTCCTCCAAGCCGGAAAAGGGCCTTTCCCGCGCTCTCGTTGGTCGGGAATGCGACCCTACCGGTTCAGCGGCTGGAAGTAACGCCGGCATCGGCGCGATTCTGCACAAGACGCAACGAGAGGGAACGGTCCCGAACATGTATATGCACAAGGCTCTTGAAAGCGCGTGGGCGCAGACCTGGCGGGAAAGTTGAGAAATACGCCGTCACGGCGAGCTCTATTCGATGACGTCGTTCGCGATTGCGAGCAGGCTCGGAGCAAGCGTCACGCCAAGCGCCTTGGCCGTTTTCAGGTTGACCGCAAGCTCGAACTTGGTCGGGTTCTGCACTGGCAGATCGGCAGGCCGCGCGCCCTTCAGGATGCGATCGATATAGTCCGCGGCGCGGCGGAGCTGCTCGGCGCTATCGGTGCTGTAGGACATCAGCCCACCTTCGTCGACGAAAGTGCGGCTCCAGAACACCGCGGGCAGGCGCGCTTCCGCGATGGCCGCCAGAAGGTGCGCGCGGTTGGCCATGGTGAAGAAATCCGGCAGGACCAGCATCCCGCCGGCCGCCCGCGAGGCCAGCGCCGAGATCGAGCCCGTATCATGCACCGGCGCGGTCTCGATCGACATATGGAGCGCGCGGCCAGCGTCCTCGATGGTGCGCAACATCAGGGGCGCGAACGGCGCGGTGGCTGGATTGTAGACGACGGCAACCCCGGACACCCTTGGCGTGACCTGCGTCAGCATCTCCAGCCATTTGCCGGCGAGCGGACCGTCGTAATCGGTGAATCCGGTGACGTTGCCGCCGGGATGCGCGAGGTTTTCGACAAAACCCTGGCTGACGGGATCGGTGACGACGGCGAACACGATCGGGATCGTCGTGGTGCGCCGGCGCAGCTCCTCCACCGAGGGCGTGCCGAGCGCGAGCAGGATGTCGGGCTCGAGCGCGATCAGCTCCTCGGCAAGCTGCGCGATACGGGCGCGGTCGCCGCCGCCGCTGCGCCAGTCGATCTTGAGGTTGCCGCGTTCCTTCCAGCCATGAGCGGCGAGCGCCTCCGCCAGGCGAGCCTGGCCGATCACGTTATCGGAGGCGATGACCGAGAGCACGCCGAGCCGGCGCACCGCATTCGGCTGCTGCGCTTGCACTGAGGCCGGCAGCGCCGCGATCGTCCCAAGAAGCGCCAGGCACCGGCGACGGTTCATGGGGCGCCCTTTCAGATCCAGCCCTGAAGCTCGCGCAGCACGAGCGACTGGATCACGTCCATGCCGGACTCGCTGTCGTTGAGGCAGGGGATCGCGGAAAACTGCTCGCCGCCATTATGCCTGAATATCTCCGCGTTCTCCTGCGCGATCTCCTCCAGCGTCTCCAGGCAGTCGGCCGAAAAACCGGGCATTACCACCGCGATGCGGCGCACGCCTTCCTTTGCGAGCCGCTCCATCGTCTTGTCGGTGTAGGGCTGGAGCCACTCGTCACTGCCGAAGCGCGACTGGAAGGTCAGCAGCAGCTTCGTCTCGTCCATGTCGAGCCGTCGGCGCAGCGCCTCCGTGGTAGCGATGCAGTGCTGCTGATAGGGATCGCCCTTGTCGACATAGGATTTCGGCATGCCGTGGAAGGACGCCACGATCAGCTCCGGCGCGAATGGCAGGCCCGCCAGATGCGTCTCGATCGAGGTCGCGAGGGCCTCGATGTAGGCGACGTCCTCGTAGTAAGGCGGCGTCACCCGCAGCGTCGGCTGGTTGCGCAGGCGGGCGAGCACACGGAACACTTCGTCGCAGACGGTCGCCGAGGTCGAGGCGGAGTATTGCGGATAGAGCGGCACGGCGAGGATGCGCTCGCAGCCTTTCGCGATCAGCGCGTCGATGGCCGACTTGATCGAGGGATTGCCGTACCGCATCGCCCAGTCCACCACGACGTGGGGGCGGTCGGCGAGAACAGCAGCCAGCTTGTCGGCTTGCGACCGCGTGATGGTCTTCAGCGGCGACTCGTTCTTCTCTTCATTCCAGATCTTGCGATAGTCGAGCGCCTTGATGCGGGGACGGCGGCGCAGGATGATGCCGTTCAGCACCAGCTGCCAGATCAGGCCCTGGTCCTCGATGACGCGGCGGTCGCTGAGAAATTCCTTGAGGTAGACGCGCACGCCCCGCTCGTCCGCCGTGTCGGGCGTGCCAAGATTGATCAGGAGCACGCCGATACTCTGCGCGCCGGCTTGCGGGGCCGGCTTCGAGGCCTCGATGGGGACAAGCTTCGTCATGGCGCTCGTGGGTTCGCGCGTTGTATCGAACTTGTCAAGGTTGGGCCGATTTCGCTAGGCTTCGCCGCGCGGGGGATGAAACCATGACGGTCGCCGAATGGTGCGTGTTCGGAGCGGTGCTGCTCTATCTCTTGACGCTCGCGGGCGGCAAATTGACGGCGATCCGCCAGTTCGACAACGCCAATCCGCGCGATCCGGCCTTCTTCCAGGACCCGATCCGGGCCCGCGCGCTCGGCGCCCATCAGAACGGCATCGAGACCTTCCCCTTCTTCGCCTTCGCGGTCCTGCTCGCGGAATTCCGGGATTCGCCGCAGCGCCTGATCGACGAGCTCGCCCTGCTTTTCCTCATCGTCCGCCTCGCCTATGTGCTGACCTATCTTGGCAACCGCCCGACGCTGCGCTCGATCCTCTGGAACATCGGCTTTGCGCTCAACGTGGTGATCTTCTTCATGCCGGCCTTGAAGCGGTTTCTGCCGGTGTGATGCTCTCGTGTCCCGGACGCGGTGCAGCGCTCCCCGGCGATGCGAAGCATCGTCCGGTGCGCTGCTCCGCAGAGCCGGGACCTAGAAAAACGTTTCCCATACGGTGGATGGGCCCCGGCCCTGCAGCGCACCGTCGAAGGGACGCTGCGCTGCGTCCGGGGCACGAGCTGCTTCAAAAACACGTCGTCCGTTCGGCGGCGATGTAGCCGAACAACAGGCCGACGCCGAACAGCAGCACGAGGCCGGCGGCGCCGAATTCGATGCCGCGCATGAACAACGCGCCGCCGCCCTCGCGCCCTCTGCTGAGACGCGCGGCGGCGCCCTTGGCAGAGACGGCGACGAGCGCGATGGCGGCGACCGTGATCGCGGTGCCGAGCCCCATCAGGAACGTGGCGGCGATGCCGGCCCAGAACAGGCCTTGGGCCAGGGCAAATACCAGGACCAGGATCGCACCCGAGCAAGGGCGGATACCGACGGTGAGGATGGCGGCAAAGCCCCGCCGCCAGCCGCCGGGGCCGGCGAGTTCGCTCGGGGTCGGCCCGTGAGAATGGCCGCAATGCTCGTCGTGGACGTGATCATCCACTTGATGGGCGTGCGCGTGGTCGTGAGTGTGACCGCGGTGATGATGATCGTGATCAAGATCGTGCGGCACGCCGGCGACGACCGGCACCGGCTGGATCGCCTGCAGCGCCTGCATGAACGTGCGGCCCTTGACCAAGACGAGGCGCAGCCCGAACAGCGCGATCAAGGCGTAACTCGCGATCTCGATCGCGCCTTCCGCCCGGCACATCGTTTTCGCCGTCGCATTCAGCACCCAGGCAGAAATGCCGACGATCAGAATCGCCACCAGCGACTGCATCAGGGCGGAGGCAAATGACAGCGCGACGCCGCGCCGCGCGGTCTCGCGATTGGCGACAAGATAGGAGGCGATCACCGCCTTGCCATGGCCGGGGCCGGCGGCGTGGAAGACGCCGTAGGCGAACGAGATGAAAAGCAGCGTCCACACCGCCGAGCCGTCGGATTTCGCGGCACGGATGGTCGCCGACATCTGGCGATAGAATTCCGACTGTTTTGCCAGTAGCCAGCCGATCAGGCCGCTTGCCTCAGGTTCGGCCGCCCGCGCGGGGTGAGGCACGCCAAAGGGATTTTGCGCGAAGAGATCGTGAAGCGCGGCATCAGCCAGGCCGAGCACGACTATAATTGCGGCGCCGGCAAGAAGCCCGCGGGCGAGCGGAGAAGGATGACGACCGGTCAAGGGCAATCCACCGTGATCTTGTTGGCGAACATCATGCCGAAATTGGTGTTCTCGCCGCTCATGAAGGTCTGTTCGTTGAGCTTCTGCGCACTCGCGGTGCCGTCGCTCGGCCGCTCAAGCTTCATCTGGCAGCCCGCGGGCGCGCCGACCAGCTTGACCGGATTGTCCTTGGCCATCTGGAAATCGATGAAGAAGGAGCGGTCGAACACTTCAAGCACCAGCTGCTTGGGCTTGACCGGGTTCTTCAGCGGCAGCGTGAAGTGCAGGGTCAGGACCGTATCCTTGTAGTCGAGGAAATAGTCGACCGGCTCCTGGAATCGCTCTTTCTTGCCGTCGGCTCGCGCGAAGGTGAAGTAGGCATATTCCTTCAGCGACTCGACATTGGTCTGCGCCAACGGTCTCAGCTCCTCGCGCGTATACGCGCCCTTGGTCTTGCTCTCGAGCCCCTGCACGGCATAGGCCGAGAACATGTCGTCGAAGGTCCAGGCATGGCGGACGCCGGTGATCGAGCCGTCCTCGGCGTAGAGCAACTCGCTGGTCGCGGTGATCCAGACATGCGGATGGGCGTGCGCCGCGCCTGCCGCGAGTGACAGGCCGGCGGCGAGCAGGAGTCCGAACAGGGCGCGCATGCGCATCACGCCGCCTTCGGGGCGTCGAGCAGGCCGCGCCGGCGCAGCAGCGCGTCGGGCTCCGGCGGGCGGCCGCGGAAGGCCTCGTAGGCGGCCTCCGGATCGACCGATCCGCCCGAGGCGTAGATGTCGTCGTGCAGACGCTTGGCCACTGCGGGATCGAAGATGTCCCCGGCCTCCTCGAACGCGCCGAAGGCGTCGGCGTCCATCACCTCCGACCACATGTAGCTGTAATAGCCCGCGGCGTAGTGATCACCCGTGAAGATGTGTCCGAACTGCGTGGGACGGTGACGCAGCGCGATCTCCTCGGGCATGCCGATCTTCTCGAGCTCCTTCTTCTCGAAGGCGCGCACGTCGCTGACCGCGGCGGCCGGCTGGGTGTGAAATTCGAGGTCGACCAGGGCCGAGGAGACGAACTCGACCGTGGCAAAGCCCTGGTTGAATTTTCGTGCGGCAAGAAACCGCTGCAACAGCTCGTCCGGCAGCGGCTCGCCGGTCCGGTAGTGACGGGCGAACTTCTGGAGCACCTCGGGCCGCTCCTGCCAGTGCTCATAGAGCTGCGAGGGCAACTCGACGAAGTCGGTGAAGACGGAGGTGCCCGACAGCGACGGGTAGGTCACGTTCGAGAGCATGCCGTGCAGGCCATGGCCGAACTCGTGGAACAGAGTCCGGGCGTCGTCCGGCGACAGCAGCGAGGGCTCGCCCCCGGCGCCCTTGGCAAAATTGCAGATATTGAGGATGAGCGGCGCGACCTCGCCGTCGAGCTTCTGCTGGTCGCGCAGTGAGGTCATCCAGGCGCCGGAGCGCTTCGACGGCCGGGCGAAGTAGTCGCCATAAAACAGCGCTTTGTGCTTGCCGTCCGCTCCCTTCATCTCCCAGACCCGGACGTCGGGGTGCCAGACCGGGACGTCCTTGCGCTCCTCGAAGGTGACGCCGAACAGGCGCATGGCGCAGTCGAAGGCGGCGGCGATCATGTGGTCGAGCGAAAGATACGGCTTGATCGCGGCGTCGTCGAAATTGGCGCGCTGAAGACGCAGCTTCTCGGCGTAGAAGCGCCAGTCCCAGGGGGCGAGCCTGAAATTGCCGCCCTCCTCCGTGATCATCGCCTGCATGTCGTCGCGGTCGGCAAGCGCCCGCGCCCGGGCCGGCTTCCAGACCCGCTCCAGCAGGCCCCGCACCGCTTCCGGCGTCTTGGCCATCGAATCCTCGAGCCGGTAGGCGGCGAAGGTCGGATAGCCCAACAGCTTGGCGCTCTCTTCGCGCAGCGTCAGGATCTCGACGATGGTTCCGTTGTTGTCGTTGGCATTGCCGTTGTCACCTCGCGCGATGAAAGCCTTGTAGACCTTCTCGCGCAGGTCGCGTCTTGCCGAGCTCTTCAGGAACTGCTCGACCGAAGAGCGCGACAACGTGACGATGGCCTTGCCTTCCATGCCGCGCTCTTGTGCCGCAGCCCTGGCGCCGGCGACAAAGCTCTCCGGCAGGCCCTGGCGGTCGGCCTCTCCCAGCTCCATGACCCAGTCCTGCTCGTCGCCGAGCAGATGATGGCTGAAGCTGGTGCCGAGTTGGGCGAGCCTCTCGTTGATCTCGGCCATCCGTGTCTTGGCTTCCTCGGAGAGGCCGGCACCGGCGCGGTGAAAGCGGGTGTAGGTGCGCTCCAAGAGACGAAGCTGTTCCGGCGCCAGACCGAGATTGGCGCGATTTTCGTGCAACTGGGCGATGCGGCCGAACAGCACCGCGTTCATCATGATCGGATTCCAGTGCCGCGCCATCCGTAAGGAGACATCCTTGTCGATCTCCAGGATGGCCGGGTTGGAATGCGCCGAGACCAGATCATAGAAGACGGCCGCGACCTTGCTCAGCAGCTTGCCGGAGCGCTCCAGCGCCGTGATCGTGTTGGCGAAGTCGGGCGCGGCCGGATCGTTGGTGATCGCCGCGATCTCGGCGGCGTGGTCGGCGAAGGCCTGCTCGAAGGCCGGGAGGAAGTGCTCCGGCTTGATCTCGTCGAAGGGCGGGGTCGCAAACGGCGTCACCCAGGGCCTCAGCAGCGGATTGGCCTCGGGGTCCGTAGTTTGGCGCGGTTCTGACATCACAAGTCCCGATTTGTGTGGCTCGATTGTTGCTGCCGCTATAGCACGCGATGGGGCTTTTTTGGGCCATTTGGCCTTGCTCCCGGCCGCCTTTTCAGGGAGATTGCGGCCCTCGACAGACCACGGACCCCTGAGCTCATGAACGCGCCTTCCTCGTCTTCCCGTCAGATCGCCTGGCCAAGCGTTATCACCGTCATCAGCGCCGCCATCCTGATCGGCGCCGAAGTGTTCGGCGCGGCGTTCGCCGGCGGCTGGGCGCTCGCGATCCTGTTCGGGCTCGGCGACCAGGGCACGCATATCCTGCAGGCCGTGCTGTTCGCGCTAGGCGTGTTCGTGATGACCGCATTCATCCGCGCAGCTCAGCGCGTCGAGCCCTTCACGAAGCGCGGCTGAAGCGCACACGCGCGCGAGCGGCGCGCGCGTCAGCTTGAAAACTTAACGCGCGTTCATCTTCCGCGTCGCTGGCGCAACACTGCGCAAGCGGATGTTAGGCAATTCTGTTTTCAGCCTAAAAAAATTCTTGCGAACCAGAGTCAAAACGCTTATGTGCGGACTTGCCCAATTTCGCACGTGCCTGTGGTCGTGTGTCAGTCGGTAGGTATCCGGACAAGAGGCCGGACAGCCGCCAAGGGGTGAAGAAGCCGAGGGGCTCTTCGGAAGTGCGGAAGTCGAAAGACCGCAAGGTCGAACGAGCAAGCAAACCCGAAGTGTCCAGCATCTCTCTCAAGAGGTGCCTTGTCGAAGGTGACTTCACTTTTTGCAACCGTGACTGGCAGCCGGAGGCGAACCGGCGCACCCCGCTCTCAACGGGGGACGCGACTTAAAGCAACGACGGATCGGGCTTTTTTGGTCTCTACCGGCAGTCCAACGCCGGCGCGGGCTACTGAAAAGGCTTGTCCTTCATTGCCAGGTGTGCGGGCGGGAAAATTCCCGACCAATCCACGGCAGCACAATTCGGTCTAGGGTTTTAGCCCTGTCGCGTCTCCATCGTGCGGCAGCGGCGAAGCACCCTCGTCCGAGAACCGCTTTGAACGAGCTCCGTCGCTGGGGCCGCTTTGGAGAGTGCTATGACCGAACGTATCCAGGAATTCCTGCGCAACCGCCGCAAGGATGGCCTCGACACCGAGCCGTGCCTCGTCGTCGACCTCGAGGTCGTGCGCGACAATTACCAGAGCTTCGCCAAGGCGCTGCCCGACAGCCGCGTGTTCTACGCCGTCAAGGCGAACCCGGCGCCGGAAGTGCTGGCCCTGCTCGCCTCCATGGGCTCCTGCTTCGACACCGCGACGGTCGCCGAGATCGAGATGGCACTGGCTGCGGGTGCGACGCCTGACCGCATCTCCTTCGGCAACACGATCAAGAAGGAGCGCGACATCGCGCGCGCCTTCGCGCTCGGCATTCGGCTGTTCGCGGTCGATTGCGCCGCCGAGGTCGAGAAGGTCGCCCGTGCCGCCCCCGGCGCGAAGGTGTTCTGCCGCATCCTCTATGATTGCGCCGGCGCCGAATGGCCGCTGTCGCGCAAGTTCGGCTGTGATCCGGAGATGGCCGTCGAGGTGCTCGACCTCGCCAAGCGCCTTCGGCTGGAGCCGTGCGGCATCTCCTTCCATGTCGGCTCGCAGCAGCGCAAGGTGAAGGCGTGGGACCGCGCGCTGGCGATGGCCTCGCAGGTGTTCCGCGACTGCGCCGAGCGCGGCATCAACCTGTCCATGGTCAACATGGGCGGCGGCTTTCCGACCAAGTACCTGAAGGACGTGCCGCCGGTGGTGACCTACGGCCGCTCGATCTTCCGCGCGCTGCGCAAGCACTTCGGCAACCAGATCCCGGAAACCATCATCGAGCCGGGCCGCGGCATGGTGGGCAATGCCGGCGTCATCGAATCCGAGGTCGTGCTCATCTCGAAGAAGAGCGACGAGGACGAGGTGCGCTGGGTCTATCTGGACATCGGCAAGTTCGGCGGCCTCGCCGAGACCATGGACGAGTCGATCCGTTACGCCATCCGCACCCGTCACGACGGCGCGGACATGACGCCGTGCGTGCTCGCAGGTCCCACCTGCGACAGCGCCGACGTGCTGTACGAGAAGACCCCGTATCCGCTTCCCGTCACGCTCGAGATCGGCGACAAGGTGCTGATCGAAGGCACCGGGGCGTATACGTCGACCTACTCGTCAGTGGCGTTCAACGGCATCCCACCGTTGAGGACGTACCACATCTGATCCGCCTCTGATCCGAGGCCTGACGAACCTGGAGCCGGCTTGCCGGCTCCTCCCTCACATCTCGATTTCTGACGACGTCTTGGACAGGCGTGCCTTCGGGTACGTTCGTTCAAGCGGGGACTGACGCGCCATGACTGCTTTTCGGAAGCCACAGATCGCCCTCACCTCGAAAGCCGCTCCGTTCGCGATCCGCAACGAGCGTGCTGGCGACGTCGCGATGCGTGAAGCGCTGCTCGATGCCTGCTTTGGCGAAGACCGCCTTGGCCGCACCTGCCAGCGCCTGCGCGACGGACGCGCACCCGCTGCCGGCCTCGCGCTGGCCGCCGTGCGCGAGGGAAAACTCGTGGGTACCGTGCGGCTGTGGCACGTCAGCGCCGGAGGCAGGCCCGCTCTGGTCCTCGGACCGCTGGCGGTCGATCCTGCCTGCCGCGAGCTCGGGATCGGCGCCGCGCTGATGCATCAAGCGCTGGCCGCCGCCCGGGCGCGCGGGCATGCCGCCGTGATCCTGCTCGGCGATGCCCCCTATTACGCCCGCTTCGGCTTCTCGGCGGAGAAGACCGGCGCGCTGTCGCTGCCAGGCCCATTCGAACGCGACCGCCTGCTGGCAATCGAGTTCTCGGAAGGCGCGCTCGACGGTGCCGAAGGGATGATCGTGCCGACCGGCGCGGCCCTGCCCAAACGGAGGGCGGTTCGCGCCCTCCACGCGCACGCGGCGTAAGGGATTGCCATGATGGCGACAGCTGATGCCGCGTTGAGCGGCAACGCCCGGCCGCGCCTGCGCCGATCCCTGTCCTTTGGGGTTGCGTGAGCTCCGGAAACGCCCTTTAACCCCGCGAAATATCCCGCTTCAGTCGAGGTCCGAGACATGTCCCGTCGCCTGATTTCCACCGGCTCCCCCTTCGAGAAGACCGCCGGCTACAGCCGCGCCGTGATCGATGGCGAATTCGCCTTCGTCGCAGGAACCACCGGCTATGACTACACGACGATGACGATGCCGGCCGATGTCACGAGCCAGTCACGCAACTGCTTCAAGACCATCGAAGCTGCCCTGAAGGAGGGTGGTTTCGAGATGGCCGACATCGTCCGCGTGACGTACTACCTCACCGACATCAACGATGCGGACGCCCATTTCGCCGTCTGCGGCGAAGTCCTCGGCGGCATCCGCCCTGCCGCAACGCTTCTCGTCGTCTCGGCGCTCTACAAGCCCGAGATGAAGATCGAGATCGAAGCCACTGCGAAGCGCCGCGGCGCCTGATTCACCCTCACCCTTTGTTCGCCCAGTACTTTCCGGAGAAACCATCCCATGAGCCTCGCCTCGCAAATCTACGCGAAGATTACCGGCCCCATCGTCATGGTCGGCTTCGGCTCCATCGGCAAAGGCACGTTGCCGCTGATCGAGCGGCATCTCGATTACGACAAGTCGCGCGTCACCGTGATCGATCCCAAGGACGAGGGCCGCAAGGCGCATTGCGAGAAGCACAATGTGCGCTTCATCCAGAAGGGCGTGACAAAGGACAATTATCGCGACTTGCTGACCCCGCTGCTCACTGAAGGCGGCGGCCAGGGCTTTTGCGTCAATCTCTCGGTCGATACCGGCTCAACCGACATCATGGAGCTCTGCAACGAGCTTGGCGCTCTCTACATCGACACCGTCAACGAGCCCTGGCTCGGCTTCTATTTCGATTCGTCGAAGGGCCCGGAAGCGCGTTCCAACTACGCGCTTCGCGAAGTGACGCTGGCCGCCAAGAAGGCGCGCCCCGCGGGCTCGACGACGGCCGTCTCCTGCTGTGGCGCCAATCCCGGCATGGTCTCCTTTTTCGTCAAGCAGGCGCTGCTCAATGTCGCCGCTGATCTGAAGCTCAATGCCCCCAAGCCGAAGACCAGGGCCGAGTGGGCGGACCTGATGCGGCAGGCCGGCATCAAGGGCATCCACATCGCCGAACGCGACACCCAGCGCTCCAGGAAGCCGAAAGAGCCTGACGTCTTCGTCAACACCTGGTCGGTGGAAGGTTTCCTGTCGGAAGGCGTGCAACCGTCCGAACTCGGCTGGGGCACCCATGAAAAATGGATGCCCGAGAATGCGCGGACCCATGAGGCCGGCTGCGGCGCCGCCATCTATCTGATGCAGCCCGGCGCCAACACGCGCGTGCGCACCTGGTGCCCGACCCGCGGCGCGCAATATGGCTTCCTCGTCACCCACAACGAGTCGATCTCGATCGCCGACTACTTCACGGTGCGTGACGCATCGGGCACCGCGGTCTACCGGCCGACCTGCCACTATGCCTATCATCCCGCCGACGATGCCGTGCTGTCGCTGCATGAAATGTTCGGCCGCGCCGCGAAGATGCAGGAGAAGCACCACATCCTCGACGAGAACGAGATCGTCGATGGCATCGACGAACTCGGCGTGCTGCTGTTCGGCCACGACAACAATGCCTACTGGTACGGCTCGCAGCTCTCGATCGAAGAGACCCGCAAACTGGCGCCGTATCAGAACGCAACCGGCCTGCAGGTGACCTCCGCGGTGCTCGGCGGCATGGTCTGGGCGCTGGAAAATCCGAACGAAGGCATCGTCGAAGCCGACGAGATGGATTTCGATCGTCTCTTGGAGATCCAGCTGCCCTATCTCGGCCCGGTGAGGGGTTTTTACACCGACTGGACGCCGCTGACGGATCGTCCGGGCCTGTTCCCGGAGGACATCGACAGCAGCGATCCCTGGCAGTTCCGGAACATTCTGGTGCGGTGAGGGGCCGCCTCTCTCCGCAAGTCATTCCGGACTCGCGCTTCGCGCGCCCGGAATGACAGAAAAAGCCTACTTCTTCTCGATCGGCGGTGCGATCTTCTCCGGCGGTGCCGGCGGCAGTGCCGGCTTGGTTGCCGCACCCTGCGTTTGCGAGTCGGGGCGAGCCGGCTCGGGGGCCGGCGTGGTCGGCCGGTCGCCGCCAGGCTTGGCTTCAGCGGGCTTGTTCTGATCGTCAGAAGGCGTGCCCTGGAGCGGTTGCGTCGCCTGCGCCAGCTCCATCCGGCTCTCGGCGCGGATTTGGGCGAGCGGCATCACCGACACCGCGATTCCCGCTGCGAACAGCGAGGCTGCGATTGTCAGGTCGAGCTTCAGTCTGCGCTTGTCATCTTGGCCGGGCATTCGATCACCGCCTTTTTCCACGGGATCAACGAAATCGGGGCGGGCGGGTTCCGCGCCCGCCCGGCTGGAACCGCTGAACTCGGGCGCTAAAACGCCGCGCTTATTCCGTCGTGCTGACATCCCAGGTGGCGTGGCGCACGCCGGGCAAATGCTCCAGATCGGTCGCCACCGCGTTGAGCTCGTTCGGGTCGACCGCGCTCGCGACGAGCTTCGCGACAACTTCCAGCATGTCCTCGCCCATCTCGACGATCTCGATACCCGCCACGGCGTATTTCGCGGCCTCGAGCTTTTCGACGAGGCGGTCGCGCAAGTCCGGCAAGGCATCGGCAGTAACCGCAAGCTTGAAGTAGTAGGTCGCCTCCGACACCTTCTCGTTCAGAGGAATGCGGTTGATGGCGTTGACCAGCGGGCGCAGCAGCGTGTTGCCGGCGATGACGAACACGGTGAGGGCAGCCGCCTGCGCGATCATGTCGGCGCCGGCAGAGGAGCCGACCGCGGCGGAGGCCCACAGCGTCGCCGCGGTGTTCAGCCCACGCACGTCCATGCCCTGCTTCATGATGACGCCCGCGCCAAGGAAGCCGATGCCCGACACAACATAGGCGATCACCCGCACCGCGCCGTCGGCAGCCTCCAGCCGCATGGCGAGATCGACGAAGGCGGCCGCGCCGACCGCGACCAGCACATTGGTGCGCAGGCCCGCCGTGCGCTGGCGGTACTGCCGCTCGGCGCCGATCAGCGTCCCCAGCACAAAGGCCGTGGTCAGGCTGACCAGCGTGTCGAGGAAGTCAGCAAGCTGGAAGGTCGTCAGAAACCGCATGGCCCCCTATACGGCCCGAACGATGACAGATCAAAGCTCGAGCAGGCCGCCGTCCCCACTTTCATCGGCGAAGGCGAGCAGCGTGCCCTTGGCGTTCCAGGCGAGCGCGGCCACAGGCGGGGTGCCGTTGCGGCGGACCAGGATCTCGGCGCCGTCCTCCAGCCGCACCATCAGCACGGTGCCGTCGCTGTAGCCGGCAGCGAGGATGTCGTTCTTGGGGTGACAGGCGACCACGGAGACGCGGGCCTGGAGCGGCGCGAGCATTGCGGGCTCCTTGCCCATCGGACCCTCCTTGCTGCCGAACGGCCATACGATGACTGTGTCGGCACCCGACGTCGCCAGCCCCTTGCCTCCCGCGCTCCAGGACATCGAGCGGACGCGGCCGGGATAGCCGGTCATGCGCATGTGCCTGTTGTCGGCGAGCCGCCAGCCGTGCAGCGCCGCCTCGTGCATCGTGGTGACCAGAAATTTGTTGTCCGGGCTGAAGGTGACGCCGAGATGCGAGCCGGCCCAGGGCAGGAATTCGGCTGAGCCCGCCATGTTCGGAAACCACAGCGTCGCACCGTTGTAATGCGCGATCGCAAGCCGCAAGCCTTTCGGCGCGAAGGCGAGGCCGCCGACGGTCGAGGGCACCTCGAGCGACTTCTCCTCCAGCTTGCCGCTCTTGACGGAAGCTGTCTTGCCGGCCGACCAGGCAAAAGCGCCATCCGGATGCACCGCCACCGCGTCAATCCAACGCCGCTTCGGGTCGGTGGCGAGCAGCGTCACCTCGCCCTTGGCATCGAGCGACACGACCTTGCCGTCGTCGCCGCCCATGACGAGACGCTTGCCGTCGGAGGCGGTCGAGAGAATGCCGCCGCCGTGCACGGCGGCCGTCGTGATCTCGCCGTTGGCGTCGACGAAGGCGACGTTCTCCTCACCGCCGACGAAGACGGCGCGCGGGCCAAGAAAATGCACGGAGGTCACGGCCATCCGGAGCGCGATCGGCTTGACGCGGTCGGTGACAGAGACGATCGAGGCGGAATCGGGAGCCGGCGTAAACTCTTTCATCACGAGACGATGCAGCTCTCGAAACCCCTGCGAATGGCCTCTTCGGGCAGTTCGCGGCCGATGAAGACGAGGCGGCTCTCGCGCGGCTCGCCCTCCTTCCACTTCCGCTGATGATTGCCCTCCAGCATCATGTGGACGCCCTGGAACACGTAGCGATCGTCGTCGTCGTGGAAGGCGAGGATGCCCTTGGAGCGCAAAATCTTGCCGCCCTCGACCTGCACCAGGTTCTGGAGCCAGGGCATGAACACGTTCGGATCGAGCGGCTTGTCGGTCTTGAGCGAGAGCGACTGCATGTCCTCGTCGTGATAGTGCTTCAGGCCATGACTGTGATTTTGGCTGTGATCATGGTGATGATGATCATGGCCATCATGATGGTGATGATCATGGTCGTGGTCATGATCGTCGGCCTCAAGGAAATCCGGCTCGATGTCGAGGATGCGGTCGAGGTCGAACGCGCCACGGTCGAGCACGTCGGCCAGGGCGACCGAGCAGCGCTCGGTGCGATGGAGCTTCGCATAGGGGTTGATGGCGCGAATGCGGGCCTCGACCTCAGCGAGTTCGCCCTTGGTAACGAGATCGGTCTTGTTCAGCACGATGACGTCGGCGAAGGCGATCTGGTTCTTGGCCTCGGGCGCGTCCTTGAGCCGATCGGACAGCCATTTGGCGTCGGCGACCGTGACGACCGCATCTAACCGCGCGTTCTTCTGCACGTCCTCGTCGACGAAGAAGGTCTGGGCAACGGGCGCGGGATCGGCAAGGCCGGTGGTCTCGACGATGATGGCGTCGAACTTGCCCTTGCGCTTGATCAGACCGTCCATGATGCGCACGAGGTCACCGCGCACGGTGCAGCAGATGCAGCCGTTATTCATTTCGAATACTTCCTCATCAGCGCCGATGATGAGGTCGTTGTCGATGCCGATCTCGCCGAACTCGTTGACGATGACGGCGTATTTCTTGCCGTGGTTTTCCGACAGGATGCGGTTCAAGAGCGTGGTCTTGCCGGCGCCGAGATAGCCGGTCAGGACGGTCACGGGAATCTTCGAGGAGGTCGCTTCAGGCATAAGAACTCCGACATCAGGCTTGGTCGCGCGACGCGAGGCGGGTGGCCCCTGCCCTAATGGTCAAGCGCGCTGGTCAGGGCCTTTATATTGTGCCTGACCATGTCAATGTAAGTGGGTGCAGGCCCCTTTTCGACGGTCAAACCGTCCGAAATCAGGGTCCCGCCGATTCTTGCGCCGGTCTCCGCCGCGATCCGCCGGATCAGCCGGTCGTCACTGATATTCTCCAGAAACACGGCGGGGGTTTTTTGAGCCTTAATCTGGCCGATGATGGCCGCGATGTCGCGCGCGCTCGGCTCGGTTTCGGTCGAGACGCCCAGGGGCGCGATGAACTGGATACCGTATTCGGCGGAAAAATAGCCAAAGGCGTCATGGGTGGAGATTACCTTGCGGCGCTCCGGCGGGATCTTGGCCACGGCCTCGCGAACCTCGCGGTCGAGCGTTTCGAGCTTTTCCAGATAGGCTTTTTCCTGGGCACGGAAGAAGTCCGCGTCATCGGGGGCGGCCGCGGCCAGCGCCTTGGCGATGTCGGTGACGTAGATTTTGGCGTTGGGGACGGACTGCCAGGCGTGGGGATCGACGGCCGCACCTGATTTCAGGGGCGTGATGCCGGCGCTCGCAGTAACGACCGTGGCTTTGCTACCCGCGGACTGCACGAGGCGCGGCAGCCAGCCCTCAAGGCCGAATCCGTTGACGATGACGAGCTTTGCATCCGCGATCCGCTTCGCATCGGCGGGGGCCGGCGTATAGACATGGACGTCGCTGTCGGGACCGACCAGCGTCGTCAGATTGATCCGGTCACCACCAACATTGCGGACGAAGTCGCCGAGGATCGAGAAGCTTGCAACGACGTTGATTCGCTCCGCGGCATGCAGCGGTGAGGCGATCAGCAACAGCGCACAAAACAGGATGATCCGCATCGTCATGCTTCCAGATGCCGGCCGGGAAACAGTTGCCGGACGATACCGCCGACGCGGCCGAAGAGGACGGAGACCACGTAGAGCACCGTCGCCACGAGAATGACCGCAGGGCCCGACGGCACGCGGGTCTGGAACGACAGCACAAGACCGGCATAGCCCGAGACCGCGGCAGCAACGACAGCGATGCAGATCATGGCGGTGAGATCGCGCGACCAGAACCGCGCGATACCGGCCGGCAGGATCATCAGCCCTACTGCGAGCAGCGTACCCAAGGCCTGAAAGCCGTTGACGAGGTTGATGACGACCAACGCAAGAAAGGCGAGATGCGCAGGTCCGCCGGCCCGGCTGACAGTGCGCAGGAACAAGGGATCGACGCTCTCGATCACCAGCGGGCGGTAGATCACGGCGAGCACCAGCAGCGTCACCGTGGCGTTGAAGGCGACCACCAGCAGGGTTTGGTCGTCCATCGCGAGGATGTTGCCGAACAGCACGTGGAGCAGGTCGATATTCGTGCCCTTGATCGAGACGATGGTGACGCCCAACGCCAGCGAGGCCAGATAGAAGGTCGCGAGCGAAGCGTCCTCCTTCAGCCCGGTCGAGCGCGCAACCACGCCGGCAAGGATGGCGACGGCAAAACCGGCGATCAGGCCGCCGGCCGTCATCGCGAACAGGTTAAGGCCGGAGAGCAGGAAGCCGACCGCGGCGCCCGGCAGGATCGCATGCGCCATGGCATCGCCGACGAGGCTCATCCGCCGCAGCATCAGGAACACGCCGATCGGCGCGCCGGCCAGCGACAGTGCGATCACGGCGGCGAGCGCGCGCCGCATGAATTCGAATTCGGTGAACGGGCCGATCAGCACGTCATAGAGCATCTGCGATCACGCCGCCCGCGAACGGGCATCGTCAGCCGCACAGGCGGCCGCGCTGTCGTCAAAAGCCTCGCACATCCGCATCGCGACCAGCAGGTTTTCCGGCGTCAGCACCTCCGCGGTCGGCCCCCATGCCACGGGACCGCGCGCCAGCACCAGCGTCTCGCTGAAATGGTTGCGCACCATCTCCATGTCGTGCAGCGCGGCAAGCACGGTGCGACCCTCGCCATGCCATTGCTTGACCAGCGCGAGCAGGTCGGCCGTGGTCTTGCTGTCGATGGCGTTGAAGGGCTCGTCCAGCACGATGAGCCCAGCATCCTGGAGCACCACGCGGGCGAACAGCACGCGCTGCATCTGCCCGCCCGAAAGCGTGCCGATCGGGCGGTTCTCGAAACCATTGAGGCCAACGGAAGCGACCGCACGGAGGATTTTTTTCCGGGCGGCCTTGCCGATGCCGCCGAACAGGCCGGCTTCGCGCCACAACCCGGTGCCGACGAAATCAAACACCGAGATCGGGAAGCTGCGGTCGATCTCCGCGCTCTGCGGCAGATAGGCGATGTCGCGGCTATCGAGCCCGCCGAGATGGATGCTGCCGTCGAGCGGCTTGAGGATGCCGACGATGCCGCGCAGCAGCGTCGACTTGCCGGCGCCGTTGGGGCCGATCACGGCGACCAGCGCACCTTGCGCGACCTCGCCGTTGAGGTGGTGCACGGCGGGGTGCCGGTCGTAACCGAGCGTAACGTTGTGAAAGTGCAGCGCCGCCATCGTCACCTCATCGCCAGGAAGACCGCTCCCCAGAGCACAACACTGACTGCGAGCGCGGCCGCGAGGCGCGCGGCCATGGTCATGCGCAGGACCGACCAGGGCGCGTCCTGGGCGGGATGCGGCGAGGCCGCATCGTGGATATGGGCATGGGTGTGATCGTGCCCATGCTCATGGGAATGGCCGTGAGCATGGTCGTGATGATGGGCGTGGGACGCGGCGGGAACCATGCCAAGACGTTATATTATAACATTACGCCTGTCCACGGGAGGCTCGCGCACCGCCAGGGCAATTCCGCATAGCAAAAAGGCGGCCGCGCATGCGACCGCCTTTCATATTTGGCATTCCGGGGCGGCGCGTCAGCGCCGCGCCCGAATCCGTCGGGCGTCAGCCCGCCTGGATGAATGGATCCCGGGCTCGCGCTTCGCGGCCCGGAATGACTCCAAATTTTTAGGCCTTCTCGAACAGGGACTCGACGTATTCCCAGTTCACGAGGTTCTCGACGAACGCCTTGAGATAGTCGGGACGGCGGTTGCGATAATCGATGTAGTAGGAGTGCTCCCAGACGTCGCAGCCGAGGATCGGGGTGGCGCCGTGCACCAGCGGATTCTCGCCGTTCGGGGTCTTGGAGATCTCGAGCTTGCCGTTCTTGACCTGGAGCCAGCACCAGCCCGAGCCGAACTGGCCGACGCCGGCCGCCTGGAAGTCAGTCTTGAACTTCTCGAAGCCGCCGAGGTCCTCGTTGATCTTCTTCTCGAGCTTGCCCGGCAGCTTGCTGCCGCCGCCATTGGGCTTCATCCAGCTCCAGAAGTGGATGTGGTTGTAGTGCTGGCCGGCATTGTTGAACACCGCGGGGTTCTTGCCGAACGAGCCCTTGACGATCTCCTCAAGGGACTTGCCTTCCCATTCGGTGCCCTTGAGCGCGTTGTTGCCGTTGGTGACGTAGGCCTGATGATGCTTGTCGTGGTGGAATTCCAGCGTCTCCTTCGACATGAACTGGCCGAGGGCGTCATAGGCGTAAGGGAGTGGGGGCAGCGTGAAGGTCATGGGTTGTTGTCCGCAACTGATGGGGAATTGGCTTAACGGGGACTCTTATAGAAGGTTCCACGGCCGTTAAATACCGCCAATTTGCGAAAATGGGTGATGCGACCGATTGGCCGGATTGCAAAAATCGACGCAGGCCGCTGACGATCATCGAGGCTTGGCCGGTCGTCGCAAAATATCATTGCGTTTGAAATGGTTATGACCGAACGAATGCACCACGAACTGAAGATACGAGAGACGGAGCAATGAGCGTCGAGATCGACATCCTGAACGGCGACGCCTCGTGGCCGATCGTGGAGCCGCTGCACCAGGCGATCTGGGGACCGCAGATGGTTGCGGATAAGCCTTGGGCTCGCGTCAAATGGGCCAATGCCGATCTGCGCGTACTGATCGAGACCCCCGAGGATGGCCTAGTCTGCCATGTCGGCATCTACTTCCGCACCATCACCTGGAACGGACAAAAGGCACATGTCGGCGGCATTGGCGGGGTCTGCACCCGCGAGGACCGGCGCGGCCGCGGCTACGCGACCATGGCGATCGACGCGGCGCTGCACACCATAAGGGCTAACGAGGCGGTCCGTTTCGCGCTGCTGTTCTGCGAGCCGCACAATGTCGCGTTCTACGAAGCCCGCAGATGGCGACCCTTCACAGGGGAAGTCTATTGCGAGCAGCCGGAGGGGCGGATCCGCTTCGACCATATGGCACCCTACGTCTTCGATATCGTTCGCGCGCCGACGCTGGGCACCATCGACCTCTGCGGCCTGCCCTGGTGAGCCCTGCGCGGTGAGGGGTGGTGCGGGCATCGCGCGCCCTATAATATGTCGATCATCATCCAATATTCCGACCGGTGACAGATGACGATCGACGCCTCTCTTGACGCCGCGCCGCCGCGGGCTCCGGTCGCCTCTCCCATTGCAAGCCTGCTGACGGCCCCGATCCTGCCGACGCTGCTGCGGCTCGCGATCCCCAACATGATCGCGATGGTCGGCAGCACCCTGGTTGCGATCGCCGAGACCTCCTATATCGGCCGGCTCGGCACCATTCCGCTCGCCGCGATCGCGCTGGTGTTTCCGTTCGCGATGCTGACGCAGATGATGAGCGCGGGCGCGATGGGCGGCGGCGTTTCGTCCGCGATCAGCCGCGCGCTCGGCGCCAGGGATCATGACCGCGCCGCAACGCTCGCGCTGCATGCCGCCATCATCGGCCTCTGCGGCGGACTGTTCTTCACGGTGATGATGCTGGCCTTCGGCCCCAGCTTCTTCACGCTGCTCGGCGGCCGTGAGCGCGTGCTCGATGAAGCCTGCGGCTACTCGCAGGTGCTGTTCTCCGGTGCGGTCGCGATCTGGCTCGTCAACACGCTGGCTTCGGTGATCCGCGGCACCGGCGACATGCGCCTGCCCTCGATGACGCTGATCGGGGCGAGCGTGCTCCAGATCGCGCTCGGCGGCACGCTGGGGCTCGGCCTGTTCGGTGTGAAGCAATTCGGCATGCCGGGCGTCGCGAGCGGCCAGTTGATCGCGTTCAGCTGCGCCGCGATCTTCCTGCTCTGGTATCTGTTGTCCGGTCGCAGCCGGCTACCGCTGAATTTTCGCGCCTTTCGCTTCGAGCGCGCGATGTTCCTGGACATCCTCAAGGTCGGCGCGATGGCCTGCCTGTCGCCGCTCCAGACTGTCCTCACGATTTTGATCTTCACGAAGATCCTGGCCACGTTCGGCATCGAGATGCTGGCCGGTTACGGCATCGGCTCGCGGCTGGAATTCCTGCTGATCCCGATCACCTTCGCCTTCGGCATCGCCTCGGTGCCGATGGTCGGCATGGCCATCGGCGCCGGCCATTTAAAACGGGCGCGGCGTGTCGCCTGGACCGCGGCTGCCGCCTCCGGACTCACGGTCGGCCTGATCGGGCTCGTCATTGCGCTCGATCCCTCGCTGTGGGTCGCGCTCTTCACGCGGGATCCCGGCGTCACCGCCGCGGCGCACAGCTACTTCCATTGGGCCGGCCCGGCCTTCGTGTTCTTCGGCATCGGCGTGTCGCTCTACTTCTCCTCGCAGGGCGCCGCGCGCGTCGGCGGCCCCGTGCTCGCTTCCACCGCGCGGCTTCTGATCGTTGCGATCGGCGGCATCGGCCTGATGATGGTGCAGGCGCCGGCATGGATGCTGTTCGCGCTGGTCGGCGGCGCCATGGTCGTGTTCGGGCTGTCGACCGCGGCCTCCGTCGCCTTTGCGCGCTGGGGCAAATGAGCGCTGTAACGCCTTACGCAATCATTGCCTTCAGCGCCGTCGCCGCCGAGGCATAGCCGCCCCGCGCGCCGTCAATGAAGTGCACGTGATCGCTGCGCAGCGCCGAGGGCGTGAAGCAGGTCATCATCGCGGCGTCCTGCCGATAGAGGCCATAGCGCGCGATGCCCTCGCGCGCGGCCGCCGCGAGACGATCGCTGAGCGCGCGTTCGAGCTCCGGCGTACAGTCGAGGATCATGCGCAGGCCGTCGTCATACTTCCTGAAGTCCGAGTTCTCGACCACCTGACGCCTGTAGACGTTCGGCACGAAGCCGCCAATCTTGATGTCGAAGCGCATGATCAGATAGGCAAACAGCGTATAAGCCAGCACGCCGGCGCGACGCGCGAGTAGCGAACCACCGCGCCTGGTGCGGGCCTCATAGTCCAGCCCCTGCGGCGGCCATTTCAGCGGCGGCCCTTGCGGCGGCACCGGGCGCGCACCATCCGGGCTGCGCTCGACGAGGTGGATGATGTCCTCGATCACCTTGCGGAAGAGATGCGGATCGGCGTCACGTGCCGGCATCGCCAGCACCGACAGGATCAGTCCACGTGAGGCCGGGATCACCTCGAAGCGGCAGGACAGGCCGGACAGATCAGGCTGCGTGCCGGCAGGCGCCTCCGTGACCGCAAACTCGCCGCGCTTCATGGCGGCATCGGCCCAGGCGAGCCCGCCTCCCGAGAACATCGCATAGGACAGGTTTGCCGACGGACCGAAACGTGCGATGCGCACGTCAAGACCCTGCGCACGGATCGCGCTCACCGGCACCAGGGCAATCCGCATCGTCAGGTCGAGATCTTCCCGCACCCAGGTCGCGGTCGCGGCCAGCGCCTCGCGGGCAGGTTCGAGATCGCAAAGCGCAACCGCGAAGCTCGCGCCGTCGCCCCCGAACACGAAGGGGAATTCGCGTCCTTCCAATGCGTTCGTCACTGCCGCGATCACGGCCGCGCCGGCCATGTTGACCGCCTTGTAGCGCTGCGCCGCGATCGCCTTGGTGGAATCGACGATATCGGCAACGCCGATGCTCCAGTCGTCGGGGAGCGGCACATAGAGCGCAGGGTCCATCAGGCTGGTGAAGCCGCGGAAAACGGGAATGCCGCCATAGAAGGAGTCGCCTGATGTCATCGGGGATGCCGGATGGTTGGAATACGAAACAAATACGTGGCAGGATCGATCCGGTTTCGCCGGTCGGCGGTCCCTTTCAATCATTGGCCGAAACGGACCCCGGCAACAAGATGCGGCCGCGTTGCAATGCCGCAGCAGGTCATTGATCGGCATCAAACGACCGGCTGGGGAGTGCGGCTATGAGCAGGTGAAGCGCGATCGGAAAAGTGCGCATCGACTTTTCGAAGCATCATGCTCGAACAACAACCTAAAGGCGTGACGACGATTCGTCCCAATCGCATCGCGCTTTAGTGCAGCTTCTCGTCCTGGCGCTTGCGCAAAGTCTCAAGAGACGTGTCATGGCAGCCGATCAGGCGCACGAATTGCTGCGGGTACATTTCATGGCCGTGACTGCCGGAATTCTGATGCGTCATCGGCGGGCAGTGGACGTCGTCCGGCTTCGCGGGGGATTGCTCCATCAGGCCCTGGTTTGAAGCGGTCATGCGTGGCACGGCCATGGACTGCTCCCTGTCGATTAGGGCAGATCGATTGACATAACCCAATGGATTGCGGGGCATCTTACAACCAAAGCCGGCCGAATGTCATTGTGCCGGCGCACCGCATTCATGACGGCGGAGTTCCGCTTATGCCGTATTCCCCGCGTCGACGGTGAACACGGTCCCGGTGACGTTGCGGCCGCCTTCCCCCAGCAGATATTCCACCATGCGCGCGACGTCATCCGTCTCCGGCAGGCGGCGCAGCGCGCTGCGGCCAGCGATGCGCTTGCGCCCCTCGTCGGAAAGATTGTGCGTGAGCTCGGTGTCGATGAAGCCCGGTGCGATCGCATTCACGGTGATGCCGAGCCTGCCGACCTCGCGCGCAAGCGAACGGGTGAAGCCGGTGGCCGCCGCCTTGGTCGCGCCATAGACGGACAAGCCGTTGTAGCCGGTGGTCGCGATGATCGAGGAGATGTTGATGATGCGGCCGAAGCCGTCCGCCATCATCTGCCGCGCGACATATTTGGTGAGGATGATCGGCGACAGCACGTTGAGCTGCACCAGCGCTTCGATCTCCGAATTGTGCATGGTGGCGAGCAGGCCTTCGGTGCCGAGGCCCGCATTGTTGACGAGGCCGTAGATCGGGCCGAATTCGTCGCGCACGAATTTTGCAAACGCCGGAATGGCGTCGATCACGGCAAGGTCGGAGGCGCGGAAATGCAGGCGCCCTTCGGACTCCGCAACCGCAGCCTTGAGCTCGTCGCTTTCGCGCCGCGCCACCGCTATCACATTGTAGCCGGCGCCAACGAGGCGTCTGCCGATCGCAAGGCCGATGCCGCGGCTGCCGCCGGTGACGAGGACATTATGCATCGGTTCGCGCCAGTTTTCCGGCCGGGGTGACATCGAGCGCCTCGACGAAGCGGATCACCGCCGGCACCTTGTGGGATGCGAGCTGCACTCGGCACTGATTCATGATCTGGTCGCGGATCTCTTTCGCGCGCGCGGGATCAGTGCCGTCGGCGAGGATCACGTCAGCGACCACGATGCCGCCGGTGATCGGGCTCTTCCGCGATTTGGCCCGCGACATCCGCACGTCGGGATGGCGGTTGATGACCGCCTCGATCTCTTCGGGGTGGACCTTCAGCCCGCCGATATTGATGATGCCGCCGCGGCGGCCGACGAAATAGTAGCGATCGCCGCGCAGCTCGACGATGTCGCCGCTGTCGACAAATCCGTCGTCATCGGTAAGCGCCGCGGCGTTGCGGCCGACATAGGCATGCGCGGTGCGCGTCGAACGGATGCGCAGCGAGCCGTCAACCACCTTCATCTCGACGCCGTTGCGATTGCCGAGATAGTCGGCCGGAAAGCCTTCCAGCCCGTCATTCACGGCGAAGCCGACGCCGGCTTCGGTCGAGGCATAGGCATGACCGACGGAAGAATTGGGGAATGCCGCCTTTAGCCCGTCGAGCACCGCCTGGTCGGCGATTTCACCGGAGAGGCGGACGTAGCGAGGGGCGAATTGCGTGGCCGAACCGCTCATCAGGAGCTTGCGCCAGTGCGAGGGTGTGCCGGAGATGTGCGAGACGCCACGCGCCTTCAGCCGCGCGACGTGATCGCCGAGTGCCTCATGCGGGTCCGACAAAACCATCGAGCCGCCGGAGAGAATTGCGCGAAGGAAGATTTGCAGACCGCCATAGCGGCGGATGTCGTAGAAGGTCGCCCAGACCGGCGCCGGGCCACGGGCCGGGCCTTCGGCGACGATCGCGCCGGTCAGTGCTTCCAGCGTATGGCCGACGATTTTCGGTACGCCCGACGTGCCCGAGGTGAGCATCAGCCATTCCGTGGCGCGTTCGGTCGTGACCGGCGCGGTGGCTTCAAGCGGCAATTGCGCGGCGACGACGAGCCCGAGGCCCGTGTCGGGCCAGCGACCGGGCTCGTCGGTAACGACGGCATCAATACCGGCATCCGCGATCAGGGCGTCGAGATGTGCCGGGTTAAGGTCGGGCGGGCACAGCAGCATGCGACGGACGATGCCGTCGAGCTCGATCATGGCAAGGCCCGACCGGAGCTGGTCGGACAATTTGAGCAGCACGGAGCGGCCCGACAATTCGCGCAGGCGGCCGCCCAGGACGGTCTGCGACAGGATGTCGGTCAACGATACGCTGGTCCGCGGATCGGACAGCGTGCGGCCTTTCAACTCCGCGCCGAGATGGTCGCGGAGCGCAAAGATCTCACGCGGGGACATTTTCGTAGGCCCGCACGAAATCGCCCACCGTGGCGGGGAACGCTGCGTCCTCGGAAATGGTGAAGGGATCGACGCCGGTCTCGTCCTCGAGGCGCGCGACCAGAATGGCGAAGGCGAGCGAGTCGAAACCCGTCTCGTGCAGCGACAGATCGTCCGATAGTGCGGGAAGCGTGACGTGCTGCTCCCTGGCGATCTGCTGGATCGCCTCAATGACTTTAGACCTTACCGACATGGCTGGCTCGCTTTGTTATAGTTGGTATTGCGGCGGCTCTTGCTGGCCGCCTCCCATCGCCGCTTGTTTACCCGACAGAAGTAAATGGCTTCTTGGACAATTCAGATAAAATTGGACCTGTCCGCGGATTTTGGCGGGATCTACAGCCTGATCGAGCCGTCCACGATTCGCGCATAGGCCTCGGAATCGAACGCAACATAGGCGCCAGACGTCGGATCGAGCATGAACAGCGGATCGAAGATCGCGGCCGGATCGAAGCCTTCGCGGGTCAGACCGCCCTTCCTCTGCTTGAAGGTCTCGGTCGCATCGATATCGCTGGAGATGCGGATGAAGACGGGACGGGCATAGGCCGGCAGGCGCTGCGCGAGATGTGCGGGCAATGCCTTGATGTCAAAGCCCTCGTTGACGACGATCGCGCTCATGCCGGCCCGGCCGTCGGCACCGGGGATGCTGACGCCGTAGGTGGTGGCGTCGACCACGCCGGTGAAATCGCGCATCGCGTCGTTCACCTCCGAGGTCGCGACGTTCTCGCCTTTCCAGCGAAAGGTGTCGCCGATGCGATCGACGAAATGAAAGAAGCCCTTGTCGTCGATCCGCATGAGATCGCCGGTGCGGAACCATGCATCGCCCCTGGCAAAGACATCGCGGAGAATCTTCTTCTCGGTCTCGCCGGTGTCGGTGTAACCCTCGAAGCGGCCGCCGCCTTCATCGGCGGTGCCGATACGGCCGATGGCTTCGCCGGTCTCGCCGCGGGCGCAGGCGAGGCAAAATCCCTGGTCATTGCGCAGCGGCACGCCGCTGTCGGGATCGAGCTTGACGAGACTGGCGGGGAAGCGATGCGCAAGCAGCGGCGGAATGCGGCCGATCGCACCCGGCTGCCCCTCGACGTTGAACAGCGAGAAATTGCCTTCCGTGGCCGCATAGAACTCGAGGATCCGTGGAATGGCGAAGCGCGCCTGGAAATCCTCCCAGATGTCCCCGCGCAGGCCGTTGCCGCAGACGAGCCGCAGGCGATGGCGGTTCTCGTATTCCGACGGCGGTGCCTTCAGCAGATAACGGCAGAGCTCGCCGATATATTGAAACAGCGTGCAATCATGGCGCACGATGTCGGGCCAGAAATGCGAGGCCGAGAACCTGTCCGCGATTACCACCGAGCCGCCGGCGGCCAGCATGCTGCACGGAGCGACGATGCCGCCGACCGAGTGGAACAACGGCAGGCAATCGTAGAGCCGGTCTTGCGGGCTCGCGCCGGTGAGGCCGGCGAACCAGAAGCCCCAATTGAGAATGCGGCGGTGGCTGATGCTGGCGGCCTTCGGCAGGCCGGTGGTGCCTGATGTGTAGATCAGCAGCGCACGGTCGTCGATGGTGACCCCGCCGTGCTCCTCCGGCGAGAGGGGAGCGTCGCCCAGCGCCGCAAGCGCGACGTCGATGGCGCGTTCGCTGCGGGCATCGCCATGCGTCCAGACCTTGGCCTGATTCTTCAGATGCGGCGTCGCGGTGTCCAATACCTCCGTCAGACAATGCGCGACGATGACATGCGATGGCTTCGCAACGTCGATGCAATGCGCGAGGGATTGCCCCACCAGCTTCGTGTTGACCAGCGCCACCACGCCGCCGACCCGACTGATGCCGAGCCATGCGGCGAGATAGTCGATGCCGTTCGGCATGATCAAGGCAACAGTATCGTTCTTGGCCACGCCGACCGAGCGCGCCCAACGGGCGTAGCGGTTGATGCGCTTCGACAGACCTTCGTAGTCGAGACTGGTGTCCGTGACCAGCGCGACGCGGCCGGGCTGGCGCTGCGCCCAATCGTCGATGACGTCCGCGAACAGACGCGCCGGCAGCGTCTCGATCCGCGCGGTAAGCTCGATGGCCTTCAGCCAGATCTTTGAAGCCGACGGCGCGCGCGCGGCTTTCGGTTGCGCGATAACGCCGGTAATCATGTCGTTCATTCTTTCGGGCCGTGTCCGCTTGTTCCAGCAGCTTAGCCCGTGCTTCCTGCCCAGGCGTTAAGAGACAAGGTAAAGCCCGCTTAGCCCTCGATTAACTCCAGTCATCCTTGACCGCGGAGACCGGCCGCTAGCGCGAGATAGCGGAGCGGTCGGGGGGATCACGCAGGAGTAGCAGCCGGACCTGCTTGCGGGGCGCCCGAATGTCCTCGAATGTCGCATCCCGGATCGCTAATGCATCTTCTTGTGATGCCGGCGCGACGGCGGCGGCTGGTTGAAGGCATAATAGGGATTGACATCGCACGTCGCCGCGAGGCCCAACGCGGTGGCACGGCATTGCGGCAACGAGGTGAAGGAGCAGTCGAAATAGTCGCCACCCCCGCCGTCCATACCGCCGCCGACGTAGCGGTGCATGCACACGGGATAGGCCGGATCGTACGTCTGCGCGCTGGCATCTGCCGCGCTCAGCAACGTCACAATTGCAGTAAGGGTCAGGATCGACAGGCGCATCGGATATTTCCTCAAATCGATAGCGGCGGCATGTGCTATGCTATTTCGATATGGCACAACAGCACGAAAGGAGCGATTGTTCCTATCCATACCTCTCTCCCTTGTGACATGCGCCGAAACGGAATGAGAGACAGCGCCGTAACGTTACAAAAACGGAAAAGCGCTTCGTCTCCGACCTGCGCAAAACGCATATCTCGGACAGCATTTCTTCGACAAAGGTCGTAGCGTCCGGCGCAGGATTCCGTTCGCAGGCCCGCGCGAACGGACTAGTCTTCCGATGACAAAGCCGGCCCCGGACCGACGACGTTCCGGAGCCATCAACAAATAGAGGGGCTGAGGGAAACGCACATTCGCGCTCGGGCGCGGCTCCACTGCGCGGAGAGAAGGTGCGCTGGCCTGTCGATGGTTTCAGGCATGCAAGAGAGCATCTCGTCCCCGTTCATCCGCTATCCGATCGGCACCTCGCTGCTGATGGCCGGCATCCTCTTCGTGGGCCTTGTGGCCTACCCGCTGCTGCCGGTCGCACCGCTACCCCAGGTCGACTTTCCGACCATCCAGGTGTCCGCGTCACTTCCGGGCGGCAGCCCCGAGACGATGGCATCCTCGGTGGCGCAGCCGCTCGAGCGCCAGCTCGCGCAGATTCCCGGCATCACGCAGATGACCTCGACGAGCTCACTCGGCTCGGCCGCGATCACCATTCAGTTCGATCTCAACCGCCGGATCGACGCTGCTGCCAACGACGTGCAGGCCGCCATCAATGCGGCGAGCGGCCAATTGCCGAAGAACCTGCCCTCGCCACCGACCTACCGGAAGGTCAACCCGGCGGATTCGCCGATCATGATCTTGTCGGCGACCTCGGACACGCTGCCGCTGACCACTGTCAGCGACCGCACCGACGCCCAGCTCGCGCAGCAGATCAGCCAGATTCCCGGCGTCGCCCAGGTGTTCGTCGGCGGGCAGCAGAAGCCCTCGGTGCGCATCCAGATCGATCCGGCCAAGCTGGTCGCCAAGGGATTGTCGCTGGAGGACGTCCGCAGCCAGATCGCGATCGCGACCGCGGACAGCCCGAAGGGCAGCATCGACGGCACCAGGCGGGCCTATACCATTTACGCCAACGACCAGTTGCTCGACGCCGCGCACTGGAACGACGTCATCATTGCCTATCGCAACGGTGCCCCATTGCGAATCGCCGACATCGGCGAGGCCGTGGCCGGTCCGGAGGACATGAAGACCGCGGCCTGGGCCGACGGCAAGCGCGGCGTGTTCCTGGTCATCTTCAAGCAGCCCGGCGCCAACGTGATCGACACCGTCGACCGCATCAAGGCGAAACTGCCGCGGCTGACCGCCGCAATCCCGCCGGCGATCAAGATCAAGGTCATCAGCGACCGCACCATCACCATTCGCGCTGCGGTCGATGACGTGCAGATCACGCTCCTGATCACCATCGCGCTGGTCGTGATGGTGATCTTCGTCTTCCTGCGCAGCTTCTGGGCCACGATCATCCCGAGCATCACCGTTCCACTGGCGCTGCTGGGAGCCTGCTCGTTGATGTGGGTGATCGGCTATTCGCTGGACAACCTCTCGCTGATGGCGCTGACGATTGCGGTCGGCTTCGTGGTCGACGACGCCATTGTGATGCTTGAAAACATCACGCGCTACGTCGAACAAGGCGTAAGCCCGCTGGCCGCCGCCTACAAAGGCGCGGCCGAGATCAGCTTTACCATCGTCTCGATCAGCATTTCGTTGATCGCCGTGCTGATCCCGCTGTTGCTGATGGGCGGCATCATCGGCCGGCTGTTCCGCGAGTTCGCAGTGACGCTGTCGATGGCGATCCTCGTCTCACTGGTGGTGTCGCTGAGCCTGACACCGATGATGGCCTCGCGCTTCCTGCGCGCCAACCACGAGGCGCGGCATGGCCGCTTCTACCAATGGAGCGAGCGGATGTTCGAGCGCCTGCTCGGCGCTTATGAACGCGGACTTGATCTCGCGCTGCGGCACAGCTTCGTCACGCTCTGCATCTTCTTCAGCACCATCGCGCTCTCGGTCGCGCTGTTCATCCATATCCCGAAGGGCTTCTTCCCCCAACAAGACAACGGCTTCCTCACCGCCGTATCGGAGATGCCCCAAGACATTTCTTTCGCCGAAATGAAGCGGCGGCAGGAGCAGCTCAACGCCATCGTGCAGGCCGATCCCGCCGTCGATTCGATCGCGATGTTCATCGGCGGCGGCGGCACCGCACTGAATTCGGGCCGCATGTACATCACGCTGAAGCCGATCGCGGAGCGTGACGCCAGCGCGCAGCAGATCATCGCGCGCCTGCGGCCGAAGCTCGCCGAGGTCGAGGGCGCACGTCTCTTTATGCAGGCCTCGCAGGACGTTCGCCTCGGCGGCCGCGCCACCCGCACGCAGTTCGAGTTCACGCTCCAGGACGCCAATCTCGCCGAGCTGAACGAATGGGCGCCGCGGATCCTGACACGCATGAAGGAGCTGCCACAGCTCCGCGACGTCGCCACCGATCAGCAGACCGAAGGCACGACGCTGCAGCTCACGATCAACCGGGAGACCGCCGCCCGCTACGGCATCCAGCCCCAGCTGATCGACGACACCCTCTACGACGCGTTCGGCCAACGCCAGGTGGCACAGTATTTCACTCAAACCAACACCTATCGCGTCGTGCTCGAGATCACGCCGGCCCTGCAAGGCAAGCTCGACACACTCGACAGGCTCTACATCAAGTCGCCACTGACCGGCGATCAGGTGCCGCTCTCGGTGATCTGCACCTGGACCAACGAACCGGTGCGGCCGCTCGCGATTGCCCACCAGGGCCAGTTTCCCGCGGTGACCGTGAGCTTCAACCTCGCCGAGGGCATCGCGCTGGGACAGGCGACCGACGCTGTGCTGCGCGCAGTCTCCGAGATGGGCGCGCCGCCGACGCTGGCGACGAGCTTTCAGGGCACGGCGCAGGCGTTCCAGCAATCGCTCGGCACCGTACCGCTGCTGATCCTCGCCGCACTCGTCGTGGTCTACCTGGTGCTGGGCGTGCTCTACGAGAGCTACATCCACCCGCTCACCATTCTCTCCACACTGCCGTCGGCCGGTGTCGGCGCGATCGCGATCCTGATGATCTTCGGCTTTGATTTCAGCCTCATTGCGTTGATCGGCGTCATCCTCCTGATCGGCATCGTCAAGAAGAACGGCATCATGATGGTGGATTTTGCCATCGCCGCGGAGCGCGAGCAGCATTTGACACCGGAACAGTCGATCCGCCAGGCCGCCCTCCTGCGCTTCCGCCCGATCATGATGACGACGATGGCGGCCCTGCTCGGAGGCGTTCCCTTGATGCTGGGCAGGGGAACCGGCGCCGAGATCCGCCAGCCGCTTGGCTATGCCATGGTCGGCGGTCTCGTGGTGAGCCAGGCGCTGACGCTGTTCACGACCCCAGTCGTTTATCTCTACCTCGACCGCTTTTCCAACCTGCTATCACGCTGGATGGAGAGGAAGCCGGCGGCAGAGGCTGTGAACGACGACCAGAAGGATGCGGCCGAGTGACGAGGCTCTCGTAAGCAACAATTGCCGGAGGGAACGCAGGATGCGCTCCCTCTCCTCTTGAGGGAGCGCAGCGCGACGCCTGATGCGGGCTTCGCCTATCCGCCGAGCCCCTGCAACACCAGCCGGTTCAGCCTCGCCGCAAAGGCGGCGGGATCTTCCGGCAATTCGCCGTCCAGAATCTGCGCCTGTTCGAGCAGGAGCAGGCTGAGATCGTCGACCGCCTTCGAGCCGGCTTGCGCCTTGGTGATTGCAGTCACCAGTGGATGGCGCAAATTGATCTCGAGGATCGGCTTGGTGCGCATGCCGCGGTTCTGCTGCGACAGGATGCGCTCCAGCTCGCGGCTCGGGCCCTGACTGTCGGCGACGAGGCAGGAGGCGGAACTGGTAAGGCGCGTCGAAGCCTTGACGTCGCTGACGCGCTCGCCGAGCGCGGCCTTGATCACGGCGATGGTGGCGGCTTCATCGGCGGCCGGCTCGTCCTTCTTCGCTTCATCCGCCTCGTCGACGCGCGGGATCAGGTCGAGATTGAGGTCGCCCTGGCTCAGCGACTTCAGCGGCTTGCCCTCGAACTCCGACGGCATCGAGGTCCAAAACGCGTCGACCGGATCGGACAGCAGCAGCACCTCGATGCCGCGCGCGGTCGCAGCCTCCAGCCGCGGATTGGATTTCAGGCGCTCGATGCTGTCGCCGACGAGATAGTAGATCTCGGTCTGGTTCGGCTTGAAATCGGCAATCACCTGCTTCAGCGACCGCTTCTCGCCTGACGTGGTGGTGAAGCGCGACAGCGCGAGCAGCTTTTCGCGCCGCTCGAAATCCTCGTAGATGCCTTCCTTGAGCACCGCACCAAAAGCGTCCCAGATCCTGGCAAAATTCTCCGGATCCTTCTCGGCGAGGCTTTCGAGCTCGGATACGACCCGCGTCGCCACGGCTTTGCGGATCTGCGCGAGCTGCGGATTGTTCTGGAGCATCTCGCGCGAGATGTTGAGCGGGAGATCCTCGCTGTCGACGACGCCACGGATGAAGCGCAGATAGCCCGGCAACAGATCGGCATCATCGGTGATGAAGACGCGGCGGACGTAAAGCTTCACCCGGCCCTTGCGGTTCGGCTCGAACAGGTCGAATGGCTTGGTCGAGGGCGCGAACAGCAGCACGGCGTAGGAATAGCGGCCCTCCGCGCGGTAATGCAGCGTCATCGCAGGATCATCGAAGGCGGAGGCGATCTGCTGATAGGCCTTCTTGTAGTCCTCTGCGGTCAGCTCGGACTTCGAGCGCTGCCACAGCGCGCTCGCCGAATTGATCTGACGCGGCTCGCCCTCGGCCGGCACGAGCTCGATGGGAAACAGGATGTTGTCGGAATAGGCGCTGACGATGCGCTCGATCTCGTAGGTCTCGAGATATTTCCTGGCATCGTCCTTCAGGTGCAGGACGATCTCGGTGCCGCGCGTCACGCGCGCCGCCTCCTCGTCGCCGGCACGGGCGATCTCGAAACCGGAGCCGCCGGAGGACGTCCAGGTCCAGACGTCGCTCTCGCCGGCGCGGCGGCTGATCACCACGATCTTCTCGGCCACCATGAAGGCGGAATAGAAGCCGACCCCGAACTGGCCGATCAAGCCGAGGCCGTCCTTGGCCTCCTTCAGCTTCGACACGAACGCCTTGGTGCCGGAGCGGGCGATGGTGCCGAGATGGTCGATCAGTTCCTGCCGCTCCATGCCGATGCCGTTGTCGGCGATGGCGAGCGTTCCGGCCGTCTTGTTCGGGATGATGCGGATCCTGAGCGCCTCGCCGTCGCCCAGCAGCGCGGGACTTGCGATCGCCTCGTAGCGCAGCTTGTCGCAGGCGTCGGAGGCGTTGGAGACGAGCTCGCGCAGGAAGATGTCGGTCTCGGAATAGACGGAGTGCACCATGAGGTGCAAGAGCTCGGAAACCTCGGCCTGGAAGGGCTGCGTATGCACAGCCGTATCTGACGTCGTCATGCGTTTACCCGGTCAAAATGAAGGGGAGAAACCCGGGATATAACGCGAACGTACAGGGGATCAAGTGGACATGAACAATCGTCCTTCCGGCGGAAGGACGCCTTGTCCGGGGGTGGGGAAATCAGGTCACGCAACGACCGGGCTGGAGCAGCTTTGCGACCTCGGTCAGCGAGCTGACCATCGGCTCGCAGGCGATCGTCGGCTTATTGCGGATCCGCTTCTGGTTCTGGAGCAGCACCGGCGGCTTGGCGTTGCCGGTCTCAATCACCGCGGGGATTCGCAGCAGCACCGAGGTGTCGGCGAGGTCGTTCAGCCGCATTGAGACGGTGCGGGTGGGAACCGGCGCCGGCTTGATCTCGGCGAGGCGATCGGCCTTGCCGGCACGATTGACGTTGTGGCTTGGCGCATAGTTTGAGCTGTGGCTGGGTATATCGGCAACCGCCTGCCAGCGGTCGGCCAGACCGTGGCCGGAGGCCAATTGCACCGCGCCGAGCGTTGCAGCAATCGTGACGGCGCCTAAAAATACCTTTTGAATCTGTGACATGGCTGTCGATCCCTCGCCCCATGGCGGTCACGGGAACAACGCTGGCGGAGGATCAGGGGTTCTCGGCTGTCACGATCACTTAACCGTGTGCGAAAAAGTCGCGGCTTGCAAAATATTTCGGAAGCCGTGGAACGAGTCTGGCGCCTGGGAGTCGTCTCAGCAGCCGGCTATTCCCCCCTGCCCCATAAGCCGGCGACGTAGGGCGCGACTGTGGTGATGCCAGTCGCGCCTTACTTTTGTCTGCAAGAACCCTCCACGAGATCCGGTTTGAAGGCCGCGGAGAGCGTCCGGCGAGAGCCGGCCATGCGCGCATTTCGCTGCGCCGTCGGGACGTCGGGAATTTCCTGACGGTCTCTGGGGACTCAACCCGACTAGTCCCGGGGCCATTTGAACTCCAGCTTTACCGAGCACCGCTGCCATCCCGGGAGACTGGATATGACAATGTTCGTGCGATCGACAATCGGCAGCAGACCGCCCACCGGCCGAAGTAACGATCCGCTCACTCTGTTGCCCGGACCGGCAGGCCGCCGGCCCACGCGCAACGTTCCGGTACCCGCCGGGAAGTCGTGGCGTCGGACGGCTATCTTCCAGACAATTCTGGACCGGATTTGGGAAGCGGTCTTGGCGAGCTACGTGTCATCCCGCACATCGAAGGCACGAGAATGATCGGAATTGTCGTCGCCTGCATGATGTTCTTCAGCGTCAGCATTCTTGTGGCGCACCTGATCGACGCCATCAACAATCCGGCCGAGGATTCCTCCTAGGCGTCGCCGTTTCGTAGCCGTAGATGGCGGCACGCGAAGACGTGGGTCCCTTCCCCGAAAGAAATGTCTGCAGCGCAAAGCGTGTTTGGCCGCTCATTCCACAAACTGCCAGGTGGATCGACTGCGCAAAGCCGGTCAGAGGACTGCTTTCAACCGCGCACGCAGCTTCAGACGCTCGGCGGCCCGCGCAACAGCCGGATCGTAAATAATGAACTCGATCATGCTCAGGAGCTCGTGCTGCTCGGACCTGCACGTCGGGCCGGCAGCTTCGGCCGACGCAAGGAGGCGCTTGGTCTCCTCGAGTGCCTCCACCAGAACTTCCACATCAGACTGCAATTTTATGTTTCCAACGGTCGTGGCCGCCAAACTCATATCGCTGCACTCCTTTACATCAGCCCGGCGCAAAAACCGTGAGGTCAAGGATGCGCGACGCGCAACGCGACCGGTCCGGACAGAGAATTCTCGTGGGCGGACCGAATGACGCGGAAGCAGTTGCAGGACGCCTCCTCCAGCCGGGTCTCGTCGACGATCACAATTCGCCCGCGGCTCCGCCGAATCAGGCCGTTGGCTTCCATGTCGCCCACCGCCGTCGTGATGCCGGCACGGCGTACGCCGAGCGCCTGCGCCATGCATTTGTGAGTCAGTGCAACCTCGTTGTCTCCGATCCGGTCGCGCGCGACCAGCAGCCATCGGGCCAGCCGCTGGAACAGATTGTGCCGCGAGTTGCATGCGACCAGCTGCGAGCTGTGAATCAGCGTTGCCTGGACGTAGCGCAGCAACAGCTTCTCCACCTCGGTGTCCGTCTTGATCAACCCGATCAGGGCTTCGGTTTCGATCCGCAGCGCCTTTCCAGGGACGTGAACGGTGCACCGGTGCGGAGAGACTCGCATTCCCAGCACCAGGGGGACGCCGACGAAGTCCTTTTTCCCTAGAGTGTGGATTTCAACAGGCGGGCAATCTCCGGCCCGGGTCGTGAGCGACGCCGCGCCGGACTCGATAAAATATGCGTATTGCAGGGGAAGACCTCGCTCCTGCAGCACCTGTCTTGCCGTCAAGCGGATCGAATCGCAGCGGTCCAGAAGCAATCGACGTGATCGCGGCGAGAGATGCGCGATGAGGTCGTTGCCCGTGGCGGGAGGCGACAGGTCGCGCGCCTGGGGAGCGATCCTCGATACGATCGACGATGCAGTCCCCGAGTTTCGCGCGTCCATTTTCGCAAGATCCACTTCCAGCATGTGCCACCTCATGGTTGCCGTTTGACCAATCATGGGGAGCGGGTCACGTTTGGCCCAGTCGGGCAGAAGGACGGTTCCCGTCAGGAAAAGCCTGACAATTGGTTTTTTTGCTGGGTTGCGACGCTTTTCGCATCGCGGCTATGCTGAGCATGAGGCATCGAGAGTGAAAGCAGTTGTCCAACCAGGTTCAGCGCGGGCCGCGCAACGTCCGCTGATCCTGCTCGTCATGGCGGCGGCCATTCCGCTCGTTCTGTTCGCGGGCTGGGTCGTTTTCCTGAATGCCCGCCAAGAGCGAACCGACTCGCGCCTTGCCGCCCTCGGAACGCTGGACCGTGTCGTGACACGCATCTCTTCGGATCTGGCGCTTCAGGTCCAGATCGCAGAGACGCTCGCCGCCTCAGCCAGCCTCGATGCCTCGGATCTCGCATCGTTTTATGTCGAGGCCCTACGCGTCAAGGAGACCAGGCCTCTCTGGGAGACGATCGAGCTGGTTGATCCCGAGGGCAACCAAGTGCTCAATCTGCTGCGCCCCATCGGGGCCGATCTCGGGGCGACTGCAGATCGGGAAAATTTCGAGAGAATCCTGACGACCCGCAAGGCGGCGATCGGGGGAATTGGACCGCTGGGCCCGATTTCAGGCAAACGCCTCGTCGCCTTGCGAGCACCCGTCGAACGGAACGGCAAACTCAGGTTCGTCCTGACCGTTGCGCTGGTGCCCGACGCGGTCAGCCAGATCTTGAAGAGCGCGGGGGCGCCGCCTGGATGGATTGGCGTCGTCGTCGATCGCAAGGGCAACATCGTCGCGCGGACGGTTGCCGAGCAATTTGAGCTCGGACGTCCGGCCGGCGCATCCGTGCGGAAAGCAATCGCCCAGGGGCCTCAGGGCAGCTACGTCGGTACGACGCTCGAAGGAGCCGAAGTCGACTCCATCTACAAGGAACTGCCAGGCACAGGCGGCTGGTCCGTGCATCTCGGCATCCCGACGGACCAACTCGATGCGCCGGTCCGCCGCTCGGCGATCGTTCTCGCCAGTGGAGGCGCCGTCAGCTTGGCCCTCGGGCTCGCGCTCGTCTGGTTCACCGCGCGTGACATATCGCAGCGACGCGTCGAGCAGGAGGCTCAGGCCGCGCTGGCCCTGAGACAGAGCGAGGAAAGACGACGGCTCATGGTCGACGCGGCGGATCTTGGGGTATTCAGCTGGAACGTGCCGACCGGCGAAGTCATCGCTTCGCAACGGGCCCTGGACATGCTCAAGATCACCAAGAGCGCCGCCACCGGTGACGTGAGTCTGCCCTTCGAGACACTCCTGACCGGCATCGATCCGGCGGACCGCGCCTCATTCGAAAAAATATTGCTGCAATCCCGCAAGAGCGACGCCGTCGCCGCAGAGTTCCGCACCGCTCCTCCGGACGGCCGCTGGCTGCGCGCCAGCGGGCGCAGCTCGCGGATCGACGGACACAACGCCGAAGTTGTCATCGGCGTGCTTCTGGACATCGACGAGATGAAGCGGGCAGAGTTCGATCGCCAGCGCCTGCTGCGCCGGCTCGGCGACGCCGAGGAGAACGAACGCCGCCGGATCTCCCGTGAATTGCACGATCAAATCGGTCAGACCGTGACCGGATTGCTGCTGGGTTTGAAGAACCTCGAACAATCGCTTGCGACGACGTCCTCCGATCCGGCCCAATTCGATAAGCTGCACTGGCTGCAGGGACTCGCCAGCGGGATCGGACGAGACATTCACCAGATCGCTGCAGACCTTCGTCCCACGGCCCTGGACGATCTTGGACTGCACAGAGCCATCGAAGCATTCTGTGCGGAGTGGACCCGGCGCTTTGGAATCAGTACCGACGTCCAGTTGATCGGACCGGCAGATCGTCTCCCGCTCGAAGTCGAGATCGCACTTTACCGGGCGATTCAGGAAGCTCTCAACAACGTGGCCAAGCACGGCAATGCGCGCAATGTCAGCCTCGTCTTCGACCGGCGAAAGGACGAACTTCGCGTCATCGTCGAAGACGACGGGACTGGCTTCGATCCGTCGAAATTGTCGGGTCTCAATGCATCCAGGCTCGGCCTTTCCGTCATGGAGGAGCGGCTGGCGCTGCTCGGCGGATCGCTTACCGTCGAATCCGCGCCCAACATCGGGACGACGCTCTTCATGATAGTACCTCTTGCAGGACGGGATGCGGGCTCGTGAAACCGATCCGAATTACGCTGGCTGACGATCATCCGCTAGTCCTCGCAGGCATGAAGGCCTTGCTCGAGCCCGTTCAGGACATCTCCATCGTTGGCGAGGCGACCGACGGGCAGAAAGCGATCGACGTCATTGGCAGGGAGCGGCCGGATATTGCCGTGCTGGATATCTCGCTTCCGGTCATGGGCGGCATCGAGCTGGCGCAACGAATTGCGATCGAGTTCCCTAACGTTCGATTGCTGGCACTCACGGTGCACGAGGATCGTGCTTACGTTCAGCCGATGCTGCAGGCCGGCGCACGCGGATATCTGCTCAAGCGATCCGCAGCGGATGAACTGGTGCGTGCCATCCGCGCGATCGCCGAAGGCGGAATCTATCTGGACCCTGCGATCGCGGAGAAGGCGCTGCCATCTCCACCGGGCGATCACGCACCTTCCGAAAGCGCAACGCAGCTGGAGCTCACGCCGCGCGAGGCCGAGGTACTCCGCTTCATTGCCCAGGGATTCAGCAACAAGGAAATCGCTGCGCGTCTGGACGTCAGCATCAAGACCATCGAAACCCATAAGTCGAGAGCCGTCGAGAAACTCGGGCTGCATAAGCGTGCCGACATCGTACGTTACGGCGTCTCGCAAGGCTGGCTCGATCATCTGTCCAAGGAATGATCGGTTCAAGAAGAGCGGGCGGACTTCTCAGCCCGACGGAAAACGGCTCCTGCGTAAGCGCCGGAGCCGTACTCCCTCCTGGAGATGATTTTGGCGGCCCGAATTTTTGTCTTCGCCGCAACGCCATTTTACGATGGACCCGCGCAGATGTCAGTGCAGACCGGCGCGGAACGTACGATTCGGTACGCACTCCTGCAGGACTCCTCGATCGACAGCTTGCTTCGGTACGGGTCTGTACCCTCCTTGACTGAACTCCGGGCGCGCCAATGAATTTGCCTGACGCGAAGCAAGACAAACGGAGATTGGAAGTGCGACATCTGCAAATGCTAACCGTTGCAAGCGCGCTGCTTGCGGCCACTCTTGGCGCGAACAATGCGATCGCCGCACCTCTCGCGGTGCAGAGCAAACCCGGCACTCCCTCCGACCTCGTCGCCGTTCAATGGCGGGGAGGTTGGCATCGTCATCACCATCACGGATGGCGCTATGGGTATCCGCACCGCTACGGTTGGGGCCCGGCGCTGGGCGGATTTGCGGCTGGCGCCGTTATTGGCGGAGCAATCGCGAACAGCCGCGCCCAGGCTGCGCAGAACGATGCGTATTGCTCGCAGCGCTTCAGATCCTACGACCCGGGTTCGGGCACGTATCTTGGATATGACGGGCAGAGGCATCCCTGTCCGTGATTGGTGCCTCATGCGGGCGACGGACCTCGGGCAACCGTTCCTGATACGCCCAGCGCCGAGCAGGACATCGGAACGTCGTGCTCGACGCGAACGGGATCGGTCGAGAGACGGCTTCCGTCGCTCCTTGCCATGCCGCCATTCGGCCGCGTCGGCACGCGATCGTATCAGTCGAGAGAGAAAACGACCTGAGCCGTACCGATCGCGATGAACACAAGGATCAGGGGTGGATACAGGATCGATGCGGCCCCGAAACGCAGGAAACGCGGGCTGTCGCCCTGTCGATCGGGCAGTCCGACATAAATCAGCACCACGGCAATCACCAGCATAACCAAGCCGATCGCGAGTCCCATGATCTCCTCCTCGACGGTCCCGGCTGGACTTTGCGTGTCCTTGCGCGCTGCCGTCAGTCAGGTAACGTCCAATCCGAGGTCAGGAAATTCCCGACTCGCACGCACCGCATCGGGCCGTCAGGGATCGTGGCCAATCGCCCGACGCTTAGTTCGCTGTCCCCGCCAGCCAGTCCCGTCCCTCGCCGTAGAGCTTCTCGACCTCGGGCCCGGTGAGGCCCGGCATGTCGCGTTTGACCTTGTAGCCGATCAGCTCCTGCATGTAGGCGAGGTGGCGGTAGCCTTCGGGCAGTGCGGCCAGTGCTTTCTGGTCGAGCTGAAGCGTCGCGGCGGGATCGACGGGATCGATCCGGTCCTTTTCGTAGATCGGCTGGCGGCGCACGATGCCCCATTTTCCCTGCCGCTTCTCCAGGAAGTCGTAGAAGCGCCCAGTGCAGACGACGTCGCAGAGCAAGTCGTGCACCAGAGCGCGCTGCGAGATCGTCATCTTGGTCTGCGCGATGGCCCGCGCGCCTTCGAGGTCGATGCTGGTGCCGCCGAGGAAATGCAGGATGCGCACGCCCTTGGCAAATCCCTCCTGGCTGACGCGCATGAAATCCCGCGCCGGCCCCTGAAACCAGGTCGCGGACATCCAGCCTTCCTCGTGCCAGACCGTGGCAAAGCGCTCCCAGTCGCCGGCGTCGCGCCAGACCGCCCAGTTCTCGACGAGGTCGCGGATGGCGAGGCGATCGAGCAGTTGCTGGTCCATGGGCACATCTCCAATTGCGGTACGGCCGCAAGCGCAGCCGCTGCATGAGCTATGAGCGGCGAATTCGATGGCCGTCAAGCGCAGCGAGCGCACCATGAAAAATCCGGCGTGCCTTGCAGCACGCCGGATCAATTGCTTCGCCAATGACAGACCGTTGAGTCTTCCTTACGCCGCCGGCGCCTTCGGCGTGCGGTTGCGCGAGTTGCGCTGGAAGAAAAGGGCCTGGCTCGCAACCGCCGACACCATCGCGGGCTGGAACGGTTTTGAGATCAGGAACGCCGGCTCGGGACGCTCGCCGGTGAGGAAGCGCTCCGGGTAGGCGGTGATGAACACCACCGGCACCTCGAAAGTGCGCAGCAGTTCGTTGACGGCGTCCAGGCCCGACGAGCCGTCGGCGAGCTGGATGTCGGCGAGGATCAGACCCGGCCGCTTGTTCTTGGCCAGCGCCACCGCATCGGCGTGAGTGCGCGCGACGCCGACGACGTTGTGACCGAGATTCTTCACCAGGCTCTCGAGGTCCATGGCGATGAAGGTCTCGTCCTCGATGATGAGCACGTCGGTCGCGATCTCGGCCGCCATCTCGCGGCCCGCGGCGTCCGCAAGCCGCCGTGTCTCGGCAACGTCGGTGCCGAGGATGTAGCTGACCTCCTCTTCCGAAAATCCCTCCAGCGAGAGCAGCAGGAAGGCCTGTCGCGGGAGCGGGGTGATGTTCGACAGCCGCCGCTCGGGCGGCATCGGCAGGGTTGTCACCTCCGAATCGTCGTTGACGGAAACCGAATTCCAGATCTGGGTGAACAGCCGGAACAGGCCGGCGCGCGGCCCATGGCTCTCGTCAAGCACCGCCGGATCCCCCAGCATGGCTTCCAGCATGGCTGCGACATAGGCGTCGCCCGAGGCCTGGCTGCCTGTCAGGGCGCGTGCGTACCGGCGCAACAAAGGCAAGTGTTCAGCAACAAGCTGTGAACGGGACATCCCCACTCCATTCGTCTTCGGGCCAGCCTTGAGGTCAAGTTCCTGAGGTCAGGCGTCATGCGGGGGGCCCGGGTTCCCCTGCTCGGCTGATTACGCCTCAGGCCAAGAAAAGTTCCTCGCGCGCGGGAACTTTTTCTCGAACCTGGAATTGTGCCTAACCAGGGAACGGCTCCCGGTTGAGAAACCTCTCGAATTTACAGTCACTTAACTCGGGGAAACGCGGAACAGGTCATGAAAGATCTCAAGTCTCAAGCAACCAGAAGCACGACCCCCGGCAAGGGAGGGCTCACTCCGGAGATTCAATCCCGGATCGGCCATCAACTGCGCGCCATGTATGATGACGTGGTGCGGCAGGGGGTTCCGGATCGGTTCGCAGAACTGATCAAGAAGCTTGATGCCCAGGGGGCGACATCCCAAGTGGAAAATGACGGGGGATCTAACGACAACAACAATGGGAGGGATTAATGCCTCTCACCGACTCCCTGCGTAACGACATCCTGGCGGCCGTACCCAGTCTTCGCGCGTTCGCCATCTCGCTCAGCGGCAATGCGGACCGCGCCGATGATCTGGTGCAGGAGACGCTGCTCCGCGCGCTTGCCAACATCGACTCGTTCCAGCCCGGCTCCAACCTGCCGGCGTGGCTGTTCACGATCCTGCGCAACCTGTTTCGCTCGGACTATCGCAAGCGGCGGCGCGAGGTCGAGGATGCCGAAGGCAACTACGCCAAGACGCTGAAGACGCAGCCGTCGCAGAATGCGCATCTCGAGTTCGAGGAGTTTCGCACGGCGCTCGACAAGCTTCCGCAGGACCAGCGCGAAGCCTTGATCCTGGTCGGCGCCTCCGGCTTCTCCTACGAGGACGCGGCTTCGATCTGCGGCTGCGCAGTCGGCACGATCAAGAGCCGCGTCAACCGCGCCCGCTCGAAGCTCGCCGCACTGCTTTATGTCGACGGCGCCGAGGACTTCGGACCGGACGAGACCGTGCGGGCCGTGATCGGCGGCAGCGGCGGCTGACGGCCGGCATCAATCGGACCGAGACAGATGAAGGCGGCCGTTTCCGCGGCCGTCTTTGTGCGCACCGATGGCGCAGAGCTACGCCGCTCGATTACGTATCCGCGAAGGTCACGGTCTCGGCGACGCTCGCGCGCGAGGTGCGGTAGCTGTTGACCTTGTGGGCGTCGTCGGCATAGCCGAACGAAATGCCGCAGACGACACGGCGGTCGTTGGGCAGATTGAAGTGGCGGCGGATCAGTCCGGAATGCCGTGCGAGCGCGGCTTGCGGAATCGTGCCGAGCCCGAGCGCCTGCGCGGCCAGCATGAAATTGCTGACATAGGCGCCGCAATCGATCGCACCGTAGATGCCGAGCGGCTCGTTGGTGTGGATGATGGCGACGTGCGGCGCACCGAAGAAATTGTAGTTCTCCAGCGCCTGCTTGGCGTAGGCGGCCTTGTCGCCGCGGGCGATGCCGAGGGTGTTGTAGAGCTGAAAACCGCTTTCGCGGCGGCGCTCGAGATAGACGCCGACATATTCGCGCGGCGGCGTGAAATCGTAATCGTCGCCGAGACCGCCTGAGGCCTCCTTGTAGATCAGCTGGCGGAAGCGCTCCTTGGCCTCGCCGCTGGCGATGATCACCTGCCAGGGCTGGCTGTTGCACCAGGACGCCGTGCGCTGCGCGGTGGTCAGCACATGCTCGATGGTTGCGCGGTCGACCTGCTTGGGAAGGAATGCGCGAACGGAGTAGCGCTCGTTGAGGAGCTCTTCGAGCACCGCGATGCGGTGCTCGGTGGAATGGCGTACGTTGGGTGCTTTGGCGTCCATAGCTTGTCTCGCTTTCGTGCCCCGGACGCGACGCAGCACGAAAGTGATGCGGCGCAGAGCCGAGGCCCATTGTGGCCCCTGGGTCCCGGCTCGCGCTTCGCGCGTCCGGGACACGAGAGTTATCGCCCCTTGGTCGGGATCTTGTTATATGGCACGTCCTTGTCGACGCGGATGTCGCCGGGCAGGCCCAGCACGCGCTCGGCGATGATGTTGCGCAGGATCTCGTCGGTGCCGCCGGCGATGCGCATCGAGGGCGAGGACAGCAGCATCTGCTGGAACTGGCCCTGCACCGTCTGCTCGTCGCTGCCTGTGAGTACGCCGGCCGCTCCCTGAAGATCCATGGCGTAGGTCGCGATATCCTGGAGCATCATTCCCGACACGAGCTTGCCGATGGAATTTTCCGGCCCCGGCCGCTCGCCCTTCGACAGCGCCGAGATCGCGCGATAGCTGGTGTATTTCAGCCCGTTCGACTTCACCGCCCAGCTCGCGAGCTTGGAGCGCACCGCGGGATCGTCGATGGCGAGACCGTCCTCCAGCATGAGGTTGGAGCAGAACTCGAACATTTCAGGCACGCCGGTCGCAAGCCGCGAACCGATCGACATGCGCTCGTTCATCAGCGTGGTCAGGGACACGCTCCAGCCCTCGCCGACGGCGCCGAGCCGCTGGCTGTCGGGGATCACGACGTCGGTGAAATAGACCTCGTTGAACTCCTGCATGCCATTGGCCTGCTTGATCGGACGAACCTCGACGCCCGGGCTCTTCATGTTCAGGAAGAACATGGTGAGGCCCTTGTGCTTGGGCACGTTCGGATCGGTGCGCGCGATCAGGAGACCATAGTCGGAGTAATGCGCGCCCGAGGTCCAGATCTTCTGACCGTTGACGATCCAGTTGTCGCCCTTCTTCTCCGCGCGGGTGCGCAGGCCGGCGACGTCAGAACCGGCGGACGGTTCGGAGAACAGCTGGCACCAGATCTCCTCGCCCGAGGCGAGCTTCGGCAAATAGCGGCGCTTGGCATCCTCGCTGCCGAAAGCCATCACGGTCGGTCCGCACATGCCCTCGCCGATCTGGAACGGTTGTGTCAGCTTGCCGTAGACGCCCTCCTCCTGCTGCCAGATCACGCGCTCGATCGGCGTGGCGCCGCGGCCGCCATAGTCTTTCGGCCAGTGCAGGCAGGCCCAGTTGCCCTCGAATTTCTTCTTCTGCCAGGCCTTGCCGATATCGACGATGTCGTGCCTGGCCAGGCGGATGCGGCCGAGCGAGGACTTTGACAGCTCGGCATGTAACTCTTTCGGCGCGTTGGCCTCGATCCATTGGCGCGCTGTCCGGCGGAATGCGGCTTCCTGCGGCGTGTCGTCGAAATTCATCTTCGAACTCTCCTCTCTCGCGCCCCGGACGCGGCGCAGCGCGAAGCGGTACGCTGCAGAGCCGGGGCCATTGTAGCTCTCTGGGTCCCGGCTCTGCGAAGCGGCGCCTCAGCGCCGCATCGCGTCCGGGACACGAACTCATCTTCCCTTGGTCGGGATCTTGTTGAACGGCACGTCCTTGTCGACACGAATATCGCCCGGCAGGCCCAGCACCCGCTCGGCGATAATGTTGCGCATGATCTCGTCGGTGCCGCCCTCGACGCGCGTGCCGGGCGCACGCAGCAGCATCGCCTGGAAGCGGCCGGCAACTTCTGCATCCTCCGGGCCGCTGACCACACCGCTCGCGCCCTGCAAGTCCAGCGCATAGGTTGCAACATCCTGGATCATCGAGCCCGCGACCAGCTTGCCGATGGAATTCTCCGGCCCTGGCCGCTCGCCCTTCGACAGCGCCGAGATTGCGCGCATGCTGGTATATTTCAGCCCGCTCGCCTTCACCGCCCAGTTCGCGAGCCTGGAGCGCACCGCAGCGTTCTCGATCGCGGGACCGTCCTCCAGCATCAGGCTGGAGCAATAGTCGAACAGCTCCGGGAAGCCGGTCGAGACGCCCGCGCCGATCGACATGCGCTCATTCATCAGCGTGGTCAGCGAGACGTTCCAGCCGTCATTGACCTCACCGAGGCGCTGGTGATCGGGAATGCGGACGTTGGTGAAGTAGACCTCGTTGAAGTCGGACGCACCGCTCGCCTGCCTGATCGGCCTGACCTCGACGCCGGGGCTCTTCATGTCCAGGAAGAACATGGTGAGACCCTTGTGCTTGGGCACAGCCGGGTCGGTGCGCGTCAGGAGAATGCCGAAGTCGGAATAATGCGCGCCGGACGTCCAGATCTTCTGACCGTTGATGACCCAGTCGTCGCCGTCCTTTTCGGCGCGCGTACGAAGCCCGGCGACATCCGAACCGCCGGCCGGCTCGGAAAACAGCTGGCACCACACCTTCTCGCCGGACGCGAGCGGCGGCAGATAGGTCCGCTTATGCTCCTCGCGCGCGAACGCCATCACGGTCGGCCCGCACATGCCGTGGCCGATGATGAACATGTGGGAGAGTTTGCCGAATGCTCCCTCCTCCTGCTGCCAGATCACGCGCTCGATCGGCGATGATCCGCGCCCGCCATACTCCTTCGGCCAGTGCAGGCAGGCCCAGCCAGCATCGGCCTTTTTCTTCTGCCAAGCCTTTGCGACCTGGAGAATGTCAGCATTCTTGAGCTGGGTGCGGCCGAGCGAAGACTTGCGCAGCTCGTCCTCATATTGCTTCGGCGCGTTCGCGCCGATCCAGGCACGCGCAGTGGCGCGAAACTCGGCTTCCTGCGGGGTGTCGTCGAAGTTCATGACGTTGCCTCTCGCTTACGCCGCGTTCTTCTTGCGCATGCGGTCGATCAGCTGGTCTTCCCAATAAGAGAGGCTACCGAGCCCGAGCGCCAGGGCGTTGGCGCGGCGGTAGTACATGTGGCAGTCGAACTCCCAGGTGAAACCCATGCCGCCGTGAACCTGGATGTTGTTCTTGGCGCAGTGCTGGAACGCCTGCGTCGCGCTGATGCGCGCTGCCGCGGCGGCTTCAGGCAGCTCGCCCGCGTTGGTCGAGAGCGCCCAAGCGCCGTAATAGCTGTTCGAGCGCGCCAGCGTCGCCGAGACATACATGTCCGCGAGCATGTGCTTGACCGCCTGAAACGAGCCGATCTGGCGGCCGAAGGCGATGCGGTCGAGCGCGTAGTCGCGGCCCATCTCCAGCGCGCGATCGGCACCACCAACTTGCTCGAAGGCACACAGCACCGCGGCGCGGTCGAGCACCTGGGTCAGGATGCTCCAGCCTTCTCCCGCCGCGCCAAGCGGCTCGGCCTTGCAGTCTTTGAAGCTGATTTCGGCCTGTCCGCGCGTCGGATCGAGGTTGGTGAGGCTCTTCACCTCGACGCCGCCGGCCTTCAGATCGACCAGAAACAGCGAGACGTCGCCCTCGCGCCCGCTCGATCCCGTACGGGCGGCAACGACCGCGAAGTTCGCGATCGCTCCGTCGGCGACCGGCTTCTTGACGCCGTTGAGCACGCCGCTCGCAGCGGTGAGCTTGACGTTCTGCGGCGACGGATTGCCCTTGCCTTCGAACAGCGCCAGCGTGCCGATCGCCTCGCCCGACGCAATCGCGGGCAACCATTTCTTTTTCTGCGCGTCGCTGCCGGCGATCAGCAGCGCTTCGGCCGCGAGGTAGACCGTCGAGGAGAACGGCACCGGCGCATTGGCCCGCCCCATCTCCTCCGCGATCACGCAGAGCTCGAGATGTCCGGCGCCGGCGCCGCCAAACTCTTCGGGAATCGCGACGCCGAGGAAGCCCATCTCGGCGAGGCCCTTCCACAGATCTTTGTCATAGGGCGCCTTGCCGTCGAGCACGACGCGCGCCGCCTTGGGCGGACACTTCTCGGCGAGGAATTTGCGCGCCTGGTCGCGGAGCTGCTTCTGGTCGTCGGAGAAATCGAAGTTCATGGCGGCTTACCTTGTTATTGCTGTTCTGTAGGATGGGTGGAGCGAAGCGATACCCATCAAATTATCTGACAAAGAGAGATGGGTTTCGCTGCGCTCTACCCATCCTACGGCGTTCATCGCAGCACGATCACATCTTCATCCGGCTCATCCGCATAGAGCCGCTCCACCAGTGCGGCGCGGCGCTCCAGGCCGGCGCGCTGGTTGATGTAGCCCTTGTCGGTGAGCTCGTTGCCGTCGATCGAGGGCGGCTCGACCATCAGCATGGCGCGGGCGATGATGCGGCTGCTGGCACCCTCACAGTCTTTATTGTGCGCTTCCAATCCTTGCCTGAAGCAGGCGATGACCTCGGGATGCTTCACCGCCTCTGCAAAGCTCAGATCGGGATTGCCGACGAACTGGCGGCAGGCATGCAGATTCGGCCAGGCGAGCAGGCCGATGAAGGGACGATCCTGCCCCGCGACCAGTGCGTCATGGACGACAGGCGTTGCAGCCGCGATCGCGTCGGTGCGGAGCGATCCGACGTGAACGAATGTCCCGGTGGTGAGCTTGAAGTCCTCCACCACACGCCCGGCGAAGATGATGCCCTGCACCGGATCGGACTCGTCGACGAAGATGCCGGCATCGCCGATACAGTAAAAGCCTTCCTCGTCGAACATCTTCTTCGTCAGCTCCGGCTGGCCGAAATAGCCGGGCGTGACGTTGACGCCGCGCAGGCGCAGCTCGTATTTCGAGCCGCACGGCACCATCTTCAATTCGACGCCGGGGAACGGCAGGCCGATCAGGCCGACGCGCTCGGTGTCCCAATAGGTGCCGGTCGAGGTCGGTGCGGTCTCGGTCGAGCCCCAGCCGGTGTAGAACACGATGCGTTCGCCGGTGGTCTTCACCGCAAGCGCCTGCATGCGGTCGTAGAGATCGTCAGGCAGGCGCGCGCCGCCATAGGCCATGATCGAGAGATTCTTGAAGAAGGAGCGGCAGAGCGCGTCGTCCTTTTCCATGGCGGCGGCGAGCGCGGCATAGCCGGCCGGCACATTGGCGTAATAGGTCGGCGAGATCTCGCGCAGGTTCCGCAGCGTCTCCTCGAACTGGCCCGGCATCGGCCGGCCGTCGTCGATATAGAGCGTGCCGCCATCGACCAGGATCGGGTGAAACGCCGCATTGCCGCCCATGGTATGGTTCCAGGGCATCCAGTCCAGCATGGTCGCAACAGGACCGCTGGGATCGCGCGGACGAACCTGCATCATCATCGCCGCATTGGCGCACATCATCTCCTGCGTGTTGATGACGGCCTTGGGCATGCCGGTCGAGCCCGACGTGAACAGCAGCTTGCCAACGGTCTGTGGCGTGATCTTTGCGATCGACGCATCGACGTCGGCGGTCACAGGCGTTGCCGCAAGCTCGGTGAAACTGACGCTCTTGATGCCCTCGCAGGGCCGCGCGACGTGAACGACGGTAACGCCGGTGAGATCGAGTGCATTCAGTGCCTTCTCGAAGGTCGGGCCGTCCTGCACCATCACCACGGCCGGCTTGATCAGGTCGAACAGGTACTTCAGCTTGACGTGATCGTGGCTCATCAGGGAATAGGCCGGCGACACCGGTGCCGCTGGCGACCGTGCCTGCATCGCAGCCTGCGTCATCAACGCATGCTCGATCGAATTGCCGGAGAGGATCGCAACGGGGCGACCATCGAGCCCGAGATTGAGCAGGCCTTGCGTCAGCGCATCCACGGTGCGCTTGGCTCCGCCATAGGGCACTTTGCGCCATTCCCGATTGGGACCGCCACGCTGCGCCAGCCAGATGCGCTCGGGCGCTTCCTTCGCCCACTTCGCCAGCGAAGCCGGAATGTGCTTTTCGTAGGGCTTCAGCGGAATGCGCGACTTCAGCACCACCGTGCCGTCGCTGCGGCGCTCGATGTCGATGTCGCGTGCGAGCCACGCGACCTTGCGAAAGGCGGGCTTCGTCATCACCGCCGCCGCGCTTCCACTCATTTTGCGTCTCCCGGAATTAACGTCCTTTGCGGATCGTTTTCGTTCAGCGCTTGATATAGACAGGCTTTCGCTTCTCAAGGAAGGCCCTGATGCCTTCCGAAAATTCCTCGGAACGGCTGCACAGGACCTGGTTGCGATCCTCCATCGCGATCACGGCTTCGAGCGATCCCGCATCGATGCTCATGTTGAGACATTCCTTGGATAAACGCAGGCCCACCGGCGAAGCCGTCATCATCGCGTCGATGTAAGTCACGGCCGCGTCATCGAGCCCGTCTTCGTCTACGATCTCCGAGACCAGCCCGACCGCCAGCGCGCGCTCGGCACCGATGAAGCGGCCGGTGAGGATCAGTTCAGATGCCACGGACACGCCGACGAGCCGTGGCAGAAAATAGCTGGTGCCGATATCGCAGCCGCCGAGGCCAAGCTTGATGAAGGCACAGTTCATCCGCGCCGACTTGGCGGCGATGCGGATATCGGAGGCAAGCGCCAGCGCAAAGCCGCCGCCGGCCGCGGCACCCTGCACCAGCGCGATGATTGGCTGCGGGCAGCGCCGCATCAGCATCACGATGTCGGCGATGCGGCGCTGCGAGTCGAGTGACTCGGTAACGCCGGGGAGTTCCTGCTGCCCGGCCCGGCGTGCCATCGCGGCCTTGAGGTCGAGGCCAGCGCAGAAATTCTTGCCCGCGCCCTTCAACACGACGACGCGCGTGTCGCGGTTGCGCTGGAGGCCCTGGAAATAGACGTTCAGCGCATCGATCAGTGTGGGATCGAGGGCGTTGAGGCTGTCGGGACGGTTGAGCGTCACCCGGTCGACGCCGTCGTCATGCTCGATCAGCAACGGTTGGGACATGGGGCCTCGCACTTTGTTGCCGCACGCAGACTGTCTCCCGACCCTCCCCTGGAGGGGGAGGGTCGGCTCACATGGAGCGCAGTGAAGTGTGAGACGGGGTGGGGTGACGCTCTCTCCGCTTGAGACGCTGCCCGTGTGGAGAGATCACCCCGCCCCGCTCCGCTGCACGCGATCGACCCTCCCCCTCCAGGGGAGGGTAAGTGCACCGCTTACCGCGGCGCCATACGAATGGCGCCGTCGAGGCGGATGGTCTCGCCGTTCAGCATCGCGTTCTCGACGATGTGCACGGCGAGCGAACCGTATTCGGCGGCATCGCCGAGTCGCGAGGGATGCGGCACCTGGGCGCCCAGGCTCTTGCGGGCCTCTTCGTTGAGACCCATCAAGAGCGGCGTGAAGAACAGGCCAGGCGCGATGGTGTTGACGCGGATCTTCTGGCTGGCGAGATCGCGCGCGGCCGGCAGGGTCAGGCCGACGACGCCCCCCTTCGACGCAGAATAGGCGATCTGGCCGATCTGGCCTTCGTAAGCCGCAACCGACGCCGTGTTGATGATGACGCCGCGCTCCTCGCCGACGGGCTCGATCGTGACGAGACGCTCGGCGAACAGACGCAGGCAGTTGAAGGTGCCGATCAAATTGACATTGATGATGCGCGCGAACTTTTCGAGCGGATAGACGCCGTCGCGACCGACGATGCGCTGCGAGCCACCGATGCCGGCGCAGTTCATCAGCACGCGGGCGACGCCATGCGCGGCTTCCGCCTTGGCGATTGCCGCCTTGATCTGCTCCTCGCTGGTGACATCCGCATGCAGCGCAACGCCCTTCACCTCGGCGGCGACCTTCTCGGCATTGTCCTTGTTCTGGTCGATCACGCCGATCTTGGCGCCCTTGGCCGCCATGGCGCGAGCGGTCGCCTCGCCGAGACCCGAACCACCGCCGGTGATGAGAACGGCTACGTCTTTCAACTGCATCGCTTGTACCTTTCCTTGGGCGTTTCTTCTCTGGACTTGGGAGTTCGGTCGATTATCCGGCTGCGACAGCTTCCGCGGCTTGCGTGAGGATGCCGCCGCAGATCAGCGTTTCCATGTGTTTGATGTACTGCCGGCAGACGTCGTCGGTGACCGGGCCGACGCCGGTCGCGCGGGACATCGCGTGCCGGCCGAAGAACAGGTGATCGCAGGCGCCGATCAGGCTGGTGTAGAACAGCACCGGATCGGTGGCGCGGAATTCGCCGCGGCTGACGCCATCGGCCAGCAGGCGGCGGTGGAAGTCCAGCAGCGGCGCGACGAAGAATTTCGACACCTCGTCCGCACATTCCGGCTTGGTCTCGTGCAGCAGATAGTGGATCAACCGGTTCATGTAGGGGAACCGGTAGTAGGCGCGGATGATGCCGCCGATATGCAGCTTCAGCTTCGCCGTCGGCGTGATCGGCTGCGCCAGGAGATATTCGAGATTGGAGAGCTCGGTCGCGGCATTGCGCTCGAGCAGCGCCAGCAGCAGGCCATCCTTGTTGCCGTAGTGATATTTGACCAGTGCGGCGTTGGCGCCCGACTTCTGGGCGATGTCGGAAAGCGAGATCTCGATCGAGGAGCGCTCGATCATCAGCTCGCTCGCGGCCACGAGCAATTTCTCCGCCGTGGAATTCTTCCCGCTGGGGAGCCTGTTCGGTACGCTGGTAGCCACGGAGATCCCTGTTCTCGCCGCTTGAAGCGGGCCGCAGATAAGCCCAAGCAGCGCCTCATCACAAGAGTTAATTGATCGATTGACTAAACGATCTCTCGCCCCTTAAATCCGTCCCCGACAACCACTCAATCAAGAATTCAGGGAGAGACCGACATGGCCGAGGCTTACATCGTCGCCGCTGCGCGCACTGCGGGCGGGCGCAAGGGGGGCCGCCTCGCCGGCTGGCATCCGGCCGATCTCGCCGCGAAGGTGCTGGACGAGCTGGTCGATCGCACCAAGGTCGATCCCGCCCTGGTCGAGGACGTGATCATGGGCTGCGTGATGCAGGTCGGCGAGCAGTCCAACAACGTCGCACGCAACGCGGTCATGGCGTCGAAATTGCCGGAGAGCGTGCCGGGCACGTCGATCGACCGCCAGTGCGGCTCCTCGCAGCAGGCGCTGCACTTCGCCGCGCAAGCCGTGATGTCCGGCGCCATGGACGTCGTGATCGCCGCCGGCGTGGAATCGATGACGCGCGTGCCGATGGGCCTGTCGTCGCAGCTTCCCGCCAAGAACGGCTTTGGCAATTACAAGAGCCCGGGCATCGAGACGAAGTATCCCAACATCGTGTTCAGCCAGTTCACCGGCGCGGAGATGATGGCCGAGAAGTACGGCCTCTCCAAGGATGAGCTCGACGAATATTCTTATCAGAGCCATCAGCGCGCAATCGCGGCGACGCAAGGAGGCCACTTCAAGAAGGAGATCGTGCCGCTCGAGATCACCCGCGCCGACGGCAGCAAAGATACCCACCACATCGACGAAGCCATTCGCTTCGATGCCACGCTCGACGGCATCAAGGGCGTCAAGCTGATCGCCGAGAACGGCAAGCTGAGCGCCGCCAGCGCCAGCCAGATCTGCGACGGTGCGTCCGGCGTCATGGTGGTCAATGAGCGCGGGCTGAAGCAGCTCGGCGTCAAGCCGCTGGCGCGCATCCACCACATGACCATGATGGGCGGCGATCCCGTGATCATGCTCGATGCTCCCTTGCACGCCACCAAGCGCGCGCTGGAGAAGGCCGGCATGACGATCGGCGACATCGATCTGTTCGAGGTCAACGAGGCCTTCGCCTCGGTGCCGACCGCGTGGCTGAAGACCACCGGCGCGGACCCCGAGCGTCTCAACGTCAACGGCGGCGCCATCGCACTCGGCCACCCCCTCGGCGGCTCCGGCACCAAGCTGATGACGACGCTGGTGCACGCCCTGCACCAGCGCGGCAAGCGCTACGGCCTGCAGACCATGTGCGAGGGCGGCGGCATGGCCAACGTGACGATCGTGGAACGCCTGTAATTCCTCTCTCGTGTCCCGGACGCGCTGCAGCGTGAAACACTGCGGCGCAGAGCCGGGACCCATGCCTCACGGTGGACCCCGGATCTGCAGCGCGCCGCTGCGCGCTGCGCTGGCGTCCGGGGAACGTCACATCCATTTGCCGGTATTGAAACAGCGCCATGACCCACCCCTCCATCCACGCAAAGACCACGCCCGACAAGATTGCCTACCGGATGGCCGGGACCGGCAAGGCGATTACCTATCGCGAGCTCGACGAGCTCTCGAACCAGGGCGCGCAGCTGTTCCGCTCACTCGGGCTGAAGGCCGGCGACCACATCGCGCTGCTGATGGAGAACCGCCTCGCCCTCATGGAGCTCTGCTGGGCAGCGCAGCGGAGCGGACTCTATTACACCGCGATCAGCCGCTATCTGAAGCAGGACGAGATCGACTACATCATCGCCGATTGCGGTGCCAAGGTCGTGATCACCACGCCGAAATGCGCCGATCAGATCAAGGGTCTGATCAAGGGCGCAGCCGGCGAGCCGATTTTCTACATGATGGACGACCCGCTGCCCGGCTTCCGCTCCTACGACAAGGAAGCCGCTGCGCAGCCGATCACGCCGATTGCAGACGAAGTCGCCGGCTACGACATGCTGTATTCATCCGGCACCACGGGCCGCCCCAAGGGCATCAAGAAAGGGTTCGAAGGCAAGCCGATCGACGAGCCGAACGCCTTCCTGCGCGTGCTCTGCGCCAACATGTGCGGCATGAACGCCGACACGATCTACCTCTCTCCTGCGCCGCTCTATCACGCGGCTCCCCTGCGCTTCAACATGATGGCGATCGTGCTCGGCGGCACCTCCATCATCATGGAGCATTTCGACGCCGAAGAATTCCTGAAGCTGGTTGAGAGGTACAAGGTGACGCAGTCGCAGCTGGTGCCGACCATGTTCGTGCGCATGCTGAAGCTGCCGGACGAGGTCCGCAACCGATACAACGTCTCGACGCTGAAGGGCGCGATCCACGCCGCGGCGCCCTGCCCAATCGACGTCAAGGCAAAGATGATCGAATGGTGGGGGCCGATCCTGATCGAGTATTACGCAGGCTCGGAAGGCAACGGCGTCACCGTCTGCAATTCGCAACAATGGCTGGAGCATCGCGGCAGCGTCGGCCGCGCCGTGGTCGGCAAGATCAAGATTCTCGACGAAAACGACGAGGAGCAACCGACGGGCGAGATCGGCACCGTCTATTTCGCCGACGCCCCCGCCTTCACCTATCACAACGACCCTGAAAAGACGAAGAAGGCCTACAACGCCAAAGGCTGGTCGACGCTCGGCGACGTCGGCTATCTCGACAAGGACGGCTTTCTCTATCTGACCGACCGCAAGTCCTACATGATCATCTCCGGCGGGGTGAACATCTACCCGCAGGAGACCGAAGACGTGCTGATCACCCACCCCGAAATCGCCGACGTCGCCGTATTCGGCGTGCCCAACGAGGAGATGGGCGAAGAGGTGAAGGCGGTGGTGCAGCCGCACGATATGAGCCGTGCTGGCAAGGAGCTCGAGGCCGACCTGATTGCGTTTTGCAAGACGCGGCTTTCGGCGATCAAGTGTCCGCGCTCGATCGATTTCGAGGCCGAGCTGCCGCGCACGCCCACCGGCAAGCTGGTGAAGCGGCATTTGCGCGATCGGTATTGGCCGAAGACGACGGCGAAGATTTAGCGACTCAATCGAACAAGCTCGGCGTGTGGTTCACCAGCGCACCTTCAATCTCGAGCATCTTCAGCTTCGTCACCACCCCGCCATTCGCCGAGAAGCCGCCGGGCTTGTTGCCGGCGGCAAGCACGCGGTGGCAGGGCACGACGATCGGGCACGGGTTGTGCCCCAGCGCCTGGCCGACGTCGCGCGACAGCTGGACGCCGCCGAGGCGTTTTGCGATATCGCCATAGGTCATGGTCTTCCCGGGCGGAATCGCACGGGCGATCTCGTAGACGCCGCGGTTGAAGTCGGGCACGCCGTCAAGATCGAGCGGAATGTCGGTGAGGTCATCCGGCTCGCCGGCGAGCAGCTTGACGATGCGGTCGATCGCCTGTTGCACCTCGGCGGTCGGCTCGGCCTCGCTGGCGTCGGCATGACGCTGGCTGATGCGGGTGCGGATCTTCTGTTCGCCGCCCATCGGCAATTGCGTGCCGTTGATGCCACGCCGGCCCCAGGCGATGGCGCAAAGGCCAATCCGGGTATCGAACAGGGCAAAATGCTGGTCGGTCATGGCTTGGCTCCTGACTTGCCTCCTCGTCGCATGCCCCAATTGCGAGCTCGAGCCAAATCTAGGCTTGGAAATAGTTGCGATCCACCCGGTTTCCGGGAATCTTGCACAGGAGTTCCGCCTGCCTCGCGAGCCCCAGAATGCAAAGCCTCCACGTCAACGGATCTGACATGGCCTATCTCGACGTTGGCGAAGACAGGAGCCGACCGCCGCTGGTCTGCGTGCACGGCTCGCTCAACGACTTCCGTGTCTGGGGCTGCGTGCTCGGGCCGCTGACGCAGCGGCACCGGCTGATCGCTGTCAGCTTGCGGCACTTCTTCCCGGCCCGGTGGGACGGCGTTGGCGACACCTATTCGATCGCCCAGCATGTCGACGACGTCATCGCCTTCATCGAGAAGCTCGACCTCGGTCCGGTCGACCTGATGGGCCATTCCCGCGGCGGGCACATCTGCTTTCGGGTGGCTCAGCGGCGGCCGGATCTGTTGCGGCGGCTGATCTTAGCCGAGCCCGGGGGCGAGCTCGATGCGAGCCTCGATCCTGACTATGTCGGCGGGCCCTCGCCGCTGCTGGCGCGCTTCACGGCTTCGGCCGAGAAGATCGCGGCCGGCGATGTCGACGGCGGCCTCGCCGTCTTCGTCGACACGCTGGAAGGCGCCGGCACTTGGCCGCGGCTGCCGGCCATGGTGAAGCAGAATTTGCGCGATAACGCCACTACGCTGATCGGCCAGGTGCGCGACAATCGTCCGCCGTTCTCGAAGGCGGATGCGGAGCAGATCAGGATGCCGACGCTGTTCATCCTGGGCGCGCGGACCAAGGGCCTGCTGCAAAAAGTGCTGCACGCGCTCGCCGCGCATGTGCCCTACGCCAAGACGGCGATCATCCCGAACGCGACGCATCCGATGTTCGAGCAGGCGCCGCAGAAATTCTCCGAAGTGGTTCTCGATTTCCTGGCGAGCTGATCATGCAGACATTTCGCGTCAACGGTTACGACATGGCGTATCTCGAGGTCGGAGACGGCCCGCCGCTGGTCTGTGTGCACGGCACGCTCGGGGATTTCCGCACATGGTATTCGGTGCTCGGTCCGCTCTCAAAGTCCCATCGGGTGATCTCGGTCAGCTTGCGGCACTTCTTCCCCGAGCATTGGGACGCCGTCGGCAACGACTACAAGATGGCGCAGCATGTTGCCGACGTGATCGCGTTCATCGAGCAGGTGAGGCCTGCACCCGTCGACCTGATGGGCCATTCGCGCGGCGGCCATATTGCATTTCGAGTCGCGCAGGCACGGCCTGATCTCCTGCGCAAGCTGGTGCTGGCCGAGCCGGGCGGCGATCTCGATGCGTTCCTGCCGGTGCCGCAAGGCACGCCCAGCCATCCGCCACTGGCGGCGCGGACGGCGCGCTCGGTCGAGATGATCCGCGCCGGCGATATCGAGGGCGCGCTGCGGAATTTCTACGAGGGAATTGAAGGCGACGGCGCCTGGCGGCGCGTGCCGGCGGCGGCCAAGCAGCAGCTGCGCGACAACGCGCTGACGTTTCTCGGCCAGGTCGACGAGCAGCGCCGGCCCTACACGCACGCGGACGCGCAGGCGATCAGGACCCCGACGCTGCTGATCGGCGGCGGCGCCACCACCGGCAGCCTGGCGGTGATGTGGCGCGTGCTCGCCGAGCACATCGCGGGCGCGAGGACGGCGCTGATCCCGAACGCCGGCCACTGGATGTTCGAGCAGGCGCCGCTGGAGTTCGCCGACGCCGTGAGCAGGTTTCTGGCGGAGTAGGCGCTCCCGTTGCCTCTCCCCGCACGCGAGGAGAGGCAACGAAGGACCTCACACCTTCCACACGCCGACCGGCATCTTGATCGTTGCGTTCAACCGGTTCCAGACGTTGATGGTCGCGATCGAAAGAATCAGCGTTGCGAGCTCGCGCTCGTCGAAATGCTTGTCGGCCTCGCTCCAGATCGCATCCGGCACTGGGTCCTCGCGATCGGCGAGCCGCGTGACGGCCTCGGTCAGCGCCAGCGCAGCGCGCTCGGCGTCGGTGAAATAGGGCGCATCGCGCCAGGCGGACACGGCGAACAGGCGCTCATCGGTCTCACCCAGCTTGCGGGCGATCTTGGGATGCATATCGACACAGACGCTGCAACCGTTGATCTGGCTGGCGCGCAGATGCACCAGTTCCAGGAGCTTTTCCGGCAGGCCCTGCTTGGTCAGATTGCCGAGGGACTGCAGGACATTCATGGCCTCGGGAAGGACCATAACGGGGTGATTCATGCGGGCGTGCATCTTTTTCGTCTCCATCGCTCGAATTTCGAAGGTTCCGGTCACATCGGCCGGATTGGCTTCGTCATGGGCATGACGGATCGCGACGAGGGAATGTGACCGATGACCGAAAAAAACTTTGACGAGGATTTTCTCAGCCACCAATTCGAGGCCAGCAGGGATCATTTGCGCGCGGTCGCCTACCGAATGCTGGGATCCCGCGCTGAGGTCGACGATGCCGTGCAGGAGGCCTGGCTGCGGGTCAGCCGCTACGACATGTCCGATGTCGCTAATCTGCGCGGCTGGTTGACGACCGTGGTCGCGCGCATCTGTCTCGACATGCTGCGCGCACGGAAGTCGCGCAAGGAAGATCCGATGGGCCCGCACGTGCCCGAACCCGTCGACGAGACGCCGGAGCGCGAGGCGGAGATGGCTGACTCCGTCGGCGCCGCGCTGCTGGTCGTGCTGGAAACGCTGCAGCCTGCGGAGCGGCTCGCCTTCGTGCTGCACGACATGTTCGCAGTCCCCTTCGAGGAAATCGCACCGATCGTCGGCCGCTCGGTCGAGGCGTCGCGGCAACTCGCGAGCCGGGCGCGGCGGCGCGTGCAGGGAGCGCCGGTGCCGGAGACGGATCTGTCGCGCCAGCGCGGAATCGTCGATGCCTTCCTCAAGGCGTCGCGCGAAGGCAATTTCGAGGGCTTGCTCGCCGTGCTCGATCCCGACGTCGTATTCCGCGCCGACCAGGCCGCGGTGCGGCTCGGTACGCTGCCGGAGATCCGCGGCGCGGATGCGGTTGCGCAGCTCTACAAGGGCCGCGCCCGAGCCGCGCGGACGGCGCTGGTCGACGGTGAGATCGGCGTCGCCGTCATCCTCGGCGGACAGCTGCGCATCGCACTGCGGGTGACGTTCAATGGCGATCGTATTGCCGGGATCGAGGCGCTGGCCGATGCGGAACGGATCGCCACGCTGGACGTGGAAGTGCTGGAGGGCTGAGGTGGACGCCCATATCGGCGAAAACAACCCCATGCACAGTAGACGGGCCTAGCGATATCAATAGTTTAGTGGGGCACTTCAAAGCCGCTTGAGCGTGAACGCAGCAAGGTCGCCTTGACGTCCTTCCCCTCCTGCTATACCTTCGAATACGGAATTCCGTATTCCAATTTATCTCGGAGCCGCCGGCGTGATCCCCCTCGACCCGCTCCCGAACCTGATCGACCAGGTCTATGCACGGATCTTGGAGGCGATCTCCGATCGTACGCTTCAGCCCGGCCAGCGCATCCGGCAGAACGATCTGGCCGACAAGCTCGGCGTGTCGCGCCAGCCTGTCTCGCATGCGCTGCACCTGTTGCATCGCCAGGGCCTGGTCGCCGAGAGCGGCCGGCGCGGCTTCGAGGTCACCCAGCTCGATCCTGCGCGCATCCGCCAGCTGTACGAGGTGCGCGGCGCAATCGATGCGCTGGCCGCCCGGCTCGCGGCCGAACGCGCCGGGTACGATGCGGCCGGCCGCGCGCGGCTGGAAGCGGCGCTCGCCGCCGGCCGCCGCATCGACCGCACGACGACGCTGGCCGAGCTCATCGTGCTCGACGTCGATTTTCACCGCGCGATCTATCAGCTCGCCGGCAATCCCGTGATCGAGGAGACGATCGCGCCGCAATGGCCGCATATGCGGCGCTCGATGGCGACCGTGCTGTCGGAGCTCGACTATCGCGACAGCGCCTGGACGGAGCATGCCGATATCGCCAGCCACATTCTCGCAGGCGACGCCAAGGCAGCCGAAGCCGCTGCGCGGGCCCATGCGCAGACGGCGGGACGGATGACGGAGGAGAGGCTGAGGGCCACGGAAGAGGCGGCGGCGTAGCCGCAAACGCCGTCATTCCGGGGCGACGCGAAAGCGTCGAGCCCGGAAATCCATCAGGCGGCCCGCGCTGAGGGTAAATGGATTCCCAGGTGCGCAATTGCGCACCGTAGTTCACGCTTCGCGTGCCCCGGAATGACATAACAAAACAGGAGGACGACCCATGAAACTGTCTCAGGAGCAATTGGAGTTCTTCCACCGCGAGGGCTGGTTGTTTCTGCCCGAATTGTTCAGCCAGGAAGAGGTCGATCTCCTCGCGCGCGAGGCGGTCGGCATCTATGATGCCAATCGGCCGGAGGTCTGGCGCGAGAAAAGCGGCGTGCCGCGTACGGCTTTTGCCGCGCATCTCTACAATGAGGCGTTCGGTCTGCTGGGCGCGCATCCGCGCATGATCGAACCGGTCGAGCAATTGTTCGGCGAGCCGGTCTACATGCACCAGTTCAAGATCAACGCGAAATCGGCCTTTACCGGCGACGTCTGGCAATGGCACCAGGATTACGGCACCTGGAAGCGCGACGACGGCATGCCGGAGCCGCGCGCGATGAACATCGCGATCTTCCTCGACGAGGTGATGCCGATCAACGGTCCCTTGATGCTGGTGCCGCGCAGCCAGAACGCCGGCGACCTCGAAGCCTCGCACGACCTCGCCACCACCTCCTATCCGCTGTGGACGCTGGACGAGGCAACGGTGACCCGGTTGGTCGAGCAGGGCGGCATCGTCGCACCGACCGGCAAGCCCGGCGGCATGCTGATGTTCCACGGCAATCTCGTGCACGGCTCGGCCGGCAACATCACGCCCTACCCCCGCAAGATCGTGTACCTGACGCTGAACGCGGTCTCGAACTACATCCGAACCCCGACGCGGCCGGACTACATCGCGCATCGCGACTTCGCACCGATCAGGACGGTGGACGACGACGCGCTGCTGCGCCTTGCCCGTGCGCCGCGGCAGGCGGCGGAGTAAAGTTGCGCCACGGCGAGCTTCACCTCTCCCATTGGGAGAGGTCGGCGCGAAGCGCCGGGTGAGGGATTACGACCTCTCGTCGGAGCTGCGGCCCCTCACCCGGTTTGCTGCGCAAACCGTCCTCTCCCCTCCGGGGAGAGGTGAGCAGAATGCAAGCCTCATCAGCAACGCTGAAACATCGGAAGCGCCCCATGAACCTCTTCCGCCTCCTCCAGGCCCGCGCGTCCGCCGGCAAGCCCGTCCGGGTCGCCTTGATCGGCGCGGGCAAATTCGGCTCGATGTTTCTGGCACAGGTGCCGCATACGCCGGGGCTGGAGGTGCCCATCATCATCGACATCGACCGCGATCGCGCGCGCGAGGCCTGTCGCACCGTTGGCTGGGACGCGACGCGCATTGCGGCGACCGTCTTTACCGATGACGGCGCGCGCGCCATTGCCGGCGGTGCGATGGACGCGGTGGTGGAGGCGACTGGAAATCCCGCCGCGGGGATCAAGCATGCGCGCGCCGCGATCGCGGCGGGCAAGCATATCGTCATGGTGAATGTCGAGGCCGACGTGCTGGCAGGTCCGCTGCTCGCCGAGGAAGCGCGCAAGGCGGGCGTGGTCTATTCGCTCGCCTATGGCGACCAGCCGGCGCTGACCGCCGAGATGGTCGACTGGGCCCGTGCCACCGGCTTCCGCGTCGTCGCCGCCGGCAAGGGCACGAAGTACCTGCCGGCCTACCACGATGTGACGCCGGACGGCGTCTGGCAGCATTACGGTCTGACCGCGGGCGAAGCGCAGTCGGCAGGCATGAATCCGCAGATGTTCAACTCGTTTCTCGACGGCACCAAATCGGCGATCGAGATGGCCGCGATCGCCAACGCCTGCGCGCTCGACGTGCCCGCGGACGGCCTGCTGTTTCCGCCCTGCGGCGTCGACGATCTGCCGCACATCATGCGGCCGCGTGCGCGCGGCGGCGTGCTGGAACGGCCGGGCGTGGTGGAGGTCGTCTCCTCGCTCGAACGCGACGGCCGGCCGGTGTTTCGCGATCTGCGCTGGGGCGTCTATGTCGTGCTGGAGGCGCCGAACGACTACGCCGCCGACTGCTTCAGACAATACGGCCTCAAGACCGACGCCAGCGGGCGCTATGCTGCGATGTACAAGCCCTATCACCTGATCGGGCTCGAGCTGAACATCTCGGTGCTGTCGGCCGCGCTGCGGGGCGAGGCGACCGGTCAGGCGAGCGGCTTCCGCGGCGACGTCGCGGCGGTCGCCAAGCGCAATTTGCGCGCGGGCGAGATGCTGGACGGCGAAGGCGGTTACACGGTGTGGGGCAAGCTGGTACCGGCGGCCGCGAGCCTGAAGGCCGGCGCGTTGCCGATTGGCCTCGCACACCGTGTGAAGCTGAAGCATGACATCGCGCACGGCGCAATGGTGCGCTGGGGCGACGTCGAATTCGACGCGGGCAATGAGACGGTGAAGACGCGCAAGGCCATGGAAGCCGCGTTCGCAGCGCAGCATTGATCCGCACCATCGCAAGCGCGACCAAAGTGCGCTTGATTCGCGGGCCCCCTTTGGTCATCCTGCCTGCGATCCGGGAATAGCAATTTCGGACAACAAGAAACGTCGGCCACCGGCGACCACAAAGCGGCGACAAGATCGCGATCCCTCGTCGAGGACTCGACATGACAACAAGAGGGGAGACGCATGGAACGTCGTAAATTCCTGACGGCGGGCGGATTGGGCCTTGCAGCGAGTGCCGTTGCCGCGCCGGCTGTCGCGCAGTCGATGCCGGAGGTGAAATGGCGGCTCACCGCGAGCTGGCCGAAATCGCTCGATACGCTCTATGGCGGCTGCGAGTATTTCTGCAAGCGCGTCGCCGAGATCACCGACAACCGCTTTCAGATCCAGCCCTTTGCCGCCGGCGAAATCGTGCCGGGCCTGCAAGTGCTCGACGCCGTCTCGAACGGCACTGTCGAGATGGGCAACACTGCGCTCTATTACTATTGGGGCAAGAACCCGGCTTTCACCTTCGGCACAGCGCTGCCGTTCGGCCTCAACACGCGCCAGCACATTTCCTGGCTGTTGTGGAACGGCGGTCAGGACATGATCAACGATCTGCTGAAGGAGCACAATGCCATCGGCGTTCCCACGGGTTCGACCGGCGCCCAGATGGGCGGCTGGTTTCGCAAGGAGATCAAGACCATCGACGATCTCAAAGGCCTGAAATTCCGGGTTGGCGGTTTCGCCGGCAATATCATCGCGAAAGTCGGTGGCGTGCCGCAGCAGATCGCAGCGGGCGACATCTATCCCGCGCTGGAGAAGGGCACGATCGACGCGGCCGAGTGGGTGGGCCCGTACGACGACGAGAAGCTCGGCTTCGTCAAGGTCGCGAAATACTACTACTATCCGGGCTGGTGGGAAGGCACCGGCCAAGGCCACAACATCATGAATCTCGAGAAGTGGAATGCGCTGCCGAAACATTATCAGGCGGCGATTTCGGCGGCCTCGCTCGATACCTTCACCTGGGTGACCGGCAAGTACGACTCGGTCAATCCACCGGCCCTGAAGCGACTGCTGGCGGCCGGCGCGACGCTCAAGCCGTTCCCGCAGGAGGTGCTCGAAGCCTGTTACGGCGCGGCCAATGAGATCTATGCCGACCTCGCCAAGAGCAATCCGCATTTCGGCAAGATGTATTCGAGCCTCACCGCTTATCGGGCCGATTCGCTCGCCTGGATGCAGGTCGCCGAGCTCAGCTACGACAGCTTCATGATGCGGATGCGGACGCGGACGTAACTGCGCTGCGAGACGCGAGACGACAAAGCCCCGGAGATGTCTCCGGGGCTTTCGTGTGACTCGGCTTGTCCGCCTATCGTAGGGTGGGCAAAGCGAATCGTGCCCACCGAAATCAAAAAAGATCTGGGGCGGAGCAATGGTGGGCACGGCGCGTTGCGCCTTTGCCCCCCTACGGAAGCGCACGACGCGTCAATTCTCCTCGTCACCGAATGCGGCGACCAGCCTGTCGTAATACTTGCCGACGAGATCGATATTGCCCTTGTTCTCGACCGCGGGCGCCGGCGTCTTCAGCGCTTCGTTGAGCTCGTCGAGCGCTTCCTTCTTGTCCTTGGCCGGCATCTTCTTGTCGGCCTGCACCTGCGCGATCTGCGCCTTGATCACGGCGTCAGTGCCGACATATTTCTTGGTCGCCGGGTCGAAGCCGCCGATCACGAGACTGATGTTGTCGACGACGTTGTTGTAGTCGTCATAACCGGCAAAGCCGTGCTTCCTGGCGACGCCGTCGAGCTGCGCAATCACCTTCGGGTCCGGCGCGGTGTTCTCGGGAAGTTTTTCCGTGATCGCGTCCATGTCCTTTTGCGCAGCGAGTACGCCCTCGATCTGCTTGTCGGTCAGCGCGATCTGCTTGAGCGCGGGCGCCTGTTGCTGTGCGGGCGCGGCCTGGCTCGGGGCCGGCTGCTGCCTGGCTTGCGCGAACGCGGAGCCGGCAAGCGATGCTGCCGACACGAGGCAGGCGACGCCGAACGCAACGAGGCCGGGACGAAGCAATGCGGACATGAGAATCTCCTCGGATCTCTGATCGGCAAAGTCACAAACGGGATTTCGATTATCGCCCTCGACGTGAATGGCCTGTGAACTCGTGACTCCCGGTATTCAACTGCAGAGAGAGCGCGGCTCACGAGCCGCGAGCTGAGGCCGCCGCCATTGAAGCGCGATGAGATTGGGATGAATCGTCAGCGCGCTTTGGATCATTGTTTGAGCATGATCCTTCCGGGAAACCGCTTCACACGTTGCGCTAACGCGGCCCTTCGGGTCCGGATCATGCTTTGGCTGATCCCATGCTGAACGGCGATCGTGACCGAAAGATGCAGCCGGTGCGGCATTCATCCGCACAAACACAAAAACGCCGC